>JABDED010000001.1 GCA_013287275.1 Betaproteobacteria bacterium
GGCAAGGATCTGCCATTGGAGCAAACCATCGCCAATATGTCGGGAGTTTTGGCGGGCTTGGGCATCAAGATTGAAATCGCTTCGTGGCGCAATCTTGTTCCCAACGTGTGGTCGCTGCACATCCGCGATGCGCACTCGCCGATGTGTTTTACCAATGGCAAGGGGGCGACCAAAGAAAGCCGCGCACAAGGCCGACGAGGCCAGAAAGTAGTCGAACGGACCAGGCGCCGAGCCATCGCCCTTATAACGGATAGGCTGGTCAGCCACCACCGTGAAATCATCGAACTTGGCTTCAAGACGAAGCTTATCGAGAAAGTTGACCTTAATTTCCATGGGAGAGTGTTCCTAATAGTGCTCAAAATGATGTAGCCGCTATTATCCGTTGTTTAAGCCGTTCGGCAAAGGCCGTTGATCGGCCCCATGGTCTTGACTGCACTGCGACAGAGGTTGCCAGTCTTCGATGGTGGAATGTGCTTTTGGGCGGGCTGCGGTGGTTCTGTACTGGTCTTTGGCGTGTGTGTAATCACGATATGCTCATTTGTCGCCATGGTTGCCGGGGCTCCCCGGTATGCAGCAGATCATGTGATTCAATTTCTGGGCTTGGCGGATCAGGGAGAGTGCCAGTTGTTGCTATATGGCTGCCGAGATTAGCGCTACTTCGTTACTATTTGTAAGTATTGCAACCGAATAATCGGTATATTCATCCTCGCTGTAAGGTATGTGCCCTCCCTTCATGGCTCTCCCTCATTCCCGATTACACCGCTTCCCTGCTCTCGATGGCCGCGAATCTGTCCACCTGATCAGGTACATTTCGGCGTCTCAGTGAGCTCGTCCGCGGACAAATTTTTCCATGACATCGACGCGGCATGCAAGATTGACATGCATGATTTCACAAGATAAGTTACTTGCAATATTCCCTTATGGGAATTTTTGTGCAGACCTCACGAGTCTTGTCAAAGCTGCAGGCAGGCTCTGTATAAGCGTATTCCTGATTGCTATCGAAGCCGCCATAAAAGCGGCCTTAAATTGGCAAGTAAATATGACGGGCATCACATTTTCAATCGCCAATATCTCCTCAGGAAGCCAGGGCTGGGAAGAGTTTTGACTGCTTGCCGAAACGACCGGCTTTTTTGACTGGGATGTACTGTAACGAACCGAGAGCAAAGGGATGTGCCATGAACAAAGTGCCATATCAGCGTCGATCGAATTTAGAACAGTTACACAATTTTTCAACACCGGGGCTAGCTCTCGCCCTGACGTTATTGCTGGCAGCCTGCGGCGGGGGGAGCGGCGAGCCTGCATCCCAGGACGCCGAGGCCAGGACGTTCAAATCCCTGGCCGCCGTAAGCGGGACGGCGGAAGTCGCGCTGACACCAGTGAGCGTCAGCGCCAGTTCGGCAGAGCGTGGCGACCTGTCTGCTGCAGCAGCCATCGACCACAATGAAGGCACGCGCTGGGGCAGCGGATTCTCCGACGATCAGTCCCTGACGCTGGATTTCGGCGCCTCTCAGGTCATCAACCGCGTGCACATCGACTGGGAGAACGCGCACGCCACTCAGTATCTGCTGCAGGTCTCGGACGATAACTTGCATTGGACTACGATCAAATCCGTGGACAATAGCCAGGGCGGCTCCGAGGACTTGGGCGGGCTTTCTGGCCAGGGCCGCTATCTGCGCATGCAGGGTGTCAAGCGGTCGACCCAGTACGGCTATTCCATCTTCGAGATCCAGGCCTTCTCCGGCACCCCGGTCACAACCCCGCCACCGCCTGATACCGGGGGCGGGACGACCACACCACCGCCGCCGGTCGACACCAGTAAGCCTGGCCTGTCCATCAAGCCGGTAGCGGCAAGCTCGTCGGCGTTGGAGAATCCCGGCCTGTCGGCTGCAATGGCAATCGACGGCAAACTGACTACCCGCTGGTCCAGCTCGTTCGAGGATGGGGCCTGGATCCAATTCGATTTCGGCGCCAAGACGCAGGTCGGCTACATGAAGCTGCAGTGGGAGAACTCCTATGGCAAGCAGTACGCGCTGCGCGTGTCGGATGACGGCCAGACCTGGTCGCAACTACGCTATGTGAGCAATGGCCAGGGAGGCACTGAGGAATTCTTCAATCTCGGCGCCAATGCCCGTTACATCCGCCTGCAGGGTGTGGCCCGAGCCACGCAGTATGGCTACTCGCTATTCGAGGTGGAGTTCAAAACACCAGGTAGCGACAACACGCTGCCCAACGCCGCCACGTCGGCGCTGAAGTTCCCGGCCAACGGTAGCGGATTGGTACCGTTGCCCACATCGGCCGATCCGCTGGAAACGCTGCAGTTCACCTTGCCGGACGGTACGCTGGTGACCCGATTCGGCGCGCGCGGCCTGGCCCGTCACGGCCGTGAGCGCGGTGAAGAATGGAATGAGATCGGCTATGGCCCCAACGAGACTGTCGATCCGGTGACGGGCTTGCCGGTGGACAAAGGGCCGGGCAATTATCTGACCTTCGTACCGCAGTACTTCAAGAACCGCACCTGGGGGGTGGAGATGATTGATAACAGTCGCGTGGCCGGTGTGACCAAGCCGGTGTTGATCGTGAATCAGTACACCACTGTTGATTTCCTGAAAGGTGGCGTGGCCTTCTTTCGCGCAATCGACCGGCCCGGTGTGACAGGCTATGGCTGGATGGCTCCCGGGCAGCTCGTGGATGACAATGTTCCCATCTGCAAGCCGATGGCCTACCCGGCCAACGGCAAACTGACCAATGCCAACGGCATCAACAACGGCTGTACCATCCTGGTCAAGAATTACCCGGGCATGAACGCCCTCGACGCCTATGGTTTTCCGAACGGCTTGAATATCCCGGCGCGTCCGCTTGTTACCGGCGACGTCATCGAAGTATCGCCGTCCATGTTCACTACGACCGACTCCATGGCCGCCAAGGGCGATAACGGAGGTATCCGCTACTACTCGTCCGAATGGGTTTACGTGGTGGGAACAGGCCTCAGGCCTTGGTACGGTGTGCAGCCGCGCCTGAACTCGGTGCCGCTTCCGGCAGAGACCCTGTCGGGCGGCTTGGGCTCGGTGTCCTACAATTATTCGGACAATTCGCTGTTCATGTTCCAGCAGCCGCATAACAATGTCGGCATGCAGAACGTTCAGCGCTTCGTTGAAGGCCGGCGGCTGGTTCATACTAACTTCACGACCGGCGACCACAACGAGCCAGGCAACGACCGCTACACGCCAGCCGTGGGGCTGCAAGGGCAGCGCTTCAATCAGTCCGCGTGCATTGCCTGCCACGTCAACAACGGCCGCAGCATAGCGCCAAGCGCAGTGAACCAGCGGCTTGACAGCATGTCTGTCCGGGTTGCGATGATAGACGCTACTGGGCAGCAGCTGCCGCATCCTCAGTACGGCACCGCAGTTCAGATGAATGCGGTGTCGGCGACCGGAACGTCGCAAAATTGGGGCACCGGCGTCAATGTGGCAGGATTCGAAACCCGTTCAGTGAAGCTTGCAGACGGCACCATGGTCGAATTGCGCAAGCCAACCCTGGCGTTCGAGGGGCCGGTGCCGGATGCGGTCTCGCTGCGAGCTGCCCAGCCCATGATAGGCACGGGCTTGCTTGAAGCCGTGCCGGAAGCGGATATCCTCGCGCGAGCCCGCTCCACACCGGATGAGGATGGCGTCAAGGGCTTGCCTAACTTCGTCTTCGACCCGGAGACTGGTGCCGTCCGCATCGGGCGCTTCGGCTGGAAGGCGTCCAAGGCGACGCTGCGCCAACAGGCCGCTTCCGCGCTGTTGCTGGACATGGCGGTGACCTCGCCCCTCTACCCCAACCGCGCCTGCAGCACCGACCCTGCCGGCTGCGCTACCGCCGGGACCCAGAAGGGCATCTCGGAATCCGATCTGCAATCGATCTCCAACTATCTTGCGCTGGTGGGCGTGCCGGCCCAACGCAGTATTGCCAGCGGCTTCCCCAAGGGCGTGGCACCGCTGGATGAACACCGCGTTGATCCGCTACAGGTGAGCGCCGGCGCCAAGCTCTTCCAGGGCATGCGATGTGCGGCCTGCCATACCGTGGAAATGAAGACCGGACCAGGGCACCTGTTCGCCGAGCTGCGCAACCAGACCATCCGGCCCTACAGCGACTTGCTGCTGCATGACATGGGTGCAGACCTTGCCGACAAGTTTGTCGAGGGCCAGGCCAAAGGCAACATGTGGCGTACGGCGCCGTTGTGGGGCATCGGTTACACCGAGAAGGTCATGGGCAATAGCGCCAAAGTCGGCTACTTGCACGATGGCCGCGCCCGTAACCTCACCGAGGCCATTCTCTGGCATGGCGGCGAGGCGGATCGCGCCCGCCAGCGCTTTGAAGTCCTGCCCAAGGCGGACCGTGACGCCCTGCTGGCGTTCCTGAAGTCGCTTTAATTACTGAATGGCCGTTTTGCATGACATGCCGGATGCCGGATAAGCTACTTACTCGGCATCCGCTTCATGATTCTTGGTAAACGAGTAGTCAAGGACGTGCATGAGCGCTTGTTTGCGCGCAGATACATCGATGCTGCTAACGGCCACGCTGCACAACTGACGTGTTATGCCAGCAAACGGTTATTTTGCAGTATCTTTGCTAACGCTTCGCGCAGCTCTTTCAGCTTGGGCGGCTTGCTGAGGACGCAATCCACGTCCGCCGGATTGTCGCTATCTGCAGCCAGGCGCTGCCCCCAGCCGGTGAGCATGATGACCGGCGTCGATGGCGATAGTTTCTTGATCGCGCCGGCAACCTTGCGTCCATCAATATAAGGCATCCCCAGATCGGTAATGACGACGGAGAACGGCTCGCTTTGCCCCTGTTCCTTGCGGAACCTGTCGATGCCGGCCTGGCCGCCGTCTGCGGCAACGATGATGTGGCCGTCGATTTCCAGGATGTCGCGCAGCGATTTCAGCACCATGGGATCGTCGTCGACAACCAGGATGCGCAGTTTTGTAGGGATGACATGCATGGCTGCCGGCTGCTCGGCGTGGGTGCCGCTGCTAGGTACCAGGAAGTTCAGGCGCATGGTCGTTCCCTTGTTCAGCACCGTATCAATTTCAATATTCGCGCTATGCCGCCCTATCATTCCATACACCATGGCCAGTCCCAGCCCGGTTCCGCGTTCCCCTTTTGTCGTAAAAAACGGTTCCAGGCAGCGGCGCCGCGTGTCTTCTCCCATGCCAACGCCCGTATCGCTTACTTCTATCTGGACTTGCCGCGAGTCTGCTGCTGCCGTTGAGTCAAGGGCGCCTGGCGCGACTTTTGTCCGCAGCGTCAGCGTGCCGCCTTCGGGCATCGCATCTACCGCGTTGAAAATGAGGTTGGTCAGCGCTTCCCGGATTTCGCCTTCTACGCCCATGAAGGTCGGCAGCTCAGGCGCAAGCTCGGTTTGCAATGCGATCACTATGCCGCGCTGCAGCGGCATATCGCTCCAGCGCGCACGAGTGAGGTCGACAACCTGCTGCACCAGATGGTTTGCATTGACCGGCATCAAGGTCAGTTGCGGCTCGCGCTGGCGGTAGAACTCCCTCATCCTGGCGACTGTTGCGGCGACGTCGTCAATGGCGCGTTTGATGATTTCCAGCCTGTCCCTGACATGCGGACTAAGATTGCGCTCTGTCTCCAGCAGCGATTCGGTATACAGCGCGACCGGGGAAATAGCATTGTTGATATCGTGCGCGATGCCGCTCGCCATCTGGCCGAGCGCCCGCAGGCGCTCTTGCTGCATCACCGATTGCTGGGTCTGTTGGATGTCGTCGTAGGCTTGCTGCAACGCGCTGTATAACTGTGCCTGGTTTGCCGCCAGCGCAACGTGTTCGCTTAATTGCCGCAAAAATTCGCACTCGCCGCTATCGAAGCTGTGCTCTTGCCGCCTGGCGACGACCAGCACCCCGAATACCGTGCTCTCGGCCAGCAGCGGCGCCATGACCAGTGCGCGCAACCCTCCTTGCGCCAGGCGTTGTGGGAAGGGAAAGCCCGATCCGCCTATATCCGCTTCGTATACCAGTTGTCCGCGCACGCAGCGCGACAGGCCGTTCTCGTCGATGGGAATATGGGAGCGCTCGGTCATCGCAAACTCTTGCGCCAGTGCCTCGCTTTGCAGGCCGACGCAGTTGACTATGAGATAATTTTGCAGCTGGTCGTACAGGCAAATGCAGCCAAAATCGACCGGCAACTGGTCTTCCAGGCTGCGGATGACGACTTGAAAGATGCTGCGCAGATCCTGGCGTTCGCCGATAGAGCGCGTAATCTGGTGCAGCAGATTCAGGCGCCCCAGTTGTGCGTGGACCTTTTGTTCCGCCTTTTGGCGTACCACGATTTCCGTCTGCAACGCTTCATTGGTCTTGACCAGATCGTCCCGCGAGACGGTGGTGCGTTTCAGCTTTTCCGTCATTCCGTCAAACGCTCGGGCAAGGTCGCCGATTTCGTCCTTGGTGCTGACACCGAGTGAAAAATCAAGATTGCCGGCGCCGACGATCGCCGTGCCTTCACGCAATTTGTCGAGCGGCCGGGTGACGCTTCTGACGGTGATGAAGATGGTCGCAGCGACGACCAGCATGACAATGCCGCCAAACGTCACTACGGCAATATTGGCACGCTGCTGAGCATCCAACACGCCGTTGCGGCTTTGTTCGGACAGATTCAGCGCGTCGGAAATCATGCCCTGCGTCTTGTTGGTGATCTGCCCGGACAGCCTGGACTCCAGCTCCTCAAGCACTTCCCTCTTTCCCTGGTCATGCAGCAGCTCTCCATGGTTCGCCACCAGCACGGAAAATAATTTGTCAACGCTCTCGTGGGTATGCCGGAGTCCGGTCACGATCTCTTCTTCGTCCGTGCCGGCGAATCCGGTTGTCGCGGCGAGGCGCCTGGATAGCGAGGTGCTCCTGAGTTGCCATTGGGCCCGCGTACGCTCCTCATGGCGCAATGCATATTCCAGCGTGAGGTATCTGAGCGCCGTGACCGCCTGCAATACCTCGCCCGCTTCTTCGTTCTTTGTAAGCTCACGCCGCATTTGCAGCGTCGTGGACAGCAGGACGGCAACAATGACCGCGACGATCACGATGGAAAACAGTTCAGCGAGCTTGAGCCGTGTCGAAATTTTCATTTGGCGCCTTCAATGAATAATCGTCACGGTGGCCGGCATCACTGTCTGCATTCCATCAAGGTAGATGTAATTGAGATAGTTAGGCATCTCGCTCTTGCTTGCCAGTTTGTTCTTGATTGCCCAGCGCGCTTCGTCCTCCAGCGCCAGTATCAGTCCCTGGTCTAGTACGATATTGAACCGATACGAAGGCCACGCCGCTTTTAATTTCGTTACATCCGATTTGATCCCCGCAGCAATCAGCATACGGGCTGCATCTGGCGAATCGCTGCAGAATTGCTCGCCCTGGGCCAATGCGCGCAGAATTTTCCTTATTGTCTCGGGATGACGGACGATGTAATCCCGCATTCCGACAACGTTGTACAGGCTTTCATAGACGTCCTGGCCATAGAAGACAATGCCGTTGCTGCCGAGCCCGCTCATTGAGGTATCCAGGTAAGGCTCCCAGCTTGCAATGGCATCTACTTCGCCCTGTGCGAGCGCCGCAGGAAGCTCCTCTGGCTTGTAGTTAAGCATCGTTACTTCTTTTGCCGACAATTTTTGGAGATTGAGGAAGGCATCCAGGGTGAAATGTGCTGAGGTGTTCAGCGTCACGCCTATGCGTTTCCCTTTTAGGCTCCCAGGCGTCACGACCCCTTTGTCTCTGCGCCCTACAATGCCGTGGTCTTTCTCCGCCTTGAATATGGTTGCAATGACGGATACCGGTAGATCATTCATTCCGGCAAACATGACAGGAATGTCGGCAACGGTCCCCAAAGTGGCATGGCCCTGCAAGACTGCTTCCATCGCAGCCTTGCCGCTGGAATAGGGCTGTATTACGGCAGATATTCCCTCATTGGTGAAATAACCCTTCTCCCGGGCAGCAATGATCGGGCAGGTTCCTACATATTCGGTATTTGTCGCGAAGGTGATTGTTTCCAGCGGCCCCGTCTGGCGTGGTACTGCATTATGGGTAGACCATGCATAGGCACCGGCCAGTAAGGCTACTGCAATGACCAGGCCGGCGATCAGTAATGAAGAAGCGCCACCCCTGGATAGCGTCTCCGACTT
This sequence comes from Betaproteobacteria bacterium, assembly GCA_013287275.1. Lineage (GTDB taxonomy): Bacteria > Pseudomonadota > Gammaproteobacteria > Burkholderiales > Burkholderiaceae_D > Undibacterium. The sequence continues at coordinate 8,168 of JABDED010000001.1, forward strand.
TTTAATCATCATGAACCCCCTTTCAAGCCGGCAGTATGCACTGTCATGAACCGAGGTATCGTGGCAGGCTACAAAAAGGACAAAGGAGCAGAAGCTTCGGAAACCGGCTTGTCGATGCCGAAAGTTTCCAATACAAAAGAAATGGCTGTAGCTCTTTATCGGGAAGCAGATTTCAAGATCAGGAAGGCTTGCGTTTTATTCTAGTTCTTTTAGCAATTTCAGGCAAGCAATTGCCGCTTTATTGTCAAGATCTTTTTCTTCATGCCATGCCGACACGGAGATGGCGACAATATTCCTGTCTCGAAGGGATTTGAAAAGAGCACAAATTTCCGCATAGCCGGGTCCCTGTTTTACATGATATTTCAGGGCCGGCATCTCCGTTTCAGCGTCTATGACATCGGTATCGAAATGAAGGTAAAGGCTTTCATCGGGGTCTAGATGCCTGGAAATATCCGCAATACTGCACCTGATGATCTTGGAATTGATGATTGCCTCTTTCTCGCCTGGATCAAGATCGCGCCCGTCGGACAAAATGATTTTTTCTTCCGGGAAAGGCCGGACCCCGATTGCGTCTAAAAAAGACGCGGTGGCGTCGCGTTCTTCCTTGCGCCTGTCGCCCCGCCCTACCAGCATGGCCAGGGGCATGCCCCCTAGATACTTGGTTTGTGTCGTTTCCCAGGTATGGAAGTCCCCGTGCGCGTCCAGCCACAGTATGCGATCCGGGGTTTTGCCGGCCTTTTGCAATCCCCCCAGCACGCCCAGCGTTGAAACGCAGTCCCCGGCAATGCTCACCGGCACCTGTCCACCGATCACTGCCGTCTTCACGGACTCGGAAAGTAGCGCGTATATCTTGCCCATCCTGCGCAATTTTTCGTTTGCATCCGCAATATCCGTTTCAGTGAAGTCGGCAACCGTCACGATTTCCCAGGCGTGCGCATCCAGCTCACGGACCCGGCCCAGTCCGTCCCGCCGCTGCCCCATCAAGAAAGGAACCAGGAAATGATTGTTTATTGCCATGTCTCGGGATCCATTTCATATCCAAGGGTTTTCATCATGGCGCTGACTTCCGCCCTCTTTCCCATCGCAAGCAACTGCTTCTCTCTCTTCTTCCATCGTTTCAGTTTTGGCGCCTCAGTCGCCATCATGATGGGGAGGGATGCCGGCATCGGCACTTCCCGCAGTCCCAGATGCTGCGTCAGCTTTTTTGTTATTACCGCCGGCTCGGCCAGGAACTCCTCGAAGGAAACCCGCATCGCATGCACGCCGCTAGCGAGTATCGCCTTATGCGTAAAAAGCCACTGGTTGAGGCAAACGTCTTCCAGGTTGGCGGTGATGAATTCCCTCCAGTTTGGCGGCAAATCAAATTTCCACCATCGCTTGCCGAATTTGACGGAATCCGAGTAGCCCTTGATATTCAGATGCAAACCCGTCCGGCCCAGGTCATGCGAGAAAAAACCTACCGGCGACAGCCATCCGTCTATCAGTCCGTTCACGGTTTGCGCGTATCCCCTGGTCAAGTGCAGGTAGGTGATCTCGGCATTCGGGAACAGCTGCTCATACATCCCGATTCTGTAGGCGTCGGGCGGTGTCTTGAAAAGCAGGGTCTTGCTTTCCGCGTCGCTCTTGTTGAACTGTCTCCTGTAATGCCTCGGCACTACAAATGGCGGTTCTTCGATTTTTAAAGATTCATCGAAACAATGATTTGCGCCGGAATTTACCCTGCCGTCGTAATAATGGATACGCCACGGTTCGTTTCTGAACACTTTCGACAGAATCAAGGTCTGCAACTCGGTTTCATCCCGGATACGGCATGCGCTCACCTCTTCCAGAGCTTCGTCAAGTGACTGGATCAGCGCTTGATGCGTCGCCTTTTCTGAAAACAAGGCTGGGAATTGCATCAGTATCCTTCTTTCCCATCTTTTCTTAAGATGCTCCAGGGAAGGAAATTCTGTGGAGGGCACAGTCAGGTCGTCAAAGATATTGTCGGCCAGCGCACTTTTATTCGACAATACCTGGATGGCATCACTGTCGGAGTTATAGCCAAAGCCATTTCTTGTCAGCGCAAGAAATGGCTCTATTTCGCCGTCCAGTGAGGCTATATCGGGGTGTGAGGCAAGGATGCTTTTCAGTAAGCTTGATCCTGACCTCGGGCTACCCAGTATAACTACCACGCGTTTGACCAGAAAATTCATTTCCGTGCGAGATACATTGCGAATCATGTTGACGGTATGGATGAGGTCGCTCATGTGGGATTAACTGGTTAGACCCTCTTTAGCAGAAATGCGGTGAATTTTTTTGTTTCTGCCTTGCCGGAAGATTCGGTTCCAAGCGCTTTGACTGAAAACCCGGCCTCCTTTGCGAGCCTTTTCATTTCCTTGGTTTCCCCGAAGTTGGATTGTACAAAATAGATGCGTCCGCCCGGGTTCAAGTGATTTCCCACTTCTTTGAAAAACTGTGTGTTCGTCTTGAAATCGGTATCCCATTGCGAACGAGCAACCACATCGGGGGCGGGTTTATTTCTGAATGGGATATTCGCTGTTATTACGTCAAATTTTTCTTGACCGATTTTCTCGAAAAGATTTGAGCGTTTGACCTTCATGATCTTATCGAACCCATGCTGCTTGGCATTATGTTTTGCGCTCTTGATCGCCGCCGGATTGATGTCCACGGCGACTACTCTGCCTGCGCCCGAATAGCATGAGAAAATGGCGATGACACCCGACCCCGTTCCTACATCCAGAACACTTTCCCCACTTTCTATATGGAAGTTCTTGACCAGTGGCTGACTATCAGTGAACGGCCAGAAAGTGTTTGGATAAACCAGGAATTCTTTGCCAAGATATTTGATCTTTTTTCCATCGGCCGGAACCGACTTGAAAAGTTTTTGCCTGTCTTTCTGCCAACGATCTATTTGGGAAATGTCTGCAGCGGTCATGTCTGTCATTTCAATCACCTTTTAGAAAAAATAAATCACCAGAAGATGGAATTGTCAGTTCCAGAAAATTTGGCATAATCGAAAGCCAAATGCAATACTTCAAACCTCATTGCAAGCGAGCGCGCACACTATTCATTGCGGCGATCTCCCGCGAATTCCAACGCGCTGTCGATCGCTTCGGTAAACTTGGCAATGTCAATCGGCTTGGTGATATAGCGAAAGAATCCGGCGGCCATGCCTTTTCTGACATCGCTGGGCATTGCACTCGCTGTAATGGCGATGACCGGGATGTGTGCAGTTCTCGGGTCGTTGTGCAATATCTGCCGGGTCTCGATGCCGTCTATGCCTGGCAGGTTGATGTCCATTAATATCACTTGCGGCAGATGAAGCCGAGCCAGTTCGATACCCCGATTCCCGTCGCTTGCGGATAACAAGTCAAGATCGGCGCGCAGGCGAATAAGCTCGCTGACCAGTTTCATGTTTGCCGGGTTGTCTTCGACGCACAGCAGGGTCTTCCTTGGCAATGACCCGGGCAGGCCATTCAATTTTGGCATAACTTTATTTACCAGTCCTTCCAGCCGCGGCTCAATAAAATCGCAGGCTGCAAACTCAATCTGGAATATGCTGCCGACGCCGACCGTACTGGAGACACTGATTTTCCCCTGCATCTCTTCCACCAGGCGTTTGGTCAGGGCCAGGCCGATTCCGGTCCCCTCTTCATCGAAGGCTTCTTGTCCCAGGCGATTGAACGGCTGGAAAATGGCTTCCAGCTGCGTAGCACTAAGGCCCATGCCGGTATCCTGTACCGAGATGCGGACGCGCCCGGCGTCTGCCGGCGGGCAATCCACGTTCACGGTGCCGCGTTCGCGGTTATATTTAATCGCGTTCGACAACAGGTTGATCAGAACTTGCTTCAAACGGGTCCTGTCCGCGGTGACATGGACGCCGACGATTTCTGCAAAGCGCACCTCGATGCCGCGCTTGTTCGCCAGCGGCTCTATCATCGTCTGGCATTCCTGGAATACATCCTCAAGTGCGACCGCTTCCATGGACAGCGTCATCGCTCCCGATTCGACCTTGGCAAGATCCAGGATTTCGTTAATCAGCGTCAGCAGATGGGTTCCTGCCTGCATGATGTCGTTGGCATATTCCTTTTTTTCCGGCAGCGTCGACGGCAAGGTGTCCGACGTTAAAATTTGAGAGAAACCGAGAATCGCGTTCAGCGGCGTCCGCAATTCATGGCTCATATTGGAAAGAAAAGTCGATTTTGCCCGATTGGCGCTTTCTGCTTGCGTCCTCGCCAGTTCCAGATCCCTGTTCAACACGACGAGTTCGGCCGCGTGTTCGCGCAGCCGTAGTTCCAGCTTGGCGTTTTCCATGCGCAATTGTCGTGTCTCCAGCGCCCGGGCCAGAATGGGGAGGATGGCGGAGACCTTGAACGGCTTGATGATGTAGTCCAGCGCACCGACCTTCATTGCGCGCACGGCGGAGTCTATTGTGCCTTCGCCGGTCATGATGATGCATGCAAGATCGGCATCGATATTGCGCGCTGCCTGCACCATGGCAATGCCGTCTATTCCCGGCATCATCAGATCGGTGAGCAAAAGGTCGAATGTGGCCGTGCGCAGCAACTCCAGCGCGGCGTCGCCGGAACTGAAGCCCGTGGTCTCGTAGTCGTGATCACGCAAGACATCACACAATGCCCGCATATGCGTCGCTTCGTCGTCGACAATCAGGATACGGGGAAATATTTTGGGTGTCGTCATGCGAAATCCTCGCATTTGCAGAATGTTCGATGTCTGTCAACGTGGGCATCGCCCCAAGGGCCAGACCACGGAAAACCGTCTTTTACCATCGCGCGCCATGCAAAAAAAGTTTTCTGCATGGCTTTGGAGCAAAACTTACAAGAACTATACGCCTTAATTGTATTGTTTTTTGCCAATAAAGCAATAAATTTCTAATCTACCTACTTTAGGCAAGCTTTCATGGCTTTCACCGAAGTGGATATTCAATATATCTGCCCTGCAATGCTTGCAATCCTTGCGATGAGTTGGGGCCAGTGTCAGCCGGCAAGGAATTGATGCAAAGATTGTACGGCGGCAGAACCTTCGCCCACCGCGGCTGCGACCCGCTTCACCGAATTGCTGCGGACGTCGCCCACGGCGAAGATGCCGGGCCGACTGGTTTCCAGCGGATAAGGCGGCCGGTCCAGATGCCAGTCATCCTTGGCGATGTTTGTGCCGGTCAGCACAAAACCCTTGCCGTCCAGCGCCACGCAATCACCCAGCCAGTCGGTATTCGGTTCTGCACCCAGGAACAAAAAAACATGCCGGACGGCGTAGGCCTGCGGCGCGTCACCGCGGTGCTGGCAGCGTACTTGTTCCAGCCGGTGGTCCCCCAGCAGCTCGACAATTTGGGTCCTGGTGTGCAATGTGATGTTGGCTGCGGCTTCAATACGCTGTATCAGGTAATGCGACATACTGGCCGCCAAACCTTCCGCGCGCACCAGGATATGCACATGCCGCGCGTGGCCCGCCAGGAAGACGGCAGCTTGCCCGGCTGAATTGCCGCCGCCGACAACGACGACTTCTTCACTGGCGCAAATGGTCGCTTCCATATAGGACGCGTTGTAATACACGCCGCGCCCCTCGAATTGCTCCAGATTGGAGATCGCGGGTTTCCGGTAACGCGCGCCGCTAGCGATGACGATGGATTTTGCATGTATCTTCTCGCCATTATCCAGGTGGATTTCGAATGAGCGCGCGGCATCGCAGTTGAGACCAGTGACCTCAACCGGCACGGCCACCTCGGCGCCGAATTTACGGGCTTGCGACAAGCCGCGGCCGGCCAGCGCCTGGCCGGAAATCCCAGTCGGGAAGCCGAAGTAGTTCTCTATCTTGGAACTGGTACCGGCCTGCCCTCCCGCTGCCTTGCCGTCCAGGACAACTACGCTCAGGCCTTCGGATGCACCATACACGGCCGCCGCCAAGCCCGCCGGACCGGCGCCGACCACGGCCAGGTCAAAGCGTTTGCCGTCGAGTTTATCTGGGCTCAAGCCTATCGCATCGGCCACTTCGCGGTTAGTCGGTTTGCTGAGAACTTTTCCGTCCGGCGTCACGATGGCGGGAACATCGTCGATGCTGACACCGAAGCGTTTCATCAGATCAGACGTTTCTTCGTGCAGGTCAACGTCGAAGTAGGCAGTCGGCTGGCCGTTGCGCGTCAAAAATTCGCGCAGGCGCAGGATGCCGGCAGAGTGCTGGGAACCGATCAGGATGAGGCCACCGCTCTCCTCGTCTGCAATGAAGGCGACACGGCGCAATATGAATGCACGCATCATCGTTTCCGAGAGGCTGGCTTCTGAAATGACCAGTGTGCGCAAGGATGCTTCGTTGATGACGATGACTTCGCATTCTGTAAGAGTCCGTCCGGTCGCTATTGCGGCCCGTCCTGCCAGCGTGCCAATCTCGCCGGTGAACATGCCTGGTCCATGCACGCCCAGGATATTCGACTTGATTGCCGAATCGCGCTCTATCTGGATTTGGCCTGAAACGACAACAAACAGGCTGATATGCCGCTCACCCTGGCGGAACAATACTTCGCCGGCTGGCAAGGTACGCCGTTCTCCATAGCGTTCTGTCAGTGCAATCTGCTGCTCACTAAAGGTAGGGAAAATCTGGTGCCGGCGGCTTTCGTCGATAAATAACGGCGACTTTGAGTTGGATCTGGGTATTTTGTTCATGTCAAAGGCGATCCATATTGTGTATAGCTGAAGCAGAGACGGAGGTTTGCTGTCAACTGGAAGGCATCATATGCCGGTTTTCTTGCAGACTACTTTAGCAGCAAGCCTAAGCGAGAAGCAAGCGTTGGACGTTGCAACAGTGCGTTGCACATATTGGAATGCGATGCAGGTCAAGAGGGGGAGTTGCTGTTGTTTGTTTTTGGCCTGATGACTGGGCGGGCCCATGTAAATCAGATATATCGGGGTTGCACGGAAGGAGCCGGCCTTGCGTCGAGCTCCAGTTGCAATTTGCGATTGAGCTGGCGCTGGCGTTCTATTTCCTTCAAAAGCTGGGCTTCAGCCGCGCGAAACTTTTCTGCTGCCAACTCATTTGCTGCCATAAGCCTGAATATGTCAGCGGTGTATGCCTTTCGCATTACCGCCAACTCTTGCTGGAAAGCGAGTTTTTCTTCGACTTTCCTTTCCAATGGAGGCTCCGGCTGGCTACCCATGGCGCTTGCCTCGGCCGGTGCCTGGGAGGGCTGGCCAGATGGCTTGGTGCGATTCAATATCTGTTGGGTATCATCCATTTTGGAAAAGGCAGAATGGTTTGAGCTTGGCTGCAGGCGCATAACTAACAATCAAAATCGACCTTCGCGCCCTTCTTCACATTTACGACGATAATCGATGGAGGGAGCGTATTTTTCGCTATATCCTAAAGAATATAGCGCATATCAACACAATTTGCAGTATTTGCTGTAAGGTAAATCGATACAAGCCAGTACCAGGCTCATTTAGTAGCTTAATTAGAGGTTTGACCAGGGGTTTTAATGAGCGGCTCAAAACATCAATTCGATATAGTCATTATTGGCGGCGCCATCATGGGTTCCAGTGTCGCGTACTTCCTCAAGCAGGCTGACCCGGCGATCGAGGTCGCCGTCATAGAGCCCGATCCCACCTATGAATATGCGTCTACGCTGCGTGCCTCCGGCGGTGCCCGGCGCTTGTTTTCCTGTCCTGAAAATATCGAGATGTCGAACTTCAGCATCGACTTTATCAAGCGTTTTCCTGTGGATATGAGAGTGAACGGCGAGCCCGCCCCCATCGACTGGGTACAACAAGGCTATCTGTTCATCGTCCATGGGGAGCATATGCGCCTGCTGGAAGAAAACGCCAAAACCCAGCGCTCGCTTGGGGCTGAAATTCAACTGCTTGACCGCAGCGGGCTGCAAGGCCTCTTCCCTACCATGCATGTCGCCGATCTTGATGGCGGCGCCTATTCGCCGGGAGACGGCTGGTGCGATCCGTCCAGCTTTTTGCAGGGATTGAAGAAAAAGGCGCGCTCCCTCGGTGTGGAATATATCCAGGACAAGGTGACAGCGCTCAGGAGCAGCAACACGGCTATTACCCATGTGTCGTTGGAATCCGGCAAGGAAATTAAAGGGAAGGTGTTTGTCAATGCCGCCGGCGCCTGGTCCAGCCGGATTTGCGACATGATAGGCATGCGCTTGCCGGTAAGCCCGCTGCGCCGTTTCGAGCATTTCTTTAGCGGTCAAAACAAGATCGAGCCGCTGCCTTATGTGAAAGACCTGAACAGGCTGGCGTTCAGGCCGGAGGGAAACGGTTATTCAGGTGGGCTGGTGAATTCAGACGAACCCAGGGGCTTCAACTTTGACGTAGACCATGATTACTTTGAACGGGTAGTCTGGCCTGCCCTGGCGCACCGGTTTCCAACGGCATTTGAAGGAGCGAAATGCCACCGCACCTGGTCCGGCCTCTATGAACAGTGCGAACTGGATGGCAATCCCATTATCGGCAACTGGCAGGGGCGCTTCGACAACTTCTATGTCATTACCGGATTCTCTGGACACGGGATGATGCACGCGCCGGCGGCGGGCCGGGGGCTGGCTGAATTGATCACCAGCGGCAGGTATCAGACGATAGACTTGAGCCGGTTTGGTTATGGACGTGTCGAGCAGAATGCCCCCTACCCTGAGCGCGGAATTCTTTAAACTCTCTGAATTCGCTACATTTTTTGCAGGGCAAAGGCGCGCCCGGATTCAATTGCCTTCAATTGCGGCGCATCCTGTATTCAAAGACATACCAGAAAAATGCAAACAGGAAAGGGCATGCCGCCATTAGCAGCAGCACCGAGTAGTCGTCATGCAGGAGTTCTGCCCACCGGCTCGGCGGAGGGATAGGCGGCAATTTTTTTTCAACGGCAACCTTGGGCATCGGCGCCATCATGAAAGCTTCGGCGCCCTCCCCCGCAGTTGAGGCCACTGAGGCACCAGGTGCCGAAGCAGAGGCCGCCGCCGGATTTGAAGCCGGGCTTGTCGCGGGGATTGTAAGCGGCAATGACGCGGCGCCGGCATCTTTCAATGCCAATTTTTCGCAGGCTTGGTCGGTCGTGATTTTTTTGCCTTCTGCATCGATGCAGGTGTTGATAACGCTTGCGGATGCCAGGCTGGAGATGCCTAGTAGAAAGATTGATATTGAAATTTTCATATCAGTTATTCTACCTCCGGGCATGAAAGAAAATCAAATACTGCCTATGTGGAATTAACGAAGTGTTGTTGGCGGTGTTTTTGCGCAAGGTAGCGACAAACGCGCAGCCCCAGATGCCGTGCGTGCAGCCAGTTGCTGGCGACGTGAAACAATGGCTGGCCGGGCAGTAATTGTTTAAAGGGAATTTTTAAAGGCTGATAATCTGGCGATAGGGTATATAATAAATTTTATTGCCGTATGGAATGTTTGTGACGGATTGAAGCAGTATCCGGCTGTTTCTTCCATCCGCGGCAGGATATTTCTTGAAGTCGAAAATTTAGCTGCAAGGGATGGCCGTGTTTGGAGTCATAATAGGCAAGGACAAAAGCACAACAGTGCCGAGCATGCGCACGGGTGGAAAATTCCTGGCTTCATTGCCCGCATCAATAAAATCACAACGAGGAGACCACGATGGACAGGCTTGAAATTTTCAGAGAAATTGCAACCCAGGCCAGCAAGGGTGACCTGACTTTTCCGACCAATGTGAATGCGTCGCTGAAATTGCAACAAGCTCTGGAAGATCCGGATTGTCATATCGATGCAGCCGCCAAGATGGTGATGGCGGAACCGCTATTGTCGGCACGGACAGTGGCGATTGCCAATTCGGCCGCCTACAATCGCTCCAGCAATGAAATTACCAACGTCAAAATGGCGGTCAGCCGCCTGGGTTTTCGCACCCTCAAATCCATGGTTGCCTCGGTCATCGTGCGGCAGTTGAACAGCAAGCTGACGGACCCCGGTCTTAAGGCCAAGGCAGCGCAGTTATGGGAACACTCGGCCCACGTTGCGGCGCTGGCGCAAGTGATTGCCAAGCGCATTACCAAAGTCGATCCTGATGCCGCGATGTTTGCCGGCATTGTGCATGAAGTGGGAGGTTTTTACCTGATCTCGCGCGCCGAAGAATATCCCGGCCTGCTCGATGGCGATCCGGAAGACTGGGTTGAGTACGGCGAAAAATTGATCGGGCGCGGCGTCTTGAAGAAGCTCGGAGTGCCGGAAGGCGTCACGACGGCCGTCGAAGCGCTGTGGCATGGCGTGCGCGCCATTCCGCCTGAGACATTGGGTGATACCCTGCTGCTCGCCAATGACCTGGCGCGTGTGGTATCGCCCTTGCATCAAAAAGAAGGTGTGACCATCAAGCAAACCGCAGCGGCGATTAATTTTGAAGTCGATGGCGGCACGCTGCATAGCGTGTTGCAGGATGCTGAAGAAGAAATTGAATCCCTGACAGCCGCCTTGTTGGTGTAAGGCAGAGGGGCAAGCCGTCCGCGCTATTCACTGAAAATCCTGATGCCGGTTCTGCGGCGTGTCGCTGCCGTCCGGCATCGACATGCAGACCTGGCAGCCAGTGCGCCCCTGCCCCGTCATTTCTTTCTATAGCATTGCAATGCGATAGCGTCGCATGGCTCTATCAGCCGTAGTAAACGCTCTATTTCCTGCCTGTCTCCAGGTGTAGTCGGCCTGTTCCAAAGCTTGTCCAACCTCTCCGCTGCAACTTGATATTCTTCCCTGGTCAGCATGTCGGCTTCGATTTCCTTTTGCATGTTCATGATAGGTCTGCACCTTAAAATAAGCGGCGTCATCAAGAATATTGGGAGCAAAGCGCGTAATTTGGTCATAATAGCCCCATGTGGCAAATGTGAGGCCGTATTACCCTTATCTATGCTAAGCTTTTTGTTGATATTATCAACTAGTTTATGAATTAATGTTGACAATGTCAACTAAAAATATGAAAAACTTAAACGACGCCGTGCTGGAGCAATTTTTTGGTTTGATGCATCAATTCAAATCGCATATGCACCAGGCATTAAGTACCGATAATTTTGAATTGGGCCCCATCGGCGCACAGGCCCTGGGGTTTTTTGAATCGAATCCCAAGGCGACGCAGACCGACCTGATCGGCTATTTTGGGCGCGACAAGGCGCAAGTCACGCGCCTGCTGAAACAACTGGAAGAGCGCGGCCTGGTCACGCGGGAAGTGCACGCGGAGGACAGGCGCTCGCACAGGATACAGTTGACCGCCGCCGGCAAAGCGCTGCAGGCAACGTTGCACAAGCACAAGCAACGGGTTGCAGAAAAAATGATGGCCGACTTTGATGCGAAGGAGCGCGCAACCCTGATCGCCCTGCTCGGCAGGATGCGGGCCAATGTGGCAAATAGCGACAATAATTGCCATAACTAAAGCAGATGCGATAATCTGGCGCTGCTGCTGAACCTGTTCCCCCAATTAATTAATCCTAGCCGGAGACCGATGTGCACACCAATCCTAGCCAGGATATCCAGAAGCTGACGGTGCAACTTACCCAACTGGTAGAAAAAGTCAGCAGCGGTGCTGACAAGGCTTCCATCGTCCAGGAATTGCAGGCTGCACTGGAAACCTTGCGTGCGGCAGCAATACATGACGGTTTGACCGGAGCCTTGAATCGCCGCGGCTTGCTGCAAAAACTCGACGCGGAACTGGATCGCGCCAAGCGCACCGGCCATTCGTTTTCTTTCGCCGTCATTGCTGTCGATAAATTTCAGGACTTGAGCGAACAATTTGGCAGCGCCATCGGCGACCAGGTGCTGAAAAGCCTGGCGCAGGCATCCCTCAAATTACTCCGTACCCTGGATTCATTCGGGCGCATCAGCGACAATGAATTCGCGATCATCTTGGCCGGTACCTGGTTGACGGATAGCGGAAAAGCGATCACCAGGCTGACCGCTGCTGTATCGGCGGTGGACTGGGCCAGCATCGTACCGGCCTGGACCCTGAGCTTCTCAACCGGCCTTACCACCAATGCCCACGACGATACTTCGGAAGAAATGATACGCCGGGCCAGCGAGGCACTGGCGCTGGCAAAGGCCAAGGGGCCGGGTTCCAGCACCCAACTGGAACAGGCCCTGCCCGATTTTGATCCCAATATGCTTTAAAAAACAAAGGCTGCCAGATGCAGCTTTTGTCTGACTCTTGCCTCTGCTGCGGCCTTAAGCTTTTTCTCCATACATATAATTGCGCGACCACGGCAGCTCAGCCTGGGTATGGCCGGCCTTGGTGCAGACTACCTGGTACAACGAGATCCAGTCGGACTCAAAGGCATAGGCGCAACCTGCCAGATAGACCCGCCATATGCGATAACGCTTGTCGCCTGCAATATCCTGTATCTGTTGCGCATGCTGCTCGAAATTGTCGGCCCAGATGCTGCAGGTTTTCGCATAGTGCCGTCTCAGGTTTTCCACGTCCAGCGCTTCCAGGCCGCCTTCTTGCATGGTCTTTAGCACCAGCCCTATATGCGGCAATTCACCATGCGGGAACACGTAGCGTTCGATAAATTCGCCGCCGCCGTACGGCGACTCGCCGCTTTCGGCATCGGTAGACGTAATTCCGTGGTTCATTGCCACGCCGCCGTCTGCCAGCAGGCTCTGCATTTTGCTGAAGTAAGTCCGCAGGTTCAGCAGGCCCACGTGCTCGAACATGCCGACGCTGGTGATGCGGTCGAAAGTGCCGGTGACATCCCGGTAATCCTGCAGGCGGATTTCTATCTTGTCGCCCAGGCCCAGTTCTTCCACCCGCTGTTTGGCCAATGCCGCCTGGTTCTCGGACAAGGTAACGCCTACGCAGTGCGCACCGTATTTCTGCGCCGCCCGGATAACCAGCCCGCCCCAGCCGCAGCCTATGTCGAGCAGCCTGTCTCCGGGACGTACACGTATCTTGGTCAGGATATGGTCGATTTTTTTCAACTGAGCAGTTGCCAGGTCCTCGTCGCCGTTTTCGAAATAGGCACAGGAGTACAGCATATTCTCATCCAGCCAAAGCTTGTAAAAGTCATTCGACACATCATAGTGATAACGGATGGCTTCCGCATCCTTGGCTTTGCTGCGGCCAAACGAGCGCCTGATGCGGGCAAACTGGCCTTCCTGTTTCAGCGTATTGGATGCGAGCTTGCCGCCTATGGAAATAATTTCACTGGGCTTGCCGACGATGTCGATTTTACCGTCGACGTAAGCGGAACCCAGATTGGACAGGGACGGCGTCAGCAGATAGCTGAGCGCCGATGCGTGGGGGATCTTGATGATGACCTTGGGCGGCGACTGGCCCAGGTCGAAATGCTTGCCGTTCCACAGTTCGACCCTTAGCGGCAGCGCCATCTTGCTCGTGACGCTGCTGACCCATTGTTCAAGTTTATGTTCCAAAAACACTTTTACCCTCCAGAAAAAGCAAGACGGGCAATGTCCAGGCTTGCTTATGCGTTTAGCCTGATGGAAATCCATGTCATTGATTCGTGGATGGATTTCAGCGCCCAGGCACTGGAAATGGAAGCAGATTCAGAATGACGTTTCCCAGGGAACCGCTTTGGAGCTGCGAAAAGGGTTTCCGGAAAACCAAAGAAACGACTTCGTTAACTATAACAATACAACGTTTTCAACTTCGAAGCAGGAAGACACAATTTTTGTGCCATGGCACAACAGACCAGTTCAGCGGGACCGCCCTGCTCTTGCCCCACAGATTTATTCGATAAAAAAACAGCGCACCCCAGGAAGAAGTGCGCTGCGAAAGCCAGAATATGCTCTGGTCAAGGGAAGCAAATAAGGATTTAGCCGGCTTTGGCGATCGTTGCCGCAACAGCCGGGCTTTTTGCAGTGGCGGCCGGCGATGCGCTCCAGCCGCCGCCTATCGCGCGTATCAGGTTGACCGCGGATTTAGCCCTGGCGCCATCCAGTTGGGCCGCGGCACGCTGTTGTTGCAACACCGTGCGGTCGGCGTCAATTACGTTCAGGTAACTGACTGAGCCTTCGCGATACTGGATGTGGGACAGCTTGGCCGCCCTTTCCGCCGCCTGCACCGCATTGTCCTGGGCCTGGGTCTGATCGCCGAGTATGCGCAGATCGGCCAGGTTGTCTTCCACTTCCTTGAAGGCATTCAGTACGGTCTGGCGGTAGTTGGCGACGTCTTCTTCATACACGGCACGCGCCTTGTCTACACCTGCCTGCCGGCGGCCACCGTCAAACAGGGGCAGAGACAACAAAGGGCCGAGCAGGAAGGTGCGGCTGCTCCAGTTGAATAACTCTCCCAGGCCGGAGGATTCGTAGCCGAAGGCGCCGGTAATATCCAGGCGCGGAAAAAATGCCGAGCGCGCCACGCCTATACGGGCATTGGCGGCGGCCATGCCGCGTTCTGCCGCGGCAATGTCGGGACGGCGCTCCAGCAGCGATGAAGGCAGGCCTGCCGGAATATTGACCGCAATCCGCGATAATGGACGCGGCTGGAAGTTAAAATCGGCCGGGGTCTTGCCCAGCAAAATCGCCAACGCATGCTCTGCCACCGCGCGGGTACGGGCAACTCCAAGCGATTCCGATTGCGCCGATGCCAGCTCGGACTTGGCGCGCGCCAGATCCAGCTCGCTGATATCACCTTCATCAAAGCGCTTCTGTACCAGCTTCAGGGTTTGCGAGCGCAGTTCAACAGTGCCGGAATACAGCGCCTGCTCGGCATCCAGTTCCCGCAGCAGGAAATAGGCTTGCGCCACGTCGGCCTGCAGGGCCAGTTGCACCGACTGGAACAGCGCTTCATTTTGTTGCGTATCCGCGTTGGCGGCATCTACCGTGGACGATACGCGGCCGAACAGGTCCAGCTCATAAGATGCGCCGAGTTGGGCGCTAAAGGTATTGCCGGTCGGTACATTGCTATTGTCCGGCAAGCCTTGCGACACCGGCGATGGCCGCCCCCGGTTGGCGCCGAGGCTGGCATTAACTTGCGGGAACAGGCCCGAGCGCGCATCCTGCCGCAGGGCGCGCGATTGTTTCAGGCGTGCCGCTGCCGCTTTCAGGTTCTGGTTGGCGGCCAGCGCCTGGGTTTCCAGATCGTTCAGGCTGTCATCGGCGAAGATCTTCCACCATTCGCCGCGGGCGAACTGTTCCGAAGGCTGCGCCTCTTTCCAGTTGGCGCCGGTTTGCGATGCGCTTGTTTCGTTTGCAGCTTCCTTGTAGGCGGCCGGAGTGGCGACTTCGGCACGTTGGTAAGTCGGCGCCACCGAGCAGCCTGCCAGAATCAGCAACACCAGCAGCAGTGACGACGCTGACTTCAGGGGTTTGATTGTATTCATCATTCTTTGCTCCCAAACTTTCTCAAGATTACAGCGGCGCTGCCGGTTGTGCAGGAATATGTGCTGTGCCATGTGCAACTGCCGGAGCTTCATGTACAACTGCAGAGTGCAGTTTGCGGCTGCCCTTGATGGAGCGCAGCAAGACATAGAACACCGGTGTCAGGAACAGGCCGAACAAGGTCACTCCCAGCATGCCGAAGAACACCGCGACACCCATTGCATGGCGCATTTCAGAGCCGGCACCGCTGGATATCACCAGGGGCACGACACCCATGATGAAGGCGATGGAGGTCATCAGGATAGGACGCAGGCGCAGGCGGCTGGCGTCAATCGCCGCTTGCAAAGGCGTGCTGCCCTGCAGTTCCAGTTCCCGCGCAAACTCCACGATCAGGATCGCATTCTTCGCAGACAAGCCCACCAGCACCATCAGCCCGATTTGCGTGAAGATATTGTTGTCGCCACCGGTCAGCCAGACACCGGTCAATGCAGCCAGCAAGCTCATGGGCACGATCAGGATTACCGCCAGCGGCAGGGTCAGGCTTTCATACTGTGCCGCCAGCACCAGGAACACCAGCAACACACTGATAGGGAAAACCCACATGCCGGCATTGCCCGCCAGGATTTTCTGGTAAGTCAGGTCGGTCCATTCAAACTTGATGCCGGAAGGCAGCGTCTTGGCAGCGATACGTTCTGCCGCAGCCTGGGCCTGGTTGGATGAATAACCTGGAGCCGGGCCGCCGTTGATGTCGGCAGCGGTATAGCCGTTATAACGGACTACCATTTCAGGGCCGAAGCTAGGCGTGACCTTGACCAATGAAGACAGAGGCACCATCTCGCCCGATGCATTACGGGTTTTCAGTTGCAGGATGTCTTCTGGTTTTGCGCGATAGGCGGCGTCAGCCTGCGCACGCACCTGATACACGCGGCCGAAACGGTTGAAGTCATTTACATATAGAGAGCCCAGGTAGATCTGCATCGTATCAAACACGTCGGTCACAGGCACGCCCAGCTGCTTCGCTTTTACACGGTCCAGGTCGACATCCAGTTGCGGCACGTTGATCTGGTAGCTGGAAAACATCGGACCCAACTCAGGCGCGGTCTTGGCGGCGGCGATAAAAGCCTGTGCCGCGGCGTCCAGTTCGGCATAACCGAGGGCGCCCTTGTCTTCGATCTGCATCTTGAAGCCCCCTACCGTTCCCAGGCCCGTCACCGGCGGCGGCGGGAACACGGCGATGAAAGCGTCCTTGATGCCGGAATATTTCTGGCTTAACTTGCCGGCGATGGCGTCCGCAGCCAGTTCCTTGCTGCGGCGCTCTTCGAACGGCTTCAGCGTCACAAACACGATACCGGCGCTGGAACTATTGGTAAAACCATTGATGGACAAGCCTGGGAAGGCAACCGCACTTTCCACGCCTGGTTCTTTCAGCGCGATGTCGGACATGTCGCGGATGACTTTTTCGGTACGGTCCAGCGTTGCGCCATTCGGCAATTGCGTGAAGCTGATCAGGTATTGCTTGTCCTGCCCGGGCACAAAGCCGCCGGGTACGAGGTAGGAAACACCTATCGCCAGCATCAGCAGCACCACGTACACACCCATCATCGACGCTTTGCGCGAGATAACGCCGGTCACGCCCTTGGAATAATTTTCCGAACCGCGATTGAACATGCGGTTAAAGGCGGCAAAGAATTTGCCGAACAGGCGGTTCATCACCTTGGTCAGCCAGTCCGGTTTTTCGTCGTGGCCTTTCAGCAGGATGGCGGCCAGCGCCGGCGACAGGGTCAGCGAATTGAACGCGGAGATCACGGTCGAGATCGCAATGGTCATCGCAAACTGTTTGTAGAACTGGCCGGTCAGGCCTGTCATGAAGGCCAGAGGCACGAATACCGCGACCAGGGTCAATGCAATCGCCACGATCGGGCCGCTGACTTCACGCATCGCACGGTAAGTCGCTTCTTTCGGCGTCAGGCCGGCGGCAATATTCCTTTCGACGTTTTCCACTACCACGATCGCATCATCGACCACAATACCGATCGCCAGCACCATGCCGAATAGCGACAAGGCATTGATCGAGTAGCCAAAGCCCAGCATCAGCGAGAAAGTGCCGACGATGGACACCGGCACCGCCAGCAAGGGGATCAGCGAAGCGCGCCAGGTCTGCAGGAACACGATCACCACCAGCACGACCAGTGCAATCGCTTCCAGCAGGGTTTCCACTACCGCATGGATACTGGAACGGACAAATTGCGTAGGGTCATACACGATCTTGTATTGCACGGAGCTGGGGAAATCGGCAGACAATTCCTTCATCGCTGCGCGCACCTGGTCGGACACTTCCAACGCATTGGCGCCGGGTGCCTGGAAAATAGGAATAGCGACCGCTGGCTTATTGTCCAGCAGCGAGCGCAAGCCGTATTCAGAGGCGGCCAGTTCTATGCGGGCGACATCCGCCAGCCGGGTTACCGCACCGTCGGCAGAGGTTTTCAGGATGATGTCGGCAAATTCAGCTTCAGTCTTCAGGCGGCCTTGCGCGTTCACGTTGAATTGCAAAAGCGTATCGGGCAAGCTAGGGGATGCGCCGATCACGCCGGCGGCAACCTGCACATTCTGTTCGCGGATCGCGTTGACAACGTCAGACGCGGTCAGGCCGCGCTGGGCCACTTTTTGCGGATCCAGCCAGACGCGCATCGCATAATTGCCGGAACCGAACAGGCCGACTTCGCCCACGCCCTTGATGCGGGCCAGACGGTCTTTTACGTTCAACACTGCGTAATTGCGCAGGTAGGTCATGTCGTAACGGTTGTCCGGCGAGATCAGATGCACCACCATGGTCAGGGCCGGCGAGCTCTTGATCGTGGTCACGCCCAGCCTTTGCACATCGGGCGGCAGGCGCGGCAAGGCTTGCGATACCCGGTTTTGCACCAGTTGCTGCGCCTTGTCGGGATCGACGCCCAGCTTGAAGTTGACGGTCACCGTCAGGTTGCCGTCGCTATTGGCCTGGGATTGCATGTATAGCATGTTTTCGACGCCGTTGATGGATTCCTCCAGCGGTGACGCCACCGTTTCTGCAATTACCTTGGGGTTGGCGCCAGGATATTGCGCGCGCACCACCACGGATGGCGGAACAACCTCGGGATATTCCGAGATAGGCAGCTGGAACACGGATAAGGCGCCCGCCAGCAGGATGATTACCGACAACACCCCGGCAAAGATGGGGCGGTCGATAAAGAACTTGGAAATATTCATGATAGATTCTCGTTGTCTATGTGCGTTGCCAGTCGGTCTTAAGACTTGTCGGCTGCAACGGTCTTGCTGGTTGTCGGGCCGGCACTGGGGGCAACTGCCACCTTGCTCATCGGGACCATGTTGGGAGTGATCGTGTCGCCGGGACGGGTGCGTTGCAGGCCATTCACCACGATGCGTTCGCCGGCCTTCAGGCCTCCTTCCACAATCAGCAGATCGTCCTGTTTGGCGCCCAGGCGTACTTCACGGTAGGCAGTGTGATTTTCCTTGTCCACGGCCAATACGAAGCGCTTGCTTTGATCTGTGCCTATCGCTTTTTCATCGATCAGCAGGGCTTCATGCGGAGCACCGCCGCCCAGGCGGATGCGGGCATACAAGCCGGGCAGCAACAAGCCGTCCTGGTTGTCGAATACGGCGCGCACACGTATCGTTCCCGATGAAGTGTCGATGCGGTTGTCTATCGAGCTGACCTTGCCTTGGCGGGAATAACCGTCTTCGTTGGCCAGGCCGAGGAAGACCGGTACCTGCGCATTTTTTGCCTGGGCTGGATTTACGTATTTCAGGAAGCTTTGCTCATCCACGTCGAACGATGCATACACTTGCGACACCGATACCAGTGTGCTGAGCGGGGGCGAGCTGGTCCCGACAGCGATCACATTGCCTACCGTGACTTCTGCGCGGGAGATGCGGCCGGCAACCGGCGCGGTGATCTGCGTATATTCCAGGTTCAGCCTGGCAGCCTTCAGGGCGGCCTGGGCTGCGAGCACATTCGCCGCGGCTTCGCGCGATGCGTTTTGCTTTTCTTCATAATCGCGGCGGGCGATTGCATTGTCGGCCAGAAGGCGTTCGCCGCGGGCGACATCGGATGCGGTATAGGCGGCGCGGGCTTCTGCCGCCGCCAGTTGCGCCTGCACCCTGGCAACCTCGGCTGCATAAGGGCGCGGGTCGATGGTAAACAGCAGGTCACCCTTCTTGACCAGGCTGCCGTCCTTGAAGTGAACCGCGGTCAGGGTGCCGCCGACCAAGGGGCGGATTTCCACCCGGTCGACCGCTTCCAGTTTGCCGGAATAGCTTTGCCAGTCGACGATTTTGCGGCTGACGACTTCGGCCACGTCAACGGTAGTTGCAGGCGGAGCGCCCTTGGCTTCCGGAGTGCCGGCGTGGACGCGGATTGCTCCGGCTATGCCTGCCCCCGCGATCAAGAGAACGATGACGGCGCTGACGGCGATGGATAGGCGGCTGCGTGTAATTGGAGAATTAGACATGATGTTCCTCATTGATGGTGGGTTCAAAATCGGGTGGGTTCAAAATCGATTTGGTATAAGCCTTGTTTTGCCGCCGGCCTGCACATGAGGCCGGCAATTTTGTTACTGTTCATGATGGATATCCGTGCTGGCCTGGAGATAGATGCATGCTGATCGTTCCCCTGGTTTAATAAACTCTGATTGTTGCTTTTGAATCCAGTTGGGGCATTAGGCATGATGGCTCTCGCTGGTTGCTTCCGAAACAGGCTGCTTCAATTCCGATCCCGCCGTCAGTCGGCGGCGCAGGAATTCGGCAATTTCATTTAGGGCCGGCGAATGCTCACGCAGGGACGCGTGCTTGACGCCGGCAAAGCGGGCAACCTGGGTAGGTACGCCTACAGTGATCAGTGCCGCTGCGTATTTTTCGGCTTCTATATGCAACACGTCGTGCTCCGCAGTCGCAATAAAGGCTGGCGGCAGGCCACCGAGCCGGCGCGATTCCAGCGGGGCCGCATACGGATGCAGGCGCTGCAGCGACATCGGCAGATATTGGCGGTAGCAATTGGCGCACTCTTGCGGGGTCAGGTCGGAATCCAGGCGTTTTGCATCACCCAGCCGGGTCATGCTGGGGTCCAGCATGGGGCCGATCAGGGCCTGGGCCAGGATAGGCGTCGCATTACGGTCCCGCGCGATCAGGGTCAGACAGGTTGCCAGGTTGCCGCCAGCGTCGTCGCCGGCCACTGCCAGCCGGCTGGCATCGGCATTGATTGCCGCCGCATTCTTGGCGACCCAGACCATCGCGGCATAAGCGTCTTCCGGTGCCGCAGGGAAAGGTTTGGCCGGCGCCAGCGCATAGCCGATAGACAAAACCAGTGTATTACTGTTTCTCGCAATAAATTGTGCCGGGACGTCAGCATCGTCCAGCGAGCCGCTAATGAAGCCGCCGCCGTGAAAATACAAGACCATCGGCAATACCGCGTTGCCTTGCGGCCGGTATAGTCTTACCGGGATTGAACCAACGGGACCGGGAATCATGAAGTTGTCGATCAGCAAAGGCAGTTCGGCCGTCTTGACTGTCTTTTTTCTTGATTTTTGAGTAAGGGATGTTGCGTCTATCATGTCGTCGCGGATATTCCGCTCCATTGATTTGAGAATGGAACGAATGGTAGGTCCGACACGTTTCTGGATAAACCTCTATAATTGAACAAGACTATTCGGCCAGGACGACTAATCCAGCGCCAAAAGCCATTTATACTTCGGACATGTAAAAAATACGCGGGCGCCCAAAGTGTTCGCAAAGTCGGCTAGTGTTTTCGGGAGGAGTCAGCGATGGATCGCTTTCAAGCAATGCAGGTATTCACCCGGGTGGTGGATTCGAACAGTTTTACCCGGGCTGCTGATAGCCTGGGCTTGCCGCGCACTACGGTCACCACGACTATCCAGAATCTGGAGAGCCTGCTGCAAGTACGCTTGCTGAACCGCACCACGCGCCGCTTGAGCCTGACGCCGGACGGCGCCGCCTACTATGAACGCTGCGTGCGCATCCTGGCGGACATCGACGAGACGGAGTCCTCTTTCCAGAACGTGGCGCGCGGCCCCAAGGGACGCCTGCGTATAGATGTGCCGGCTTCCATAGGCAGGTTGATACTGCTGCCGCAAATTTGCGAGTTTTATGAACGCTATCCGGATATTGAACTGGTCATGGGCATGGGCGACCGCATGGTGGATATGGTGCAGGAAGCGGTAGACTGCGTGATACGGGTAGGCGAATTGCAGGATTCGAGCATGGTGGCGCGGCGTATCGGTACCTTCCAGAGCATTACCTGTGCTGCGCCCTTGTACATGGACCAGCATGGAGAGCCGCAGACGATAGAGGATTTGCAAAATCACCAGGTGGTGCATTATTTCTCCAGCCGTACGGGGCGCAACCTGGACTGGGATTTTATCGTCGATGGCGAGACTCTCGAGGTCAAGGTCAACGGCAAAATTTCGGTCAATGATTCCGAAGCGTATATTGCCTGCGCGCTGAAAGGCTTCGGCCTGATCCAGGCACCTCGCTTCATGCTGATGCCGCACCTGCAATCCGGCGCCTTGCGCGAAGTCTTGCCGCAGTGGACCCCTGCCCCGATGCCTATTTCTGTCGTATATCTGGCCAATCGCCATTTGTCGCCGAAGGTGCGCGCCTTTGTCGACTGGGTGGCCGAGCTGTTCCCGCGCTGCCCATTGTTCAGCGGACGCGATGCAGAATTGCTGAACGGACTGGGCGAATGCACCTTCGCGGGCAAGCCGGAACAACGTCCCGCCCACAATACGCTGCGTGCAGTGATAGAGCAGCAAAATATTGCCGAGAGCGTGTTTTAGTCACTGGCTCAAATGTTTCCAGCGGGGGATAAGCGAGAGATTCGCTTATCCCCTTTATTTTTGTCCTTTATTGTTTCCAGATACTACAAAATAACAAAGAATTGCTGCCTATCCCTGGCGCCGGGTGCTACCATTAGTGATTTTTCGCAGCCCCCAGTTTTATGAGCTACACGTGGTCCACAGAAGATCAGAGCAACGCCCATAACGGCACCGGGAATGACGCCGGGAATGACACTATCAAGGCTGGCATCAACCCCGCTATCCACCCGAATATCCTGTACGGGCCATATCGGCCCGATCTCATCAAAAATGAAGTCCTGGCCGACCTGCTTGAAGCAAGCGCTGTTCGGGCGCCGGACGGCATCGCCCTCATCTTTGGTGAAAATCAGCTCAGCTATCAACAGCTTAACCAGCGCGCCGACCAGGTTGCTTCCCATCTGATCGAAGCCGGCGTACGGCCCGGGCATATCCTGGGCTTGTGGCTGCCGCGCGGGATAGACTTGCTGGTCATGCAGGCCGGCATCGCCAAAGCCGGCGCTGCCTGGCTGCCGTTCGATGCGGATACGCCGGTGGACCGCGTCGCCGTTTGCCTGGAAGATGCGCAGGCGTATGGCATCCTGAGTTGTGAGCTGTTTACTCCGCAAACGGTAATACTGGCGGCCAGGGTATGGAATGCGGAAGACCTGGTCTCGCCCCCTTCATCTGGCCAGCCTGTACGACGGCGCCAGGATGTGTCGCCGGACGATCCGGCCTATGTGATCTATACCTCAGGCTCCACCGGCAAGCCCAAAGGCATCGCCATCACGCAAGGCAGCATCTGCCATTTCCTGCGCAGCGAAAATGCGGTGCTCGGGGTGCGGGCCTCAGATCGGGTCTATCAGGGATTTTCGGTCGCTTTTGACATGTCTTTCGAGGAAATCTGGATCAGTTACCTGGTCGGCGCGACCCTATGGATAGCGCCGAAAGAGGTGGCGGTGGACCCGGATGCCCTGCCGCGCGCACTGGCGGAACAAAAGATCAGCGTACTGCACGCTGTGCCTACATTGCTGGCGCTATTTAACCAGGATGTTCCCAGCTTGCGCATCATCAATCTCGGCGGCGAAATGTGCCCCGAGGCGCTGGTTGCGCGCTGGGCGCGTGCCAATCGGCAGATATTCAATACCTACGGCCCGACCGAAGCGACGGTATCGGCCAGCCTGGCGGAATTGCAGGCGAATCAACCGGTTACCATAGGCACGCCTTTGCCGAACTACGGTTTGCTGGTGATCGATGCCGCGGCGGAAAACGGACTGCGCTTGCTGCCGCGCGGCGAGATTGGCGAACTGTGCATCATAGGCCCCGGCATCGCGGCAGGCTACCTGGGGCGCCCGGATCTGACGGCAGAGAAATTCCTGGCCAATCCCTGGAGCGGACAAGACACCGACCGGCGGCTATACCGCACCGGCGACCTGGCGCGCATCGATGAACAGGGGCAGGTTTTATGCCTGGGGCGCGCCGATGACCAGGTGAAGATACGCGGATTCCGGGTTGAGCTGGGCGAGATAGAGGCGGTGCTGGCCAAACAGCCGGGTGTCGGCACCGTCGCAGTGATACTGCGCCAGGAACAAGGCATAGACCAGCTGATCGCTTTTATCGTGCCTGACGCCGGGGCCGGCATTTCCGCTGCCAGGCTGCGCGCAACGCTGGCCGCATCCCTGCCGCCTTATATGGTGCCGGCCCGTTACGAGAGCCTGGAAGAAATGCCACGCCTGACTTCCGGCAAGATAGACCGCAAAGTATTAAAGGACAGGCCACTCGCCGTGTCTGCGGAGTCTGTGGAATCGGATGTGCCGGAGACGCCGGCGGAGCAGGTTCTGTTTGCTGCACTGGCCAAGCTGTTTCCGGGGCAAGCCATACTCAGGAGTGCCGATTTTTTTGCCGACCTTGGCGGGCACTCGCTGTTTGCTGCGCGCCTGGTGTCTTCATTGAGGACGGATGCGCGTTTTGCCTACTTCAAGATCGGTGATATCTATGCAAGCCGCAGTGTAGGCCGCATTGCCGAAGTGCTGATGGAGACGCAAGTCGAGTCTGCCGATATCAGTGTGGACTGGACGCCGCCGCCCGGCGTGAAGCGCTGGGTCTGCGGCGCTGCCCAGGCTTTCGTGATTCCGTGGCTGGTAGCGATGCGCATGGTGCAGTGGCTGGCGCCGTTCTTCGCCTACCACTTCTTTACCGGCGACCCGGAAGATTCCATTACCAGGGCCTCGCTGTTGTCTGTCGGCGTGTTTTTGCTGCTGACGATACTGGAATTCGGTATCGCCATTGTATGCAAATGGCTGATAGTCGGCCGTTTGAAACCGGGGCGTTATCCGCTGTGGGGGCTGACCTATTTCCGCTGGTGGTTCGTGGACAGGCTGGTGGAAGCGGCGCCTACCTATATGCTGAGCGGCTCGTCGCTGTATGCATGGTGGTTGCGGGCGCTGGGGGCAAGGATAGGCAATGACGTGATCGTCGGCTCCATGACGCTGCGCGCCGCCGATTTGCTGACCATAGGCGACGGCGTCAGCGTAGGCAATGCCAGCAATTTTGAAAATGCGCGCGTCGAACGCGGCGAATTGATCTTGGGCAGGATCACTTTAGGGCGCGAAGCCTATGTCGGCTCTTATTCAGTGCTGGAAGGCGATGTCTCGATAGGCGATGGCGGCCATCTGGAGGGGCAATCCGCATTGAGCGAAGGCCAGACCCTGCCAGCCGGGCGAATCTGGCGCGGCTCGCCGGCGCGCGATGTCGGTCCTTATGATGCCGCTGCTTATCCGCCACGTCCGGCGGTCAGCCATTTGCGTTCTGCCTGTGAGGCCGTTTTCTTTGTTTTTGGCGCCTTCCTGATCACCGCCCTGTTTTTCATGCCGGTATTCCCCAGCTTTATATTGATAGACTGGTTTGACAATATTGACCGCTTCCCCTGGATGGCGAGCAGCAATATCTCATTCCAGCTGCTCAAATATTTCATCCTGGCCTTCCCTGCCACCGCGGTGCTGATCGTTTGCACCGCATTGCTGTCGGCCGGCATACGCTGGAGCATCTTGCCCAAGCTGAAGGCCGGCAGCTATAAGGTGCACAGCAATACCTATTGCGGCAAGTGGCTGGTCAACCAGATCCAGGAATCCAGCCTGAACGTGCTGCACGGCGTGTATGCGACCGTGTACGCGCCTTTCTGGTACCGGCTGCTGGGCGCCAAAGTCGGCCGCGGCGCCGAAATATCGACTGCATTGGGCGTAGTGCCGGACATGCTGACCCTGGGCGACGATACCTTTATCGCTGACGCAGTATTGCTCGGCGACGAACAGATAGACGGCGGCTGGATGACGATGCAGCCGACCGTAATTTCGCGGCGCAGCTTTATCGGCAACGGCGCCTACATACCGGACGGCACTACCGTCCCGGAAAATGTGTTGATAGGCGTGCATTCCAGCGCACCGGAGAATTCCCAGATGCGTGACGGCGATACCTGGCTCGGCTCGCCGCCCATCCATCTGCCGGCGCGTGAAGAAGTCACCGGCTTCCCGGAAAACCTGACCTTCCACCCCTCTCCATTCCGCCGCCTGGGGCGTGGACTGATCGAGGCCTACCGTATTGTCGCGCCGCATGCGATGGTGATCGCGGTTGGCTACACCATCGTGCTCAACTTGATGCCGATTGCCGGCGAAGACCGCTGGGCTGAAGTGATCTATTACCTGGTGGTTGCCGGCTTGCTGTACGGCGTCGGCAGCTTTTGCTTCGTGATGGTGTTGAAATGGCTGTTCATCGGCCGTTACAAGAAGAGCAGCATGCCGATGTGGACGCCCTTCGTCTGGTTGTCCGAAGGCATCACCAATTTGTACGAGGGGATTGCGGTGCCGAATTTCATGCGCTATCTGCGCGGAACGCCATGGCTGCCGTTGGCCTTCAATTTACTGGGCTCTCGCATCGGGCGCGGCGTGTATATGGATACTACCGACATCACCGAATTTGATTGCGTCAGTATCGGCGCCTACAGCGAGATCAATGCGCTGGCTTGCCCGCAAACCCATTTGTTTGAAGACCGGGTCATGAAAATCGACCATGTCAGTATCGGCAGCAAAGTGTATATGGGAGCCCGCAGCTCCGTGCTGTATAGCGCGGTGGTCGCCGACAATTCCCGCCTGGGGCCGTTGACGCTGGTGATGAAGGGTGAATACATACCGGCCGGATCGAGCTGGCGGGGCTGTCCTGCAGCGGCAACGAAATAGACCACGATGACGGACAACGGCCTATTCGCTGTCCATGCATGGCCAGCAGCGCAGCAAGCTGCAGTCGCCAGCCTGAAAGAGCAAGGCCTGGCCGTTATCTCTGTTTCCAGCGGCGTCTTTGAGGCACGCGATATAGCCCGGCAAAAAATACGGCAGGCGGTGACGGAGATGCTGGCTGTTGCCTATGCTTGTTCGCCGGAGCGGCTGCAGTTGCATTCCGTGCCCGGCCAGCCGCTGCGTGTCGATATTCCAGGTCATCGCATAGGATTATCGCTGAGCCATGAGCCGGGCCTGTCGCTGGCAGCCATCCGTGACGGCGGGGCCGTGGGCGTAGACCTGATGAGGATTGATGCGGCGCTTGATTGGACACCGGTTGCCCTGCTTTATCTGGGGGCAGAAGCCTGTACTGAAATCGGCCGCCAACCGCCAGGCCAGCAGGCCGGCCATTTTGCACAGGCGTGGACGGCTCTCGAAGCCAGGTTGAAATGCCGTGGTGCTGCAATCACTGAATGGAACCGGGAGCTAGAGCATCTGCTGGCGCAAGCGCCGCTGAGGATGTTGGGACTGCCGCCGGGTTTTGCCGGATCCGTCGCGCTTGGCCCCTCTTCTGCGATGGAATAACAAAAGGACGATAATGGAAGCCGGATATCTTTTGATCCGGCATTTCCTCCTGGAGAAGATGATGAAGCGCTATTTTCATGTCATGGCTACGGGCCTGTTTGGCGCCGCTCTGGCAGTGAGCCTGTCTTCATGCGCCAGTTGGGGCGTCGGGACGATCCATCCGGGAGAACCCGAGGATCAGGTCAGGGCCGAACTCGGTACTCCTACCAATGTGTACCAGGATGGCGACCAGCACTTGCTGGAGTATTCGCGCGGACGCATGACCCAGGCTACCCATATGGCCCGTATAGGCGCTGACGGCAAGTTGGTTTCTTACGAGCAGGTATTGACTGTGCAAAAATTTGCCGAGATCAAAGTCGGCGAGGCCGATAAGGCGGCCGTATTGCGCATCGTCGGCCAGCCGCATGAAAAAGATTATTATCCGCGTACTGAGCTGGAAGCCTGGTCCTATGGCTTTAAGGAAAGCGGCGCCTGGGATTCTTTTATGTCGGTCTATTTTGACAAGGGCGGTATCGTGCGCAAACTGGAGAACGGCCCCGATCCCTTGCGGGATCCCAGCTTTGGGCGCAGGCATCGCTAGCGGCCGAGGCAGATGCTGCCAGATACATATGAGGATTTTGTAGAGGCTAGTCTGGCATTGCGGCAGTTGCCGGGCGAGTTAATGTATATGTCGCCATGTTCTCTACATTGCCGTGGGTATTGACATAGGATTTGCCGTCGGCTTTGAACCCGGTATTGATTAACAGCGCTATCGAACGATCATTATCTGCCGACGGAAAAGCGGTAATGATTTTTACCTTCATCTCTTCAAAACCGTAACCGATGACCCTGATTATCGCTTCTTTCATCAGGCCACTGCCCTGAAATGCCGGGAGCATCTCATACCCTATCTCTATTGCCTCATTCGCCGCATCAAAGTTCCAGTAGCAAATTGTTCCAATCAGGCCGGGATCTTCCTGCAAGCTGATGGCCCAGTACATGCTTTCATTGCGTAGTATTGAGTCGTTGATTTTTTTTATGAAGGCCGCCGCGTCTTCCACGCCTGTCGATAGAACCCTGCCGATATAGGTATTCACCGCAGGATCGGATCGCAGCTGATGTATTTGCGCCGCATCCTGGTGCGCGAGTTGCCTCAATACCAGCCGTTCCGTTGTCAAGACAGGAAAATTCGCAAAATTTAAATTCATTTCAGTTGCAGCAAATATTGATTTGCCGGAAGAATTACATGAGCGCCGCCAGGAAAGAGCATGGCTGTCGGCTGAGGCAGTTTCAGCAATGAATGTTTAGCGTGCCCTGGACAGTATCACCAGCCATTTACGGAACAACAGCACTTCCAGATGCCCCGCCTGTATGCCGGTAGAGCAGTCAAGCAGAGGGTTGACGCGATAATAGCGTTGACGGAAATCCCGGCAAACGAACAATTCGCGACGGCCGAAACGCATCAGGAATGATGTCGGCGCACATTGCAGGCTGAATCCTGATTCGAAAGAACTATTAAGTTGTGCCATGATAATTTCCCGTCTGTGGAATACCACTATTGAGTAGCGAATAAGTACAGAATGTATGTGACTGGCTGCCGGGTTTCTTCCCGTTTCAGTCCATGAATCGTACTTTAACATAAAACACTGTATATGCAATCAGTATTTTGTGTTTGTCGCTTTTTGGCTCACCACAATGCTGCCAGGCAGGAAATCCCCGGGCAATTTATTCCCGCTTATTTATCATCATTGCGCCCCTTGCCGATAGGATGAACCAGGGACGCGATGGCGGCGAAAACGCTTAATACGGCGGTAATGCAATCCAGGGTATCCATGTGATTTTCATCCGGCTCAGGTTGTTGGCACTAGTTGTGCACTCAGTGTATGCCGACGCTAATTGAATGAAAAATGAAATTATCGACTAAGGATATGACAAAAACTCCTTATGAAACAGGCCCTAGGCCTGCATGCCCGTCGGTAGCCTGACCCGGAAGCAGCTGCCGCCGCCTTCCCGTGCCAGGCATTGCACGCTGCCGCCATGCCTGACGGCGATCTGACGCACCAGGCTCAGCCCCAGGCCGACTCCGCCATCGCTCTCGCGGGCCCCGGGCAAGCGGTAAAATGGCTCAAAGATACGCTCCCTTTCTGCTTCAGGCACACCGGGGCCGCGATCGCAAATATCCAGCTGCAGCAGGGTGTTTGGCGACTTCCCCAGGGATACGTCAATTTTAGTGTCGCTGCCGTAGCGCCTGGCGTTTTCCAGCAGGTTGCGCAGCATGCGCCGGATCAGTTTGGCGTCTGCCCTGACTGTAACCAGCTCGGCATCCAGTTGGGCGCCGACCCTGGCGCACTCCTCGGCCAGCATCGCGGTCAGGTCCAGCTGTTCACGGTTATCCTGGCTGTCTTGCACCGCATCCAGCCGGCTGGTCAGCAGGATTTCGTCGATCAACTGGTCCAGCTCGGCGATATTGCGGTTCAGCTCCTGTTGCATTGCGTCCTTGGGCTGGCCTTGCATCAACTCCACCGCCAGCTTGATGCGCGCCAGCGGCGAGCGCAGTTCGTGCGAAGCGTTGGCCAGCAGCGATTTCTGCGCGTGCAGCAAGGCTTCGATCCGGGCGGCAGACTGGTTGAAACTGACGGCCAGGCGCGCCACTTCATCGTTGCCCTCCACCGCAACCCGGGTGGATAACTGGCCGCTACCCCAGGCGTCGACGCTGCCTTGCAAGCGTTCCAGCCGCCGGGTCAGCCGGCGTACAACCGGATAAGAGCCTATAGCCATGATCAGCGCGATCAGGGCCATCAGGGCGATCATCCCTAGCGGCGGCCGGTGCGGAGGCTTGATGCGCTGGGCCAGCAACCAGCGCTGGTCGGGCAGCTTCAATGCGAAAACATTCGGATAGCCGGGCATCCAGCCGCTGGCGGTCTGCCCTCCCTGCCACGGCGGCAAGGAGCGGCCTACCGCGGCGATCATGCTGCCGTCGGCGGCATACAGCGCAAGATGGGCGTGCACCCGGGCCCGCCAGCGGTTCAACGCGGCTTGTTGCACCTCTTGCGGCGCGGTCGCCGGCGGCAATATCTCCGAAGTGATTTCGGCAAAGGTTTCCAGGCCGGACGCAAATTGGTCCGGATCCGGGCGCATGTGCACCAAGCCGAACAATAGGGCGGTCAGCGCCAGGCTGGCCAGCATGGCAAGGTAGATGCGGACGTACAGGCGCTCCGCCCAAGGTTTTTTCATCAGGCGTCCTGTACTTTGGCGAATACGTAACCTGCGCCGCGTACTGTGATGATGCGCTTCGGTTGTTTGGGGTCGTCTTCTATCACGGTGCGCAGGCGTCCTATATGTACGTCGATGGAGCGGTCGAAGGCGTCCAGTGCCTCTCCCTTCAATGCATCCAGTAACTGCTCGCGCGACAATACATGCCCTGCCCGCTCCGCCATTGCGGCCAGCAGGTTGAACTGGTAGGCGGTGACCATGCGTTCCTGTCCATCCAGTTTGACGGTGCGGGCATCCAGGCCGAGTTCCAGTCGGCCGAAGCGCAACACGCGTGCGGCAGAGCTGGAGGCGATCGCGGTAGCCTGCTGCCGGCGCAGTAAGGCGCGCAGGCGGGCCAGCAACTCGCGCGGCTCAAACGGCTTGGCCAGATAATCATCGGCGCCCAGTTCCAGGCCGACCACCTTGTCCATCGGTTCTCCCCTGGCGGTCAGCATGATGATGGGGGTATTGGCAATGGCGCTGGATTGCGCGCGGATTTGCCGGCAGACATCCAGGCCGTCCGCATCCGGCAGCATCAGGTCCAGCAATATGATGGAGAACGGCGCCGAAGCCGGGCCTTCCCGCAATTTGTCCATGCCTTCGCGCGCCGTCGCCGCATGCTGCACGTCGAAGCCGTTTTGTCCAAGGTAAGTGACGACCATGCCCGCCAGGCGCTGGTCGTCTTCTATCATTAATAAGCGTTGAGCCATGGATGTCATCAATATGAAGAGGCGGCCGGGGATGGCCGGAATGCTGCGAACAGGGCTAAGCTAGCAGTCTACAATAGCCAGCCCTGCCTGCAGCAGCAAAATCATCCCATCCTTTTCTTGATGTGCTCGGCCAGTTTGATGCGTTGCGCCGGCGTCAGCACTTCGGCGGCATCGGCAACCGCTTGCGTGATACGCCTGGATACCTGGTCGGCCAGGCGCATTTCATCGGCACGGACCTGTTCCAGCGCTGCGCGGTCTATCGTCGGCTGGGTCAGCAATTTGACGGCTTGCTGATGGGCCGCATGATGTTGCTCTTTCAGGGGTTGCAGGTCCTTGAAAGCCGCCTTGGCGATGTCGGCCACTTTGGTTTTTTGTTCCGGGGTGCCGTCGGCCAGGATGTGGTTGACCATCGCATCGACATGCTTGGACATGGCTTCCGGCGTCATATCGTGATGCCAGCCGCGATGATGGTGCGGCATATCCATGCCCATTTCTTCTGTGGCATAACTGATGCCGGTGATGGAAAGCACGCCGGCCGCAGCAGCAATCGCCGCTGCGATGATCCAGCGTCGGCGCGGGCGCGAAGGCTTTGCACCGGGCTTGCTGCTTACATTATGTTGCTCGTTCATGACTGTATCCTCTCAACTATTGCACAGCGAGGAGTTCGCTTGCATGGTGTCACTGTAGTGGCCCGGGGTTTCTACAGCATGTATGCCAGGTAAAGTTTTGTAAAGCTGCAGCGGATGCCTGATGATCGAGCGACTGCCAAGCAGTTTTTAATGTAAGGCAACATCGAGAATTTACATCAGCTAATTTAATTTTAATAAAATTAATTAATTTCAAATGGTTATGGAAGTTATCTAATGTATTTTATGCGAATAAAAATAAAATTTTAATAAAGAATAATTTGCCATAAAGCATCAATTATTATTAAAATGACAGGCATGGAAATTCTATGGATAAGAGAATATACTGTATATAAATACAGTATTTAATCTATCCAACATGCAAGCACAAGCCATTACCTCAGTCGAGGCTATTCATCCGTCGCTATGGCGAGCTTCACAGCTCGCGCGCAGCTCCACGGTCTGCGTGGGCAGCGGTCATGCGTCGCTGGACCGGGAGTTGCCGGGCGGCGGCTGGCCTGCCGGCGTGCTGATAGAGTTACTGATACAGCAAAACGGCAGCGCCGAATTGAGCCTGCTGCGCCTTGCTCTGAACAAGCTGGCTGGGCGCCGTATCGCGCTGGTGCAGCCGCCGCACCAGCCGCAAAGCCTGGCCTTGTCCGGTTTCGGCCTGTCCCCCGCACAATTCATGTGGATACGCAGCAAGAAGCCCGGCGATGCACTGTGGGCTAGCGAACAAATCCTGCGCACCGGCAGTTGCGGCGCATTATTACTATGGCAAAACCACATCCGCAACGAATCTTTGCGCCGCCTGCACCTGGCGGCGCAAAGCAACGACATGCTGTTTTTCATGGTAAGGCCCTTGGCCTGCGCCGACCAGCCGTCGCCGGCTGCACTGCGCCTGAGCCTGCAGCCTGTTCATCAAGGGCTGCAAATCAGCTTTACCAAACGGCGCGGGGCGTCACGCGATGTTCCGCTATTTCTTTCCCTGTCCCCTCTTCTGCGGTTTTCCGATCATGCGCTTATGGATAGCCTTATACCTGCCTTTACTCCAGCTGGAAGTATTTCGCCCGCACTGGCTGAGTGACCAGGGCATGGTCGTGCTGGAGCAGAATCGCGTCTCGGCGATGTCTGCGCTTGCGCGCGAGGCCGGTGTGGAAACGGGTATGCGGCGCGGCGGCGTGCAAATGCTGTTGCCGGAAGCAGTATTCCATACGCGTGAGCCGGTACGCGAACAAGACGCGCTACAGCAGGCGGCCATGGCCTTGCTGCAGTATTCGCCGCTGGTCACTGAGGGCGAAGACGCCAGCATGCTGATCGACGTCGGCGCCAGCCTGCGCCTGTTCGGCGGCGTGCGTGCCATCTGCCGGCGTATCCGCGACACGATGCAGGCGCTGGGTGTAAGCGTGCAAATGGGCTGCGCCGTTACGGCCAGGGGCGCCTGGCTGCTGGCGCATAATGCGGCACTGGGCAAGCGCCGGGGCCGCAGGCGCAGCCTGTCGATGAAGAGCCTGGTTCCCATCCTGGACCGCTTGCCGCTGGCCCTTTTACCGGCGGCCTCACCCTGGCTGGGCTGGCTGCATGGCGTGGCCTGCCGGCGCCTGGGCGAATTGCGCGGCCTGCCGCGTCCGGGCTTGCAGCGCCGTTGCGGCAAGGAATTGCTTCAGTCGCTGGATTGCGCGTATGGCGAAGGAAGTGAATTATTCAACTGGATCGTGGCGCCGCCGGGTTTCCGTGCCAGGGTGGAACTGCCGGACCGCATGGACCATGCGGAGCACATCCTGCTATTTGCCCGCAGCCTGCTGGTGCAACTGGCGGGCTGGCTGACGGCCAGGCAACTGGCGGTCACCCGGATCACCCTGCATCTGGAACATGAACGGGGGCGCCAGGCGATCCCGCCTACTGAATTGCAGATTGCACTGGCGGAAGCGACCTGGCGCGAAGAGCATTTGCTGCGCCTGCTGAAAGAACGGCTGGCGCATCTGGATCTGGCTGCGCCCGTCATCGCCGTCAGCCTGGATGCCAGCCAGGTCGAGGCAATGGAAGCCCCCAGCGATTCGCTGTTCCCCGAACCGGGCGGGTCGCCGGAAGACCATCACCGTCTGGTGGAACTGTTGGTAGCCAGGCTGGGTGCAGACAATGTATTGCAGCCGGCGCCGCAGGCCGACCACAGGCCCGAAGTCGCGAATGGCTGGGCCTCCGTACTGCAAAAAATCAAACCGGCCGCCTTGCCGGACAAGCTGGTGCGGCCGGCATGGCTGTTTGCCAGGCCGGTTGCGCTGACCTTGCGCGACCATCGTCCTTATTACAACTCGCCGCTGAAGCTGGTGTCGCCCGCTGAAAGGATAGAGGCCGGCTGGTGGAACGGGCAGTTGGTCACCCGCGACTATTACATCGCCGAGGGCGAAGACCATGTGCATTACTGGATCTATAAAGAGCGCATAGGCAGGCTGGAAGATGCGCACAGTATCTGGTATGCGCAGGGAGTGTTCGGATGACGACATCGACCATCCCTTTTCCATCTCCCGTCCTGCCGGATTATGCCGAGCTGTTTTGCCTGTCGAATTTTACTTTCCTGCAAGGCGCATCGCATGCAGAAGAGCTGGTGGACCGTGCCGTGGAGCTGGGTTATTCCGCATTGGCGGTCACCGATGAGTGTTCGCTGGCCGGCGTGGTGCGCGCCCATGTGGCGGCAAAAAAACATATCGCAGCAGACAAGCCGGCAGACGAACAGGCAGGTGCAGACCCCAAATTCAAATTACTGATCGGCAGCTATTTCAGGCTGGCCAATCCCGATGCCGCCGACAGCCCTGCACTGACGCTGATTGCGCTTGCACAAGATCGCGAGGGCTATGGCAATCTGTCCGAACTGATCACGCTGGCGCGTTCACGTGAGCCCAAAGGCAGCTACTCCTTGATGCCCGACGACCTGGCGGCGCCGCCGGCCGGTTATGAGCACCTGCGCGGCTTGCCCAATTGCTTGCTGATCCTGGTGCCGGAATATGCGGTGCCGCTGGACACCCTGGTCGCCCAAGCGGCATGGACAGCAGCGACATTTGGGGAAAAACGCGCCTGGATAGGCCTGAGCTTGCTGTACCAGACCATGGACGGCATGCACAGGGACAGGATACAGGCAGTCGCAGCGCACTATCATTTGCCGGTGGTCGCCATCGGCCATGTCTGCATGCACAAGCGTTCGCGCAAGCCTCTGCAGGATACACTGAGCGCGATCAGGCTGGGCAAGCCGATTGCCGAATGCGGCTATGAACTGGCGCCGAATGCAGAACAGCATCTGCGTTCGCGGGTGCGGCTGGCCAATATCTATCCGGCACAGGCATTGGCGGAAACCATAAAAATCGCAGGGAAATGCGATTTCTCGCTGGATGAACTGCGCTACGAGTATCCGGATGAGCTGATACCGCCGGGATATACGCCGGCCAGGTATCTGCGGCAGGAGGTGGAGAAAGGCGTGCTATGGCGGTTTCCCGAGGGGCCAGGCGCCAAGATTCTTGCTCGCATAGAGCAGGAACTGACGCTGATCAATGATCTTGCGTATGAAGCTTTCTTCCTGACGGTCTATGACCTGATCAAATTTGCACGTTCAAAGAAGATACTCTGCCAGGGCCGCGGTTCGGCGGCCAACTCGGTCGTTTGCTATTGCCTTGGGGTGACTGAGGTGGACCCAAACAGCAGCACCTTGCTGTTTGCCCGCTTCCTGTCCAAGGAGCGTGGCGAGCCGCCGGATATCGACGTCGATTTTGAGCATCAGCGGCGGGATGAGGTCATTGCCTATATCTATGAAAAATACGGTCGCGACCGGGCTGCGCTGGCGGCCGCCGTGCATACCTACCGGCCGCGCGGCGCCTTGCGCGAAGTCGGCAAGGCGCTGGGCGTCGACCTGGCGATAGTCGATGCGGTGGCCAAATCGCAGCGCTGGTTCGACAGTAAAAACGATTTGCTGGAACGCTTTGCCGAAAGCGGCCTGGACCCCAATTCTCCGGTCGCCCAGCTATGGGCCGGCCTGGTGACGCAACTGGTGCGTTTTCCTCGCCATCTGTCGCAGCATAGCGGCGGCTTCGTGATTTCCCGGCACAAGTTGTCGCGTCTGGTACCGATAGAAAATGCAGCGATGGAGAATCGCTATGTGATTGAATGGGACAAAGACGATCTGGAGTCACTGAAATTGCTGAAGGTCGATGTACTGGCGCTGGGCATGCTGTCGGCACTGAGGCGTGCATTGGACATGATGTCCCGGTTTCCGGGCAAACCCGACAAACTGGAGGAAATACCGCGCGAAGACTCTGTGACTTACGACATGATCTGCAAGGCCGACACGATAGGCGTGTTCCAGATTGAATCCCGGGCGCAGATGAGCATGCTGCCACGCTTGCGCCCCAGGGTATTCTATGACTTGGTGATACAGGTGGCTATCGTCAGGCCAGGGCCTATCCAGGGCGGCATGGTGCATCCGTATTTGAGGCGCCGGCAGGGAAAAGAGCGGGTCGAAATACATGAAAATCCTGCGATGGTGGAAGCGCTGGAGCGTACCCTGGGCATACCGATCTTCCAGGAGCAGGTGATGCAGATTGCAATGCTGGCCGCGGATTTTACGCCTGGAGAAGCGGATGAGTTGCGCCGGGCAATGGCCGCCTGGAAAAAGAAAGGCGGCCTGGAGCACTATAAAGACCGCATCGTGAATGCAATGGAGAGCAATGGATATGAAAAAGCATTTGCACTGGCCATTTTTGAGCAGATGAAAGGTTTTGGCGATTACGGTTTCCCCGAAAGCCATTCGGCCAGCTTTGCCAAGCTGGCCTATATCAGCAGCTGGATCAAATGCCATGAACCGGCGATCTTCTTGTGCTCTTTATTGAACTCCCAGCCCATGGGATTTTATTCGCCTTCACAACTGGTGCAGGATGCAAAACGGCATCATGTAAAGGTACTGCCTATTGATGTGATGTGCAGCAACTGGGATTCCTCGCTGGAGCTTGATGATACGGTCAATCCTTTTACCGGCACCGTGCAGCCGGCGGTAAGACTGGGCATGTCGTTGCTGCGCGGCATGTCTTCCGATTCTGCCGAACGTATCGAAAAAACCAGGACGATCCGGGCATTTATCGACGTTACCGACCTGGCGCGCAGGGCGCAATTGAACCGGCAGGAACTGGAGGCGCTGGCTGCCGGCAATGCGCTGCTGTCTTTGGCCGGTCACCGGCGCGAGGCCTTGTGGAATGCAGTCGGTGCGGTGCCGGACAAGGATTTATTGCGGCCCACCACCATCTCGGAACAAATGCCGCGCCTGAATGCGCCATCGGAAGCGCAGGAAATCCTCAGCGATTACCGCAGCACCGGCCTGACATTGCAGCGCCATCCGGTAGCCCTGCTGCGCCCCGCCCTGCTGGAAAAACGCTTCCTGCCGGCCGAGATGCTGAACACTTTCCAGAACGGCCAATTCGCCCGCGGCTGCGGTATCGTCACGGTGCGCCAGCGTCCGGGTACGGCCAAGGGAGTGATCTTCATCACGATAGAAGACGAAACCGGGCCGGTGAACGTGATCATCTGGCCGGCACTACTGGAAAAACAGCGGCGCGAGGTATTGAATGCGCGCTTGCTTGGAGTATATGGCATCTGGCAATGCGAGGCCGAAGTCCGGCACCTGGTTGCCAAGCGCCTGGTGGATATGTCGCACCTGCTGGGGAATATGGTGACGAGCAGCCGTGATTTCTGCTAATAGATTTATTGATACGCCAAGGACGAATCACTTGAACCAGCTGGCGCCAAAAAAACCGGCTACGGAAGCCATCGAGGTGGCAAACATACCCCACCCCATGTCCACCATGGTGAGCTGCCTGGACCAGCCCCTGATCGTCGCCAGATTGCTCAGGTCATAAGTACCGTAGGCAACAAGGCCAAGCAGGCCCCCGAATACCAGCGCCTTGATGACGTTGCCGGTTTTCATCGCCGGGCGCACGCCAAATACGACGATCCCAAAGATATAGATCAGATAAAACGCCGCAGTGGCAGCTACATCCGGGGTGCCCAGCAAGTCGCCCAATTGGGATTTATAAAACTTCGTTGCGATATGCGACAGCCACAGATAATCAAGGCCGCAAAAAACCAGCGCGCTAAACAGATAGGCGATGTGATATTTTTTCATGGAACTTTCCAGCGCTGCCCTATAGTGAAGAGAGCGGACTTCGCTGCTATCGGATAACAAAGTTTTAGGCATGATGGAAGGTATATTGCAGCCCAGAAAATGTATGTGAATCAGCGCACATAAGTACACGTAAACATAGGATATAAATAAGCCGTCGCATCATATTGTACTAAGCGGCACTTGCTTAAGAGTAAGGCTGTCAATGAAAAAATGACAAGCAGCCATCAAAGGATAATGCAAACGGCAATAAACCATATTGGAGGTAACAATGTCTTACATTAATTTCAAGGCTGTCACGACTCTTGAGTCCACCCACGATGTTTTCATCAATGCGGAGAACATCAAGTACGTTGAGGTTTCCCACAAGCGACAAATTGGCAAGAGCCTGCTCCATATGCTGGGCAGCACCGACATGGTTGCCGTGGATACCGCCTTCCAGGAAATTCCAGGCTTGCTCCCCACCCTCACCCGGGAAAATTTGCTGAACAATTCCGGCGAGCCCGACTATGAGGGCAGTATTGTGTATGTGAATCCGGCGCATGCAAACTCGGTCACTCCGATCAAGGAAGTGTTCGTGATCAAGTTTTCGGATGGCAGCGAATTGACGGTGCGGTCCAGGCCGGCTTTTTTATCTGGCCAGACCCAGTCGAAGGTGGCTGCTGTCGAGTATTCGTAAGCGGGGGCGCCGCTTGCCTGCGGAAAACGCCGCAGTCGTCGGACCAAAGGAGCGGCTATTCAAGTTAGTCGACATTTCCTTCTATCCATTCGCCCAGTCGCAAAGGACGTTCGCCTGCAGCATTGAGTAGGCGTTCACGATCCCGTATAGCCTTGCGGACTGCGTCGGCGTCTTCCATCGGGTCGTCTTTCTTTTGCGGGGTTATGCGGAACTGGTCTTTGCTGCCATCGAATGGTGTACTCATAAAAGCCTCCTTGTAAGCCAAGCAATTGAACAAGCATTTGAGCGTGTATGTTTGCACACCCGTTCGATTAAGACCATGACAAAAATGTACAGTTCTTACAAAAAGTGAAAGCGTCTGTAAGAATCTTAAGTGAGGATAGGCGCTGAGCCGGAATATTCAAGCTGTATTGCTGTCTTTCGGATTATCCGGCAATCTGCCGACAGCAGCCAAACCGGCTGCCGGCTCGTCCCGCAATTGAGGCGCCAGATTGATGTCCTGCTCGAGCTTTTCCAGCTCTATCGAGTAGGCCAGCTCGGTATATCCCTTCACCTTGAGCTGCTCCAGTTGCCGCTCCAGTGTATTGGCAGTCCGGTTGTTTCTGTAGTCGGCGATGCTGATGACGTTATTTGCTTTCATACGCCCTCCTGAAAGTCAGTATATGCCAGCTAACCAGGCCTGGCTCCGGACTTGCTTTGCTACGCAAAATCCAAACAAAACTTGCACTACTCTTCAATACCCAAACCCTTTTCTATGATGGTTTCGATATAAGAGACGACATACATCCGGAGGTTGTCGCCGGCAGCCGTATTGTCAATCAAGGTGCCGCCGGGCTCGCCTTTCAGGATACCATCCTGGAAAATACGGGCGCTCCAGGCGACGTTTTCACCGGAAGTGAACTGTGCCGTATAGGTAAAGGTTTCGCCGCTTACCTTGCGGGTATATGCATCGTCAAATTCAGTCAGATTTGTCATGGCTACGAACTCCTGCTGGATGGAACATCCTAGCATGAACTTGAATATGCTTGCCCGAATCTAAAAAGGGAAAGAACTGGGATGAGCCTAAATCGGAAAAGATTTTTAGCAGGCCAGAGGGGGAGTCTCGTGGCTAAACGCTCATTTAAGGCAAGCCAATAATTCTTTGTTGTTGACAAAATTTATAGCATTGCTGGAAATAAGTACTAACATACAAACACTGGATTGTTTTGGTCAAGTAACTGTTTCCTGCATACCTCTAAGGTATTTGCCCATCATTTAATTAATGCCACATGGCATATTTCAAGGTGAGGTCCATGAATAAAGACAGTGGTATAGGCAGCTTGGCGGAAGTGCAGTTCAAGCGGATTGGGCCAGCCGACGCAGCGACGATGATCTTGACGGATATGGATGGCAGTGCAACATCGTATTTCATCAGCCAGCACGCATTAGGCAAGCTTCTTCACAGCGTTCTCAATTTCGCGGCCAATTCCTGGCAGCACCAGCCGGAACTGGCCCTGGAGACCATTTCCCACATGATGCGGACTATCCCGGCGCAAGAAGCAATTTCGATGCAGCCAATCAATGGCACTGACTGTGTTATCAAGATGGACCTTGGCAAGATCGAACTGGCTGTCCTGGTTCCTGAGGCTTCAAATTGGAATCGCAGGCACAATGGAAGCGAGATTCGTGAAAATACTCAACTTCACCGGCGACGCGCAGGTGATATTCATATAGCACAAAATGGCGCATAGATGCCCATGCAAGGCAGCCCATTGATGATGAGGAAATATTTTCGCTGGTCCAGAAAAGACAAAAGCCCCAAATCCAGGGGCTTTTTACATTAGATCTTCGATTTGCTTTCAGAAAGCCTGTCGGCCCGGCTTATTTTTTTTGCAAAACCCAACTGCCACTTCCCACTTTGCAAACTTGCATGGACAAAGTCTGATCCTGGCCTTTGGCATGTAGTGCGACATGCAGCTTGCGGCACGTCTTATCATCAACGGTGGTCGTGTCGGTGGCGGTCAACTCGGCTTGAACCCGAGTAATGTTACCGAGGCCTTCGTTGGTCCAATTTTGTGCTTCGTCATCTTTTTTGCTGTTCAACAACTCGTTCACAGCTGCAGTGATGGAAGTCTTATCTTTAGGCTTCAGATAAGCTATTGGTGTTTCTGCCAAAAAACGCAAATTGAAGGCTTGTGCCTCGGGCACTGCAATGACGCAACTTAGTACGCCAGCACATAATAAACTTTGCAAGTGTTTGCCCATTTTTTTTCCTTTACATGATTCTTGTTTATCAAGAATTATCGCACACTTCAGTCAGATCAATGTATGGCGAGAGCATGTCCTTTGCATACCTTGGCTGCTATTGCCGCCGTTGGCAATTGCTACCTCGATGGTCGCGGTTTGGAACGGGAAGTTGCACCTTGCTATAGAGTTAATATCTACAGTTTTTCGGTATCCTGCTCCGATTGCGAGGTCCCGATCAGTGAATGCGTCAGAGCGCACCTCCCAATGAATTGTGCAGAAGTACCACCGACTAGCCCACCCGATAAGAACCACCATCCACGACAATTGCCTGCCCGGTAACATATGCGGCGTCATCGCTTGTTAAGAACAAAATCGCACCTGCAATATCTTTGGGTTCTCCGAGCCGTTTGATTGCTTGCTGTTCCCAGGTGGCTCGTTTCTGATCTTCCGGTTGGGATGCGGTAGCCTGCGTATTCGTCAGGCCGGGCAACACGGAATTTGCGGTGATGCCATCTTGTGCAACGTCGTTCGCCAAGCCTCGCATGAAACCGATGATCCCCATCTTCGAAGCCATATAGTGGCTCATGCCGGGCACGGCCAAGCCGATAATATTTGACGATATACCGACGAAGCGGCCCCATTTCTTCTGCCTCATAGCCGGTAGAAGATATTTCACGCTCAGGAAGTGCGAGTCCAGGTTCGTGGCCATCGTTCTTCGCCACGTCTGCAGGTCCAAATCATCAACAATGCGGTTTGGAAAATATCCCGCGTTGTTGACGACGATATCGACACCGCCCATATCTCGGGCTTTGACGGCGACGGCCTGCCAATCCTCTTCTTTCGTTACGTCAAGCTGAAGCGCGTGCACTGCGGAGCCGATTCTATTGGCGGTTCCTTGCGGAAGAGCCAAGTCGGTCGCAATCACCTGCGCCCCGCGTTCTGCCAATGCCAGCGCTATTGCCTGGCCGATACCTTGGGCAGCACCAGTCACCAGAGCTACTCTCCCCTCATGGGTTTTTATCGACTTATTCATTTTGTTGTTCCTTAATCATAGTTAACTAGAGGTCGTGCATCCGCAATGGCAAGCCGGTATCATGGACACGGCTACGCCATTGAAATACGTCGTGACGAGCGTCGCCTCAAATTTTGACGAAACCAGCTCCGCTCAAGGGGCCGAATGGCAATGATGCCAGCGGGCCGCCGACATCCAGCGCACCGAGATCAACGGCAGCGAAGCCGGCCTTCTCCAAAAGTGAGCGCACGGTCGTTTTGGCACCCGCGTCGTCGCCCGAATAGAAAAGTGCACGGCGTCCGCCCGCGGCTTCCGGCTCGACAAGAGCACGCGCATCGAGGTGATTGAGTGCCTTGACGAGATGCGCATCGCGAACGATTTCACGGACCAGGCTGCTCGAATGACGGCCTCCGAGATCGACTGCCTTGATGCCATATGCCGCCAGGGGGTTGGTCGGATCCTTCGCGTCTGGAGAGTCGGGGGCTATCCATTCGACGGGGTTGGTGGCGTCGACGACGATGCGTCCGTTCCAGGCGGGCAGCCCGCCAAGAACACGCTTGACATCCACCCAACGAATCGCGACGACGACAATGTCTGCCTTGGCGGCTTCTTCCGTCGTGCCGGCTCTGACCGTAGGACCGAGTTCTTTGACCAATCCGGCGAGGGATTCGGGTCCCCGGCTGTTTGAAATGACGGCCGGTATGCCCGCTTTGGCGAATGCCCTAGCAATGTTAGATCCGAGCGCGCCTGCGCCAATAATGCCAATGCTCATGATTTACTCCTATTTAAGTTGATACGGCTTAGGCCGCCGTGGCCATTGCTGCCCCGCGATCGAGGCGGCGAATCAGGTGTGATACTGTGTCAAATTTTCTGCAAAATAATGTGTGTCGACGACATAATTACATTTAAATCAAAAAAAATGCCCGTCACCTCCCGGGCAATGCAAACTTTCCCAGTCGCGCCACTTCGGCAGCGATATCGGCGATCGTGACCTTGGCAAGCTCAGCTTCGAGTGCCTTTCGAGCCCGTTCCAACGCCGGGCGCATGGCCTCCTGGATATTGCCGCCGACTGGACAATCCGCACGCGGCGGCGTTCGGTGCAGGGAAAAAAATTCCGTATCCTCGACCGCCTGGTAAACGTCGAGTAGGCGAATTCTGCCTGCA
Organism: Betaproteobacteria bacterium; assembly: GCA_013287275.1. Classification (GTDB taxonomy): domain Bacteria; phylum Pseudomonadota; class Gammaproteobacteria; order Burkholderiales; family Burkholderiaceae_D; genus Undibacterium. The sequence goes on from JABDED010000001.1 coordinate 50,973, forward strand.
GGCTTCGCGAGCAAAGCTCCACCGCCGGCCCCCAACTGCGACTTCGTCAAACCGGCGTCCGCAAGTCGCGACAGCAAGCCCCGAACAACCACCGGCCCGGTGTTCACCGAGTTAGCCAGGTCTTCTGAGCGCAAGGGTTTGCCCCCGCTTACCGCAAGCGCAGCAAGTGTATGAACGGCAACGGCAAATCGGGTGCTGGTTGGCATGGTAGGAGTCAGTAAATAAAAATATGTAATATACACTATTACAAATTCAGTCACTTCTCGACATCGGGACTTGCTCAACGCTTTCTTATCTCGCCTATTTAAGCACCCCCTGGCTGTGCAGTCGGCTGCCGATCTGCGCAATATTGTTTTCACCTTGCTGAAGTGCCGCAGCATTGGTGTGAACGGAGTAATAGCCGGTGACCAAATCATATGGATGGCTGACGGCAGAGCCGAGAACGAAGCCCGTGTCGAAAGCAGCCTCAAAGTGGATTCCGTCTTCGGATTCTTCAAAAACAGCGAGCTCACCTGCGGAGATATGTTCCGTTGCCGATACGGCGCCCTCGTGAACGGCGATCCACGCCACGTCGTGGCCTTGGGGCGGGGTAAAGCTCCAACGCTCACCGGCCTTCAGCCGCACATCGAGGTAGGTCATACCCGCCGGCGCAGCGACGATGCTTTTGTATCCCTCATATTCGCCCATGATGAGTCGAGCGGGTCCCACAGTCTGAAAGGCGGAAGCGTCGAGATACTGGCTATGGGGTTCGGCCAATTCGAATTCTGGCGGCATCGCGACCCAAAGCTGAAATCCTTTGCCACGCTCCTTGCCATGTAGTCCACCGGTGTGCCAGACACCGCTGCCTGCTCGCATCCATTCAACGCCGCCTGTGCCGACAATCCCTTCGCGCCCGGTCGTTTCCTTGTAGAAAGCCTGACCGGATAAGACCAGCGTCAGCGTCGCGATGCCGGAATGGGGATGGAATCCAAACTTGGGCGCGTTTGCTGCGTCGGCTTCGAAATAGTCAAGAAAGACGAAGGGCTTGATCAGCTGCCCGACGTCGCCTGGACTGACCAGCCGGGTAATGGCGCCATGCGCATGTCCGCGTGTGCGCAATGCTACCTTGCGTTGTTGTCGATAACCACGCTCGGGTTGCGTGGACAGTGCTTGAATGGCCATATTTCTCTCCTGCCGTAAATTCCATAATCGGGTTTGCCACGATTCTCACCTGCTCTTAAAGGTCACCTCAATGCACCCGCGTGCCGATTTGAATGTGAAGCGTTGATGAAAGAATATACCCAGGAGACCCATCTGAACAGGCAAAATATTTAGATAAGATCCATCTGCCCAATAGATGGTAGAAGCCCGACATGCCAGGCCCACAATTCTGGTCATCAGGTAAGCTGGAATCAATTTGGGCTAACGATGCAATCGCCGACTTGATTCCGATTGGATTGAGAGAAGTTACGATCCTCGCTAACCCCAAGCCGGCGCGAGGTATGGAGGATTGACAATCCCGCTTCCAATTAGTCATGATAGTTCAGCGAGCTGGCTCGCAATCGCACCAACACCTCACCGAAGCTGCGATCGATGTGAATACTGGAATTGCGAGGTGCCTTCAATCGAGCGCGTGATGCAGCCGTATTGAAGTGCCCAGAGCTTGCCGAGGACATTAGAAAATTCAGTTCAGGAATTTGCGCGTCGAGGCTGGCACGGATAAAGAAAAATCAGAAGGAATGAATGCGAAATAAGACCAGCCCGGGCATTCAAGCCCAGTGACGAGGGCACATTGTGTGCGGCATCGCAAGGGCAAGCTAGTGAAGCCCACAAAATGACTTTTGCGGAAATAATCTGTTTTTTGCGGAAATAAACGCTATCGAAACAGGTTTAGCAAAATGGTGTAAGTCTTTGATTATTGGCGGAGAGGGTGGGATTTGAACCCACGATACGTTATTCACGTATGCCGGATTTCGAGTCCGGTGCATTCGACCACTCTGCCACCTCTCCTGCTACAGTCGACTTTCGCCCGAGTTATTTTTGTAACGGCTGGCGAAGCCAAAGATTATAGCAAAAAAATATTTTATTTCATAGCCCGAAAGTAATTTTCAATCTAATTACTTCCGGGGCCATAGATGGCGTCTTTTCATCACGACACACCGCGGTCATAAATCGACATTACTATTCGGCAATATGCGCAAATACCGCCCATCGTCTGCATCGTTCGTGCTCAGGGGCAAAAAGCGCAATTCATTCAAATATGGCGCTGATAACGGATTCCGTTTTAACCCGCGCCCTTTTAAAGGTTGATACCCATGGGCGCAGCGTTGACTAGCCATCCCGAAGATTTTACTTCTTACGAAGCGGCGCTTCCGTCCGGCCCCTTGGCGGTTGTAGCCGAGCCGCCGCAGGATGAGGACAAGAAGATGCTGGCACAGCTGCACAGGATCATCAGCCACAGGTTATTGACGGCGCGCTTCCAGCCCATCATCCAGATGCATACCGGCGAGATACTCGGTTACGAGGGCTTGATACGCGGCCCTTCGGACAGCCCGTTGCACTCCCCTATCAATCTGTTCAAGGCGGCATCCGAGAATGACCTGACCGTGACGGTAGAGCATTTGTGCCGGCGCATCGTGCTGGAGCAATTTGCCGCGTTGGAACTACCGGGCAAGCTGTTCCTGAACGTCAGTCCGGAGAGCCTGCTGCAGCGCGACGTCAAGCACGGCGAAACCCTGGATTACATCCACGACATAGGTATCAACCCGGCGCGCGTCATCATAGAGCTGACCGAATACCAGCCCACGCACGACTATGCGTTGCTGTGCGAAGCGGTGGTACATTACCGCAAGATGGGCTTTGAAATTGCGATCGATGATCTGGGCGAAGGCTTTTCCAGTCTGCGCCTGTGGTCGGAGCTGAAGCCCGACTACGTCAAGATAGACATGCATTTCATCCAGGGCATAGACCATGATCCGGTGAAGATGCAGTTTGTGCGCTCGATACAAAGCATTGCGGAAAAATCCGGCACCAAGGTGGTCGCGGAAGGCATAGAGACCCAGGCCGAGCTGATCGCAATCCGCGATCTGGGCGTGGCTTGCGGCCAGGGCTACCATATCGCCAAACCGCATCCCAATCCGGGCCGCGCAGTGTCGGCGGAAGTCGCCAAGATACTCAGCACAAACAGCGTCCACCGGCGTCCATCGGGCAATTTTGAACAGGTCGTTACCGTAGAAAAAATCCTGAAGACGCCGACCACGATCACGTCGTCGATGCTGAATAACCAGGTGGACGACCTGTTCCTGCGCGATCCCAAGTTACAGATCATCCCGGTAGTCGACAATGGCATACCGGTGGGGCTGATCAACCGCTACCATATGATCGACCGCTTCGCCCGCCCTTATCAGCGCGAACTGTACGGCAAAAAACCGTGCAAGGTGTTCATGGATCCGCACCCTATCATCGTGGACAAAAATACCAGCATGCAAGACGTCAGCCATATCATTGTGGAAGCCAATCCGGACCACCTGATCAACGGCATCATCATCACCGACCAGGGCCAATACCTCGGCCTGGGCACCGGCCCCGACCTGATGCGCGAAATTACGCAGATGCAGATCAATGCCGCGCGCTACGCCAACCCGCTGACGCAACTGCCCGGCAACGTGCCTATCAATGAACACATAGACCAACTGCTGCAAAAGCACCAACCCTTTTGCGCCTGCTACTGCGACCTGGACCACTTCAAACCTTTTAACGACGTCTACGGTTACCGGCGCGGGGACGACATCATACAGATGACCAGCGAGGTACTGAAAAAGCATTGCGAGGCGCATTGCGATTTCATCGGCCATATCGGCGGCGACGACTTCATCATCCTGTTCCAGAGCCCCGACTGGGAGGTGCGCTGCCAGGGCATACTGCATAGCTTTGCGGTAGCGATCCAGGAGTTTTACAGTAATGAAGACCGCGAGCGCGGTGGATACATCAGCGAAGACAGACAAGGAAAAAAAGTGTTTTACCCCTTGATCAGCTTGTCGCTGGGCGTCGTGAAGTCCCGTGCCAGCCAGCATTATTCCCACCACCAGATTTCCATCGCTGCTTCTGACGCGAAGAAGCAGGCCAAGAAGATCCACGGCAACAGCCTGTTTGTAGACCGCAGGATAGATAGCGAACTGCGGCCTGTGTAAATTGAAGGATGCAATTTCGCCCGGGAAATAAGCCAGATTATGCAGGAAAATGAATGTGCGGTATCAATCGCCAGCGTGCCGCAAGGGTTTGCAAATTTGATATGATGGACTCTGCTTTATCCATCCGGCCCGCACATTGATGTGCAGTGCTTATAAGAAGGCGTATTCAAAGGAGCGACAAAATGAAAACCAGTGCACGCAACCAGTTCTTGGGCAAGGTATCAAAGCTGACTACCGGCGCGGTCAATGACGAGCTTGAGCTGGAAGTAATAGGCGGCCAGAAGATCGTCGCCATCATTACCCACGAAAGCACGGGCAGCCTGGGGCTGAAGGTCGGCGCCGACGCCTTTGCATTGATCAAGGCGTCTTCCATCATCATCGTCGCCGACGACGAGGGCGCGAAATTTTCTGCCCGCAACAGGTTTGCCGGTACTGTATCGAAGATACAGCCTGGAGCAGTGAATACCGAGATTGTGATCAACCTGCCCAAGGGCGGCGTGATCGCCTCCATCATCACCAATGAGAGCGCAAACTCCCTGGGGCTGGCGGTAGGCAGCCCGGCCAGCGCCATTTTCAAGGCATCCAGCGTGATCGTCGCTACGCCTCGATAATCTGCACGAACAAAAAAAGGCCCGGACAGCATGCACTGTCCGGGCCTTCTTTACTGGAGACTGGCTTATTTGGAGGCCGGCAGCAGCTTTTCTATGCCGCCCATGTAAGGACGCAGCGCTTCAGGAACGGTAACGCTGCCGTCTGCCTGCTGGTAGTTTTCCAGCACGGCGACCAGGGTGCGGCCTACCGCCAGCGCAGAGCCGTTCAGCGTATGCACCAACTCGGGCTTGCCCTGCGCATTACGGAAGCGTGCCTGCATGCGGCGTGCCTGGAAGGCGCCCATATTGGATACCGAAGAAATCTCGCGGTAAGTGTTTTGCGCCGGCAGCCATACTTCCAGGTCATAGGTCTTGGTCGCGCCAAAGCCCATGTCGCCGGTGCACAGGCTCACCACACGGTAAGGCAGGTCCAGTTTTTTCAAGATGGCTTCTGCGTGGCCGACCATTTCTTCCAGCGCTTCAAAGGATTTTTCCGGGTGCACGACCTGCACCAGTTCTACCTTGTCAAACTGGTGCTGGCGTATCATGCCGCGCGTATCGCGGCCATAGCTGCCCGCCTCGGAGCGGAAGCATGGCGTATGGGCCGTCAGTTTCAGCGGCAGGTCTTCCGCCGGCACGATCTCGTCGCGCACGGTATTGGTCAGCGACACTTCGGCGGTAGGAATCAGGTACAGGGTTTCGCCCTCGCCTTCCTGGCCGCCTTTTTTGACTGCGAACAGGTCTGCCTCAAATTTGGGCAACTGGCCGGTACCGCGCATCGAATCGGCGTTGACCATATACGGCGTGTAGTATTCGGTATAGCCATGCTCCAGCGTCTGCGTATCCAGCATGAACTGCGCCAAGGCGCGGTGCAGGCGGGCCATGCCACCCTTCAACACCGCAAAGCGCGAGCCGGTCAGCTTGACCGCCACGTCAAATTCCAGGCCCAGGGTAGCGCCGACATCGACGTGGTCTTTCACTTCAAAATCAAATACCGGCGGCGTGCCGACCTTGCGCACTTCCACATTGCCGGCTTCATCGGCGCCTACCGGTACGGATTCATCCGGCAGATTGGGGATGGCCAGCATGAAATTGCTGATTTCAGCCTGCAATTCGCCCAGCCGCACTTCGGATGCCTTCAGCTCGTCGCCTATGCCGCCCACCTCCGCCATTACCGCGGATGCGTCTTCACCCTTGCCCTTGAGTATGCCGATCTGCTTGGACAGGCTATTGCGCTTGCCCTGCAGCTCTTCTGTGCGGGTCTGGATTTGTTTGCGCTCTGCTTCCAGGGCATTGAACGTGGCAACATCAAGTTGGAACTTGCGCGACGCCAGACGTGCTGCGACCGTGTCTATGTCTTTGCGGAGGAGTTGGATGTCGATCATGACGAATTCTGCAATATGCGATGTTGTTATCTGAACCGCGTATTGTACCAATAGACAGCCTGTTTTAGATAAACTTGCGAAACTTGCCAGAAATCGACCAAACTCCTAAATGAATTGCCGTTGCTGCCAGGATTATCTAGCCGGCATAGGCGCGCTTCAATTCCGCAATATCAAGCTTCTTCATCTGCAGCAAGGCCTGCATCGCCCTTTTCGATTTTTCCGATTCGGCATCGAGAAACAGCTCTTGTACGATGCTAGGGACAATTTGCCAAGAGGCGCCGTATTTGTCCTTGAGCCAGCCGCATTGCTGCGCTGCCTCGTCGCCGCCGGCAGACAGCTTTTGCCAGTAATAGTCCACTTCTTCCTGCGTTTCGCAGTTGACCTGGAAGGAAATTGCTTCGTTGAACTTGAATATGGGTCCGCCGTTCAGGCCGGTAAAGCTTTGTCCATCCAGTTCAAAGGCAACCGTCATCACAGCGCCCGGCGGTTTTCCGTGGATCTCCTGCCCTACATCGTTGTAGCGGGAAATTTTTCCTATTTTGGAGTTTGGGAATATTCCGGTATAAAACCGGGCGGCGTCTTCCGCCTGGTCGTCGAACCATAAACATGGGGTGATTTTTAGTATGCTCGGCATATGCGTCTCCTATGCAAATCCTGTGTTGATCTAAAGGGAAGTGTTTGTTTTGATATTGCAACAAAAACAATGCCACCACTTCCACTAGCAAAATAGGTCAAGGTAGCAGCAGATTCAAGCCAGGTTGCATTTAGAGACAAAGCTTCAGTTATTGAAAAAGGACTGCGAGTTCCTGGAGGAGCATCTGCGGATAATTTTTCTTGATTTTTATAATGAGAATTGGTGGTTTATTTTCCAGCTTCTTCATCCAATTTTCTCAGGAAAGCCATCTTGTCTGCGATCTTGCTTTCCAAGCCTCTTGGAACCGGCTCATACCAATGTGGGTCTGCTATTCCGTCGGGAAAATAGGTTTCGCCGGCGGCGTAGGCATGCGGTTCGTCATGGGCATAACGGTATTCGTGCCCGTAACCAAGCTCTTTCATCAACCTGGTCGGCGCATTGCGCAAATGCACCGGCACTTCACGCGACTTGTCCTGCTTCACAAATGCCATGGCCTGGTTGAAGGCGTTGTAACCGGCATTGCTCTTGGCGGCGATAGCGAGGTAAATCACCGCCTGGCCCAGCGCCAACTCGCCTTCCGGCGAGCCCAGGCGTTCATAGGTGTTTGCGGCGTCGTTGGCGATCTGGATCGCGCGCGGATCCGCCAGCCCTATATCTTCCCAGGCCATGCGGACGATACGGCGGGACAGGTATCTGGCATCGGCGCCGCCGTCCAGCATGCGGCATAGCCAATACAGCGCGGCGTCAGGGTTGGAGCCGCGTACCGACTTATGCAGCGCCGAGATCTGGTCGTAAAAATTATCTCCGCCCTTGTCAAACCGGCGCGCGTTCAATGTCAGTGCATTCTGGATGAATTCGGGCGTGATATGCGCCGTGCGTGCCGCGCCGGATGCGGTATTGGTCTGCTCCAGCAGGTTCAGCAGCCTGCGCGCATCGCCATCCGCATAGCCGACCAGGGTGTCAATCGCCGCCTCGTCGAACTGCAAATGCGGCAAGACCCTGGCCTGCGCGATTGCCACCAGCTGCTTCAGTTCATCCTCGGTAAGCGATTTGAGGACATATACCTGCGCGCGCGACAACAGGGCGGAATTCACCTCAAAAGACGGGTTCTCGGTGGTTGCGCCGATAAAGGTCACCAGGCCCGATTCGGCATAGGGCAATAAGGCGTCTTGCTGCGATTTGTTGAACCTGTGAATTTCGTCAACAAACAGGATGGTGTGCTTGCCCATCGCCAGATTTTGCTCCGCCTGCTCCATCGCTGCGCGGATGTCCTTGACCCCCGAGAAGACCGCAGAAAGTGCGATGAACTCGCAGTCAAAAGCATTGGCGGTCAGGCGCGCCAGGGTGGTTTTGCCGACGCCGGGCGGCCCCCACAAGATCATCGAATGCGGCTTGCCGGACTCAAACGCCAGCCGCAAGGGCTTGCCCGGACCTAGCAGATGGGTTTGTCCTATGACTTCGTCCAGCGTCTTGGGGCGCAGGGCCTCCGCCAGCGGAGGCGTAGGTTCAATTTTAAACAGGTCAGACATGGCTTATTCCCACCAGGCATGGGGCAGGCGGCAGGATCGCTAGCCGCTTTCCAGCATCAACGCTTAAACTCATTGCTGGAATACGTCCGCGCCGGTGGGTACGGTAAATTTGAATTGATCGGCCTTCATCGGCGGATTTTTCTCCACATTTTTCAATGTAATCAGCGATACTTGCCCGAAGCTGTCGCGCAATTCCAGCGCCGCCGGCACGCCGTCTTTCATGCCTATGCCTATGTGGTCAAAACTGGTGTCCTTGGTTTTGGGTATCGCTTCAAACCATTCCAGGCCCTGCTTGGGGCCGACTTCTTTCAGCGTGAAGTTTTTTTCCAGGTCGCTGCTGCCGAACAGGATCGCTGCCGGGCTGGAGCCCAGTGCATTGCCCAGTTTTTTGACGGTGACCTGGTTCAGGTCCTTGTCGTAGATATACAGCTTGTCACCATCAGCCTGCAGCAGTTGTTCGTAAGGCTTGACATAAGACCAGATGAATTTGCCGGGGCGGGCAAACTGGAAGGTGCCGGTCGATGTCTTGGAAATCTTGGGCTGGCCATCCACCATCTTGACCATTTGCTGCGAAAACTCGCCTTTTGCACTCTTGGTATTGGCGACAAAGGATTTGAACTGGTCCATGCCGGAGGCAGCGGCCGGCAGCGACAGCATGGCGGGCAAGGTCAGTGCGCAACTGATGATTATTTTTGTCAACAAGCTATTCTTTTTCACTCGGTTTCCCTATTCTGTATTCCCGGCCGGTACCAGGATTTCCCGGTTGCCGTTCGACTGCATGGTCGACACCAGACCGCTCTGTTCCATCTGTTCCAGCAGGCGTGCGGCGCGATTGTACCCTATGCGCAGGTGGCGCTGCACCAGGGAGATCGACGCGCGGCGGTTTTTGAGCACTACCGCCACCGCCTGGTCATACAGCGCATCGGCTTCACCGCCGCCAGCCCCCTCGCCCGCTGCGCCGCCTTCCATGCCTTCTTCTAGTACGCCACCTTCCAATATGCCTTCTATGTAATTCGGTTCGCCCTGGGCTTTCAGATGCTCTACCACCCTGTGCACTTCTTCATCCGACACAAAGGCGCCGTGCACCCGTATCGGCAAGCCAGTGCCGGGTGGCATATACAGCATGTCACCCATGCCCAGCAGCGCCTCCGCACCCATCTGGTCCAGAATGGTGCGCGAGTCTATCTTGCTGCTGACCTGGAAAGCAATCCTGGTCGGGATATTGGCCTTGATCAGGCCGGTAATCACGTCGACTGAAGGACGTTGGGTCGCCAGGATCAAATGCAAGCCTGCAGCGCGGGCTTTTTGTGCGATACGGGCGATCAGCTCTTCCACCTTCTTGCCGACGACCATCATCAAATCCGCCAATTCGTCGATGATGATGACGATGGTAGGCAATTTCTCCAATGGTTCAGGGGCGTCCGGCGTCAGGCTGAACGGATTCGGGATAAGCTCTTCGCGCTTTTGCGCCTCCGCTATCTTGGCGTTGTAGCCGGCCAGGTTGCGCACGCCCAGCTTGGACATCAATTTATAGCGCCTCTCCATCTCGGCGACGGCCCAGTTCAAAGCATGCCCCGCCTGGCGCATATCGGTAACCACTGGGGCCAGCAAATGCGGAATGCCTTCATACACCGACATTTCCAGCATTTTCGGATCGATCAAGATCATCCGCACGTCGTTAGGATCGGATTTGTACAGCAGCGACAAGATGGTGGCATTGATACCCACCGATTTACCCGAGCCGGTGGTGCCCGCGACCAGCAGATGCGGCATCTTGGCCAAGTCGGCGACCACCGCATGCCCGGCAATATCCTTGCCCAGCGCCACAGTCAGGCTGGAATGGCTGTCGTTATAGACCTTGGAGCCCAGAATTTCGGTCAGGCGCACGATCTGGCGCTTGGGGTTGGGCAATTCCAGGCCCATGTAGTTTTTGCCGGGAATGGTTTCCACTACGCGTATCGACGTCAGCGACAGCGAGCGCGCAATATCGCGTGCCAGTCCCACGATCTGGCTGCCCTTGACGCCGGTGGCCGGTTCTATTTCATAACGCGTAATCACCGGGCCAGGATAGGCGGCGATGACCTTGGCATCCACGCCGAAATCCGACAGTTTCTTCTCTATCAGGCGGCTGGTGAATTCCAGCGTCTCTATGCTGACGGTTTCCTGCGCGACCGGCGGCTCATCCAGCAGCGACAGCGGCGGCAGGTTGGTGTCCGGCATATCGTTGAACAGCGAAACCTGCCGCTCCTTCTCCACGCGTTCGGATTTTTGCACTGCTACCACCTGTGGCTCTATGCGGATAGGCGGCGCCTCGACAGTCTTTGCCCTTTCGTGTACTACAACTTCCTCGCGCTTGACGGCGGCCGTCTGCCCTACCCTGCGGTCTTCTCTTGCCGCAATCTTGCTCTGGATGAAGGTGAATACGGATTCTATCGCCTTGCCCAGGTTTTCAGCGGCCACCAGCCAGGAGATATGGAAATACAGGCTGATGCCGAGCGCAAACAGCAGCAACAGCAATAAGGTGGAGCCGGTAAAACCGAAAGCCACGAATGCGCCATGGCCTATCAGTTCGCCCAGCACGCCGCCTGGCGCGCGCGGCATCGGTGTTTTCAGGCTGTACAGGCGCAAAAATTCTATGCCCATGCTGCCTGCCATCAGCAATACAAAACCGCCGGCCTGGATGAATTTTTCATAATGGTGTTCCGGTTCGGCGCTTGTCTCAACGACAAGGCGCCTGGTCAGTTGCCGGTAGTCCTTCCACACCATTCTTAACAGGGCGATGCATAGCCACCAGGCAGAAATGCCAAAAATAAATAATAGCAAATCGGAAATCCAGGCGCCGACCCGGCCGCCGACGTTATGGATTTGCGGCACCACGCTGGCATGAGACCAGCCCGGATCTGCCTTGGCGTAGCTGGCCAGGATAAGTATCAAATAGACACTAAGTGCGGCAACCACAATCCAGCGCGCCTCGGTAAGGAGCACGACGACACGGCTTGGTAGGGGTTGCGCAGGGGTAGTAGTACGCTTGCGTGTGTAGGCTTCGTTAGTAGTAGTCATAAATCTCGAAAAGGGCCACACAAAGATAGTAAAAACGGTGACAAGATAGCATGTAAGGGGCAGGCTCGCCAATCGGACTAGTCCTACGGGGAACATTTAACCCGGTTGGCGGTCTTTCCTTCCCCTGATCTGGCTGGGGGAAAGGGCTGCAGTGAGTCTGAATTGGCGGTTTCGTCTATAATCTCACCCTACTCCGATTCGCGCCAATAGAATTAGCCATAAGCTTGAAATTTTGTGTTTCGGCACTATTTCTATGGACGTATACGGGATAATTACCCACCTTGTCTTAAATTACTCAGGTTTCTTATGTCCACACCCAAACATGCCCACGTCTTGATCCTCGGTTCCGGCCCTGCAGGTTATTCTGCCGCGGTATATGCCGCCCGCGCCAACCTGAAGCCGGTGCTGATCACCGGCGTAGAACAAGGCGGTCAGCTGATGACCACGACGGATGTGGAAAACTGGCCGGCTGACCCTATGGGCGTACAAGGTCCGGAATTGATGCAGCGCTTCCTGCAACATGCAGAGCGCTTCAATACCGAAATCATTTTCGACTACATCCACACCGCCAAGCTGAATGAAAAGCCGATCCGCCTGATCGGCGACCAGGCCGAATACACCTGCGACTCATTAATTATCGCCACCGGCGCCTCAGCCCAATACCTGGGCCTGGACTCTGAATCGGCTTTTATGGGCAAGGGTGTGTCCGCTTGCGCCACTTGCGACGGTTTCTTCTATCGCGGCAAGGAAGTCGCAGTAGTCGGCGGCGGCAACACTGCCGTGGAAGAGGCCCTGTACCTGTCCAATATTGCCAGCAAGGTAACTGTGATCCACAGGCGTGACAAGTTCCGCGCTGAAGCGATCCTGATCGACCGCCTGATGGCCAAGGTTGCCGAGGGCAAGATAGAGCTGAAGCTGAGCCATACGCTGGAAGAAGTCACCGGCGACGAATCCGGTGTCACCGGCATCAGGGTCAAGTCCAGCAAGGACAACAGCACTACCGACATCGCCTTGCACGGCGTGTTCATCGCGATCGGCCACAAGCCCAACACCAGCATCTTTGAAGGCCAGTTGGATATGCACAACGGCTATATCAAGACCAAGGGCGGCCTGGAAGGCATGGCGACGGCAACCAATATCCCCGGCGTATTTGCCGCCGGCGACGTGCAGGACCATGTGTACCGCCAGGCCGTGACCAGCGCCGGCACCGGCTGCATGGCCGCGCTGGATGCACAACGTTTCCTGGAAGAGTAAGCTTGCTTTCCTGATCCATCATGTCTTCGCTGAAAAATTTTGCTGACCTGAAACAGCTGGGTCAGCAACTCAAGCAACAGGAAGAGGCCCGGCTGCGCGAGCAAGCCGAGCAGCTCCGGCGCGACAAGCAGGCCAGGCTGGAAGCCGACATTTTCAGGCAGAGTGTCGGCCAGGTAGCGCCTTTGAAGACCTCGCAAAAACACCTTGCCGACATTCCCCGCCCGCAACCCATCGCCTATCAGCATCTGGCCGATGAGCGCGCGGCGCTGCGCGAATCGCTGTCCGATGAATTCGATGCAGACTCCTTGCTGGATACCGATGGCAACCTGAGCTATACCCGTCCCGGCGTGGGAGCTGACGTGGTGCGCAAATTACGCAAGGGAAGTTGGGTCATCCAGGCCCAGCTTGACCTGCATGGCATGCGGCGCGACGAAGCGCGGGAGAGCCTGGGCGAATTCCTGCGCAAATGCAATCGCAACGGGGTGCGCTGTGTGCGCATCATCCACGGTAAGGGCCTGGGCTCGGTCAACAAGGAGCCGGTGCTGAAGCAAAAAGTGAAAAACTGGTTGATACAAAAAGACGAGGTGCTGGCTTTCAGCCAGGCCACAGCTGCTGACGGCGGCTCCGGCGCCCTGATCGTGCTGCTCAAGAGCAGCCTGGCCTAGCTCCCGCAGCTTGCCCGTTGTTTGCTCGCGTCTGCTGCATCTGCTATTAATTACGGAATTTCGCATCCTTGGTAATCATCGTCATGTCGACGTATTTTGATCCATTGTGGTTGCTTGGCGAAAAATTCACATCAAATCCGCCCACATCGTAGTTGGTAGGGTTGATGGACTCCAGTGCGGAAATCAACTTGTCGCGCGTCAGATTGCGGCCGGCGCGTTTCAAGCCCTCGACAAATACCTTGGCGGCCAAGAAGCCTTCCAGGCTGGAAAAATTCAGGTCCTGTATGCCGGCCTTCTGCATCACCTTGGTATATTCGCTGACTACCGGTACCGCGCCATGCCAGGGAAAAGGCACAACCTGGGAAATCACGATACCGGGTCCATCCTTGCCGAGCGCATCTGCGAGTGCCTGGCTGCCGACAAATGACACATTGTAGAATTGGCCGGTATAGCCGGACTTGCGCATTTCCTTGATAAATGCAGCGCAGGATGAATATGCGCTGATCTGGATGATTACGTCGGGCCGCTTGGGAAGCAGCTTGTCCACGGCTTTCGCCACGTCCGTGCTATTGCGTTCCACCGTTGCGGTGTCCACCATCTGCACGTTCATCTTCTTCATCGCGCGTTCCACGCCCGCCAGGCCGGCTTTGCCGTAGGCGTCGTTCTGGTAAAAGACCGAGATATTCTTCATGCCGGTACGCACCAGCCGCTCCACCAGGTGTTCGGTCTCGTCGAAATAGCTGCCGCGGATATTGAAGATCTCACGGTTGAAGGGTTCGCGCAGCGATTGCGCACCGGTAAACGGCGCAAAAAAAGGCACCTTCGCCCGCGTGAATATCGGCAAGGCGGCATTGCTGGTTGGTGTACCCACATAACCAAACAAGGCAAACACCTCATCGCTTTCCACCAGCTTTTTGGTGTTGGCAGCGGCCAGGTCAGCCTCGTATTTGTCGTCCATCTTCAGGATTTCTATCTTGCGGCCAAATACCCCGCCCTGCGCATTGACCTGGTCGAAATAGGCCTTGGCGCCCGCATGCAGCTGTATGCCAAGCTGCGCAGCCGGGCCGGAAAATGCCGCTGACTGTCCCAATATGATTTTCTGGTCGGTAACGCCGGATTCAGCCCATACTGCTGAAATTGAGGCGGCAGACAAAACCGCTGCCAATAATGAGGACAAACACAATCGACGATTCCACATGGGCTTACCTGATATTGATTGATGGTTCGATGATGAAGCTGCTGAATGCTGAAACTACGATTGAAACTGAAGTCGAAACCGAAGATTTGCCGCTGCCGGCGTCAGCGGATAGCCAGCACCGGAAGAGTCAATTTGCTATGTCAGATAGGACAGTTGGCGTAAAGTTCAATGCTGGTCAGACTGCATCCTGGCCGGTTTCGCCGGTACGGATACGCACTACCTGTTCTACATTTTGCACGAAAATCTTGCCGTCGCCGATTTTTCCGGTGTGCGCCGCTTTGATGATTGCATCGACAACGTGTTCGCAGATATTGTCGGCCACCACCACCTCGACCTTGATCTTGGGCAGGAAGTCGACCACATATTCGGCGCCGCGGTAGAGCTCGGTATGGCCCTTTTGGCGGCCAAAACCTTTTACTTCGGTTACGGTCAAGCCGGTTACGCCGACATCGGCCAAGGCTTCGCGTACTTCATCCAGTTTAAACGGTTTGATAACAGCGGTTATTTGCTTCATGGTAACTCCTTTTTTTACATTCTAACGTCCATTTACCATTTTATCTTGATAAAAATTCACGTTGTGCATGTTTTTTAGATGTTGATAATTTAATTAAGCGAGCTCAATCGCGGAATTTGGAGGTGATCGGATAACGCCAGTCGCGCCCGAATGCCCTGTGCGTGACCCGGATGCCGACCGGCGCCTGCCTGCGCTTGTACTCGTTGATCTTGATCAGGCGGGTGATGCGTTCCACGTCGGCTTCGGCATAACCGGCGGCGATGATTTCTGCCCGCCCCTGATTTTCTTCCATATACAGTTGCATGATGCCGTCCAGGATTTCATATGGAGGCAGCGAGTCCTGATCCTTCTGGTCGGGACGCAATTCTGCCGACGGCGGACGGGTCAGGATGCGTTCCGGTATGACTTCCGACAAGCTATTGCGATAGGCGCACAGGCGGTATACCAGGGTCTTGGCAATGTCCTTGATCACCGCGAAGCCGCCTGCCATGTCGCCATACAGAGTGCAATATCCGACCGCCATTTCGCTCTTGTTGCCGGTGGTAAGCACGATGGAGCCGTATTTGTTCGACAGCGCCATCAGGATCGTGCCGCGTATCCTGGCCTGGATATTTTCTTCGGTCGTATCTTCTGCCAGGCCGGCGAATTCATCCTTCAGGGTAGTGCGGAAGGCGGTGAAGCAATCGCTGATGGATATCTCGTCATAGCGCACCTTGATGCGTTCCACCATGTCGCGCGAATCCAGCCAGGAAATATCTGCGGTATAGGGCGACGGCATCATCACCGCCCTCACCTTGTCTGCGCCGAGCGCATCGACGGCGATGGCCAGCGTCAGTGCGGAGTCCACGCCGCCGGACAAGCCGATGACCACGCTGGGGAAGCCGTTCTTGCCGACATAATCGCGCACGCCCAGCACCAGCGCCTGATAGACTTGCGCCTCTATCGCCAGCGGTACTGCAATCGGCATTTGTTTTGGCGTTGCGCCATCAAATTCGATCAATTGCAAATCCGGCTGGCAATGCTGCATATGCAGGCAGACATGGCCGTGCTGATCCATCACGAAAGAATTGCCGTCAAAAATCAGTTCGTCCTGGCCGCCGACCAGGTTGGCGTAAACCAGCGACAGGCCCTGGCTGGCGACATTGGCGCGCATTACGTCATAGCGCTGGTGCTGCTTGCTCATGTGGAAAGGCGAGCCGTTCGGCACCAGCAACACCTGCGCGCCGGCCTGGCGGGCCATACGCGGCGCATCCGGGAGCCAGGTGTCTTCGCAGATATTGACGCCGAATTTTGTGCCCTTGACTTCAAATACCAGGGGGATATCGGACGACGAAAAATACCGTTTTTCGTCAAACACCATATCATTGGGCAGGTCGTGCTTGTAGTAGGCTCCCGCCACTTTGCCGTTGACCAGCAGGGAGGCTGCATTCAAGCGCCGCTCGTTTTTTACGGCGGGATGCCCGACCAGCACATGCAGATCCTTGAATTGGGCCAGCTGGATCGCGAGGTCCGACAAGCTTTCCTCGGTTTTTGCGTAAAATGCGCTACGTAACAGCAAATCCTCCGGCGGATATCCCACCAGCGAGAGTTCAGGCGTCACCAGGATATCGCTACCCTGTTCTGCCGCCCGGCGGGCGTAATCGACTATCTGGGCTGCGTTGCCGGCAAGATCGCCGACCACACTGTTCATCTGGGCTATTGCTACTTTAACTGTCATGGTGAATGCTTTTTTCAGGTCTCAGGCGCTGCCGGATCGGGTCTGGCGAGGCGTCCAACGGTAATAACGGTAATATCACGTAAATTATAATGAATCTTACTTCGAATGCTGGTGTGAATCTCAATTCTGCTCAAGCCCATTATCGCATGCGCATCCTGTCTTCCATGTCCGATATCGGGCAAAAACAATGGGATGGGTTGCTGGCGATGCAGCAGGAAGCCAATCCTTTCCTGTCTTACGCCTTCCTGCACGCGCTGCACGAATCGGGCTCAGCCTGCGCAAAGACGGGCTGGCGGCCGGTCTACCTGAGCCTGTGGGACCAGGAGCAACTGGTCGCGGCAATGCCGCTCTATGAAAAATCGCACTCATATGGTGAATATGTGTTCGACTGGGCCTGGGCCGACGCCTATCAGCGACACGGCTTGAATTACTATCCCAAATTGCTGTCGGCGATCCCGTTTACGCCGGTAAGCGGCGTACGCTTGCTGGCGGCTGACCCGGCCGCGAGGGCAACACTGCTGCAGGCGCTGTGCAGGTTGCAAGAGTCCAGCGGCATCTCGTCCACGCATATCCTGTTCCCGACCGAGGCCGAGGCGGAACAACTCAGCGGCTCGGGTTTCATGCTGCGCAGCGGTGTGCAATTCCACTGGCTGAACCAGGATTACCGGGATTTTGAACATTTCCTGTCCACGCTGGAGCAAAAAAAGCGCAAAAATATACGTGCGGAGCGCCGCAAGGTCGCCGAAGCCGGAGTTAGTTTCCGCCACGTTGCCGGGCCTGACATGACTGAAGACGACTGGCGTTTTTTCAAGCGCTGCTATGACCATACCTATTCCGACCATTATTCCACGCCCTACCTGAACCTGGACTTTTTCCTCAGGATAGGCGCGGCCATGCCTGAGCATATCCATCTGATTTTTGCGCAGAGAAACGGCCGCGCGATCGCGTCTTCCTTGCTGATCCATTCCGGGCAGGCGGTGTATGGCAGGTATTGGGGCGCCCTGGAGCATATCCCCTGCCTGCATTTTGAAACAGCGTATTACCAGGCGATAGAGTTTTGCATTGCCCAGGGTATACAGGTATTTGAAGGCGGCGCCCAGGGTGAGCACAAGATGGCGCGCGGCTTCCTGCCGCAAAAAACCTATTCGGCCCATTGGCTGGCCCATGCCGAATTTTCCAATGCGGTCGCGGTGTTCCTGCAGCGGGAAGCCGGAGGAATGGAGGAATATATCAGCGAGCTCAATGAGCGGGCGCCTTACCGGAAATAGCATCTGGAATCAATGTTAAATGCCCGGTCATATCTGCTTACATTTTTATGAGGAGGCACAGTGCCAGGATGCAAGGAAAAACTTGAAATTATCAGCAAGGCAAGGCATCCTGTCACGATATGCAAAATACCACTCCGCCTAATATTCCAACCACTCCCGGATTGTCCAAACGCCGGGTCGGCAGGTTTTACCTGACCAGTGAGCTTGGCAAGGGATCGAACGGCTCGGTGTTCCTTGGCCATGATCCCATTATCGACCGCGATGTCGCCATCAAGACCCTGGCAACCACTCCCGGACTGGCGGATAAAAAGCAGCGCGAACAGCAATTTATCAATGAAGCGCGTGCTGCGGGCCGCCTGTCGCATCCGAATATCGTTACGATCTATGACGCCTCCAGCGAAGGCGGCACGACTTTTATCGCGATGGAGTTCCTGCAGGGCCAGGATTTGCGCCAGGCACTCGCATCCGGCCGCCGTTTTGACAGCATAGAGACTGTCAACATCATCACCAAGGTGGCGTCGGCATTGGCTTATGCGCATGAAAACGGCGTCATTCACCGCGACATCAAGCCGGGCAATATTTTCATCTTGCCGAATAACCAGCCCAAGGTAGTGGATTTCGGCATCGCGCGCGCGCCTAACCGCATCCTGTCCGACCAGGCCAATCCAGAGCACACGCTGTTCAATAATAATATACTCGGCACTCCCAACTACATGTCGCCGGAGCAGGCTATGGGGCAGCAAGTCACCGCCGCGACGGATGTGTATTCTCTCGGTGCGGTGATGTATGAGATGCTGACGCAGCAAAAACCCTTCCAGGGACAAAATATCGATAAGTTGTTGCAGCAGATTGCCCATAAGACACCGAAGTCCCCGTCCGAACTGAGCCCCAATGTCCCTGCCGCCCTGACTGCTATCGTAACGAAGGCGATGCAAAAAAATCCGGCGGAACGGTATACCAGCGCCGCTGAAATGGGACAGGCGCTGGATAAATTCCTGGAGAGGGACAAGCGCCTGAAAAGAAAGCGTGGCCGACCGGCGGGCGATGCGAATGGAACCCAGGAGCAAGCGCCTGAGCGCAGTTCGCTGTTCTGGCTGAGCTGTATTGCCGTCGTTGTCGCGCTGCTGGCTGTTGCGGCAAATTTCTGGCTGAAGGTGGTCCCGCACTGATAGCTGAATTAAGACTGTGCTACTGCCGATCTTCGGCTGGCCTATCGAGCGGAAAATAAAAAAGGCACAATTTCTTGTGCCTTTTGTTTTGCTTGCGCCTGCTTCTTTGTCGGAAGCTCAGGCCAGCGATTTCTTGTAGTTTTCAACGCCGGCGATGATCTCTGCCTTGGCTTCATCAGGGCCGCCCCAGCCTTCGACTTTAACCCATTTGCCTTTTTCCAGGTCTTTGTAATGTTCAAAGAAGTGCTGGATCTGCCTTAAGCGCAGTTCGTTCATATCTTCCGGTTTTTGCCAGTGGGTATAGATAGGCAGAATTTTGTCTACCGGCACTGCCAGTACTTTTGCATCGTTACCGGCTTCGTCGGTCATCTGCAGCACGCCAATAGGACGGCAACGTACGACTACGCCAGGAATCAGCGGGAAAGGCGTGATCACCAGCACGTCGACAGGATCGCCGTCGCCGGCGATGGTTTGCGGTACATAGCCGTAGTTGCAAGGGTAATGCATCGCTGTGCCCATGAAACGGTCAACAAAGATCGCGCCCGTTTCCTTGTCAACTTCATATTTGATCGGATCAGCATTCATCGGGATTTCAATAATGACATTGAAATCATTAGGCAAGTCTCGGCCGGCAGGAACGTTATTCAAGCTCATGTTGCTCTTTCAAAATAGAAATCAGGAATTCTGTGGGCTAAATTATAGCCGTTTTTGCTTGGCGATTGTGCATTGCAATAGAGGAAGAGTTGCTTATTCCATCAGGCTTTCCTGCGGATGCAGATGAAATAAGCGGTCTCAGCGGTCTCTATAGCGTCGTTGCGATCGCGCATTGGCGATAGTGGAAGGCGGCCTCTTCGGTTTGCCCCAGCGCCTCATGCATTTGCGCTAGTTTCAGGTTGGCTTCGCGCACGGTCCGGGGCTCCATCGCATCGGACAAGGCCTGCTCCAGGTGCCTTTGCGCCTTGCCCCACAGTTTTTGCTTGAAGCATAGTACGCCCAGGGTCAGGGCCAACTCGGGATCGGTCGGCCTGTTTTGCGTCCATTGCTCGCAATTCTCTATCTGCGTCAGCAAGGCGGCAGAACCTTCCGCTGCCGCGGCGTCACGGTAGGCGCGTAGCAGCCGGTTGTCCCACTCTTCTGCCAGGGCCTTCTCAACCACACTACGTGCATCGTCATGCAGGCCACGGTCATTGAATGCCAGCGCAGCGCAATACGCGACGAAGGGAATTTTCCTGTCTGCCGCAGGTATTTCATACCAGACCCGGCGTATCGATTCGGCGTCATGCCCATGCTCTTTCAGCAAGTCTTCATAGGCCAGTTCGCGCAAGCGGTTGGACAGGGCGGGATGCAGGGCCCGGTGCTTATCGAGAGTACGCACCAGTTTCAGCACTTCCGGCCATTTCTTTGCCTGCTGGTTGGCTTTCAGCGCCCAGCGCAGCACCTGTATATGGCGCGTGCCGCTGGCGTTCAGTTCCTTGACCGCCTCCAGCGCCTGGTCGGACTTGTGCTCGTCAACCAGCAATTCGGTCATGCTGACCAGGCGTGCGGTCTTGTGCAGGGGATCGTGTTCTATGCTGGCAAACCAGGCGTCGCGGCGCTCGAACTGGCTCATGTGATGTGCCGCCCTGGCGCCGATCAGTGAAGCGACGCCGGCATTTTCCGGCAGCTCGGAAGCGCGCAGGGCCCCTTTCTCCGCATGGCCGAAGCGGCCTTCGAACAGCGATTTCAAGGCTTCCCGCAGCGCCTTGTTGCCGTCACGCTCGCGCTTGTTCTGCCGGTATGCGGCGACTTTGCTCGGCATTTTTTGTGTGGCTGCGACGGCCCTGATGAACAAATAGGCCAGCACAAACAATACCAATGCCAGCAGCAGGAAAAAATTCAGCGACAGGTCCAGCCGGTAAGGCGGATAGAACAGCACTACATTGCCGGGGTTGTAGCGCGCGCCCATGGCCAGGCCTACTGCCAGTGCAAAAATAATCAGAAGCCGGATAAATACACGCATATTTATGGCTTCACTTTGTAGTTGCGAACTGCATTCAGGCTGTCGGACAGCGTAGGCATTTCTATCGACAGGTTGCTGCTTTGCACCTGCGTTAACATGTTTTTCGCGGCTAGAGTTTTCTTGTCGCGGGTGTCGAAGTATTTGTCGATCGCAGCCTGGGCGGCGATCATGTCGGTGCGGAAGGTGCCTTCATTGCGCGACAACAGGGCCAGGCGCGCATTCAGCAGGCGTAGCTTCAGGTTTTCGCGCGCGAAATAGCCCTGGGTCGGCGTCAGCAGCAAGGCATCCGGCGTTTCTACATTGCGGACACGCACCAGTTGCCTGACTTCGCCCCACATCTCGCTGGAAAAACTCTGCCATGCATCCTGCACGCGCACGGTCCAGGTATTTTCAGGAATCTCTTCCGGGCCGGCTTTCTTGGCGTTTTTCGCGCTGTTCGGGCTGGATTTGGGCAAAATCCGCAAAGGCGCCTTAGGCGGCGTCGCGCTTTCCACCGATTTTTCACCGGACAAGAGCGGGATCTCGTCCACGCGCGCGATCACGCTATCCAGGCGCACTGCGATGCCAGGCAGGTCCAGCGCCGGCAGCGCTTTCAATCTTTCAATATCCTTGGCAATGGCGCGGCGGATCGTGATGAATTGCGGCTTGTCCGATTTTGCCAGGCGGCTGTCGGCGTTTTGCAGCGCAATCAGCGCGCCCTGCACGTTTCCGGCCAGCTGTAATTGCTGGCTGGCGGTGGACAGCACCTGCTCTATTTCGGCCAATGCCCAGTCGTCGCGATTACGGGACAATTCCTGGTACATTTGCTCCAGCGCCAGTTGCTGGCTGCTGGCTTCCTGCTGCTTGCTTTCCAGCAGGATTACCTTGGCCTGGATTTCCTTGGTGGTTTCCTGCACTGTCTTGGCCAATATCTTGGTTTCGCTGCTGTTGGTATCGGCGCTTTGCAGGCGGCGCGCAATTTCTTCGCGCAGGCTGCTGATCTGGCTATGCGAATACCACCAGTTTGTTGCAAGCAATACGGCCAGCAGCCCGGACAGCGCATAGGCAGGCATCAGCGATGCGCTTTTGGCCGGCTCGGGATAAACGGAGGGAATAGCCTGGTTGACAGGAATTTCTGTCGAATTGACCGTCGATACGGTGCCGGGGGATGATTGCTGTTCACTCATAGGCGAGATTGTAACGCGACAAGCAGGTTTTCGTCGCCTGAAGCTGTCAATGTAATCGATTGAAAACCCAGGGACCTGGCCGTTTCTGCAATGCGGATATGGGGTACGATCAAATGTTGCTGTTGCATTTTTGCCACGGCATCCGCGGTATCTGACTCCGCAGCCAGTTCTTCGGCCCACGCCAGCAGCGTGCGCAGGGCTTCCGAGCTGGTCACGATCCAGTCGTTTTCCTGCTTGAGCATCGACGATAATTGCTGCCTGCGCTCGGCAGTAAACGCTGGCGCTTCCCTGCGATAGGCGGCTACCTGCGTGACCGCTATGTCTTGCGCCTTCAGCGCATCAGCCAGCAGTTCGCGGCCGGTCTCGCCGCGCACGATCAGCACCCTGCCCGTTTTTAGCGCTTGCAGGTCGAGCACCGCGAGCAGGGTTTCGGAATCGGTGCGCTCAACATCTACGGGGCTCAGTATCCTGGTATTGGCATCGGTAACGCCGTGCGCCGCCAAGGCGGCCCGGCTGCCGGCGCCCATCACACCTATGCTGACGCCGGCAGGCCAATGGCTGAAATGGCCCAGGTGGCGGATACGCGCAAAGCTCGCGTCAATCGCGTTGGGGCTGACGAAAGCCACCAGCGCGTAATTGTCCAGGCTGCCCAGTGCAGCATCCAGTTGGGCCGAGTCTGCCAGCGGCAGGATCTCCAATAAAGGGAAAAGCTCCGCCTTGCGCCCCATGGCGGAGATCCGCTGTACAAGTGCGTGCGCCTGGGCCGCAGGGCGTGTCACCACGACCGCTTTCACGCCGGCTTCATTTCTCATGCTCGTTTCTGCTTATCCGGATTAAATTGGCGTTCTGTATGTATCAGTGAACTGCAGTTCATTCTCCTGCGTCGGCGGCCTCAGCCTTGCAGGCCGCCAGGATGGCATCGGCGTCCTGTGCCGACAAGGCTGCGGCAACTTGCTTGCCCAGTTCTTGCGGCGCATTTGCCGGGCCGCTGACTTCTGCCTTTGCGATTCGCTTGCCGTCAGGTGTGGCGACCATTGCGCGCAAGTGCATGCGGCCGTTTTCTATCACGGCAAATGCCGCCAGCGGAATCTGGCAACTGCCGCCGAAAGCCTTGGAAACGGTGCGTTCTGCAGCCACTGCCTGCGCGGTGGCTTCATGATTCAGTGGTGCCAGCCATTCCTGCAGTTCCGGCCTGCCTGCGGGGATTTCAATTGCCATCGCTCCCTGCCCTGCTGCCGGCAGGCTTTGCTCTGGGTCCAGGCAGGCACGGATGCGTTCAGGAATGCCCAGCCGCTTCAAGCCGGCGGCGGCCAGGATAATGGCGACGTAGTCGCCCTGATCCAGTTTCCTGAGCCGGGTGTCCAGGTTGCCACGCAAAGGGCGGATGACCAGATGCGGGTAACGCGCAGCAATCAGCGCCTGCCGGCGCAAGCTGCTGGTGCCGATCACGGCTCCGGCCGGCAATTGGTCCAGTCCGGAATAATCATTGGACACAAAGGCATCGCGCGGGTCTTCCCGCTCCAGTACGGCGGCCAGGGCAAAACCCTCAGGCAAATCCATAGGGACGTCTTTCAGCGAATGTACGGCCAGATCGGCGCGTCCTTCCGCCATCGCCACTTCCAGTTCTTTTACAAACAAGCCTTTGCCGCCGATTTTGGAGAGTGCCTTGTCCAGAATCTGGTCGCCGCGGGTCGTCATGCCCAGGATTTCTATCGTGCAATCGGGATAAAGCGCTGCCAGCCTGTCCCTGACATGCTCGGCCTGCCACATGGCAAGACGGCTTTCACGGGAGGCGATAACTAATTTGCTAGGGGCTGATACTTTCAAAACACTCTCTCTGCTGATGTGGAATAAGGCTGTTTTGCGCTTTCCTTGCACATTAAGCCAATCAACCGCAGATTTTATCATGGAGACATGCTACTGCCATCGGCTTTGACAAGGCAGAAACGGGTTTTAACCGCTTGCGGCCGGTGACGGGCGTTTTAGAAAGCTGTCCAGGCAAGACGGGAAGGCGCCTGCCTGTTCTAGCGGGCCCCATTGGGCTGCGCCCGGCTGCCAATTAAACGGGGATGATATCTGCAGCGTAGTTAAATGAAATAGCGTTCAACTTGACAACGCAGCAAGCAAAAAGGCATCATGGCAGCATGAATTCCGCAACCATTGGCAAATTTCTGATCTCTCTGTCTGATTATTGGCGCCTGGGATAGACCGGGACGGCAGACGAATCGCGATTTCTCCAGATTTCACCCCATATCCATGCCGCCGTTCCAGAGCGGCATTTTTTATGCGCGGAAATGAAGCAACATATTGAATACGGCAATGAATGCAACGGCATTCGCAGCATCCAAGGAAAAAACATGAATGAACAGAATACGCAGTCCAATACCGCCAGCAGCGCATCCAATACCGTGCCCAGCGATAAAAACCACCTGATCCTTACCGGTGACCGCCCTACCGGCCCTTTGCACCTGGGCCATTTTGTCGGTAGTTTGCGCAACCGCGTCAAATACCAGCATCAATACCAGCAATTCATCATGCTGGCCGATGCGCAGGCGCTGACTGACAACATGGACGATCCGGCCAAGGTGCATAACAATGTGCTGGAAGTTGCATTGGATTATCTGGCGGTGGGCATAGATCCGGCCCAGTCGACGATCTTTATCCAGTCGCAAATCCCTGAACTGACCGAGCTGACCTTTTATTACCTGAACCTGGTGACGGTGGCGCGCCTGGAGCGCAACCCGACCATCAAGCAGGAAATTTTGCTGCGCAATTTTGAAAGGGACATCCCGGCCGGTTTCCTGACTTACCCGGTCAGCCAGGCGGCGGACATCACCGCCTTCAAGGCAAGCCTGGTGCCGGTCGGCGAAGACCAGATCCCGATGATAGAACAGACCAATGAAATCGTGCGCCGCTTCAATCGCCTGGCCAAACGCGACATCCTGGTGGAAGCGCAGGCGCTGGTGCCCGAGATCGGCCGCCTGCCCGGTATAGACGGCAAGGCCAAAATGAGCAAGTCGCTCGGCAATACCATCAATCTGGGCGCGACTGCGGCCGAGATCAAGGCCGCGGTCAAGATGATCTATACCGATCCGCTGCACCTGCGGGTGGAAGATCCAGGCCACCTGGAAGGCAACGTCGCCTTTATTTACCTGGACGCTTTTGATACCGATCAGGAAGGCCTGCAAGTGATGAAGGATCATTATGTGCGCGGCGGGCTGGGCGACGGCATGGTCAAGAAACGGCTGGAAGGCATATTGCAGGACATGCTGGCGCCGATACGTGAGCGCCGCCAGGAATTTGAAAAAGACCGCGGCCAGGTCTTGCAGATGCTGAAGCAAGGCACGGAAAAAGCACGTGAGATCGCAGCCAGGACTACGGATGAAGTGAAGGCTGCAATCGGACTGAAACACTTCTAAGTCGACAGAATTCGGAGCGGGCGCGCCTCAGTCGCGCCCGTTTTCCATTGAGGCATACGCTATGAGAACATTTCCGTTTGTACTACCCGTATTGCCAACGGCACGGCTGGAACTGCGTGCCATCAGCACCGACGACATCGATGCACTGTTTTCCATCTTCAGCGACCCGCAAACCTTGCGCTACTGGTCACGCGGCCCGTATTCTTCTCCGACCGAGCTGCAATCGTATTTTGACAAGACCGAGCAGTCATTCATCGACAAGTCCCAGCTTCGGTGGGGACTGGCGCGGCGTGAGGATGGACGCGTAATAGGCGTATGCAGCCTGTATGCGATCGACGCGGGTAATTTGAGGGCCGACATCGGTTATATCCTGCATAAAGATGCCTGGGGCCGGGGTTATATGCGGGAGGCCTTGACTGCAATATTCGACTATGCCTTTGAGGTGATGAGCCTGCGCCGGATAGAGGCTGATATTGACCCACGTAATGCGGCTTCGATCGCTGTGCTGGAAAAGCTGGGATTCCAGCGTGAAGGCTTGCTGAAGGAACGCTGGCTGGTCGAAGGCGAGGTATGCGATTCGGTGATGATGGGCCTGTTGCGCTCTGCCTGGCTGCCAGTGGCCGTTTAGCTTAAAAATTTACGTCCGTGTATGATGGTGTTAATTGCAAATTGACTACACGAATAGACTACGCGAATGACCCAGCTGTCCCTCACCTCTGCGCGCGCCCTACACCTTGCGGCGCAGGGCCTGTTGAACCCGCCGCGCGGCAAAGCCAGCAAAGAGCATGTGCTCGCCAGCATACGCAAAATGGCGGCTTTGCAAATCGATACCATCAATGTGGTGGCGCGCAGCCCCTATCTGGTGCTGTGGAGCCGCCTTGGATCTTATCAACAGGAATGGCTGGATGAGTTGCTGGCCGACGGCAAACTCTTTGAATACTGGTCACATGAAGCCTGTTTCCTGCCTATCGAAGACTATGGCCTTTACCGGCACCAGATGATTTCGCCGCAAGGGCTGGGCTGGAAATACAATCACAAGTGGCTGGCCGGCAATGCGGATGCCGTTGAGCAGATACGCAAGCACATCAAGTTAAACGGCGCGGCCCGCTCAGCGGATTTCGAGCGCAAGGACGGCAAGGCAGGCGGCTGGTGGGAATGGAAACCGGAAAAACGCTCACTGGAAGTGCTGTTCACCAGCGGCGAATTGATGGTGGCGCGCCGGCATAATTTCCAGCGCATCTATGATCTGCGCGAGCGTGTGCACGCGGCCTGGAAAGACAAGCGCGACCTGCGTCCGCAAATCGAAGGGCAGCGTGAGCAGGTATTGAAGGCAGTCCGCGCGCTGGGTATCGCCAAGGCAGGCTGGGTGGCGGATTATTTTCGCATGGGTAAGCTGGATCCGCAGATCCAGCCTGCCACACTGGCCAAACAGGGCTTGCTGCTGACCGCGCAGGTGGACGGCTGGGAGCAGCCGGTATATGTGCATCCGGACCATGCCGGCTTGCTGGATCAGGCCGATCAAAGAAAGCTGAAGGCTACGGCGACCCGCATCCTCTCCCCTTTCGATCCGGTGGTCTGGGACAGGAAGCGCGCCATCGAGCTATTCGATTTCGACTACAAGCTGGAGTGCTATACCCCCGAACCGAAACGGCGTTACGGCTATTTTACCTTGCCTATTTTACGGCGCGGCGTGCTGGTCGGAAGGCTGGATGCGAAAGCGCACCGCAAGGACGATATATTTGAAATCAAGAGCCTGCACCTGGAACCGGGGGTGCGCGTCAGCCAGGCCTTCGCCGATGATGTCGCCGGCGCAGTGCAAAGCTTTGCTGCATGGCACGGTACACCGCAAGTGCAGTTGCAGAAATGCTCTTCCACTGAACTGAAAAAAATGCTCTCAGGCCGGCTTTGATGAGGATCCACTCCAAATGACCATCAACTCACCCCTTGCACCGGCCTGCGCCAGTGGGGCTCCGTATGTATTGCTGGTGGAGGACGAGGCGGCCATTGCCGACACCATAGTCTATGCTTTGACCAGCGAGGGATTCGCCAGTCGGCCCCGGATTCCAATGGCTTTGACCTGTGCCGACGGTTACGTGATGTTACCACCACGCCGATTATTTTCCTGACCGCGCAGCCGCAAGACAGACAAGGTTGCCGGCCTGGAAATGGAAGCGAACGACTATGCCATCAAATCCTTCTCGCGCTTTTTATGCAGCACGGCTTAATTCCAGCAGCCGCTGGAAGTACGGCAGTACCTGTTCGTTGCTCAAGCCGAGCAATTGGTCTCCAACGTAAAGTTCAGTAAAGCTCCAGCCCGGCACTTCCGCCGGGCGCACCACTCCGACTACCCAGTGCTTTTCTTCCGCCGCAATCTTGTCCCTTGCCGCCATCACTTTGTCCTGATGCGCGTCAAAGTAGATATGCATCATATTAGTTTGTGGAATCGCAGGATTTACCCGTATGCCAGTCAATGCTTGCAAGCCTTCTGCCAGCGCCTGGCTTCTTTGCAGGCAGGCATCCATCTGGGACAGGCGCTCGTCGAAACGCATTGCGGACGATGCCACCATGGGGCTTTGATGGATCAACGTGCCGCCCAACCGGCGTTGCCACAGCCTGGCCGTGGCGATAAACTCTTCTTCTCCTAGCAGCACCGCGCCGGCCAAGCCGCCTATGCCCTTGTACATGGATACGTAAACCGAGGAAAAACCTTCGACGATTTCGGCGTGGGTCTTGCCGTAAAAGGCGCGGCTTTCCCACAGCCGCGCGCCGTCCATATGCAGTGGGATACCCCGCTCGCGGGCTTTGTCTTTCAGTGCCTGCAACTCATCCCATCCCGGCAACTGCCCCCCCGCGCAGCGTATCGGCAGTTCCACCAGCAGGCAGGCCA
Source organism: Betaproteobacteria bacterium (assembly GCA_013287275.1). GTDB lineage: Bacteria > Pseudomonadota > Gammaproteobacteria > Burkholderiales > Burkholderiaceae_D > Undibacterium. The sequence continues at coordinate 79,596 of JABDED010000001.1, forward strand.
GGCTTTGCCTGCTTGCCTCCAGGTCAGCGGCCAGCATGGGGCTCAGGCGGTCGCCGACAGGGACGCCGTGCAGCTTCAGCAAGGCCTGGTAAGCCTGCTCTTCGTGGCCTATCAGGTGCGAGGTCGGATGCAAGCCAAACCGCGGTATGCCGCTCTGCTCGGCCCAGATCTGGACCGCGATCAACTGCGCCATCACGCCGCTGGGCATGAATACGGCAGCCGGCTTGCCTAATAATGCGGCAACTTTCTGTTCGAAGCCACTCAGCAGTTCGCCTTCCCCGTAGACATCGTGTTCGATGCTATTTGCTTCGCACCATGCGGCGATGGCGCGGAACTCTTCCGCCGGGCTGGGGCTATGGAAGCCGGGGAAAATGATCTGGCACTGGCTGCGGAGTTGTTGGCGCTGCAGATGGATATTGTTCATGAAATGAGGGTAAGGTAGATTGGTTGGCGGTTGGGACTGGCCGATCCCGCAGCAAGAGTGCAGATGGCTCAGCGCACCAGCGATTTGATCAGCGGCCACTGGCGGCGGGAAATAGGCAGGCGTTCATCGGTGTCGCGCAGTATGACTTGCCAGGATTCGGTAACTTTCTCATGTTCGCCGTCGGTATCCGCAATGGCCGGGCCGCTTCGTTCCGCGCCCTGGTTCGCAACGCTGCTGACCCGCTCGACGCCTCTGATCGCATTCCGTGCAATCAACGCATTCCTGTGCACGCGCACCAGCACGTCGGCCATTTCTTCTTCTATCGAAACCAGTGGTTCTTCCAGCAAGTAGCTGCGCTCCCGGGTGTGCAGGGTCACATATTTTTGCTCAGCCTTCAGGAATAAGACATCCGCTACCGGCACCAGCAATACCCTGCTCCGCTCCAATACTGAAAAATGGCGGCGCCTGGCCGGCACCGCTGCAATGGCTTCCGCTATCGAAGGTTGCTGCGCGCTGGCTCTGATCTGTCCGGCGCGTCTGATTGCCTCTTCCAGGCGGGTAGCGCGCACCGGTTTCAACAGATAATCCAAGGCATGCACATCGAAGGCTTTCACCGCATATTCATCATAGGCAGTGACGAAAATAATGGCGGGCGTCGCCGCGCCCATGCTGCGGCTCAGATGGTGGGCCAGCTCTATGCCGGTCATGCCGGGCATTTGTATGTCCAGCAAAACGATGTCCGGCTTGCTGGACATGATGGCGTCCAGCGCATCCTGCGCACTTCCCGCCTCGCCGGTCAGCTCACAAGCGCAGCTGTCCTGGATGTCGGACAACAGCATGCCCAGCCTTTGCCGGGCAGGCGCCTCGTCGTCAACGATGAAAATTCTGTGCTTTCGCATTTGCTTATTTCTTATAGGGGAAATGCAATTTCACTTCGAAGTTGCCGGCCACTGCGCCAAAGCTCAAATTGGCTTCTATATCGTAAAGCAGGCGCAATCTTTCGCGAATATTATCCAGGGCCATATGATTTCCTCCTGGCATGCTTGCGGTGCCATGGTAAGGATTCACGATGCGAATATCAACTTTATCCAGCTTGCGTTGTATCTCTACCACGATGCCGGCCGGCTGGGTTGACGGCTCCACGCCGTAGTGCACGGCGTTTTCCAGCAGCGGTTGCAATAATAAGGTGGCGATTTGTCCGTTTTGCAGATCTTGCTCGCTGAGGTTGGTGATATGCCACTCTACTTGCAAACGGTCGCCGAGGCGGATTTTTTCTATCGACAAATATTGTTCGCACAAGCGTATTTCATCGTGCAGGGTGCTCATGTCCCGGGTGTCCCGCATCAAGACGCGAAACAGGTCCGCCAGGTCCTCCAGCGTTGTTTCCGCGCGCTGCGGTTCTGTGCGTATCATGGACAAGACGGCATTCAGGCTATTGAACAGGAAGTGGGGGCGTATCCTGGCTTGCAGCGCCTGCAGCCTGGCCTCGCCCAAGGCCGGCGAATAGGCCCTGGTGCGCAGCTCAAAATAGTGCTGCAGCAAGAAGCCGGCAATAAAACAGGTCAGCATTGCATATCCGAGGTGCAAACGTGGATAGCTGTTGACAAACCAGTCCAGGCCCGAAAAATAGGCCAGCAGCAAACCGCAGACTGTCGCCGGAACCACGCCGCAAATAGCCCTCTGCGTCCAGTCGGGTAAAAAATGGCGCAACGATAGTTTCCTGGCAAGGCATAGCAGCAGCAGTGAAACCAGGCTGATCGTTTCCACCAGCATCGCCATCTCTATAAAGTCCTGCAACAGGTCCGATTTGCTCTGGCCACGCGACATCAGCGCCAGCAATACCAGTATATTGGCGGCGATCAAAACCCGGAAAATGATGCCAATATTGCAGCAATCAGGAATCAGGGAGTCATTGCGAGCAGAGATTTTCGGTATGGGTTCAGTCATGAAAGGCGGTTGTTTGCCGGATTTGCGCGCATGCGCAAAAGGCCGAAATGAAAAATCGGGCTCCGGTGTCTTATAATAAAGGGATAACACTGGAAACCACTATGACATCACAATTCTCTAAAAAAAGCGAGGCATGGTCTGCCCGCTTCTCCGAACCTGTCTCCGATCTGGTCAAACGCTATACCGCTTCGGTGTTCTTTGACAATCGCATGGCTGCCTTTGATATCCAGGGATCTCTGGCGCATGCGGAGATGCTGGCAGCACAAAATATCATCAATGCGCAAGACTATGCCGATATCCAGCGCGGCATGGCGCAGATCAAGTCTGAAATCGATTCCGGCAAATTCGAGTGGCTGCTGGACCTGGAAGACGTGCACCTGAATATAGAAAAACGCCTGACCGAGCTGGTCGGCGATGCCGGCAAGCGCCTGCACACCGGCCGCTCCCGCAATGACCAGGTGGCGACAGATATCCGCCTGTATGTGCGCTCGTCCATCGACATCATCGTCAGCTTGCTGGGCGATCTGCGCCTGGCCCTGCTGAACCTGGCCGAGCAGCACGCGGAGACCATATTACCCGGCTTTACCCATATGCAGGTTGCGCAGCCGATTACCTTCGGCCACCATATGCTGGCCTACGTGGAAATGTTCAGCCGCGATGCCGAGCGCATGCTGGATTGCCGCAAGCGCGTGAATCGCCTGCCTTTGGGCGCAGCAGCCCTGGCCGGCACGACCTTTCCTATCGATCGCGAACGGGTCGCCAAAACCTTGGGCTTTGAAGATGTCTGCCACAATTCGCTGGATGCAGTGTCCGACCGCGATTTCGCCATCGAATTCTGCGCCGCCGCTGCGCTGATCATGACGCACGTATCCCGCATGTCGGAAGAACTGGTGATCTGGATGAGCCCGCGGGTCGGCTTTATCGATATTGCCGACCGTTTCTGTACCGGCTCATCCATCATGCCGCAAAAGAAGAACCCGGATGTGCCTGAACTAGCGCGCGGCAAGACCGGCCGCGTCAATGGGCACCTGATCGCATTGCTGACCCTGATGAAGGGCCAGCCGCTGGCCTACAACAAGGACAACCAGGAAGACAAGGAACCGCTGTTCGATACCGTCGATACCGTGGTCGATACGCTGCGCATCTTTGCCGACATGGCGACAGGCATTACCGTCAAGGCGGATGCGATGCGCGCCGCCGCGTTGCAGGGTTACGCGACGGCTACCGACCTGGCCGATTACCTGGTCAAGAAAGGACTACCTTTCCGCGATGCGCACGAGGCAGTGGCGCTGGCTGTGCGTACCTGCGTCGACAAGGGCTGCGACCTGAGCGATATGAGTCTGGCGGAGTTGCAGCAATTCTCCAAACTGGTAGGTGAAGATGTGTTCGCGGTATTGACACTGGAAGGCTCGGTAGCGGCTCGCGACCATATCGGCGGCACCGCGCCGAACCAGGTAAAAGCTGCGATTGCCCGCGCGCGCAGCAAGCTGGGCTGATCTTGCTGCCACCTGTCAGCTTAATTATCAAGGGCAAGCCGGGCTTGCCCTTTTTTATATTGAGCCGGCTCGGTAGTTTTACTTAAGTAGTCTATGTTGCGTCGCCGCATGATGTTTTATTGCCGCATTTCCTGACCAAACATACAATTTCCGGCGATAATAAATGCAGCAACTTATTCATATAAAACCTATAAACAGGAGAGACGAATGTCATATCAGATGAAAGCGCTGGCCGCGAGTGCATTGCTGGCGTGGTCCGCAGCCGGCGTTGCTGCAGATATCAAGATCGGTGTCGCCGAAGCGCTGACCGGCCCGGCCGCCAAGTATGGCGTTGCGATCAAGAACGGCTTTACACTGGCCGCCGATGAATTGAATGCCAAGGGCGGCGTCAACGGCAGCAAGATCGTACTGGTCGTAGAAGATGAGCAAGGCAAGAAAGAAGAAGCCATCAACGTCTTCAAGAAATTGATTTTCCAGGACAAGGTGCTGATGGTGTTCGGCCCTACCCTGTCCAATTCCGCCTTTGCTGCCGATCCTATCGCCAATGCGTCCAAAACAGTGGTGTTCGGCACCAGCAATACAGCGGACGGCATTACCAATATGGGGCCTTTCACTTTCCGCAATTCCGTGATGGAAGCGGACGTGTTGCCGGTGACTACCCGTGCAGCCGTCAAACAGTTCGGCATCAAGAAGGTTGCCGTGTTGTACGGTAACGATGACGCTTTCACGAAGAGCGGCTACGACGTGTTCAAGGCGGCGCTGGAAGCGCAAAAAATTGCCGTGACCGACACCGAAACCTATGCCAAAGGCGACGTCGACTTCAAGGCACAGCTGACCAAGATCAAGGCTTCCAATCCGGATGCCATCATCTGCTCCTGCCTGGCGGAAGAAGCTGCCAATATCATCTTGCAGACCCGCTCGCTCGGCATGAAACAGCCTTTCGTCGGCGGCAACGGCTTCAACTCTCCCAAACTGTTTGAAATCGCCAAGGACGGCGCCGACAATACGCTGATGGGCAGCCCCTGGTCTTCGGAAAACCCGTCGTCCGCAAACAAGAAATTCATGGCTGACTACAAAGCAAAATTCGGCGGCGATCCGGACCAGTTCGCAGCGCAGGCTTTCGATGCAATGCAAATCGTTGCCGAAGCGCTGGGCAAAGTGAAATTGAGCGGCAACCTGGAAAAAGACAGGCTGGCCTTGCGCGATGCACTGCCGGCAGTCAAGTTTGACGGAGCAACCGGCAAATTTGCATTCCGTCGCGCCGCGCCGCAAGGAGGCAAGGAAGGCGGTTACGATGCCCAGCAAGACGCTATCGTGAACATCGCCAAAGGCGGCAAGTTCATCCTGTTGAAGTAAAATCAAGGATCACAACCTGCGTGGCGGGTTGTGATCGTCTTCACGTCCTGGGAAAGAGCTTGGGAGGTGAGCCTATCCCTCCCTTATATTGGAACTCCGGACGGAAACAGCGCACCTTCCCCGCCTATCATCCGGGCAGAGTCTTCGGATAATCTCATCAGCAGGTGCCATGTTAGAACAACAACTGATCAATGCCCTTTCGCTAGGCAGCGTATATGCCTTGTTTGCGCTCGGTTTTACGCTGGTGTTTGGCGTGCTGGGTGTCATCAACCTGTCGCACGGGGCCATCTTCATGCTGGGCAGCTATGTCGCCTTGCTGCTGGTGAACAAGTTTGCGATGTCTTTGTGGATGGCGATGCTGCTGGCGATGCTGGTCACCGGGCTGATAGGGCTGGTAGTCGATTTCCTGGTGCTGCGACCGCTGCGCAAGCGTAACGCCCCCCACCTTATTCCTATGATCGCGACCATAGGCGTCGCCATCATGCTGACCAATATTGCGCAAGGTGTGTTCGGCGCGGAAAACAAGCGCTTCCCTTTCGGCACCATTCCGGAAGACAGTTTTACGGTAGGCAATCTGCACCTGACGGTAGTGCAACTGGCAATCGTGCTGATTTCCTTTGTCCTGATGATCATCCTGCTGGCGGTGATGCGCCGTACCCAATTGGGCCGCGCGCTGCGCGCCATTGCCGAATCCCCGAAGGCTGCCTACCTGCTGGGTATTAATGTGGAAGGCCTGTTTTTCCTGACATCTTTTGCCGCGGCAGCACTGGGTGGCGCTGCCGGGGTGCTGGTGGGCCTGTCTTTCAACGCCATCTCGCCATTTATGGGACAACCGATGCTGCACAAGGGCATCGCGGTGATCATCCTGGGCGGCATGGGGGATATCCGCGGCGCGATGATAGGCGGCTTGTTCCTGGGCTTTGCCGAGGTGCTGAGCGTGGCCTACCTGTCCAGCGATTTCCGCGACGCGGTGGCGTTCGGTTTGCTGTTTTTGATCTTGTTAGTCCGTCCTTCCGGCATGTTTGGCAAGGTTTTGGAAAGAAAGGCTTAAGATCATGCTTGAATGGTGGGATGGTTTCTGGGCTATTTATAGCACCGTTATTTTCAGTATCGGCATCAATGCGATGCTGGCCCTGTCGATTTATTTGACGCTGTCTTGCGGCTTGCTGTCGCTGGCGAATGCCGCTTTCATGGGCATAGGGGCCTATGCGGCTTCCATGATCAGCATGCAGACGGCTCTGCCCTTCCCCGTTGCGTTGCTCGCTGCTGCGGTGCTGCCGGCGCTGGTGGCGCTGGTTATCGGCATCCCCACGCTGCGCCTGTCCGGCGTCTACCTGGCGATGGCGACCCTGGGTTTTGGCGAAGTAGTCAGGGTGGTGGTCCTCAATCTCGACATCACCGGCGGCCCCATGGGCTTGAACGGCATTCCGCTGAAGACCGAATGGTGGCATATTGTGTTGCTGCTGGGTGCCACGCTATACGCATTGGCCAGGCTACGCCGCTCCAAGATAGGCCGCGCGTTTGAAGCGATCAAGCAGGACGAGACGGCGGCGCGGCTGATGGGCGTCAATGTTTCTGCCTACAAGCTGCTGGCTTTTGTGCTGGGCGCCGTCATTGCCGGCGTTGCCGGCGGTTTGAATGCGCACTACACCTTCACCATAGGCCCGGGTAATTATGCGTTTGAAAACGCAGTCGATATCCTCACCATGGCAGTCTTCGGCGGCACCAGCAACCTGATCGGCCCCGTCATAGGCAGCACCGTGCTGACCCTGTTGCCCGAGCTGATGCGCTACCTGAAGGATTTTCGCCTGGCGGCGAACGGCCTGATTTTGATCCTGGTAGTGCTGTACCTGCCTAAAGGAATCTGGGACCCCGTCCGCATACGTGCTTTCTGGCAGCGGCGCGCACTCAAGAAAAATATGGCAAGTAAAATTGGAAAGGCCGGCTAATGCTGCAACTCACTGCCATCAGTAAAAATTTCGGCGGCCTGCATGTATTGCAGGACGTCAGCTTCAATGTCGCACAAGGCAGCATCTTCGGACTGATCGGCCCTAACGGCGCCGGCAAGACCACCATCATCAACCTGATCACCGGCTTGTTGCGGCCTTCCAACGGCGATATCCGTTTTAACGGCCAGGACCTGACGTCGGTACAACCGCACCAGATTACCAAGCTGGGCATCGCGCGCACCTTCCAGAATATCCGCATCTTCAAGGAAATGAGCTTGCTGGAAAACGTGGTGGTCGGCATGCATGATCATTTGAACTACGGTGTTGCCGGCATCTTGCTCAATCTTGGGTCTTTCAAGGCGGCTGAGGCCAGGGCCAGGGAAAGGGCCATGGAATTGCTGTCCTGGGTCAGGCTGGACCACAAGGCCCAGATGCTGGCGGATAACCTGTCCTACGGCGAGCAAAGGAAGCTGGAATTTGCCCGCGCGCTAGCTACCGAGCCCAAATTATTATTGCTGGATGAGCCGGTCGCCGGCATGAACCCGGCGGAAAAAACCGAGCTGATGGCAGAGATCGTCAATATCAAGCAAAGGGGTTTCACCATCTTCATGATTGAGCATGACATGCGTTTTGTGATGGAATTGTGCGAAAAAATCGCGGTGCTGAATTTCGGCAAGATCATCGCCGAAGGCAGCCCGGCAGAAATCCGCAGCAATCCCGACGTCATTGAAGCCTACCTTGGCAAGGAGGACGAGGCATGGGCGTAATCCTGCAGGTACAAGACCTCGCCGTTTCCTACGGCCATATCGAAGCGGTCAAGGGCATCAGCCTGGAATTGCATGAAGGTGAAATTACTGCCTTGGTCGGCGCCAATGGCGCTGGCAAAAGCACTTCCCTGTTGGCGATTTCCGGTTTGCTGAAACCTGGCAGCGGCAAGGTCATGTTTGACGGCCAGGACCTGACCCAGCTTGCGCCGCACCGTATAGTCCAGAGCGGTGTCGTGCAGGTGGCCGAGGGCCGCGCAATTTTGACCACGCTGACGGTGCGTGAAAACCTGGATCTGGGCGCCTATGTCCGCAAGGACAAGCAGCAGGCGCAGAAGGACCTGGCATGGGTGTTTTCTTTGTTCCCGGTGCTGAAGTCGCGCGAAACCGGCCTGGCCGGCAATCTGTCCGGCGGCGAACAGCAAATGCTGGCGATCGCCCGCGCACTAATGGCCAAGCCGCGCGTGCTCTTGCTGGACGAACCATCGATGGGGCTAGCGCCGCTGATGGTGCAGGAAATTTTCCGCGTGCTGAAAGAAATCAACCAGACCGGCCTGACTATCCTGCTGGTAGAGCAAAACGTGCGCCAGGCTTTAAGGATAGCGCAACGCGGCTACGTGCTGGAGAACGGCAAGATCGTATTGTCCGACAGCGGGCAGAATTTACTGCACAATCCGCGGGTCATAGAAGCCTATCTGGGCGCCTGATTACTGACTGCCGGCCGCTGCAGTCGCCAACCGAACGAAAGCTTCCGTCAATACGGTATTTTCATCCGCCAGCTTTGCCAGCATCAGGCTGGTGCTGGATGCTTCGCCTGCCATTGGCCGATAAGCCACGCCGTTCAGATGTATCTTCCTGAAAGACTCCGGCAGGATGGAGATGCCGCAACCGGCTGCAACCAGGCCGATGATGGTAGATGCTTCCTGCGCCTCCTGGACGATTTGCGGTTCAAAACCGGCCTCCCTGCACAGGCGCTGCACCTGCCGCGACAGGCCGGTGCCGGCGTGGTGCGGATACATCACAAATGACTCCCCTGCCAGCTCCTTGAATGGTATCGATGTGCGTTTGGCCAGCCTGTGCTTGGCCGGCATCACCAGCAGCAGCGGATCATTGCTGAGAATAGTCAGCGATATCGCCTTGCCCACGTCAACCTCGGTCGGGCGGATAAACCCCAGGTCCAGCTGGCGTTCCTCGATGGCCGCCAGCTGCCGCATCGTCGGCATTTCACGCAGGCTCAGCGTCACTTGCGGAAACTGTCTCCTGAACAGGTTGATCACAACCGGAAAAATTTCGGTGAACGGCGTGGACGGCGTAAAGCCTATGCGTAACTCCCCTATCTCTCCCCGGCTTGCCCGGCGCGCCGTTTGAGGCGCCTGCTCCGACAAGGCCAGTATCTTACGCGCATCCTCCAGGAAAGATTTGCCCGCCGGCGTCAGCCTGACCCAGCGCTTGCTCCTCTCCAGCAATTGCACGCCGATTTCTTCTTCCAATGCCTGGATTTGCTGGCTCAGCGGCGGCTGGCCTATATGCAGGCGCTCCGCCGCGCGGGTGAAATGCAGCTCTTCAGCGACGGTGACAAAATAGCGTAGATGGCGCAGTTCCATAATTCTGTTATCTGTTTAAAGTATTAAAAGTCGCATAAATATATATTGGACCGTATTAAAGCATAAATCTAGTATGGGAACAGCCGACAAGTCTAGTCGCGATTTGTTGTCGCCATATCCATATTTGAGAGTTTTAACATGAGCAGCCAGGTTCCCCTCCCCGTCAATGATGCTGCGACGTCGCAGATACAAATAGGCACTGTCGAATTCCAGCGCGTGAAACGGGCCCTGTTTTTCGGCGGATTTTCCACCTTCGCCCTGCTGTATTGCGTGCAACCCCTGATGCCGCTGTTTTCGCATGAGTTCCATCTCAGTCCATCGCAAAGCAGCTGGTCGTTGTCGATCTCGACCGCGGCGCTGGCGATTTGCCTGCTGTTTGCCAGCGCTGTATCGGACGCGCTGGGGCGCAAGCCCCTGATGTGCTTTGCATTGTTTGGCTCGGCTGTGATGACGGTCTTATGTGCGTTTGCGCAAAATTATGCGCAATTGCTGGTGTGCAGGGCCGTATTGGGTATCGTACTGGCGGGATTGCCGGCGGTGGCAATGGCCTATCTGAGCGAAGAGATAGAGCCCAAATCCCTAGGCTATGCGATGGGCCTGTATATAGGCGGCAGCGCATTTGGCGGCATGACAGGCCGGGTGGTGACTTCCGTTCTCAGCGATCACCTGAGCTGGCGCATTGCCTTGCTGATAGTCGGCGTGGCCGGGCTGGCCGCGGCAGTGGAGTTCTTGCGCAGCCTCCCTGCATCGAAAAACTTCAGCAAGCGCACCTTGAGTTTTGCCGCAATGCCGGTGGCGATACGCAAGCACTTCATGGATGACGGCTTGCCCTGGTTTTTCCTGATCGGTTTCTTGCTGATGGGCTGTTTTGTCAGCCTGTACAACTACATCAGTTATCGCCTGCTGGCGCCCGAATATGGCCTGAGCCAGAGCGCGGTGGGCGCGATTTCGGCCCTTTACCTGCTTGGCATCTTCAGCTCGGTCTGGGCCGGCAAGCTGGCCGATCAATTTGGCCGCCGTCGCGTGCTGTGGATATTGATTGCGCTAATGCTGTCCGGCCTGTTATTGACGCTGGCCAAAGGACTGTTGCTGATTGTGGCCGGCATCGCCCTGTTCACCTTCGGTTTCTTTGGCGGACACTCGATCACCAGCAGCTGGGTCGGCCGCCGTGCCCGGCCGCCGCAGGCACTGGCTTCTGCACTGTACTTGTTTGCCTACTATCTGGGGTCCAGCCTGATAGGCTCCTGTTCCGGCCTGGTATGGAAGTTTGATGGCTGGAATGGCGTGGTGATGGTACTTGTCACGCTGCTAATAGCTGCCTTGGCGATATCGCTGCGTTTATCCCGGCTACAGTTATTACCGGCACAAACGGCGTGACGTAGGGCTCTTCGCATGCCGAAGTGGAGTCTGCCGGGCAAGCTTCAATTATCAATTGAACCGCTGCCTACTTGGCGACGTTTTCTTTAGCCAATTCTTTTTCAAGTTTATCGATCCTCTTTTGCATGGCATTGAGTTTGCCTTGCAAGAGGCCGACATTGAAAAATGTCACATTCTCGGCCGGGGCATCCAGCGTATTTCCATAGCCTAGCCACGAAGAATCATAAACCTTGACGTCTTTAAATCCCAGGTCCTTCAGGATTGTCGCCGTTTCCGAAGCACGGATTCCACTCTGGCAATAGACTATGGTTTCTTTATCCGGGTCTAATCTGGAATACAGGGATTGGAGCTGCTCGCGCGATTTCAGGTTCATCCCGTCTTTATTGCTGGTTAATTTTTTCTCCAGCTTACCCGGTGTTTCCGGGTCAACCCAGTTTTCCATATAGTGTACCGGGATAGCACCGGGAATATGGCCGCCGCGGATTGCACGGATATCTTCGCCGCGGTACTCCTTGGGCGTACGGGCATCGACAATTTGTACTTTTGGATCATGGAGTTTTTTCACAACCTCGGCGGTATCGACCAGAAGCGCGGGATTGGGCGTCAGTTTCAGTTCGGCTGGCGGGAGCAGAGTCACTACGTTGGTTATCGGTTGACCGGCAGATTTCCAGTCGTCGATGCCGCCATGGTAAATCCTGGCATTTGCGGCATTCAGGTATTGCAAGGTCACAAGGCCGAAGTACACGTACGGGCTCGCCTTGTCGCCGTACACGACGACTTCCTTGGCTGGATCTATTCCCGCCGCGCCTAATATCCTCTCAATTTTTTCTAGCGCGATATAGTCCTCCGTGTTTTCATCGCGTAACACTGCGCCGATGTCGCCGATGTTCACTGCACCCGGGATGTGTCCTAGCGTATAGTCGGCTGCACTGCGGGTATCCCAGAGAATTGCGTGGCGATGCGAAGCCGCAATGACCTGCCCCGTGTCGACGATGGTCGCGCTCTCCGATGCGTCTGACGCGGGCACAGTGAACAGAACGCATATGGTAGCGGCTAGCCTGACCAGGAATGATGCAGTATGGGTATTAGACATTATGGAACCTCATCAAGAGAGCAGGCCCGACCCTGGCAACGCAGTCGTCATAGATTACTGACGTGCGGCTGGAGCCCGGCCCACTATTCCATTATTGCTCATAATTGAGGTTTGTCTAGCGAAGTTCGGTATAACGGCAAATGCATGCAGAGGGAAACTAGTTGCGTCAGGACACGATATTCTAACGAGGCGTCTGCCGCTTATTCCATGACATCAGCTGCCGGCTACAGTCATGTTTTCTATCAGGATGGAACCGGTTTCCTTGGTGCCGCGGATCAAGGTATCCGCACCGATTGCTGCGATCTGCTGGAACATTTCCTTCATGTTGCCGGCGATCGTGATCTCTTCTACCGGGTATTGAATTTCGCCCTTCTCCACCCAGAAACCGGATGCGCCGCGCGAGTAATCGCCGGTCACATAATTCACGCCCTGTCCCATCAATTCCGTCACCAGCAAGCCGGTGTCGAGTTTTTTCAGCATTGCCTTGAAATTGTCGGTGCGCTTGGTCAATGAAGAGATCATCTTCAGGTTATGCGAGCCGCCGGCATTGCCCGTGGTTTGCATGCCCAGCTTGCGCGCCGAATAGCAGGACAGGAAATAGCCTTGCAATACGCCATTGGCAACGACGTCACGTTTGTGGGTCTTGACTCCCTCGTCATCGAAAGGCGATGAGCCGACCGCACCGACCACGTGCGGGTCCTCAAGGACCTGTATATGCGACGGGAAAATCTGGCTGCCAAGCGAATCAAGTAGAAAGGTCGACTTGCGGTATAGCGCGCCGCCGGATACCGCCTGCACCAAGGCGCCGAGCAGTCCTGCCGCCAAAGGCGCCTCAAACAGCACCGGACATTTGCGGGTATCCAGCTTGCGCGCATTCAGCCTGGCCAGCGCGCGCTGTGCGGCATAAATGCCGATTTCTTCCGGTTTCGCCAGGTTTTTTGCATTGCGCACCGACGAATACCAGTCGTCGCGTTGCATGCGCGAGCCCTTGCCGGCGATAGGTGCGACCGAAACGGTGTGGCGGGAAAACGGATAGCCGCCGATAAAGCCGCGCGAATTGGCCGATACAAAATGCGATTGCTGCACGTGGACGCCGGCGCCTTCGCTGTTTGTTATGCGTTTGTCTACAGAAAATGCCGCGGCTTCGGTACGGGTGGCGATTTGTATCGCCTCTTCCGCCGAAATCAGCCACGGATAGCATAATTTCAGGTCCCGGGGATGCATTTCAAGCAACTCTGCCTCCGGCAAGCCGGCGCAATCGTCTTCTGCGGTAAAGCGGGCAATGTTGTAAGCGGCTTCCACCGAGGCTTGCAGCGATGCCTGCGAAAAGTCGGAGGTGCTGGCATTGCCGCGTTTCTGGCCGATATACACGGTCACGCCTATGCCCTTGTCCTTGTTTTGTTCTATCGTTTCGACCTTACCCTTGCGCACGCTGACCGACAGGCCGCCGCCTTCGCTGATTTCCACGGCGGCGTCGGAGGCTCCTTTTTCACGCGCAAACCGCAATACATCCTGTGCAATTTGCTTCAATTGATCCTGGGTATGGGTAAAAACTGGTTGGCTCATAGGCTGTGTAATTTGGGGTGTACGGAGGAGGGTAGGAAAGATCCGTTACCGAAATCTCTCCCCCCTAAGAACCGTGCTTGCGACTTTCACCGCACACGGCTCAAGCTTAACAAAAGCTCCTATACAGGAGCCGGCTTAACAACTTTTAATGCAAGGCCGTGAATCTGCGTATGACAGTTCGGGTGCAATAACACTCGATTTCCAAGAGCATCGGAACCTCCCGCCACACGATACTCAATGTGATGATCATGCCAGCCCGTCTCAATGTCCATCTCGTACCCGCACAACGCACACAGGCCTCTTTGTTCGACATATAGTTTAACCCATCCCTTCCTGTAGCGCATGGTATTCACCATGCGTTCCTGGCGGAGGGTCTCACCATATCTCTCCATTTCTGGGTCATAAGGATTGTAAGTCCCCACGATTTTCCTGTGACGTTCAATGGGCATGCTGGGAAGAGAGTACAGTTCCAACACACCCGCTTCGCCATTTGTCTTGGTGAATGCAGTTGAAAACACCCAATTTCGATTGTCGACTGATCGCCAATATTTCCGACTAATCCAGTCTGCGCCCTTCATTGGGTGACGACGCTTGGCCCACCTCATTAGTCGCCAAAACAACAGCGACTCCATACGTGAGTATGCTTCCTTGGCAACGACGGGGCTGTGATACTGGGCCCAACCCCGTAACATGGGGTTTAGCAGTCTGATTAAATCTTCCTGCTTCGCAGCCAGATTGTCGTTGATGACTTTCCTAAGCTTGTCATAGAACGTTTGCACGTTTTTCTTACTCGGCTTTATAAGCAGCTTTCCGGAATACTTGCGGAAATTCCACCCTAAAAAGTCGAAGCCTTCATCAATATGTACGATCTTGGTTTTGGCCGCAGACAAACGCAGTCCTCTTGTTGCAAGGAATGTGTCAATCCACGGTCTTACTTCAGTTTCCAGTACCTCTTTCGAAGTCCCGGTTACAACGAAGTCATCCGCGTATCGGACTAAATTGATTTTCAGCTTCTTGGCCTTAGTCACTCCCCATTTGGCCTCCAAGTGCGCCGCAAGTTCTGTTTCCAAGCCATTTAACGTCCAATTTGCCAAGGCGGGCGAAATGATACCGCCCTGCGGCGATCCACTTGTCGTCTCCAGCAGTTGCTGCCGATCGACCACCCCGGATTTCAACCACTTTCGAAGGATCGATTTATCCATGCATACATGATCGACCATCCAATCGTGTGAAATATGATCGAAGAAGCCTTCGACATCCGCATCCAGCACCCATTGAGCCGAAACTTTTTGGGATGCGGTAATGAATATCTGGGCCATAGCATCAGCCGTTGAACGATTTTTCCGAAAACCATAGGAATTCGGATCGCTCACCGTTTCCAGAACCGGGTCGAGGGCCAATAGGTGCAGCGCTTGCATCGCCCTGTCACGCATAGTGGGTATCCCCAATGGACGTAACTTTCCATCCGCTTTTGGAATATAGACCCGCCGTAATGGCAGGGGTCGATACTTTTGCTTCTTCAATCCAGCAATTGCTGCGAATTTCTGTATAGGCGTAGCCCACAATTCGCGGTCCACACCAGCAGTACGTTTGCCTTGATTTTCTGTTACTCGTTTCACTGCTAATGCTTTACCAGAAAACGAGCGGGTTAACCATCGTTGCAAAGATTTTACTTTACGCCAATCGCCAACCTGCGTTGCCTTCGCTAGACGAATCTGCGCGACTCTCACATTCTTCTGAATAATTCGCCAGTTAATGGCAGACCATTCGGTTGGAACATGCGAGGACGCAGAACCGATCTGATTCAAATCAGTTACTCTCATGCTGAGCCTCGGATAGTAGTGCCCGCCGAGGACGCAACTCCCCCGAAGGGGGAAGCTGTTCCCTTCGGGGCGATTTAAAAAAAATAACTATGTAAGTCGATTCAGTCGTTTTACGACTGTTGCACCAGATGGAAGTCTGCGCCCTTTCAAGCTGAGACAAATTTTGAATCTCTATCCGGACAATTACCGCCCGGCGTTCGCTTTTTCCATCCTCCCATGCCCGCTCCTCCAATAGCTTTCCTTACGGATTGCCTGCCGTCATTTCGATGATTTGAGAAGTTGGCGGAGAATCGGGTTTTCCACGTTCCCTGAGATACCGAACACGATTGATTACTTCGTGAACTGGCTGTTTAGAGTCTTCCTTTCCCCCAGTGGTTGTTAATGACGACGTATTCCCATCTTTAACGAGAATAGCCAACCACGTACCATTTTGGTTTAGGCCAACAGCAGCTTGGGCCTATCGATAATTACGAGGGTTCAAACGGAAATTCACTTTACGTTACTCATGCAGCACTAACCTAGCCCCTCAACCGCCTCACTGCTAGCAGTCTCCATCTAGTCACTCGCGTGAGTTCGATGCCGAATAAAGCTTGGGGGTACATTGTCTTCAAGGCTTCACACCCCATCGTTACCGATGACGCATGCTCGAATAGGTTGCAGATGGTCGTACATCCGGTCATAGCACCTGATATTCCGGGTATGACAAGATATCTCAGAGCTTTGCGCTCAAGATGCAGCAGCATTACTGCGCAAGTTTACTATCAGATCCATTGCTGGTTCGCTGTCAATGTCTCCTGGTAAGGGAACATTTTACAAAACAAAATATATTTTCGCTTTGTCGTGTTTCAGCAACACCGACCGGCTTTTTGAGCATAAATTCAGCGAGTTAACGTCCAATATTCAGGCAAAACCTGCCTATAGGCGTCACAAGTCGAATGTAATTTGGTGGGAGCATCTGACGTATAACTACACGTTCTCGATAGGCGTAGTTCCACAGCCCACGCTAACATCCATTGGAATCAACTTCAGATTCAAGGACTTAGCGAATGTTTTGAGGTTTGTAATGCTTCTAATGATTGCCGCAAGAGCGGCGTTTGAGCGACGCACGTGTCGCACTAAAGAGGGTATCATAGCAGTCGTTTCAATAAGTTTATAGAATAAAGGCGCCAGAAATATGCCAAATCCAAATCGGGGCTCAGTGGGCTTCCAATCCAATGAGTTCGAACAAGAATATGATCGTCCTTCCAAATCGCAATTAAAACGCGAAATGACCGCGCTGCAAAAGCTGGGCCAGGAACTGGTCGAGCAGCCACGCGACCGTGTCAAGCGGGTGCCCATGCCGGAAGATGTACGGGACGCCATCCTGGAGTGCCAGCAGATCAAGGATCATGAGGGCCGTCGCCGCCAGATGCAATATGTCGGCAAGAAAATGCGCACGCTGGATGAAATCGAGATCGCCGCGATCCAGAAAACCCTGGATAGCTGGAAAGGCTTGTCCAAGGCCGATACTGCCGCCATGCATGCGCTGGAGCGACGCCGTGAAAAGCTGTTGACCGATGGCAATGCCCTGACCGAGCTGCTGGCAGAAAATCCGGAACTGGACGTGCAGCATCTGCGTACGCTGATCCGCAATGCGCGCAAGGAACAGGCAGAAAACAAGCCACCGAAAGCCTACCGCGAAATTTTCCAGATACTGAAGCAGATTGCGGCCGCTAAAAACGGCGGCAGTGCCGAAGAAGATGAAGACGAGGATGCGGAGCACGATGACGAGTGACGTACCAGCCGAAACCTTGAAAATCGGCCTGGTGTCGATTTCCGATCGCGCCTCCAGCGGTGTTTACCAGGACCAGGGCTTGCCCGCCTTGCAGGAATGGTTCGGCAAGGCGCTCAGCACGCCGTGGACTATGGAAACACGGCTGATTCCCGATGAGCGTTCTGCCATAGAGCAAGCCTTGAAAGAACTGGTCGATACCTGCCTGTGTGACTTGGTGATCACCACGGGCGGCACCGGTCCGTCCCGGCGAGACGTGACGCCGGAGGCGACTTTGGCCGTCGCCACCAAGGAAATGCCGGGCTTCGGCGAGCAAATGCGCCAGATCAGCCTGCAGTTCGTGCCTACCGCCATCCTGTCCAGGCAGGTTGCGGTGATCCGTGAAACGCCGAGACACGCTGCATTGATCCTGAACCTGCCCGGCCAGCCGAAATCCATCAAGGAAACCCTGGAAGGTCTGAAAGACGCCGACGGCAAGCAAATGGTCTCCGGCATTTTTGCCGCAGTGCCCTATTGCATAGACCTGATAGGCGGGCCTTACATAGAAACCAATGAAGCTGTTTGCAAGGTGTTCCGGCCCAAGTCGGCAATCCGTGGCGCAGCTGCAAAATAACAGGCGCCGTTTGTGGATGGCCTTATTCGCCGCCGGCGTCCTTCGGAGTGCTGCAGCCCAAGCGCAAACCAAGGCATCATCGGCCCTAGCTAAACGTAACACGCGAACCATGAATAAACTACTCGACACCATAGAACTGGAAAGCAAGCCGAATCCTTCCGTATCCATTATCTGGATGCACGGCCTCGGTGCAGATGGCAATGACTTCGTACCCATCGTCAATGAACTGGACTTGAGCGGCTGTCCCGGCATACGCTTCGTCTTCCCGAACGCTCCCACCATGCCGGTCACCATCAATGGCGGCTATGTGATGCGCGCCTGGTATGACATCCTGGGGACCGATATTGCGCGGCGTGAAGATGAAAGCGGCCTGCGTGCTTCGCAAAAATCAATAGAACAATTGATAGAGCGCGAGAAATCTCGCGGCATCCCGGCCGAGCGCATCATCCTGGCCGGCTTTTCGCAGGGTTGCGCAATGACCCTGCAGACCGGCCTGCGTTATCCTGAGAAGCTGCTGGGCCTGTTATGCCTGTCCGGCTATGTGCCTTTGCGCGATGTTGTCGCGGCAGAACGCAATGCCGCCAACCAGGATACGCCTGTCTTCCTGGCGCACGGCCGCGGCGACCCGGTGATCCAGATCCAGCGTGCAGAGCAATCGCGCGACCTGCTGGTATCCATGGGATACAAAGTGGAGTGGCATGAATACATGATGCAGCACTCGGTCTGCCAGGAAGAGATAGACGATATAGGCGCATGGCTGCGCCGGGTACTGGCTGCCTGACGGAGTTGGCCGGTTCTAAGTATTAATTGACCAGGGGATCTGGAGAGCATGCGCATCCTGTACGTACACGGCATGGGGCGTTCACCGATATCCGGGTTTCCCATCCGTATCCGGCTGCAGCAGCACGGTCACGTATTCGACAGTTTTCATTACTCGGTGGCGCTGGAAAGCTTTGATGCGATAAGTCAGCGGCTGGGCAAGAAGCTGCAGGACATCGCGGCCGAAGGCGAATATGCGGTGCTTGGCCATTCGCTAGGCGGAGTATTGTTAAGGGCGACGCTCGCCAGCCTGCCGGAAGGCACACGCATGCCGCAACGCCTGTTCCTGCTGGGCTCGCCTACCAGCCCTTCCCGGCTGGCCAGGAAACTGAGGAATTTCTTTATTTACCGGCTGTTCACCGGCGATTGCGGCCAGTTGCTGGCATCTGACGCGCGCATGCAGGCCGTGCCTGCGGCCTCGGTGCCGACCACGGCAATAATAGGCAATAAAGGGATCAAGGGCAGGTTCAGCCCGTTCGGCGATGAAGGCAACGATTGCATCGTCGCATTCTCCGAAGTGCAGGTGGACTGGGCCGATGAAGTGCTGCATGTGCCGGTGGTGCACGCGTGGCAGCCATCCAGCTGGCAGGTCGCGGACCTGCTGCTGGAACGTATCCGGCTAATGGAGTTGCATCCGGCCGGTCCGGACGCGCAACTGCCGGCTAAGCCCTAGCCTTCGGCCTTGAAGGTTTCCAGGTCCACCTGTACCGACTCTTCACCCGCAGTCAGCCAGATCTGCGCATCCTGTATCGTGCATTGCAACTGCATATTGCGTTGCGCCAGTTTCGTCAGCGCCTGGCTGGTTTCGGCCGGCACATTCATCACCCTCAGGTTTTTTGCCCGATCCAGGCGGCTGTTCATCTGTTTCCACCAGATGTCACTGGTGCTGGAATAACTATAAACAACAACTTTCTCGGACCGGCCGCAGGCTTTCAGCAGACGTCTGTCATCCGGCTGGCCGGCCTCCACCCACAGCTGTATCGCTTCCGTGTAATCCTTTTGCCACAGGTCCGGCTCTTCCACGTCCGACAGTCCTTTAGCAAAGTTCAGGGTTTCGCTCGCGTGGATGGCGAACGCCAGCACCCTGACCATCATGCGCTCATCGGTCTCGGACGGATGGCGGGCGATGGTCAGGCTGTGTTCTGCATAGTAGCCGCGGTCCATGTCCGAAATGCTCAGGTCGGCTTTGTAGATAATTGATTTTAATGCCATGTTCTATTTGTTCTGATCTATCTTTTTGATCTGTTCGTGCTTCTGATTACGCCGCTTCTTACTTGAATACCACGGTCTTGTGGCCGTTCAACAATATCCTGTGCTCGACAAAGCATTTGACGGCGCGCGCCAATACCACGCACTCCACGTCGCGCCCTATTGCCGTCAGCGTGTCCGGTTCCATTGCATGGTCGACGCGCTCAACATCCTGCTCGATGATGGGGCCTTCGTCCAGGTCGCCGGTGACAAAATGGGCAGTGGCGCCGATCAGCTTCACGCCGCGCTCATGGGCCTGGTAGTACGGTTTCGCGCCCTTGAAGCTGGGCAGGAAGGAGTGATGGATGTTGATGGCCTTGCCGGTCAGCGCAGTGCACATTTCCGGCGACAGGATTTGCATATAGCGCGCCAGCACCACCAGTTCGATCTCATTGTCGGCGACGATGTCCAGCACCTTCTGCTCCTGCACTCGCTTGGCTTCGGCTGATGCGCCAGCCGCCAGCGGCAAGTGGTGGAAGGGAATGTTATAGCTGGCCGCCAGCTGGTAGAAATCGGTATGGTTGGACACGATGGCCCGTATCTCTACCGGCAGCAAACCACTCTTGTAGCGGAACAGCAAATCGTTCAGGCAATGGCCTATCTTGGACACCATCAGCATCACGCGCGGCTTGTGGTGCGCATCATGCAATTGCCACTGCATTTGCATGTCGGCGGCCAGTGCGGCAAATTCGGCGCGCAAGGCGGCATCCGCTATTTGGGCATCTTCAGCAGAAAAATGCACACGCATGAAAAACAGTTTTGACTGCGCATCGCCGAACTGGGCGGAATCGATAATATTGCAGCCGTGCTGCGCTAAAAAACCGGAAACCTTATGGACGATGCCGCGTTGATCGGGGCAAGACAGGGTGAGTATGTATTCTGGATGCATAATGGTGTTCTTATATCAAGCCATGGCCTGATTTGATTCTAAAAGCGAATATTATTTTGCGGAATATAAAAATACTTAACTTCCAATTGTCTCATGCCAGTGGCGCTTCTACCTAGCATGAAGTGCATTGCCTCCCTGCCAATATCAAACCTGGAAATGCATTCCTTAAAATAAAAAGCACGATCGTTCTTAATAATGTATAGTTGAGCACTTTATCGCCCGTCGGGCATTGAGCACAGGCAGTACCATCACAACCATCTGGAGACACCATGACAAGCGCCCTCGTTAATAAACAATTCCGTCTCGCTGCACGCCCTGTGGGCATGCCGAAAAACAGCGATTGGTCTGTCACGACAGAAGCGGTACGCGACATCGTCGACGGCGAAATCGTCGTTCAAAGCATCTACCTGTCGCTGGACCCAGCCATGCGTGGCTGGATGAACGAGGGCAAGTCCTATATCCGCCCTGTCGCGATTGACGAGGTGATGCGTGCCGGCGGCGTGGGCAAAGTGATTGCCTCCAAATCCTCCCGGTTCGCGGTGGGCGACTATGTATCGGGAGGCACCGGCGTACAAAATTATTGGGTAGGCGCGGCGGACGACAAGACTGCAGCATTTTATAAGGTGGATCCCAAGCTGGCGCCGCTGCCCAAGTACCTGAATGCCCTCGGCATGCCCGGCATGACGGCCTATTTCGGCTTGCTGGACGTGGGCATGCCCAAGGCCGGCGAGACGGTCGTGGTGTCCGGTGCGGCCGGTGCGGTAGGCCAGACGGTAGGTCAGGTAGCAAAGCAAAAGGGCTGTCGCGTGGTCGGCATTGCCGGCGGCAAGGACAAATGCGATTTCGTTGTCAATGAACTCGGTTTCGATGCCTGTATCGATTATAAAACCGGCTCCGTCAAGGATGGCCTGAAACAGCACTGCCCGAACGGCGTCGACATCTACTTTGACAATGTCGGCGGCGAAATCCTGGACACGGTGCTGACGCGCATCAATATGAAGGCACGCATCATCATTTGCGGCGCAATCTCGCAGTACAACAATACGACGCCGGTCAAGGGGCCGGCCAATTATCTGTCCTTGCTGGTGAACCGCGCCCGCATGGAGGGCATCGTCGTGTTTGACTATGCCGCGCGTTATCCGGAAGCTGCGGCGGAGATGGGCAAGTGGATGGCGCAGGGTAAATTCCAGACGCGCGAAGATATCGTCCAGGGCCTGGAAAATTTCCCCGATACGCTGCTGATGCTGTTTGAAGGCAAGAACTTCGGCAAGCTGATCCTGCAGGTCGGCCAGGAATAAGCTTTATCTATAAAAAACGCCGCACCGGGAATATCCGGCGCGGCGTTTTTTCATGGCCTGAAGAATTAATGTGAGTCGGTTATCTACCCGGCCTACTTCGCATTGCGCGCCGCATATTTTTGCGCCATCACCGCACAGACCATCAATTGCAATTGGTGGAACAGCATCAGGGGCAACAGCACCATGCCTACCGACTGGCTGGCAAACAACACCTTGGCCATAGGCACGCCGCTGGCGAGGCTTTTTTTGGAGCCGCAAAATACGACGGTGATCTCGTCTTCCTTGCTGAAGCCGAAACGATGGCTAGTGTACGTCGCCAGGCTCATGATCGTCGCCAGCATGACGGCGCTGATGCCTATCAGGCTGGCCAGCATGTACAAGGGCAATTGCTTCCATAGGCCCTGCCCCACCGCTTCGCTGAAGGCGACATATACCACCAGCAGGATGGAACTCTGGTCCACCATCTTCAGTACATCCCTATGCTTTTCTATCCATGGGGCGATCCACGGCCGGGCTATCTGGCCGGCTACGAAAGGCACCAGCAACTGATAGACAATCTTCAGGATGGAATCCAGTGAAGAATGATTGGCGCCATGCGATACAACGATCATGCCGACCAGTAAAGGCGTCAGGAAAATGCCCAATAGATTGGAGGCGGATGCGCTGCAAATCGCCGCCGGCACGTTGCCGCGGGCCACTGCGGTAAAGGCAATCGAAGATTGCACGGTGGACGGCAGTACGCACAGGAACAAGATGCCCAGGTAAAGATCGGGAGTGATAATCAGCAGCAATGCCGGTTTTAACAGCAGCCCCAGCAAAGGAAATATTGCAAAGGTAAAGAACAACACCGTCAGGTGCAGGCGCCAGTGCGATGCGCCGGCGATCACCGCCTCGCGCGACAGTTTCGCGCCATGCATGAAAAACAGCAGGCCTATCATCAGCGTGGTCAGCCAGTCAAAGGCAACGGCCACCTGGCCGGTGCAGGGAAAAATACTGGCCGCCGCGATAACGGAAAGCAGCAGCAGGGTCAGGTTGTCGGGTAAAAAACGGGGGCGAGCCATGGCAATATGGGAAAATGGGCAATATCAGCGGCCGGCCATGATGGTGTCCATGCCGCCGCGACGAGGAGCCTTATTGTACTTCATCACCTGAAGCCGCCCGGCGCTATTTCGGCGGATTTACCGCTTCGGCGATTAAAACAGAATTCAATTTTTGTACATGCCCGCCAACGTGTCTATCCATCCCCGACCACTGGACTCCCGGTAAACCAGCGTCGCTGTTTGCCGGCAAAAATAGGGGCAACCGGTGATTGCCAGTGTCTGCATACCCAGGCGCCGGATCACGTAATCGGGCAAATACGCGAGCGCCTTTCCTGTCGCCAGCAACTGGCTGATCAATAGCAAGTCGTCGCTGCGATAACGTATGCTTCTCTGGAACACGTCGTCGCGCCAACCGTCGGTCGCAGCATGGCGTTCCAGCGAGATAAAGGGCGGGGTCAACAGCGCAGCAAAATCGTGCTTCAGCACTTCTTCCACTGAGGCCCGACAGCCATGTTCGCTAGCGGCGAGAGGATGCCGGTCGCTGATCGCGACTTTGAATTCCGTTCCCCCTAAAACGGCTGACAGCAGACGTACATCCAGCCCATCGATGGCAGCGGCAGTGACTATCGCCACATCGCACTCTCCGGACAGCACAGACGTCAGTGCGGCATGTTCGGTCTTTTGCTCAAAACTGACCTGGGCCTTGGGATAGCTGCCTATCACGCGTTCCGCAATCTCCTGCCCCCAACCTAAATGCAGCAGGGCCGGCGCCGCGATGCGGCATTTAAAAGCCTGCTTTTCTCCTGCAAATTCCGACTGCAATTGTTCCGCCGCGGACAGCAGCGCCGCGGCTCGTTCCCTGAGCCTTTCACCGTCGAGGTTCAATTTCAATGCGCGCCCGTCACGGTCAAACAGGCGCACCTGCAACTCTTCTTCCAGCCTTTTCAGCGACTTGGATAAGGCGCCGGGAGTAAGATGCAGCTGTTCCGATGCCGCTGCCAGGTTTTGGTGGCGGGCAATCACTAAAAAATGCTTTAAAGTGGCTAAATCGATCATAAATCTGCTTGATTGGTGAAAAATAAGACATGATTATTGAATATTTGTCGATCAAAAGTATATAGACATCACCGATACTCTGCACATTGATGAAAGCAAGGAGGGATAGATGCAAACCAGGATTTTGAATAACAAGCAGTGGTTTTACGTAAAACGGCCCGAGGCACGCGTAGGCGGCGAGCACTACGAACTGCGTGAAACCGTGATCGATGACTTACTGGCGAACAACGAAGTGCTGGTGCAGGCGCGTTACATCAGCGTCGATCCCTATATGCGCATCCAGCAGCATGAACGCAGGACTTATGATGTGCCGCACCCGCTCGGCATTGTGCAGCGCGCCGGCGTGGTGGCCCAGGTATTGGCTTCCGCCAGCGAGCGCTTCCAGGCAGGCGACTGGGTATTGGGCTACAACGGCTGGCAATTATTCGACAAATGCCACGCGGGCGATTTGCAGAAACTCGATCCGGAAGCGGCGCCGGTATCCACTGCACTGGGAGTGCTCGGCATGCCCGGTAGGACCGCCTGGTTTGGGCTGATGGAAGCCGGCCGTCCGCGTCCCGGTGAAACCCTGGTGGTATCGGGCGCGGCAGGCGCCGTCGGCTCCCTGGTGGCGCAATTCGGCAAGCGCGCCGGCTGCCGCGTGATCGGCATTGCAGGCGGAGCGCAGAAATGCGCTTATCTGATTAATCAGCTGGGACTGGATGGCGCGGTCGATTACAAGGCGTTTTCTAATGCAGATGCGCTAGCTGCAGAAATCCAGAGGCAAACCGGCGGCGTCGATATTTATTTCGACAATGTCGGCGGCATGGTCACCGACGCGGTGATCCCGCTGATCAAGCTCAGGGCGCGCATCATTATCTGCGGCACGATCAGCCAGTACGACGGCGGCCTGGACCACCCCGACCTGGCGCCGCGCATGCTGCAGCACATGCTGTTCCAGCGCGCGACGATACAGGGCATCCTGGCCAGGGATTTTGTGCACAGGATGGACGAAATGCGCTCTATCGTAGCGCCGTGGGTAAAGGCCAGGGAAATCGTCTTTGACGAAACCATTATCGACGGTTTCGATCAATTGCCGGATGCGCTGAATATGCTGTTTGAAGGGAAAAATGTAGGCAAGCTGCTGGTGCGGGTATAAGGGACCGGCAAGCAGGCTGCCATTTCCACGGCCATTTATCGTAAATCTGGCATCTCCATCTACCACGACGAAAAACAGACTCAGGTGGTCTCTCCGATCACCTGAGTTTTCCCAGACTCCTATGCCGTGCACCGGAAGTGTGCGGCAACACCGGCATAAATGTTGCCGACAGGCTACTGCCAGACTGAAAACTGGCCCGTCCCCTCTCCCTCCAGCGCTGTTAGCCAATACCATGGCGTTCGGTAAAGAACCAAGCCTAAGCTGGATGCAAAGATGTTTCCCCCCGGGAAAGCCCTGGCTTTAATTCATGGATTCCCCTGGCAATTGGCATTTTGTTTGCATTCCAGACCGGCTTTAGCCTTGTCTATTCCTTAATTCCGGCATTTCGTCGCATTGCATTGGCAGGCAGGGAAAGACTTGTCTAAAGTGCTGACATCGACACAACATCAAGGCCGGAGAAGAAAATGAAAGCCAGCAACAAACTGCAATCATCGTTCCAAGCCAAGCTTTTTCTGGGCGCCCTGCTCGCCGTAGTTACCCTGGGGATAGCATTAACTGCTCGTAATTCAGCCCCAACACCTGCTATCATGATGGATGACACGGTTCATACAGTGGTCATTTCCGCTAAACGCCTGTCTGCCGAAGAGAAGCAGGCAATGGCAGCTCAAGATGGCAATGATAAGGTCCAGACTGTGGTACTTACCGCAAAGCGCCTGTCGGCATCGGAAAAACAGGCCAGCTTGCGGGAAGAGCAGCAAACCAGGCATCACGCGGCCCGTTTGCTTACCCAAAATTCAGCTGACCGAGTCAAAGAAGCAACGCAATTTAGCTAAGATTCGCATATTATTAGCACTAATATTTGGAAGACAGAATAATCATGTTAAAGAAATCCGCTTTAATGGGCGTTGCCTTGTCCACCATGATGGTTAGCAGCGCCTTCTGCGCCAACCTGCTGGCGTTGACCATGCCGGAAAAAACCTCGCAGATGGACAGCCGCAAGGCACTCAGCGCAGCATCCGCTTCTGCTTCCGCTGCCGGCGCGGCAGCACAGCCGGTCTACCTGGACCGGACCGGAGTCGACCGTGCTTCCATCCACTTGCAGATTTTGCAGCAAACGACGACCCATTTTGCCCAAACCTGCCCAGATAAAAAAAACTCCGCTGACGAGATCAACGGCGGCCGCGCATCAGTGAAGCCTGTCAGCCAGTCCTGATCTCGCCTGACCGCTAATAACGGAAGTCCGCAGAGGGCAATCGTCATTTGCATGCAATTTGACATGCTTGCCCTCGAATTCGCATCAATACAGTTTCTCCGGCCTGACCTCGCTCCGTATCGTCGCGGCCGGCATATTCCTTTCCCACTGTCACAAAACGGCAAAATCTCACATCGGCTTGATATGAAATTCCGTTATGGCCGTCTATCGGCAGCGTGAGTAGGTCCTCGGCGGGCGCAATGGCCAGCTCCTTGTTCTACTCGACCGTCAGCGCAGGCAACCGGTGCCCGGACTGCGACACGATCACAATCCCGGCCCCACCTTGGGCGATCACCTCGCCGAACGGCTTTCCATCTGCCTTGTCGGCTATTTTTTACTTTCGGTTATGCTGTCGATCTCCGTCTGCGTGAGACCGTACTTTGCCATGCGGGTACGGTGGTCGGCCGAACCGAGATACCCGCGAAGTTGCTCATTCACGGCATGCAAAAGGCTCTGATTGCTTTTACTGAACGAGAAAGCACCGACAGGAGCTTTCCCATACTTGCCTATTTCGTGTGCAATTGCTTCCAGCTCCTTATTTTCGCCGGCAATGACACGGTTACCAACGGCCGTGGCTGCAAACGCGTCGATCTTTCCTGCGAGGAGCGCAGCAACCGCGTCAGGTTGGTGCTTGAACATTATGATCTGGCTATCGCTCACGCCGGCCGATTTTGCGGAGTCAAACTGAATCTGGCCCGGAATAATCCCGAGCCGCGCATCGCTCGTCGCCGCCACTGCCTCGTAGCTCGTAAGCGCTTTCGGATTACCGCGATGCACTACAAAACCATCGCCTAACGTCCAGACCGGCACGCTGAATGCGACGTGCTTTGCACGTTCAGCTGTCGCGAAAATTGGCACATTCATGTCCCAGCGCCCCTCCTGCACACCAGGCAGAAACTCTTCGAACGAGGTCAATTGATACTCGATGGTTGTGGCGCCAGCCGCGCGTAGCACCACATCGGCCAGTTCGATGTCCGCGCCCGTCGCAGAATTATCCTGGCCAGTCCAGTAGAAAGGCGGTTCCTCTATATATGCGACTCTTACTTTCATTTTGCACTCAATATATTTAGATGTTAATGTTCTGACCACCTGCTGCGGAGATGAGCGTTTTATCCGTGCATTGGTGGACAATCACTGAAACTAGGCGTCCATTTGCGACCGGTGAAATCATCTGCAACAGTATCGCCAACGATGCATGAAGTGGTCACCTGAGGAAGTGTTGCTATTACAGGAAACTCCACCCGTTGCTAAGGGAAATCAATTCCCCAATAAGCCGCACGGGAGTCCTTGCAATGCCAGTCGGACCACATATCTTGCCTTCCCACCCAATCACTCAATAGCGGCGTCCATCGCTAACGACAGTGCGGCCAATGCGGGTCCGAGACGAGCAGGCGGCAGATAGCCAAAACCCAGCCGGAATACACGACTGCTTTCACCGAACCATGTTCCGGACGCAAGTTGCAAATCATGATCAGGTAACAGATTCCAGAAGCGCGAGACGGCAGCGTAGTCGAACGCATCAGAGCGTAGGCGCAGACAGCACAACGCGCCCGCATCTGGCCGCACCCACTCTACACGCCTCTTTTCACTCTCGCACCAGGTCGACAGTTCTTCAAGGGCGCTCGCCAGCAAGCGCCGTCGCGAATCGAGCACACTTTCTTTGTTGCGCAGCAGAACTGCGGCAAGCGTTTCATCGAGCACTGAACCCGAGATTACTGTGTTCATCTTGGCGATGAGGAGACGTGACCGGAGGCCGGGGTCCGCCACGGTGAGCCAACCTGTCCGCAAGCCCGGTGCACCGAGCGCCTTTGATACAGAAGCGCCGGTGACTATTCGTGAGGCGAACCCCGCAAAACTTTCGAGAGCAGTATCGTCACCATAGGTGGCCTCTCGATAGGTCTCGTCAATGAAAAGTAAAGCTTCCGGAGACTTCCTATCCATTAAGGCGAGGAGCTTCTCGATTTCAGCGCGAGACGTCTGAACACCGCTGGGATTCTGTGGCGACGCAATGCTTACCAGTTTGGTTTTCGGCGACAGTTTCGCATCAAGTTGGTCAAGATCCAACCTATAGCCGTTCTCGAACGACAAATTCACTTCGCTGACGCTGACGCCGGCTCCAAGAAGGCAGTCGCGGCTTGGTGGAAAGCATGGCGTCACGAGAACGGCTTCGTCACCAGGCCGGCAGACTTCAAAAGCAAGAAGAAAAAGCCCGAGCGCCGTACCTTGTGTCGTGATGATCTGCTCGACTGGAATTTTACAGGCATCTGCAATTGCCTCGCGAAGCGTGACCGCGCCAGCGGATTTCCCATAGCCAAGCTTCAGATCGCGGATATTCTCAAGACCAGGCAAGTCCAAAAGTTCACCAACCGTTAAATCTTGCGATGTGCTCTCCGCCAGATTGAATAGTCGATTCACATCAAGGAGTGAAATTATCTCGTTGTAAGGAAATCTACCGCGCCACTCTGGGGAAGTCGATACGCTGGAGTCGGAACTTTGTTTTTCGTCGAAATTTTTTTGCGAAGTCTTCATGTTTTCCTTGTATTTGTTGAGAATTTTTTACGTTGCATACCCGCCAGATGTCCGATTTGATTTGGCCTTTAGAACGCAAGTGAGCCGTCCACACACGTGATGCAAGAACCGCCGACGAATACCTTTCCGTTTGCATCCACGCTCACCTGTATACGTCCGTCCCGACCTACGCAACGTCCTTGGGTCGCCACGTAGTCTCTTCCACCGGACGGCAACAGGCCGCGCTCCCACTGGAATGCAGCCACGCTTCCGTTACCGCTTCCGCAAACGGGATCCTCCTCCACCCCGCAGGATGGCGCGAAGGTACGGACCTCTATAGCCGCATCTCCGTGCTCGTGACTACCGAATACGGTCAGGCCAGTGACGCCGAGGCGGCGTTCGAACTCTGCCAACCTCACGAAATCCGGCCGCAGATCGAGTACGGAAGTCGCGTCGTTCATTTGCGCGACTACCCAAATGGCGCCGACGTTCACGATAGCTGGCGCAGTCTTGATGTCCACTTTGCGCCTGAGGATTAGTTCCAGCTCTGCAATATCTGCCGCATGCAGCGGCTCCAATTTAGCGGGCGGCAGGCCGAAGATGAGTCGGCGGTCTCCGTCTCGTTCCTCGACCGTCAGTTCAACAAGGCCGATGCTGCATTCTTGAATCAATCGGCCGCTTTGACGAGGTGTGACACGCCCAGCTTCCAGGAGGGCGTGAGCAGTGCCAAGTGTCGGATGCCCAGCAAAGGGAAGCTCACTATGCGGCGTAAAAATTCGCAAACGATAGTCGGCCTCGCCTGTCGTGGGCGGAAGGACAAATGTGGTTTCAGAAAGCTTGGTCCAGCCCGCGATGGCCTGCATCGCGTCGGTGGTCAGCCCCTCGGCGTCCAGTACTACAGCAACCGGATTGCCCAGAAGTGGTCGGAGGGTGAAAACGTCAACCACTTTATAGGATCGTTTCATATTAGCCCTATTGAGTTGGATAAAGAGACTCTCAGCGAATTGCCTAACACGCGAACGTCTCGTCAAATGCTGCCTTGATATCCGCGATCAGATCGGCCGGGTCTTCCAGGCCGACTGACAGGCGCAGATGACCATATTCGCGGAACACGTCCGGATAGCGTTCCGATCCACCTCGTCCCGCTTTTCCGACGTGCACGATCAGGGATTCATCGTGGCCAAGTGATACCGCCGAGGTAATGAGACGAAGCTTGGCCACGAAGCGATTCTGTACATCAGGCTCACCTTTGACGGCGAAAGCGATTACGGCGCCATACCCCATGCCGCCAAATTGACGTGACGCAAGCTCATGCTGCGGATGGGACGGCAGCCCCGGGTATGCCACGAAGGCTACCCGCGGATCTTTGTCGAGAAAATCTGCAAGCTTCTGTGCCGTAGACATGTGCTTGGGCAAACGCAATGGCAGGGTCACTGATCCTCGCATGATGAGCCACGCATTGAAAGGTGAGATAGAGCCGCCCGCACCGACGAGCGCATCGCCTTTCAGCCGGCGGATCAGCTCCGCGCGACTAATGACAGCCCCGCCCATTGCATCGCCATGTCCGTTGATGTACTTCGTCAGCGAATGAACAACGAGATCCGCGCCATGTTCGAGCCCTCGAAACATCGGCGGGGGCGTGAACGTTGCGTCAATTGACAGCATGGCGCCGACATCATGCGCGATT
Source organism: Betaproteobacteria bacterium (assembly GCA_013287275.1). Classification (GTDB taxonomy): domain Bacteria; phylum Pseudomonadota; class Gammaproteobacteria; order Burkholderiales; family Burkholderiaceae_D; genus Undibacterium. Next base: position 110,314 of record JABDED010000001.1, read on the forward strand.
TTTGCAAGCGCTTCGATATCAGCCACCTTCGTAGTCGGATTGGCAATCGTCTCGGCATGGACCAGTTTCGTGTTCGGGCGCACAGCTTCCCGTACTGCGGCAAGGTCGCTGATGTCGACGAACGTTGCTTCGATACCATAGCGTTTCGGGATCAATTCATTGAAAAGACGCCAAACGGCCTCGTACGTCACATCGCTGACAATGACATGGTCGCCACTTTTCAGAAGTGTGAAGAATATCGAATGCAGCGCAGCAACGCCGGTGCTGAAAACGGCGGCATCTTCACCGCGCTCCAACGCTGCGAGCTTGCGCTCTAGACAAAGCTGGTTGTGACCTGAGTTACGAGTATAGAACAGCGCTTGAGAATCCGACCAGTCGAGTGTGGAGGGGTCATCAGGCAATTTGTACGAGTTTGCCATGACGATTGGCGTGCGGATTGCACCCGTCGTAGCGTCAATGATATTTCCCCCGTGTACTGCCTGACTCTCGAATGAAAGAGTCGCCAGGTGCTGCTTGTCCGGACGTTGCTGAATGTTCTTGGTTGTCATATGCCACCTCTTGCGATAGAGAACGGGATCAAGCGTCCAATTATTAATTGATCTTTCTGATACATACAACCTTCGGCTGAGTCATTTCCTCATACGCAAACCGAACACCTTCACGGCCAAGGCTTCCGTACTTGAATCCTCCGAACGGCATGGCATCGAGCCTGTAGTCCGATGAGTCGTTGATCATGACCCCGCCGGCTTCCAGTTTGTCGGCCGCTTTAAGAGCTGCATGCAGGTCATTTGTGAAGATGCCGGCATGGAGACTGTATTCGGGACTGTTGGCGAGCGAAAGAGCATCATCCAGGGTCTCGATCTGTTGAAGAACGACGACCGGGCTGAACACCTCCTGCCGCCACAGGCTGCATTCGAAGTTGACATCCTCAAGAACGGTCGGTGTGTAGAGAGCACCTTCTTGAATATTGCCACAAAGCAGTTTGGCGCCTTGGTCGATCGCTGCATCCACTACCTCTTTCGTCCGCGCCGCCGACTGCACCGTAATCATTGGCCCGACATCGGTATCCAGCAACGCAGGATTGCCCACCTTCAGCGCTTTGGTGCCGGCAACGAAGCGCTTCTTGAACTCTTCATAGATGGACGACTGGATCAGAATGCGTTGCGTCCCGATACAGTTCTGCCCCGCGGCCCAAAATGCTCCGGAGAGGCACGATTCAACCGCATCTTCAATGTCGCAGTCGCCTAGTACGATGACCGGTGCGTTACCCCCCAGATCCATCGCAAACTTTTTCAGACCTGCAGACTTGGCAATTTTTTCTCCGGTGGCGAACCCACCAGTGAAAGAAATCATCCTCACGTCCCGGAATGAGACGAGTGCTTCGCCGAGAGCTGCACCGCCCGTCGCGACCGACACGACGTTCGATGGCATTCCTGCAGCCATCAGATAGTCGACGAGTTTTATAGCTGAAAGAGGTGTCAGATCGGATGGCTTGAGGATCACGGCATTGCCCCCGGCGATCGCCGGGCCTAGCTTATGCGCAACCAGGTTTAGCGGGTCGTTGTATGGAGTGATGGCAACAATGATGCCGAGAGGTTCCCGAGTGAACCATCCCTGCCGGTTTTCGGATCCGGCATACGCGTCGAACGGTATTACCTCACCGCCATTTCGACGAGCCTCATCGGCGGAAAGTTTGAGCGTATTCACGCAGCGCGACACTTCCTTTTTGGCTTGCTTGACCGTCTTGCCGGCTTCCGCGACGATGAGGTCTGTAAACGTGTCCTTGTCACGCTCCACCAGCAATGCACAGGTCTCGAGCACGCGAGCCCGTTCATAACGGGACAAGCTACGGCAAACGCGCGCGCCCTCCTTCGCTGTCTGGATAATCATTTGCGCATCTTCCGGTGGAATGTTCGCGACTGCGCCTACTTCGACGCCATCAAAGGGATTGCTCACCGAGATGAAGCCGATCGACTGGCTCGCGGACAATAGGAAATCATTCATTTAGAAAATCCTTCCGCCGTCTGCGCGGATGCTCTTAAGCCCAGTGAAATATTGAATTCGGGCAGCGGAATCAGCACTGACTTAATAGAAGCTAAAGCAGCGAGAAAGGTGTTGCTGAGGGCGGGCATCTGGGCTCCTATGGATCTGACAGGGTGCAAGCATCGTAGCAGGCCAGGATGAACCATAACAGTCACAGTTTTGTGTTGATTTTGGCAGCACAGTTCGCATTGACAAAGCGCTGCCGCCAAATCAATAATTGTGCGTTCACCCATCATGAAAGTTCCTCCATGGACACACAAATTTCGTTCCGTTATGAACAGTTGGCTGACCTCATCGTCGGCATGATCGACAACGGCACGCTCGCCCCAGGTGCACGCGTGCCATCCGTGCGCACAGTCAGTGAGCAGCACCGCATCAGCGTTTCTACAGCACTACAGGCCTATCATTTGCTTGAGGATCGTGGCGTCCTCGTCGCGCGGCCGCAGTCGGGTTTTTTTGTTGCAGGGACGGGGCGCGGAGCACTTGCGCTGCCGTCGACCTCGCGCCCGCGTGCACGCGCATCGACCGTGTCGATTTGTGGAGCCGTTTCAGCGTTGCTCGAGCACGCATCGAACTCGGCTCTTGTGCCGCTTGGCTGTGCCGTACCCGAAGCGACGGTGTTGCAATCGCAGCGACTTGATTTCGCGCTTGCGCGTGCAGCACGTCAACACGGCTCGCGGTACAACGTCTATTGCTCGCCGCTTGGCGATCCGAGTCTGCGCCGCGAAATCGCGAAGCGGGCAATGCGCGTCGACCATGCGCTGTCGCCCGATGATGTGCTTATCACGAGCGGGTGCACCGAGGCGCTGACGCTCGCGCTTACTGCCGTCGCCAAACCCGGCGATACGATTGCAGTTGAATCGCCTACTTATTTTGGGCTCCTGCATACCCTCGAAGTACTAGGCCTGAAGGCATTGGAGTTGCCGACCGATCCGACGCGAGGCGTCAACGTTGATGCGCTCGCAAGCTTGCTCGATACGGAGCCGGTGGCGGCTTGCCTGCTGTCGTCCAATTTCAACAATCCGCTTGGCTCAGCAATGGCCGAAGCTGACAAACGGGCTCTTCTCACACTGCTCGCGCGGCATGCCGTGCCGCTGATTGAAGACGACGTTTATGGTGATATCCACTTTGGTCGCGCTCGGCCGAAGCCGTTCATCGCGCTTGATGGCGGCGCCAATACGATCTATTGCAGTTCGTTCTCGAAGACCCTGGCGCCAGGATACCGGATCGGCTGGATGGTGGCAGGCGCCTATGCGCAGCGTGTGATGGAGCGTAAGCTTGCGTTTAGTCTCTGCGGCCCTGTCTTGCCCCAAGTTGCGCTCGCGGATTTCTTGGCGAGCGGGGTCTATGACGCCCACTTGCGCCGCATTCGCCGCATCTTCCAAGAGAACCTCGCGCGCATGACGCGCACGATAGAGGAAAGCTTTCCAGCTGAAACAAAAGTGAGTCAGCCAGTAGGTGGCTTCATGCTCTGGCTCGAACTGCCAAGGCGTTTCGATTCGCGCTTACTCTTCGATGAAGCACTCGAACAAGGCATTTGCTTCGCGCCTGGCGACGTCTTCTCAGCGAGCAGGCGCTTCCGCAATTGTCTACGCTTGAGCGTGGGATCTGGGTGGAGCGATCGCATCGAAAACGGCATCCGGCGACTAGGTCAGCTCGCGCAGGAACAGCTTGCGCGTTGAACGCTCGGCTCGTGTTTCAGAAGCGCGAACGGGTGCTTCATCCGGCGCTGCGGCTGCTTGCCTAGGCCAAAACAGTTAGTCCGGCGAATCCTAATTTGCGCTGTTTGATCATTCATTACTCTAAAGTCGAAGAGCGATTGAAATCTATTTTGAAAAGAATTCCATTAAATCCCTCGCCACGACATCTGGAATTTCCACTTGCAGCCAATGCCCGCATTCTGGAAAATGCCGCACTTGCCTGGCGCCAAAGCGTGTGGCAAACGCGCTTGGAATATAAGGGTCGCAATCGCCCCACATGACAAGTGACGGGACCCTTGCCGCAAGGGATCGCAAGTCCTCGTTCCAAGTCGCGAAAAGTTGCGGGTCGAGCCCGCGATACAGGCGCAGCACCATGCTTCTCACCGAGGCAGTAAAACTGCCGAAAGTGGCTGCTATGTGTTCTCGTGTGGGCTTGATCTGCCCGGAACCGGCGCGCAGTTCGCGTGCCAGGCCGGATTGCGACGTGAGTAGCTGCATGAGTTCGCCAAGCAGAGGCGTGCGGCAAATCCGTCCGTAACGGTGCCACCGATATTCAGGCTGGAATACGGTGTTCATGATGACGATGCGTTTTACGCTGGCCGGATAACGCACAGCCCAGGCGAGGCCGTACGGACCGCCTATGTCATGCACCACCAAATTAACAGGCTCGGTGATCCCTAGAGCGGTAATAAAGCCCTGGATAAAATCCGCCATGCTATTCAGCGTTATATCGAAGCCGGCCGGGATCGACGATTTGCCGAATCCGGGTAGATCCGGCACGACACATCGGCAAGTAGCGCTGACCACCTTGGTGACGTTTTCCCACACTTCGCCCGAATCGGGTATCCCATGCAGGAACAGAGTTGGCGTTCCCTCTCCTGTGTCAGTGAAATGTATGTCTGCGCCCTGAACGTTTAAAAACATATGCAATACCCTTAAAGGAGACATGCAGTGATCTGCATGCAAGCAGTATGCGTCTGCTGCGGTTTTAGTGAAATGGCTATTTATGCCATAATAAGTGCAATTCAAGCCATTGGCACATACTCCCGAAATGAATACAATCAGGGTCGGTCTGTTGGTTTACCCCGGCTGCATGCCGGCTGGACTCTTTACTGCTGCGGACTTGTTCCAGGCGGTGAACCGTCGCACCGGAAAAAAGGTGTTTGAGCCATTGTGGATAGGTGCAGGCGACAGCAGTGTCGCTGTGCCCGGTGGTCCGGTGCTTGAGCTTGCGTACTCACTGGATGAGCGTTGCGACGCCTATCTGCTGCCGGGATTCTGGGCCGAGTCTGCCGCTGACCTGGACAGGATGCTGGCGCGGCAAACGCATGTGCTCGATTGGCTGCGCAAGCTGCCCAAACAGGCAGCTTTGTGGACTTATTGCATGGGCGTCGCATTGCTCGCTGAGTCGGGGCGCATTGATCGACGCCGGGCTACGGCGACATGGTGGCTAGAGAAAGCCTTGCGCCAGCGGTTTGCCATAGTGGACTGGGATTTTCAGCAGCCGGTGATGGAAGACGGAAACGTTATTACGGCAGTGGGCGCTAACGGTTACTGGGCACTGATCGGCAAATTATTGACGACTCTGCTGCCGCCGGAGATTTTGAGGGATATTGAGCAGGCAATGTTCGTTCCGCGTGCGAATATTACCCATCCGGTATTCAGGCCGGTTGAATTGCTGGCGCAGCCGGATCCCCGCTTGCAGCGTTTGATTGCCTACGCACAAACGGTGCCCTCGGTGAATTTGAACCTGAATTCGGCAGCGCAGTACCTCGCAGTTTCATCGCGTACATTGAGCCGGATAATCGACCAGGGAACCGGCATTGGTGCCGGCGAGTGGTTGCGGTTGATCAAGCTCCGCCAGGTGGGGAATGCCCTGCTATCGTCAGACGCGCCGGTAAAAAGCATTTGTGAGGAGCTGGGTTTTGCCGATGTGGCCAGCCTTATGCGCAGCTTCAAGAGGGTGACCGGCATGACCATATCTCAATACAGGCAGCAGTATGGGCACGCGGTTAATTCGTTCAGCCCCGGCAGCCGATAGCGGCGCATCGCGGTGCCTGCCCGGAAAGTCTTATAGAGCCCCCCTGTCTATGCGTTTGCTGAGTATGATGGAGGTTGAAGTCTGGCGCACGCCGTCCAGCGCGCCGATCTGATCCAGCAAGCGGTCCAGCACCTCTGTCGTGGCGCAGCGCAGCGTCAGCATGTAGTCGATCGCGCCGCTGACCGCACACAAGGTTTCTACCTCAGGCAGTTGTTGCAGATATTTCATTAGCCCGGCCGCATAGCGCGCCTCCACCGATAAGCCCACGTAGGCCCGCACCGCAGGCTGGAACATTTCCTGATTCAGTTTTAAGCCATAGCCTGCGATGACCCCCCTCTTTTCCAGCGCATTGATGCGGGCGATGACGGTAGTCCTGGCGATATCTACCTGTTTGGCGATCGTCGTTACCGGCAGGCGTGCATTGTCCATCAGTAGCGCCAGTATTTTATTGTCTATATCGTCGAGGCTAGGCTTCATTTCGTCATCTTGTATGAAATTTTGATCAAATTGATGTGATGTGGTACATCTTGACGATATTTTACACTCTATTATCTGACAAAACTTGCCAATACACTTACTCCAGTTGCAGCAATTAATCACCAAATACTGGAGACCTCCATGACTACCAAACTCATCCTGCTCGGCGCCGGCAAAATCGGCGATGCCATCCTGAACCTGCTGTCCCACACCGGCGACTACCAGATCACCGTGGCCGACCGCGACCCACAGCGCCTCAAGTATGTGGAACAAGCCGCATTCCCTAACGTCAAGGTCGTCCAGGCTGATTTGTCGGACAAGAAAGCGGTCACCGAGCTGATCCGCGGCCACCAGGTCACGCTGTCCGCCTGCCCCTATTTCCTGACTCCCATCATCGCGGGCGCCGCCAAGGAAGCCAGTTCGCACTATTTTGATTTGACCGAAGACGTGGAAAGCACGCGTATCGTCAAGCAATTGGCGGAAAACGCCGATTGCGCGTTTGTGCCGCAATGCGGCCTGGCGCCGGGCTTCATTTCCATCGTTGCCAACGACGTCGCCAAACGTTTTGACCGCCTGCGCGATGTGAACATGCGCGTCGGCGCGCTGCCTACCTACCCTAGCAACGCCTTGAAATACAACCTGACCTGGAGCACCGACGGCCTGATCAACGAGTACTGCAATCCTTGCGAAGCGATTGTGGACGGCGACCTGCGCGAAACCTCCGCACTCGAAGAAATTGAACACTTTTCGCTGGACGGCATCGATTACGAAGCCTTTAATACTTCCGGCGGCTTGGGCACCCTGTGCGAGAGCCTGGCCGGCAAGGTACAGAACCTGAACTACAAGACCGTGCGCTATCCAGGCCACCGCGATATCGTCAAAATGCTGATACGCGACCTGCAACTGGGTCAGCCTGACCGTCGCCACATCCTGAAAGAAGTGATGGAAGCGTCTATCCCGATGACCAAGCAAGACGTGGTTCTGGTCTTTGTCAGCGTGGCCGGCACCCGTGAAGGCCGCCTGGAACAAGAGACCTATGCCAAGAAAATATACAGCCAGGTAGTCAACGGCCAATTGCTGTCCGCGATCCAGTTGACGACCGCTTCCGGAATTTGCGCTATGGTGGATATGGTAGTTCAGGGTAAACTACCGAAACACGGACTGGTGCGCCAAGAGCAAGCCAGTTTGTCTGATTTCCTGGCTAACCGCTTTGGACGTTATTACGCAGTTTAAATCAGGCAACATCCTGATTTAAAACGAGATTTGAATTTTAAAATGGCCCAGCGGCGTTCCCTGGGCCATTTTCGGAGAACACTATGGAAACGAATCAAGTCACCCTGGCAGCCCAGCTGTCTGAAATGGGCGTCCGCCTGGCAGATTACGAGGGCAAGGATATTGTCAGCACCTCGCCTGTCAGCGGCCAGGTACTGGCCACCCTGCGCGCCGACAGTGCCGACCAGGTGAAGGCAAAGATAGATCGCGCCCACGCAGCCTTCCTGCAGTGGCGCAATGTGCCGGCGCCCCGCCGCGGCGAACTGGTACGCCTGTTCGGCGAAGAACTGCGTACTCATAAAGAAGCGCTGGGCAAACTGGTTACCCTTGAAGCCGGCAAAATTTTGCAAGAAGGCCTGGGCGAAGTGCAGGAAATGATCGATATCTGCGATTTCGCGGTAGGCTTGTCGCGCCAGCTGTACGGTCTGACCATCGCTTCCGAGCGTCCAGGCCACAGGATGATGGAAGTCTGGCATCCGCTGGGCGTGGTCGGCGTGATCTCGGCATTCAATTTCCCGGTCGCGGTGTGGGCCTGGAACGCCGCACTGGCTTTCGTCTGCGGCAATAGTGTGACCTGGAAACCGTCTGAAAAGACGCCTTTGACCGCAGTTGCCGTTCACGCCTTGTTCCAGAAAGCGCTTGCACGCTTTGGCAGCGATGCCCCTGCAGGCCTGGCGGAACTGATCATTGGCGATCGTGAGGCAGGCTCGCAGATGGTCAATGACAAGCGCGTGCCGCTGGTCAGTGCGACCGGCAGCACACGCATGGGTCGTCAGGTAGCGCAGGATTGCGCAATACGCCTGGCAAAAACCATCCTGGAACTGGGCGGCAACAATGCGATGATCGTCGCGCCTAGCGCCGACCTGGAAATGGCGGTGCGCGCGATCACCTTCTCCGCCGTCGGCACAGCCGGCCAGCGTTGCACTACCCTACGTCGCCTGTTTGTGCACGACAGCGTCTACGACACCGTGGTGCCGCGCCTGAAGAAAGTCTACGCCGGCCTGCCGATCGGCAATCCATTGCAAAAAACGACGCTGATCGGCCCCCTGATTGACCGTGCCGCCTTCGACGGCATGCAAACTGCGTTGGCCGCAGCCCGCGCAGAACAAGGCCAGGTTTTTGGCGGCGAGCGCGTGATAGTCGCCGGCTGTGAAGATGGTTACTATGTGCAGCCGGCGCTGGTCGAAATGCCGGCGCAGACCAATGTGATGCAGCATGAGACTTTTGCCCCCATCCTGTACATTGTCCGCTATACCGACTTGCAGCAGGCGATCGCATTGAACAATGGCGTGCCGCAAGGCCTGTCTTCCAGTATCTTTACGACCGATGTGCGCGAAGCCGAAACCTTCATGTCCGACAGCGGCAGCGATTGCGGTATTGCCAACGTCAATATCGGCCCTAGCGGTGCTGAAATCGGCGGCGCTTTCGGCGGCGAAAAAGAAACCGGCGGCGGACGCGAGTCAGGCTCGGATGCGTGGAAGGCTTATATGCGCCGCTCCACCAACACGATCAACTACAGCCATTCCCTGCCGCTGGCGCAAAGCATCAGCTTCGATATTTAAGCTGGCCGGGCTGCCTGGCTTGCCTATGCAGCTGCCTGAACTTCGAATGAAAATCCGGTGCCGCGCGAGCGGGCCGGATTTTTTTACATCGATGGAACCCGGACAGACGGTCCATGGATTATGCCCGTGCTAACGAAGCGCCGGCTTGAACGTGCTGCAGCCAGGGTGTGTCAAAAATTAAAAATAAAGTAATATTGCATTACTTTAAGGCATTTAATTTTTTTGCCCCCCAACCCAGGGATAAAATATCCCCGGCTTGCAGCACCAATTTTGGATCGAATGAAAAAATATTCCCTGCTCGGGTATCTGTGCGCGCTGCTCGCATTCCCTATTCTTCCGTCCTATGCTGCTGCGACCAATGTGGTGCGCTATCCGCAGTTGTTTAACAAGGACGATCCGCAATCGGAATATGCGCTGGCGATGCTGACGCTGGGCTTGCAGCGCAGCGGTAAAAAATATCAGCTGGCAACGACAGACTCAAAGATGCAGCAGGCACGCGTGATCCAGGAACTGCTTTCGGCGAATGGGCAGGCCGATCTGTTATGGACCATGACCAGCGCCGAGAGGGAGGCGCAATTATTGGCGGTCAAGATACCGATAGACAAGGGATTGATAGGCTGGCGGATTGCCTTGGTCAAGAGCGAACGCAGTGACATCTTCCGTTCAGTCAGGACGGTCAACGACTTGCGGGCATATACTGCCGGGCAGGAACATGATTGGCCGGATACGCCTATACTGGAAAGTAACGGCATACCTGTTGTAACCGCGACGGCTTACGAAGCCCTGTTCAATATGTTGGGCGGCCGGCGATTTGATTATTTTCCGCGATCGATTATGGAAATCTGGGATGAGCGGCGGCTACATCCGGCCCACAACCTGGAAGTGGAGAAAGAAATTGTCCTGCATTATCCTACCGCGCTTTATTTTTTTGTCGCTCCCCGGCGCCCGGAACTGGCCAGGGATTTACGCATAGGGCTGGAAAAGGCCGTGGCGGACGGGAGTTTTGAAAAATTGTTCCAGAAATACCAGCAGCCGGTGATCAAAAACGCAAACCTCGGCAAGCGCCGCGTCCTGGAACTTGGCAATCCTTTACTGGGCCCGCACAGCCTGCCCGAAAAACGTCCAGAACTCTGGTATAGGCCCAAGAACTAGCCATGGCAAAAACTTCGCGAGAAAACGCCGTCAAACTGGAAGATTTGCCGAATATAGGCAAGGCATGCGCTGCCGATCTCAGGCTGATAGGCATATCGGTGCCGCAGCAACTGGCCGGCAAGGATCCTATGCACCTGTATGAACGTTTGTGTGAAATCACCAAGGCCAGGCACGACCCCTGCGTCATCGACACCTTTATGTCGGCGGTGCGTTTCATGGAAGGTGCTCCCGCGTTGCCATGGTGGGCGTATACTGCCGAACGCAAAGCCTTGCTGGCAAATAGCATGAAGAGTATAAAGAGTGCGAAAGTAAAAAAATGAAAGCAGAAAACTCATCCACGCCGCTGCACGGCGTTACGCTGGAAGCGATAGTCACTGACCTGGTGGCCGCCTACGGCTGGGAAGAAATGGGGAAACAAATAAATATACGCTGCTTTACGCATGATCCCAGCATCAAATCCAGCTTGAAATTTCTCAGGAAAACACCGTGGGCGCGAGCCAAGGTGGAAGAAATGTATTTGCAGCGCCGTCCCGGCTAAAGTATTTTATCCAGGCTCACTCTTATCGAGGTCGATGCGTGTATTTTCCTAAATCCCTTGTCAGCAGATATCTGCAGTGCGGCGTTTTATTTTGCCTACTAACGTGCTGCGCCGCATTCAACTACGCCAATGGACTGGTCATCTACACCGAAGATTGGCCGCCGGTCAGTTTCCAAAGTAATGGCAGGCCCGACGGCCTGGCGGTAGAGGTGGCGGAGGCGATAGAGAAACATCTGGGAATAAATATCCCTGTCCAGGTCGTACCCTGGGCGCGCGGCTATAAAGCCGTGCAGGAAGAGCCGGACGTCTTGTTGTTTACCGTCGGACGCTCGGAAGAAAGGGAAAGATTGATGACGCTGGTGGGGCCGGTTGCCGTTTCCAGGACAGTCCTATATACCCGCAAAGGCAATGCGGCCCGCGTGCTCGCAATGGGCGAAGGCATCTACAAACTGTCGGTAGGCGCCTACCGCGGCAGCATCTTTGCCGATACCGCCAGGAAGAAGGGCTTCCTGGCGATAGACCAGGCCGCGACCCCGCAGATCACCGCGAAAATGCTGATGATGGGACGCTTCGACCTGTGGTCGGAAGGCAGCGTCGTGGTGCCCTCCGTTCTGAAGGAAATCGGTTATTCAGCTGACGATGTCGAAAAAGTCATGGTGCTGGATAGCCTCGAACTGTATTTCGCCTTTTCCCCGCGCACCTCCGCCGCGACAGTGAAGCAGTGGGAAGACGGGCTGCGCTGGCTGAAGAAGGAAGGCATCTTCCAGAAGATCTACCAGAAGTGGCTGCCGAATGACGCGCCGCCGCCCGAGGTTAACCGCATCGGCCTGGTGCCGCAATAGTCCCCCTTCCGTCCTACTGGGACGGTTCTATTTCAGCCATTTGTTGAACACTTGCTGATACGCGCCGGTTTCTTTTTGCATATGCATCCAGGCATCTACCCAGGCTTTGAAGGGAATATCTCCGCGCGGCAGCATATAGGCCTTCTCGGCGAATTGCAGCGGTTTGTCCGGATTGATCGCGCATAGCTCCGGATGCTGCTTGCTTTGCCATAAGGTCTCGCTGCTGTCGGTCACCATGATGTCGGCCTCGCCCTGCACGATCTGCTCGAAGATGCTCACATTATCGGGATGCACTGTCAATTTCGCCCGCTTGAAATTGGCCCTGGCGTAGCGCTCATTGGTGCCGCCGGGATTGACGATGGCGCGCGTCGTTGGCTGGTCTATGGCATCCAGGGTCTGGAATTTTGCCGTATCCGCGCAGCGCGCAATCGCCGACTTCCCATCCAGCATGTGGAATTCGGCAAAGCCGGCCTTCTTCAGGCGTTCCAGCGTGATGGAAACCCCGCCCATGGCGATATCGCATTTTTCGATAAAGTCGCCCATCAGGTTTGGCCAACTGGTCTTGACGAACTGCGCGTTCACGCCCAGCGCTTTCGCCAGCGACATGCCCAGGTCCACATCCATGCCTTCAAACGTGCCGTCGGCACGCTGGTAGGTGAATGGCCGGTAATCTCCGGTCATGCAGATTCGCAATTTACCGGATTTGAATACTTCATCCAGGCGCGATGTCTGTGCATGGGCAGCGGCGCCATATATTGCAAAAAATGAAATTAAAGCCTGAATAAACAGATTTTTCATGTTGATTATTATTATGTTGGCAGCCATATAAAGCTATGGAAAAAGTGGCTTTACCATAGTGTAACAAGGGCTATTCCTGACAGAATCACTCAAGTTTGTTATACTTGATCAAATCGCTCAACATCTCAGGGCAAAAGTAACTAATTTACCAACAGCAACTACGTGATGATTGTTGGCAAACCCGCAAAGCTTGGAGTAAACAACTCATGCGCCTTACCACTAAAGGCCGTTTTGCAGTAACGGCCATGATAGACCTGGCATTGCGCCAGGACAAGGGTCCAGTGACGCTTGCCGGGATCAGCCAGCGCCAGGATATTTCCTTGTCGTATCTGGAACAGTTGTTTGGCAAGTTGCGCAGGCACGAAATTGTTGAGTCGGTACGCGGCCCGGGCGGCGGCTATAGCCTGGCGCGCAAGGCGCAGCAAGTAACCGTGGCAGATATTATTATTGCAGTGGATGAGCCGCTGGACGCGACCCAGTGCGGCAGCAAGGAAAGTTGCCATGGAGCAGACCAGGCTACCGGTGCGCGCTGCATGACGCATGAACTATGGGCAACGCTGAATGCAAAAATGGTGGATTACCTGGATTCCGTCTCCTTGCAGGACCTGGTGAATCAGCAGAGACAAAAGAATGCAGAAAAGAACGTGGTCGTGATCCATCACAACCATGTGACGCCTTAAGAACTTAATATTATTGACTGGAGCAATACATGAACGCCCCTCTGGAAAAAAGCTTGATTGATGCCATCAAGGCTCCGCACTTTCCAATCTATATGGATTACTCGGCGACGACGCCGGTTGATCCTCGCGTTGCAGACAAGATGATACCTTTCCTGCGCGCGCAATTCGGCAATCCGGCATCGCGCAGCCATATGTATGGCTGGGATGCGGAAGCGGCTGTGGAAGAGGCGCGCGGCCATGTGGCGGCGCTGGTGAATGCCGATCCGCGCGAGATCATCTGGACTTCCGGCGCGACCGAAGGCAATAACCTGGCAATCAAGGGCGCAGCGCAGTTTTACAAATCCAAGGGCAAGCACATCATTACGGTAAAAACCGAGCACAAGGCTGTGCTGGATACCGTGCGTGAACTGGAGCGCCAGGGTTTTGAAGCGACCTACCTGCAACCGCAAGACAACGGCCTGATCACGATAGAGCAATTGAAGGCGGCGATCCGCCCCGACACCATCCTAGTATCCGTGATGCTGGTGAATAATGAGATCGGCGTGATCCAGCCTATCGACCAGATCGGCGAGCTGTGCCGCGAAAAAGGCATCATCTTCCATTGCGATGCGGCCCAGGCAACCGGCAAGCTGGTGATCGACCTGCAAAAAACCAAGGTCGACCTGATGACCTTTACCGCGCATAAAACCTATGGCCCGAAAGGCGTAGGCGCGCTGTATATCTGCCGCAAACCGCGCGTGCGCATAGAAGCGCAGATGCACGGTGGCGGCCATGAGCGCGGCCTGCGCTCAGGCACCCTGCCCACCCATCAGATCGTCGGCATGGGCGAAGCCTTCCGTCTTGCCAAGGAAGAGATGGACAGCGAACTGGGCCACATCAAGGCGATGCGCGACCGCCTGGCCAAGGGTCTGCAGGAAATCGAAGAAACCTATATCAATGGCGACATGGAACACCGCGTGCCGCATAACCTGAACGTCAGCTTCAATTATGTCGAAGGCGAATCGCTGATCATGGCGATCAAGGAAATTGCGGTGTCGTCCGGTTCTGCCTGTACTTCCGCCAGCCTGGAACCGTCTTATGTATTGCGCGCGCTGGGCCGTAGCGATGAGCTGGCGCACAGCTCTATTCGCTTTACGATAGGTCGCTTTACGACCGAAGAAGACATAGATTTCGCTATAAATTTACTTAAAGCCAAAGTCGGCAAGCTGCGCGAATTGTCGCCGCTGTGGGACATGTATAAAGACGGCATCGACATCAGCTCCATACAATGGGCGGCACACTAAGCCCCGGACTTGGTTTTAATCCTACTCAATTCAATTAGGCAAGGAGCATCAAAATGGCATACTCGGAAAAAGTGTTGGACCACTATGAAAATCCACGTAATGTCGGCGCTTTCGACAAGGGTGACGATACTATCGGTACCGGCATGGTCGGTGCGCCTGCCTGCGGCGACGTGATGAAGCTGCAGATCAAGGTTGGCGCAAACGGCCTGATCGAAGATGCAAAGTTCAAGACCTATGGTTGCGGCTCTGCGATTGCTTCTTCTTCGCTGGTGACCGAATGGGTCAAGGGCAAGACCCTGGATCAGGCTCTGGCTATCAAGAATACCCAGATCGCAGAAGAACTGGCTTTGCCGCCGGTGAAGATCCACTGCTCCATCCTGGCAGAAGACGCGATCAAAGCTGCTGTGCTGGATTACAAGACCAAGCACGGCGTTGCCGCCGATCAGGCCGCCTGATTTTGATTTTACTTATTTAGGCTTCTGAACATGGCAATTACATTGACAGAAAAAGCCGCGAAGCATGTGACGCGGTATATGGAACGCCGGGGCAAAGGCATAGGCCTGCGCTTTGGCGTCCGCACTACCGGCTGTTCCGGGATGGCTTACAAGCTGGAATACGTGGACGAAATGACCACCGACGACAGCGTGTTTGAATCCCATGGGGTAAAAGTGTTCGTCGACCCCAAGAGCCTGCCGTACATTGACGGCACTGAGCTGGACTTTGCCCGCGAAGGCTTGAATGAGGGTTTCAAGTTTTATAACCCCAACGTCAAGGACGAATGCGGCTGCGGCGAAAGTTTCAGGATTTAAGGCGCGCCACGAAAAATGCTGGGCAGACTTCGGCATATAGGCCCGGAGTTTCGCCCCAAGCCGCCTTGACCGGCTGCCACAGCCCACTACAGTCCTTACAGCACAATGCAAAACCACTTCGACCTGTTTCACCTGCCCCAGCAATATGCGCTGGATCTTGCCCGGCTGGATAATGCATACCGGGAAGTCCAGGCGACAGTGCATCCGGACAAATTCGTGCAAGCCGGCGACGCGGAAAAACGTGTGGCGATGCAGTGGGCTACACGCGCCAATGAGGCTTACCAGACCCTGAAGAAGCCGCTGAAACGCGCAAGCTACCTGTGCGAGTTGAACGGGGTGGACGTCCAGTCCGAGTCCAATACGGCCATGCCGGCGGCATTCCTGATGCAGCAGATGGAGTGGCGCGAAGCCTTCGACGATGCCAGGCAGGCGGGCGATGAAGCTGCGCTGGAGGCGCTTGAGGCAGACGTGCACGCGGCGTTGAAAGCCGAGCTGCAGGCCGCCGGGCGCGCACTGGATGCTGGGGATTTTGTCCAGGCTGCGCAAATTGTCCGCGCCTGCATGTTTCTGGAAAAATTCATCGCCGACATTGCCGTGCACGCCGAATAGGATATCTGTGCTGCGGGTGCCAAACCCGGGCGGCTTTGTACTTACAACTTGTTTGCGACACTCATAAAAAATTAAATGGCACTCTTACAGATTTCAGAACCAGGCATGTCCACTGCACCGCACCAGCACAGGCTGGCGGTAGGAATAGACTTGGGCACCACCAATTCCCTGGTGGCGACCGTCCGCAATAGTGTCCCCGAGGTCTTGAATGATGAGCAAGGCCGCCCGCTGCTGCCTTCCGTCGTGCGCTATCTGCCGAACGGCCATGCCCATATAGGCTATAAGGCGCAGGCGGAACAGACTACTGATCCTAAAAATACCATCGTTTCGGCCAAGCGCTTCATGGGGCGCGGCCTGAAAGATATCGCCTACGCGGAAAACCTGCCTTACGATTTCCAGGATACGCCGGGCATGGTGCAGTTGAAAACCGTTGCCGGCCTGAAGAGCCCGGTGGAAATTTCTGCGCAGATACTAGCGACACTGCGCCAGCAGGCGGAAGACGCCCTCGGCGATGACCTGGTCGGGGCGGTGATCACGGTGCCTGCGTATTTTGACGACGCGCAGCGCCAGGCCACCAAGGATGCGGCCAAGCTGGCCGGCCTGAATGTCTTGCGCCTGCTGAATGAGCCGACCGCGGCGGCGATTGCCTATGGCCTCGACAATGGTTCTGAAGGCATCTACGCGGTGTATGACCTGGGCGGCGGCACCTTTGACGTATCCATTCTGAGGATGAGCAAGGGCGTGTTTGAAGTCCAGGCCACCGGCGGCGATTCCGCGCTGGGCGGCGACGATTTTGACCATCGCCTGTTTTGCTGGGTGCTGCAGCAGGCGCAATTGCCGCCGCTGTCGGATGAAGATACCAGCCTGCTGATGGTCAAGGCGCGCGAAGCCAAGGAAATTTTGTCCTCCCAGGCTTCCACGCACTTTGATGCGATCCTGAGCACAGGAGAAGAAGTTCACCTGGTCGTTGAAGCATCGGTGTTCGCAGAAATGACGCAGCATCTGGTGGCGAAGACCATCGCGCCTTCCAGAAAAGCCTTGCGCGACGCCGGCTTGAGCGTGGATGACGTGGACGGCGTGGTGCTGGTCGGCGGCGCCACCCGCATGCCGCATGTGCGCAAAGCAGTCGGCGATTTCTTCCAGACCACGCCGCTGGCAAATATCGATCCGGACAAGGTGGTGGCGCTGGGTGCGGCGATACAGGCCAACCTGCTGGCCGGCAATCGCGCTCCCGGCGACGACTGGTTGCTGCTGGATGTGATTCCTTTGTCGCTGGGCGTGGAAACCATGGGCGGCCTGGCAGAAAAGGTCATCCCGCGCAATTCGACCATCCCTTGCGCGCGCGCGCAGGAATTCACCACTTTCAAGGATGGCCAGACCGCGCTGGCGATTCACGTAGTGCAAGGCGAGCGCGAGCTGGTCAGCGATTGTCGTTCCCTGGCCAAGTTTGAGTTGCGCGGTATCCCGCCCATGGCGGCCGGCGCCGCGCGCATCCGGATTACCTACCAGGTGGATGCGGATGGCCTGTTGTCTGTTTCGGCGCGGGAGTTGCGCTCCGGTGTGGAAGCCTCGATCGCCGTCAAGCCCTCATACGGTCTGGGCGACGATGAGGTGGCGCGCATGCTGCAGGACTCGTTCAAGTCGGCTGAAGGCGACATGCAGCAACGCGCGCTGAAAGAGGAGCAGGTGGAAGCCGAGCGCATTTTGCTGGCGACCCGGTCCGCACTGGATGCGGACAGCCAATTGCTGACTGAAGCGGAGCGTGATTCCATCCTGGGATTGATGCAGCAAGTGAGCGCACTGGCAGGCGAGTCCGATCACGGCAAACTGAAGCTGGCAATAGCAGCCCTGGCCGACGGCACCGAAGAATTTGCGGCGCGCCGCATGGACCAGAGTGTGCGCACTGCGCTGGCCGGAAAAAGACTGGATGACATCGTCTGAGTGATGTCGGCCGGGTGCCGGCCATCCTGAAATTTGAAACGAGAAAATAATGCCTCAAATTATTGTACTGCCCCACCCCATGCTGTGCCCTGAAGGTACGGTGATCGATGCGCCCAAAGGCAAGTCTCTGTGCGAGGCCTTGCTGGAGAGCGACGTCGAAATCGAGCATGCCTGCGAAATGTCTTGCGCATGCACGACCTGCCACGTGGTGATCAGGGAAGGTTTTAAATCCCTGAATGAATCCACCGATGATGAAGAAGATTTGCTGGATGCGGCGTGGGGACTGGAAGCGACTTCCCGCCTGTCATGCCAGGTTGTCCTGGGCGACGAAGACATTACGATAGAAATTCCCAAGTACACGATCAACCACGCTCGCGAAAACCACTAGTCACGAAGTCACTAAACAAGCCACTTTGAGGTGATCCTATGAAATGGACTGACACGCTACAAATCGCGGAAATGCTGTACGACAAATTCCCCGATATCGACCCGTTGACCATACGCTTTACCGACCTGCATCAATGGGTGTGCGAGCTGGATGGTTTTGACGACGATCCGCAACGTTCCGGCGAAAAAATCCTTGAGGCCATACAGATGGCCTGGATAGAAGAAGCCAAATGATAAAAACCCGTCTCTTTTGAGGCGGGTTTTCTGTTTTTAGGCGATGCACAACTTGCCGAAACGCAAAAAACCTTCTACTATTGGCAAGCTTGCCCGTGATGCAGAGAAGATAATACTAATAAGAAGCTGGCCTGATGTTGCATTAGCTGCATATGGCGGCAGGCTGTGCAGATCGCATGTGGCATTGCGTTTGGAGTAGTTTTCAGTTTCGCGAATTCGTTTCAATGAAATGGGGATGCGTTTGCAGGGGCTGACCTTCTTAATTCGCTCATCAGAAAGTGATGCACAAGGATCTTGCAATGCAGTTTCGACATCTCTTATCTGCTATCCGCAGCCGAATTACCCTCAGGTCGGCGATTATTTCGGCGGTCTGCGTCGGATTGATTTTTCCCTCCGCCATCCTTATCCCCTTTCATCTTCGCACCATCGAAGATGCGGCCCGTTTGCGCATGGCCGAAGACCACAAGCGTCTGGCCGATATCCTCGCTGTTATCCTGAGCGAGCCGCTGTGGCAGATTACGCCGGAAATAGCCAATGTCTCCAGCGAGGTGGTGTACTCCGATGAGCGCGTCGCAAAAATCGAAGTGATCACGCTGCCGGATCACAAGAATTTTATTTCCAATGACAAGCGCATGGCCACCCAGACCGGGCCGTTCAAGACCTTGTCGCACGAGATCAGACATGGCGAGCAAGTCATCGGCGAAGTGAAGCTGACGATGGCGGAAGACTTGCTGCTGGAGAGTCTACGTTCCGACCGCAACCGCTATGCGATCACGGCGGCGCTGTCGCTGATCATGGCGATCGTCTTCATTTTACTAGTATTGCAATGGCGACTGGTGCAGCCTATCCGGGTGCTGATGAGCGAATCGGACCGGCTGGCCAATGGCGAGCTGACCGAACCGATTTCCTTGAATCGGGAGGACGAACTGGGGCATCTGGCACTCAGCCTGGAGGCCACCAGGCAAGCTCTGCAGCGCTCGTTCACCGACCTGGAAGTCAAAAATCAGCAACTGCTGGAATATTCAGGCACCTTGGAGTCCAAGGTCAGGCAACGCACCCAGGAACTGGAGAATGCCAATCTGAACCTGGAATCTGCGCTGGCCAATGTAAACAGTGCGCAGAACGAGCTGGCAAGGGTCGAGCGCATGGCCGCACTCGGTTCCATGGTGGCCGGTGTCGCGCATGAGCTGAATACACCCCTGGGTAACTGCCTGCTGGTTGCCAGCACACTGGAAGAGGAAACCAAGAATTTGCTGAACCTGCTGGAACAGGGGGCGATGCGTCGCTCGGACTTGAGCCGGTATGCCGCGACGGCGGCCGAGTCGACCAAATTGCTGCTGCGCGGATTACAGCAATCTGCGCGCCTGGTCGGTGACTTCAAGCAGGTGGCGGTCGATCAGTCCAGCGCGCAGCGCCGGCAATTCACCCTGCTGGTGATGCTGCAAGAGCTGGCTGCGCTGCTCCATTCGAGCCTGCGCAAAACACCATTTACGCTGGAGCTCGACATTCCCGCCAACATAGAGCTGGACAGCTACCCGGGGCCGCTGGGCCAGGTCTTTACCAATCTGGTCAATAACGCCGTGGCGCACGGCCTGGACGGGCGCAGCGAAGGGCATATGCGCTGCTTCGCCCAGCAGCAAGGGGATCACGTGCTGATCGTGTTTGAGGACAATGGCAAGGGTATTCCTGCAGAAATCATCAATCGGATATTCGAGCCCTTCTTTACCACCAAGTTCGGCCAGGGCGGCAGCGGCCTGGGCTTGAGCATTACCTTCAATATCATCAGCAATGTACTGGGCGGCGAGATACGCGTCTCCAGCGTCATGGGCCAGGGCTCGCGCTTTGAGATCAGTATCCCGCTGACCGCTCCAGGCAACCTGGAATCCGGGAATCCCTTGTTGAATCATTAATCAATCGGACGCACTCGAGCCGCTGTCCATAGGCTTGAGTGTCAAAATGGAAACAGGCTTCGAGGCTGTTGGCCGTTTTTACCTATATTTACAAGAGCCGGCCTGCCGCACTTCAATTCCCTCTTTCAATATTGCATTGCCGACACCCTTGCGCCTCCTGGTCTGGGGTACAATCGTAGTAAACCAATTTCATTTTCGCCATGCAACAATATCTCGATTTCATGCGCCATGTTCAACAGCATGGCACTAAAAAAACCGATCGTACCGGCACCGGTACCGTATCCGTATTCGGCTACCAGATGCGTTTTGACCTGAGCCAGGGTTTTCCGCTGCTGACCACCAAGAAACTGCATCTGAAATCCATTATCCATGAACTGATCTGGTTCCTGGCCGGCTCCACCAATATCAAGTATCTGAAGGACAACGGCGTTTCCATCTGGGACGACTGGGCGGATGAAAACGGCGATCTTGGACCGGTATACGGTTCCCAATGGCGCAACTGGCCAGCACCTGATGGGCGGCACATAGACCAGATCAGCCAGTTGATGCAACAGATCAAGAGCAACCCGGATTCCCGCCGGCTGATCGTTTCGGCCTGGAATGTGGCGGATATTCCGCAAATGAAGCTGCCTCCCTGCCATGCGCTGTTCCAGTTTTATGTCGCGGACGGCAAGCTGTCTTGTCAGTTATATCAGCGCAGCGCTGACATCTTCCTTGGCGTGCCGTTTAATATCGCCTCCTATGCGCTGCTGACCCATATGATCGCCCAGCAGGCCGGGCTGGAGGTAGGCGACTTCATCTGGACGGGCGGCGATTGCCACCTATACTCCAATCATATGGAGCAGGTCCAGGAGCAGTTGTCGCGCACCCCATTTGCCTTACCTAAATTGCTCATCAAACGTAAGCCGGATTCGATTTTTGATTACAAGTTTGAAGATTTTGAAATCACGGATTATCAATTCCACCCGCATATCAAGGCGCCCGTCGCTGTTTAAGCGACAGGCCCCGATAGCGGCCCGTATTAGCTAGTTTGCCGCCGTTGCAGACCGAACAGGCCTGGGCCTAGCTCTCGCTGTTGCCGGGCCGGCAAGGCATCAACCGTCATCATTATGTCATCACTTACTATTATCGTAGCAACTGACAGCCACATGGGAATCGGTATCAATAATACCCTCCCCTGGAAGCTGCCCGAAGATATGGCGCATTTTAAAAGCACGACCTCTGGCCATGCCGTCATCATGGGCCGGAAAACTTTTGATTCGATAGGCCGTGCCTTGCCTAACCGGCGCAATATCGTTATTTCACGCAATTCCGCATGGCAGCATGCCGGCGTGGAGTGCGTGCATTCGCTGCAAGATGCGATGCAACTGGTGGCCGGCACGGAGGCTTTTGTCATAGGCGGCACCCAAATATATCAACAGGCATTGCCGTTGGCCGACAAACTGATCGTGACGGAAATTCACCAACGTTTTGACTGCGATGCCTTTTTCCCCGAAATTTCCAAGGATGCCTGGGTGGAAACCAGCAGGGACAAACGTCAGTCGGGGCAACATGATTTTACCTACGCATTTGTAACTTATAAGCGGGTTTGAGCCTGTAGCAGGCGCTAGTGTCCCGTAAATATTGATCGCGTCTACGCAACACATTAAACAGCCTATTGGCGGTTTCTAAAAAAATAGAGGAAGATATGTCTGAAGATTTCCATGTACACGGCCCGCACGACCACGAACTGGAGCACGCAGCCCACTCCGGCGACGACTTCGCCGGCAGGATCGCAGTGATGACCGCAATTATGGCGACTGTGGGCGCCTTGTTCGGCTATCAGGGCGGCGCCACGCAAAACGACGCGGCGATGTTCAAGAACGACTCGGCGATAAAAAAAACCGAAGCATCCGATCAATGGAATTATTACCAGGCAAAATCGAACAAGCAAAACCTGGCTGAACTGGCGATTTCCTTGCCCGGCGTCGATGCTGACAGATATAAAACTGAAGTTCAGCGGTATAAAGCCGAAAAAGAGGATATCAAGAAAAAAGCTGAAGCACTGGAAGCTGAATCCGCGGCATTTGAAGAAAAGTCAGAGGCTGCCTTGCACCAGCATCACCGCTGGGCGCAGGCGATGACGGCGGTACAGATCGCGATTTCGCTGGCGGCGATTACGCTGCTGACAAAAAAGAAGTGGTTGCAATACGGGTCATATGGTGTCGCAGGCTTTGGCGTGATCCTGGCCGGGCTGGCATGGATGCATATTTGACAATATTGACGAGATTGACAAGAGGTATAATAAAATGAAAAACATACTCTGCCCTGTCCTCTGCTCTGCTCTCTTGTTTGGCGCTGTGTCGGCACAGGCGCAAACTTCCGAATTTGCTCAGCTGATTCCTTCGAATTACATAGTCAGGAATGCGAATTTTTCACTAGGTGCTGCAAACCTGTCCCAGCCGCGCTATGCCGGATCCGACGAGCGCAGGCTGGCTGCTTATTCAATGTTTGATGCGCAAGGGAAAAATGGCGCCCTGCTCGGCGCGGTCTCCGGCCTCGGCTATAACTTCTCTAGGGATCCCAGCATCCAGTACGGTTTGCGGATGACTGCCGAGCCGGCCCGCGACGAGTCGCGTTCCGGTAAATTACGCGGGCTTGGCGATGTCGATACAGCACTGGAGACCGGTGCTTTTTTCAATTACGTGCCCAGCCCTAACTATGCGCTGGTGTCGTCCATACGTTACGGCTCGGGCCTGGACCACAATGGATTGCAGCTTAGCCTGGGCGGCCGCGTCAGCGCCTCGCCAACTCCGCAGCATCACCTGTCGGCAAGCCTGGGAGCAAACTGGGCGAACTCCAACTACCAGCAATCGTATTTCGGCGTCAATCCGGCCCAGTCGGCGGCCAGCGGCTACTCTCAATATACGCCCGCCGCCGGCGTGACCGATATCAGGCTGGGCGCTACCTGGAACTGGAACATAGACGCCAGTTGGTCGCTGACCACCGGCGCCTCCGTCAAACACCTGATGGGCGACGCCGCCCGCAGCCCGTTTATGTTCGAAAAAAATCCGGTCACGGTATTTTCTGCGGCAACCTATCGCTTCTAGGCATGTAGCAGGGCATTTCGCCCTGCTGCTGTTTATCCGGGGGATGCGCAATTCTTGTTGCCAATTGCATAGCAAAATAGCCTTGAATATGACGAAAGCATGAAATTTTCGTCCGGAAGCCGGATTTGAGATTTTTTTTCACATCTGCGCCCCCATATCTGAGAAAATTCGGTCTTTGAATTTTTCGGCGCGCAAGCGGTTGCCATAACCCGGCTGATCCTCCAGGTTAACTTGCCCAGGCGTCTCCCTTTAATGTTCTCTGGAGACCTCCATGAAATTCCGCTTCCCCATCGTCATCATTGACGAAGACTTCCGCTCAGAAAATACTTCCGGCCTCGGTATCCGCGCGCTTGCCGATGCAATGGAAAAAGAAGGCATGGAAGTGCTGGGTGTGACCAGTTACGGCGATTTATCCCAATTTGCGCAACAACAGTCGCGCGCCTCCGCCTTCATCCTGTCGATTGACGATGAAGAGTTCGGCGACGGTACGTTTGAAGAAACCGATTATGCGCTGAAATCCCTGCGCGCCTTCGTTGAAGAGATACGCTACAAGAACTCGGACATCCCTATCTACCTGTACGGTGAAACCCGTACTTCGCGCCATATCCCGAACGATATCCTGCGCGAACTGCACGGCTTCATTCACATGTTTGAAGACACGCCGGAGTTTGTCGCGCGGCATATCATCCGTGAGGCAAAATCTTACCTGGATGGCCTGGCGCCGCCGTTTTTCCGCGCGCTGGTGCACTATGCGAACGACGGCTCATACTCATGGCACTGCCCGGGCCACTCGGGCGGCGTTGCCTTCCTGAAGTCGCCTATCGGCCAGATGTTCCACCAGTTTTTCGGCGAGAACATGCTGCGCGCCGACGTCTGCAATGCGGTCGAAGAACTCGGCCAGTTGCTGGACCATACCGGACCGGTAGCAGCATCCGAACGCAATGCGGCCCGCATTTTCAATGCCGACCATTGCTACTTCGTAACCAACGGCACCTCGACATCGAACAAGATGGTCTGGCACTCCACCGTGGCTCCGGGCGACATCGTGGTAGTGGACCGCAACTGCCATAAGTCGATCCTGCATTCCATCATCATGTGCGGCGCGATTCCGGTGTTCCTGATGCCGACCCGCAATCACCTTGGCATCATCGGTCCTATTCCGCTGGAAGAGTTCACGATGGAGAGCATACAGAAGAAGATAGAAGCCAATCCGTTTGCCCGCAAGGCCAAGAACAAGAAGCCGCGCATCCTGACGATTACGCAGTCGACCTACGACGGCGTGGTGTACAACGTCGAAACCCTGAAAAACATGCTGGACGGCGAAATCGACACCCTGCATTTCGACGAAGCCTGGTTGCCGCATGCGACCTTCCACAGCTTTTACAAGGATATGCATGCGATCGGCAAGGACAGGCCACGCGCGAAAAAATCGATGATCTTCTCCACTCAGTCCACGCACAAGCTGCTGGCCGGCATTTCGCAGGCTTCGCAAATCCTGGTGCGCGAATCCGAAACCGTGCAACTGGACAAGGACAGCTTCAATGAAGCCTACCTGATGCATACCTCGACTTCGCCACAGTACGCGATCATCGCTTCCTGCGATATCGCCGCGGCGATGATGGAAGCGCCGGGCGGCACCGCATTGGTGGAAGAATCCATCCTGGAAGCGCTGGATTTCCGCCGCGCGATGCGCAAGATCGATCAGGAGTGGGGCAAGGACTGGTGGTTCCAGGTATGGGGGCCGGATACCTTTGCCGAAGACGGCATAGGCACGCGCGAAGACTGGGTGATCCGCGCCGAGGACGACTGGCATGGCTTCGGCAAGCTGGCGCCCAACTTCAATATGCTGGATCCGATCAAGGCCACCATCATCACGCCGGGCCTGTCGCTGGAGGGCCGGTTCGGCGAGACCGGCATCCCTGCATCGATCGTCACCAAGTATCTGGCGGAACATGGCGTTATCGTTGAAAAAGCCGGCCTGTACTCGTTCTTCATCATGTTCACGATAGGCATTACCAAGGGCCGCTGGAATACCCTGCTGACTGCGCTGCAGCAGTTCAAGGACGACTACGACAAGAACCAGCCGATGTGGCGCATCTTGCCGGAATTTGCAGCCGCCAATCCGCGCTACGAAGGCGTGGGACTGAAGGACCTGTGCCAGGGCATCCACGAAGCCTATAAGGCCTACGACGTGGCGCGCCTGACGACCGAGATGTATTTGTCCGACATGCAGCCGGCGATGAAGCCATCCGATGCATTCTCCAAGATGGCGCACAAGGAGATAGAGCGTGTATCCATCGACGAACTGGAAGGCCGCGTCACGTCCATCCTGCTGACGCCCTACCCTCCTGGCATTCCGCTGCTGATTCCCGGTGAACGCTTCAACAAGACCATCGTGGATTACCTGAAATTCGTCCGCGATTTCAACGAGAAATTCCCTGGATTCGAAACTGACTGCCATGGCCTGGTCAGGAAGGAAGTCGACGGCAAACGCGGCTACTACGTGGACTGCGTCAAAGTCGGCGCCGAGGTGACGGAAGAGTAAAGCCCGGGGACTAGGCGACGCAAAAGTCGAAAAAAGGCGCTCGATGTACTTGAGCGTCTTTTTTTGTGTTCGCTAACTGCAACATTCATATCCTTTTAGCCACCTTTTTCCCTATACTATATAGTTGAATATATTTCGATTCTGTCAGTACCTTATCAATACAAATATTAAAATTCTCGGGCTATAGATGGGCGATATTCCTGCATTAACGGCAATTAGACCGTCCGACATCACGGTCGGCAAGCCCTTGCCTTGGCCTGTTTACGACATCCACGGCAATCTCTTGTTTGAATCAGGCATGATGATAGAGACCCAGCAGCAGCTGGAGCGCCTGGTAATCAACGCCTATTGCATGGATTCGCTGTGGAACACTGTCCCCACTAAAGAAATTTTAGACACTCCCGGTGCGGCCCCGGAGCAAAAAGAAGAAGACGCCAGGGACCAGATGATAGATCTGGACAGCGTACGCTGGAACGTTGGGGAAAAACTATTCCTGCAGATGCAGGACAATGCCACGACCAGGTTTACCGTCAAAATGATAGGCTTCCTGAAAAACAAGTCGATTATCGTGTCGGCGCCGATAGTCGATGGCGGAGCCCCCAGGATCAGGGATGGCCAGGTTTTCATCGTGCGCGCCTTCACTGGCAAAACGGCGTATGCGTTTACCTGCTCCGCATTGAAGTCGGTATTCTTCCCCTATTCCTATTTGCACCTGTCCTATCCCGACCAGGTCCGTAGCACCGTGATACGCCAGGGTTCCCGCGCCAGCGTCAAAATTATCGCGTCCGTGACGGTAGGCAATCCTGAGCAAACCACGGCCGGGGTGCTGAATGACTTGAGCACCGGCGGCGCATCGGGGATCATCAAGAAAAACATAGGCGAAAAAGGCGATACCGGCGTCATCAAGTTCAAGGTGAAGGCCGCCGGCAATGACGAAATCCTGACTTTGAATATCGTCCTGCGCTCGGTCGAGCCGGTGGAAAACGAAGACGGTTATCGCTACGGCTTCCAGTTCGTCGACCTGGACACCCAATCCCGGCTGATACTATCGGCCTTTGTCCATCAGACCCTGGTAGAGGCGGATTAAGGCTGGCATTGAACAGCCTTCCCGATTATTAAGCGCTTTTAAAAGATCGAGCGCGACGTCAGGGTCGTAAAGCGCTCCAGCGCATAAGTGCCTGCCAGCGAGTTGCCGGTATGGTCCAGGCCCGGTGACCATACCGCTACCGCCAGCTCTCCCGGCACCAGTGCCAGGATGCCGCCCCCTACTCCGCTCTTGGCAGGCAAGCCTACGCGGTAGGCAAAGTCCCCGGCAGCATCGTAGGTGCCGCAGGTCAGCATCAGCGCATTCAGGCGCTTGGCCGAGCTGGCGTCCAGTATCTGCTGGCCGCTCCAGGGAATGGTGCCATGCTGCGCCAGGAAGC
Source organism: Betaproteobacteria bacterium (assembly GCA_013287275.1). Taxonomy (GTDB): domain Bacteria; phylum Pseudomonadota; class Gammaproteobacteria; order Burkholderiales; family Burkholderiaceae_D; genus Undibacterium. The sequence continues at coordinate 137,650 of JABDED010000001.1, forward strand.
TGCCCGCCTTGGCCAGTTCGGCACATGTCATCGTGATCGAACATTGGCGGCAATAGCTGTCGATGACGGTTTTCACCGGATTATGCAGATTGCCGAAATCTTTCATCAGGTGCGCAATCGCATAATTGCGATGTGCAGTATCGCGCTCGGACCGGGCCACGGCCAGGTCGAAATCCACGGAAATTTCATCCGCTATCATGCGGGCAAATTGCAGCACTGCGATATCCGACTCTACAAAACGGCTGGACAAAATATCCGTCATCACCAATGCGCCGGCGTTGATGAAGGGATTGCGCGGCTTGCCCTTTTCGTACTCCAGCTGCACCAGCGAATTGAATGGGTTACCGGAAGGCTCGCGCCCTACCCGCTCCCAGATGCTGTCGCCCTCGCGCGAAAATGCCAGCGCCAGCGCAAACAGCTTGGTCACACTTTGCAATGAGAATTTTTGTTGTGCGTCGCCGATGGAAAAAGTGCGGCCATCCAGGCAATACACCGCCATGCCGAAACGGTCGCGGGATACTTTGGAGAGTTGCGGGATATAGCTGGCTACTTTTCCTTGATGCAATAAAGGCTGGACTTCAGCACAGATGGTTTCGAGTATCGCGGCATAGTCGGGTATTTGCGGCAGATCTGGTTTCGACATGGTTTTATGGATGAATGGGAATAGTGCATGAAAAGCGGCCCGCCAGCTTAGCCCAGAAGCCAGCAATTGGGAAGTGTAGCCATAACTTTGCCAGGATTGCCCTATGCCAATTTGGTATATTAATTGAAACGATTTTTCTTTATTAAAATCATAGGCTTATGGTGCTATTTGCCATATTTTTGACATCCGTTTGCATGCCTTGACGTCCCTTTAAAATCAAGTACATACAACTGGATAATAGACTCGCCAAACTGAGGGGATGGGATGAAGGTATCTGACATATCGACGCGCAAGAAAATGACTTTGAAGGAGTTTTCTGAATTGTGCGGAGTTAAATATAAAACTTTTCACTTTAGATTAACGCACGGATATTCTGTTTTTGAGGCAATAACCATACAGGAGGAAATGGCTAGAAGTAGGGCTTCTACGAAACATGGGATGCATGGTTCTGCGGAATATAGAACATGGGAATCAATGGTAAGCAGATGTAAAAATCACCCTCACTATCTCCGGCTCGGGATAACTGTTTGTGAAAAATGGATGAAGTTCACCAATTTTTTTGCGGATATGGGGCTACGGCCGGACGGTATGTCACTAGACCGTTGGCCCAACGGAAACGGTAACTATGAACCAGGAAACTGTCGCTGGGCGACTCCCGTACAACAATCGCAAAACACGTCCAGGAACATCAATATTTCCGCATTCGGAAAAACTCAATGTGTAGCTGAGTGGTCAAGGGAGACTGGGTTAGACGCGAAGACGATTTATCAAAGACTAGAACGCGGATATACAGCGGAGCAGGCACTTACTGCTGATCGATACGAATGGGTGACACATGCTCGTTAAAAATCTCGAAGGCGCTGAGCTGGATTACTGGGTGGCGCGGGCCGAGGGTCTGGAGCATCCTCCATACCTTGGCGAAATGCGCCCTGGCCGCTGCATGATGCCACTGGATAGCCACGATCATGATGGGCCAATCAGGCATTGGGTGAATTACGACCCCTCTGAAAATTGGAACCTTGCGGGCCCGATCATCGAGCGCGAGAATATTGGATTCGACTGGGAAGCGGATGATATATGTATTGCCTGGTATCAACGATCAAAATATGAGCGCGCAGGCAGCAACCAATTTTCTGGATCAACGCCACTTAAGGCGGCAATGCGCGCCTTTGTCGCTAGCCAATACGGCGAGGAAGTTCCTGAGCAACCCCAGGTGGCGAAATGATGGCCGCCGTTATATTTGCTGTTCTTTTTATTTTCAACTTCGCATTGGGAATTGTCGTTTTTGGCTTAATCGACATCCATTGGTATGGGCAAAGGCTATTCGACAACCTGAAGGAAAACGATTCCTACTTGACGGCTCTTGCGATTTTCACACTATGGCCGCTTTTGTTGGTGGTGGCAGTTTGTTTGCGACTGCGCCAGTTCGGGAGACTTTGACGGTATCAGGCAGCTTCCAACATCCCAATATCGCAGCGATGCCGCTCTATTTCGCCATCCGTCTTGTGATAGACGATGCAAGTCATATCCCGGCCGGCGCGATAGCCATGGCCAGCAGCATATGAATCGGCGGCGGCCAGGGTGCGGAATGACTCGCAGATCACGCCCGGGAATTCCTTGACGTTCTTGCTATGGACATGGCCCGTGAGCCAGTACCGGTGTTTTGTCTGGCCCCAGTCTTCCGAGCGGTCGCAGGCCATGATCGCGCCCAGTTGCTCATGTTTGACCGTATCACCATGCGTGGAACCGATCAGGACTTTCCCGAACCGGTAATACCAGAACTTCGACGGGCCCAGATCCACCTCAATGCGCGGCTCATTATGAAAATAGGCAGCCAGCGTGAAGGCCAGCGCCCAGATAGCCTGTGGGTCGTGGTTGCCCGGGATCAGCTTCATCACCACTCGATTGTATTTTTGCAGCGCGCGCAGGGCGGCATGCCGGTAAGTCTCGATGCCAACCTGGAGAACTTTGACAAAGCGCGAATCGACGTCGAGCTGGTGCTTGTGCGCTGGCGTCTGGTTCGTCTGGTCGTTCATGTGAAAGACATCGCCGAGCAGCAGCAGGATTGCGGTATCGGCCGCCGGGGCGGCCTGCAGGAGCCGGTCAACCGCGCCCAAAGTGAGTTTGCGACCTATCTCCAGGTCGAAGGCTTCGCCGCACTCCTTGGCCCAGACGTGGAGCCCGACGTGCGGATCTCCAAAAGGGAATACGACTAAGATGTCCTCAGATGCTTTTGCTGGCTCCTGTGTCAGCGGCGCCATCCCGCGTACATCTTCCGCCATCGCTGCGACCGTGGCTCGCATTAGTTCTTCTTGCCAGGCCTGGTCTGCGCTGCTCTTTACCCAGGTCAGCAAAGGTTCCGGCTCCCCGCGGCGATAGAGGGATGACGCGCCCTTGAGCATTTGTCCCTGCGCCACCGGATGGACTAAGTCATGCTTTGGGCTATATCCAGATTTTGCGGCCTTCTTTTTTACAAGAAGTATGGATTCACTAATTGAATTAGGCGCAACTTTTAAAGCCTCGGCCGCCTTCCTAATGCTAGTGTATTTTTCTATGGCATCCAAATATTCTGCTTGCCTTACCGTTGCCCATTCATAAAGCTTTTTATCGACTTTCATGACTTAGCCCTCAGTGACATCGATTGAACTTCGTGACCAGTTCCTTCGTCCCAGCGGGCGGCGATGGCGATGGATTTTTTAAGTGATGCCCCCATAGAGAGCGCGCCTAGTGCAAAATTGGCACCGGAGCCGACAGCGTAGAAATCACCCGGCACCGGCAGGGGCTGCATTTCCTCGTTCCAAAAGAAAATTCCAGAGGGATTCAATTCGAGAACTGAAAAATTGAGATTGGTATTGAAGGTGGGCCTCTGATCCGGCTGCCGGCGCCACTCGATGAACTTCAGGCATTGCTCTGGACTGCCGGAAATACCATAAAGCGAAGCCCCGACCCGGAATATCTTTTCCATCTCGAACATGGGCACGCCAGTAATACGCGTATCAGCTGCCATGGATGTTCTATTGCAGACCACTGTTGTCATGCCGGCCGCCCAATAAAAACCGCCAGAAGGCGGCAGATCAAACTCTATTCAACTCTTCCAATCAGGGCGCTAGGCCATTCCCAGTAATGAAGGTCTGCGCCGCTCGGCAACTTGCGACGACCAGGTCAGCTTCCAGCATCAATGCGTCAATATTTCCCGCATACGGTTCTGGAAGTATCCCGGTGGCGGGAGTTTCTGCAGGGCTTCCGCTGGGGCTTGAGGCTTCTTGGCTTGCGGCAGGTCGGTCGCCACATATTCCGGCTTTGTTGTAGAGCATGCGGCCAGACTTAGCAGCAATAGCGCGATCAGCAGCTTGTTCATTTGCATATCCTTTTTTGAGTAGTTGATTGGTTTCGACCTGGGCGGCCTCCTGTTTGGCGTTGTCGGCCAGGCGGTCGGCCATCGCTTTCTTTTCGGCGGCGGCGCGGGTGATCTTGTCTTCGTTCCAGAGTTTTTGCACCTCGGCTCGCCCATCGATGCGCCCGAGCTCGCGTTCATGATGCACAAACCAGACAAACGAGCCAATTACGGCTCCAACAATCGCTAGTATTGCGACAATCTTGATCAGCCACCCATAGGCTTTTATTGTTTCAAACATAATTCACTTTCAGCAGTACGGCGTTTTGTGAGACCGGGTAGTGAGACCATCATGCCGGCGACTTTTGCCTTGTCCCATCTGAGCAATTGCTTACAAGCCCCGACGATGTCGCTGGCCTTCAGCATCCTGGCGGCGGTTGAATTCTTGGTATCGCAGGCGATTTTCGGGCCCGCATTGAAGGCGGCATCAGCAAAGGCGGCCAGGACATTGATAGGTAGCCCGGGCGCGCAGCTTTCGACAGCGTTGATGGCCTTGCGCATGTCCTGCGTCAGGAGTGCATCGCATTCGGCAATCGTGTAAATCTTGCCAGTTACAATATCGGCCCCGGTATGCCCACGGCAGACCGTTGGAATGCCTGGCGGGTCGTAATAGACCGTGCGACGCAATCCCTCGGCGGGAATGGCCAGGGCCGTAGCGAGCGCTGTGGCGGCTCCTATGCGCTGTTTCGTGGTTGCCATCAGTCTCTATCCTGAGAAAACACGCGCGATATGCCAGTCGCTACAGAAAACACGAAGGCGGCAATTAGGAATGCCGTTGAAGAATTTTGATTGGCGAATAGCTGCAGCAACATATTGATGCCGCCGCAGATTGACGCCAGGACGGTGAACCTGATACTCCAGGTCTTCTTGACTACCCATTTCCAGTCATCGACCAGTCTTAGTTTTTTCATTACTTCATCCCCTTCATTGACCCATAGGCCGCAATTCCTACCAACGCCACAACAACCGCTTTCCAGACCATCGACCAGACCCCACGGCCAATGTCGTTATAAAATCGCTCTGTCATTCTTTTTTCCAGGGCATCAGTAATCGCCGCAACATCGGCGTCCGTTAGGTTGCGGTGTTCCTCAGTCATTTGATTGCCCTATGTGCGGAAATGTGAACGCTGAAGCCAGCGCATCAGGTGCAACCGGGGCTTTCCCGGTCAGTTCTTTTGTTCGCCCTGCCTTAATCCAATTACTGATTTCCAACATGCTGAAAAACTGATGCGCTTCGCTGCCGTCCAAGTCCACGCCGCCGTCGATCAGCATGTCTATTTCAAACGAGCGTATCCAGGCGGCGCGGAATTGCTGTTCTATCGTGTTAAAAACGCTATCGCGCTTGTTGAACTCGATCGCCACTTTCTCGTATAGGGTGAGCATGTGACGAAATTCTGAAACTGAAATGAAGCGCGTCACTATGCTGCCCACCCAAAAGAAAACCCGCCGTAGCGGGTTGAAGCACTTAGGTCAATGTGGCTGTGTAAGTCACTGTCAGGGTGTTGGTGCTGACTACTGGCTGATCACCGCCAGTGAACAGGCCGGCGCTATAGAGGGTTCCTGTTGTGCCATCCTTGGTGGATACGGTCGTGGCAAAGCAGCCCTTGACAGTGCCGGAACCGGTGAACGTAAAGACTAATCCTGCGCTTAAGGCCTTGCTGCCGGATGATGCGGAACTCCAGGCCATCGTGCGGCGTGTGGCTTCGCTATATGTCGGGGCATTGGCGATGCCGGCTTCCAGCCAGCCAGCATGCGAAGACATGGTATCGGCTGCGGAGATCGCGGAATAACTGGCGGAGCTGATCAAGCCCATATAGAAAGCGGCGGTATAGCTGGAACCTGCCAGGCCGTTATCCAATAGGTAATTCTTGCCAACCGTGGTTACGGTGTTTGGAAGATCGCCCTGCCACTTGATTTCTGTCATGGATTCGGCATAGGCGTGCGTGCGCTCTACCCATGCATTCAAAGCCTTGCCTATGAATGGAACTTTGCCGAGGAAAGACTCAGAAGCGCGTTTCATCCATTTGATGCGGCCCAACAGCTTGACATATTCTGCATAACACTCATCGCGAGCGCCGCGCAAGACGGCATGATAAGTGCCAGTGATCTTGACTGATTCTTCGCTGCCGCGAGTGGTTCCGAGCATAGCGTGGCTATAGTCTTCAATTTTTGCGGATTCGTTGCTCATGCTTGCACTCCTTCGGCTGGCTTTTCTTCTGGCGGTTCGGTGGATTCGATCTGTCCTTCAAGAAACCAACGCTGTCCCTTATGGCCGTCCGCTTCATCGAAATCGACGCAATACTCGAACTTGTCTTCGTCGTCGTTGAAGCGCTTCGCCGATACGACCCCTTCAATCGCCTTGACGACCTGGCGAACCTGTGTGCCTTTTGCTATGGACATCGCAACCTCTTTGTGTGAACTGGAAATGAAAAAGCCACCCTAGGGTGGCCTTGATTTTGAGATTTACTTTTTAGAACATTAAGAACATCGAATTGATCGTTACGCCGCCACCCACTGCAGTGACCGTTACAGTGTCGGCAACGGCAGCCGTTTCACTCACGCTTGCGCTCATTGCCGCGACCGCAGAAGAAGAATCGGTAATCGCCGCCGTTTCAGTAATGGACGCCGCCGCATTCCCGCTTGTCGTGACACTATCTGCAATCGACGCTGTTTCGGTAATTGCCGAACTGGCATTTAAGGAAACAGTCTGGGCATCAGAAACAGCAACTGTTTCGGTAATCGATGCCGAATAATTGGTTATCCCTGTTTCATCAACGGTAATCCCGCCCAGATTCTCTTGCCGCGTCCCGGTCTCATTGATCGTTATCGGCCCATACGGCCCAAGGACTACATATTGGCGGCTCATATCAGCTCAACGCTACAATGCGGTCAAGGTAAAATGTCGTCGATGGTTTAAACGCCTTAGGGTATCCATATATCAGGCCGGCCAATTGTGGCTGTGGGCTGGAAATGGTGATTGCTTGCTTGAAGCGCACCATCGCGCGCCAGGTCACGTTTCCATCTGTCACTGTGCCGCCGTCTACCGCAGAGGCAAAGCCACCTGGCTCGGAGCCTGCACTCGCGCCGGTCTGGGCGGTGACGATGAATAGCCTGCCTGGGTTACTGGCTACCTTGCGGATATCTCCCACTGCGTAAGTAGTGGTATTGGCGCGCGCAGTTGCCAAGCTATCCCATGCCTGCGTGCTGGCAGTGAGCGCCGAGCCGGAGGCCATGATGTTTGATTTGGTGCCGGAAGCGAACGAACCTTGGGGGTTGCCGGATGCGCCGAAATATTCGAAATCTACCCCGATATCATCGTTGTTCGGCAATGCTGCTGCGCTATAAATTCCTTCAATCGTCGCGGTGACATTGGAGCCTGTCGTGCCATTCCAAATAGCCAATGGCATACCGAGGAAAGGCTCTGCCCAAGTCGGATTGGCCGAAGTGGCGATCTTATGCGAAAAGCCAGTAGTACCGTCCGACGAGCCGCCAGTCCTGATAACCGTTGTCTCGGTGGTTTCTGTGGCAAGTGAATTGTATTTTTCGTTTCTATTGTTTGTGGCTCCATTATCACAGCATGTGAGATAAATCTCGGCATAACCAGGCCTTGATTGGGTGCCGGAAATCGTAACGCTCGCACCGAGCTTGCAATATTTGAAGAAGAAATTGATCGGCGCTTGGTATGCGCCAACTAAGGTTTTTCCTGACCCAAGAGCAGATAAATCAACGGCTTCAATATTGACCGTGCCGCCGATAGCATTACCGCCATCAGTGAATAGTGTATTTGGCAATGTCGCGCCGGTGATTGCGCTGGCTGTGTTTATCCATTTGAAACGGGTTCCCCTTAGAGAAATTGAATCGCTGGTGTTGTCGAATTGGATCGTGGTGTTAATCCAGGTCAAACTACTGTCGGCACCGGCTGTAGCAGAAACGCCGAGAATGAATGCATTGGCAGTCGCACCTGTTCCCTGTTTCTTCAGTGCGCATGCTTCAAAAATGTGATGCGCGCCGGATGCCGAAGCAATCCGCATGACAGTCGTATTAGACGAGGTGCCGTGCGAAAAAGTAATGCCATAGGCATAGAGTCCGCCCGAATCTATGGTCATGTTGGCGGTGCCAGTCGCCGTTACAGTTGCCGTAGTTTTCAGATCTGCGGATGTCGGCGGGACATGTCCCGAGCCGGATTCATCGACGCAGATGATATAGCACAAGCTGGCCACTGTACCGGTCGAGGATATAGTGACATCAGAGGATGAGGTTTGAGCGTGGTTACTGGAAACGAAGATGAAATCGCCGCCGACTGCACGGCTGGCCAGGAAAGCAGTTTCAACGCGCGCATATGGGGCCGACCATGCGCCGGCAGATTGATACGCTTCCTGTCCTGTCACCTCAGTCCAGACTACACCATTATCGCTAGTTGTAGAGCCCTTGGTGAGCGTCCATGCCGGTTCTGAACCTCCGGTAGTGCCGCCAGTAGTACAACGCCACACCCGCTCATTGCCAACTGCTGGAGCAGCAAGCTGACGCCGGAACATACCGACAGTCGCAGTTAGCCCAGCAGACCATTGGGTAACCGCTGCATAAGCAACGGAATTGACGTACCAATTAGTAGCGGCCATGATCAGTACCCCTTGACGATGGCGACAACATCATATTTCGATGCCACACTGTTGTACTGAAAGCCGACCCTATCCATCTTTGAGGCTGTCGTGGTAAGGGTGAGCGATGGAATGTCTGCCGAGAATCTGAAAGCGGATGGCGAGGCGAGCGTGCGGCTGCCGGTAGCATCCTGAGTAAGCTCCAAGGTGCAATTCTGCCCGTCTACTGCGCCAGTCATTGTCACTGCGGTGACATTGGCGGTCAGCGTCATGCGGATCACGTCAGCCTTAGACCAGTCGAAAGTCGGTGTTGCGGAAAATGCTTGGGAGACGATGCGCTTGCCGGGGGATTCGGCAACTGATAAAACATTGCTGCCATCGTAACGGACGGTTTCCGTTTTTCCTGGCTGGACCACCACACCATTGCCGCTGGCGTTCTTTACTGTGAGCGCAAAGCCGCCTGTGGTTCCGTTGTAGACCACATATAATTTATGGCTATTGGGGACGATGATATTGCGCGCTGCGGTCAGGGTTCCTGTAAAACTCAATATCGCATACTGCCATTCCTGTATCGCTCCCGAAGTCGATAGCGTGTAATCGGCGTCCGACATCGCAATGGCTTTGGTGGCCACCGTGGCATCCAGAATATTGAACGCTGCATTCGCAGTTACTCCGCCCTGATTCTGGGTTGAGTCTATGAGCAAAATGCCTAAATTCGTTGTCGTCGTCATGATGTCCGGGCATAAAAAAACCCGCCGTAGCGGGTCTTGAATTTAGAATCTGAGAATTACACTGAGCCTATGAGCGGATATCCTCGCCCGACGACTGAACTATTTTGGTAGACCTTCATGTAAATCGTATTTCCCGGCGTGTAGCCGTCCGTGGTCTGGTTGGCGGCGGAATAGGCCTGCGTAGGCGAAGAAACTGCTGCAAACGTCCTCTTCACGGTCGTATAGGTATTGTCCGAATAAATCACAACATCGTAGCTTTCCGATGTCTCGCCTAAAGGTGCCTCGCGCGCGTCCAGCGAATCCCAGGCATAGCGAGTGCGGCGTACCCAAGTAATCGTCAGATTATTGCTACCGTCGCGGGTTCCGGCCAACTGGCAAGGTGCATAAGGTTTCAGTGCAATCGCATTGTCTGTGAAGGTCTGAGCCGGCGCGCTGGCAATCGTCTTGCCAATCGTCACGGCTTTATAACTGCGCTGAAGTCCGATTTCTGCATTGGATGCCGAAGCATGGAATACTGAGGAAGATGATATCGATATGAACCGCTCGCCAGTGCCATGTGAAGGAATCGCCCAGCCTGTGCCCTTCTGCCCACGCAGCAATCCAGATAGCGTATAAGTTCCGTCCAGGTTCAATGTCGCGGTTTTGAACTGGATCAATTCGTTGCCTAGCAAAGCGATATTCGCTCCGTTCAATACCGCTAACTCTGTGGCGCTGGAAAGCGTTGCGCCACCAAAAAGCGTGACCGTTACAGTATTGATATAGTCGAAAATATATCCGCCGGTAAAGTCCCCTGGCGCTATAGTAGAAAGCCCGATCGTCGCAGCCGTGATTGCCGAACCGACTTCAACATAGGTTGCGCCGCCATCTGCCGATTTGTAGAGCACAGCGCCTGGCCAGCTAGTATCGTCCCCACGGGATGCGTAATAAAATCCCGCATTGTCATCTATGTCGCGCAGCAAAGGAATATCCAGCAACTCCATGGAGGTATTGCCAGGATTGCTGACCGTCTGCCCGCCTCCTGTGCTACCAGAAACGCCGGCAGATGCTTGGGTATAAATCTCGGCTAATTCGGCAACCGCTTCCCATTTAATCAGACCTTGCCCTTCATCTTTCTTGACGACGCGCAAAGTCTTATTGTTGACAATCATTACGTCGGTGGGCTCGTACTTTGCATATTTGTTCGTGGTCTGGAACTTGTAGGAAGTCCTTCCGGTCCAGGCATTGAACATCGAAGCATCGGCAATCTGTTTGGCTTGACTATCAGAAAGCACGATCGGTAATTCGACATTGACCGCTTCGCCCGATGAGCCGACAAGCCGCCTGCTTTGTTGCGTATTATTTTGGTAATCAGCGCCTGGGTTCAAATAAGTGACGTTCAGGGCGCTTGGCAGTTCTACTTCTTGCACGCGGGTGGTCGTCAGGATATCTGGCAGGCTGTCGCCATAAGGATGCGCTGCAAGATCATCAGCAATAATCGTAACAACAGACGATCCGCCGCGCTTGACGAATTTCACTTTACTATCAGACTCGACAGCATCGAAGAAATAGGCCTGCTGCAATTGTTCTATGGGCGAGCGAACCGGTGACTGCCGTGTGATCGCATAACCGTCAACCATGTCAGTTAGGGCGGCGACATTGATATCACCGGTAGTCAAACCTGCTTTAACGGAAAGACTAGAAACGATATCGCCGAGTAAAATCTGATTGGATGTGACCGCTGGGCCGTAAGGAATTTCGCCAATATATGCACCATTCGAAACGCCGACTTTCCGCTCATCTGGGAAGTCAATCATCTTTTCAAAAGCGCCAGAAACCGGGATCGTAATATTCAACGATTCCAGGGTCGTCTGGGTTAGTGGATTGAATAGAATGAGATGCGCCGGATCTCCACCACCGCCCAATATGAGCCTCAGATATCCTGTCGTCTTGTCAATCGTTCCGCCAATTACATTATTGCCGTTTGGCTGCCCGGATATGACAGGAAATTCAAAGCCAGTATCATTGATAATTAAAGCCCCGGCCTCGCGCTTAACTGCGAACATCTGTTTGTTGATTGAATCACCTGGGCTACCGTCAGGAACATCTGGGCCAAACATCCAAATTGTGTCATTCGGCTTATCCCAAACCAGCACCACATCATTTATCGCATTGCCCAGAATATTATTTGTATTGAAAATCGAGGGTCCGGATATATCAAAGCTTGTTACGACTGGAGAGTGAGCAACCCAAGATATGAATCCATAGCCTTGAACAATTACAGCATCTGGGTCATGTAAGACATATGCTTTCCTCGACCAAAATGGGAGAGTAATATATGTGCTGGTTACTGGCCCCGGCGCATAAGTGGCATTTTTTGGCAACGCCTCAAACCATCCATATGGCGCCCTCCAAAGTGGCTCTGGGCCGCTGCGGTCGGGTACTGGATCAAAATCTGGCGATCCGGCAACAGCTTGGCTCTGTGGAAAATAACCTAATGCCAGGCCACTGGTAATTCCATTGCTACTGGCAAAATAGACTTTATTATTATCAATTAATGGGATAGGAACAGAAGGGAAATATGTCAATCCTCCTGAAGCCTGTCCACTTGAGAAATTGTCGAAGAAACTCATGACCTCATGGGTCTTAGTATTGACCGCCATCCCGTGAACATAGGGATTCGGGGCAAGCATGCTGTCCCAATAGCCATTCGCCAGCAATCCGGCAAGGCCGCGGCCGATAAAGAAATAATCGCCGCTGCAGACGGCATCCCCCTGCATCGGATATACATTCACGCCGACGCCAGTTTGCGGGTCGGGTATTTCGTGAACTGTCGGTACGTTATAAGCCCAAATCAGCTTTTTGGTGACGGCATCGTATTGTTGAAATTGTGGTCTTGCTGTCGTCGCATTATCTATGGAATAGATGCCTGTCATTGCATCGTAGACGGCATGTCCGGTCATCGTCGATAACCAAAAATTGCCATTGGCATCGAAATCGCCTCTGAAAGGCGAATCGCCACGACCAGAATCGTAATACTCTCCATAGGTAGACTGCGCAGGGACTCCAACACTACCCGCCATCACCACTTCAAAACTGAAATTAGGGATGCGGTTGCCGAACTTGGCTAGGGCGAAATCGGTAAAGACGACATAGACCTGGCCGCGATAGCCTGGGACGTTTCCAACGCCTAGCGCGGCCTCAATCGTCGGATCTGGAAGCTGTGTCTCAGTACCCAGATAGACTTGCATCTGCAAGCCTTCTGCCTGTGTCGCTCCAGTATTGTTAGCTGAAACGTCATAAATTAATGTGCTATCGGCCCATACACGGCGGATAGCAATGGCCTGCCCTTCGCAGATCGAAATTGCAAATGAGCTGCTATAGCTGAATGTGGTTGTAGTTTGGCTTGGGCCACCCTTACCGCCCTGCGTTGTATCTGTCCGGTGTTCCTGGATATCTGTGGCCCAGATCACCTGCCCCGCACCGCGCATGGTGCCATAGTAAATCGGTATCATGCCGCCGTAGCTGGAACTTTGTACTTTCAGGTCCGACAGGCGAGGTCCGACCTGATCCGGTAGCGAGCCTGGGAACAATAAACCACCCACCAATGACCCTGCCGCAAATCCCCATTGCGCACCGACAGGACCGCCAATCGCAAAACCAATCGCGGCGCCTGCAACTCCAAGGACAAGGCTGGCCATTACTCAAGCCCTCGAAATGAATATGCGGCAACAATGCGCGACTGCCAGGTATCATTTAAAACATGTTCGGCTACCTTGCGCGCCTGTGCATAGGCGTGAATCATCCCGTAATCGGTGACGATGGCAAGGTGCTGCGGGTCAGTCTCAAAGCGCATCAGGAGCACGTCGCCAGGTTGATAGACGGGTACCCTGTCCATATGCTCATCCATCAGCGTGCGCAGCTTGTCGCCCAATGGAATGCGGCCGTAATCAATGGTGTCGAAATCAGATAGTTTCAGATCATGGGCAATGCGCACGACCAGGCCGGCGCAGTCCAAGCCGTTTGCATACCTGCCCTGATGCAACCAGCGCACGCCCAGATAGGCTCTTGCAGCTGTGACGACATCGGCGCGCGTGGTCATTTCCTGCCCCCAACCTGCAGGACCTTGTCCAAGCCTGGCAAATCAGCCTCGCCGCGGAAGTTCACCACGTTGTTGAATTTGACCTTGCAGTCACCGCTATATAGCGAACTGTTGGCCGGATTGACAATATACAAATCTGAATTGGAGATCGCGTTCGGTGGTGCGGTCGCAAGGACAAGTGAGCCGACAGACGACGACGAAACGTTTTGCGACGTGTTGGTGTTCAGGCCCGACATCCAGGTTAAAACGCCGCCTGTAAAATATCCGCTGGCCTCGGTGCGGCTGGCATCATTGATGGTCGTACCTGATGAGGTATCGACATGCCCATATGCATAGGCATTGACCTTGAGCATCTTGTTGCAGCCCGCATAAACGCTGAAGGTGTCGCCGGCTACAATCAAATTTGGCATGGGCAACTGAAGATTGAATGTGCCCGCACCGTATGTCTTGACTTCCATCGACAGGCCATTATTCAAGCCAGATGTGAAGGTGATTTTTCCGAAATTGAAATAGCCCGGTGGATTGGTCAATCCGGAAGTGATCGACATATTGTCGGCACTAACGGTATCCACCTCATCAGTGAAGGTGTAGGTAGCCAGATTCACGCCGCAGCGCGCATCGCCAAGATCGGCCCGGCAACCGGGGCTATAGAGTTGGCCGATGGTGCGGCTGTAGGCTTGGGTGAGGCCGCGGAGTTCGGCGGTGAAGGAAATGCGGCCGGCGGTGACTTCGCCCAGATGCCCAGTGCATAAAATATCAATGCCGGCAGACAGATCGTTATAGTTGACTCTGAACTGCATCACATGGGCGAAATCCCATAGTCCCGAGTTCAATTCTTGTTCTGTAATAAAAGGGGAATTCAGGATCCCGATGATTTCCATATTGTCCACGTTCAAAGCGGCACTAATTTGGATGTCGGATGGTGTGTATCCTGGCGCCGCCAGATAAGTGACGGAGCTGACGGTAAGATCGGAGTCGTGCTCAGTAAAGCCCTTCACCGTGCCATTGGTCAGCGTCACTTTCCAACATGTGGCGAGCGTCTTGGTGCCCAGCGCATAGTGAGTATTGAGCGAGTTCGAGAAGCCTTTCATTCGCGCACCTCCATCAGAATCACCGACGGACCAGACAGCAAACGAGTGTCGAAACTCCCCCCTCTATCCAGTTCCCAATCAATCTCGTCGTTCATGAACTGAACAGGTACATAAAAACCACCGGTCCAACTCAGAAGCGCGGCAGATGGCGCGCTTGGGATGGAAACTTGCCCTGTCGTCACGTCTAACGTATATAAACTGGGGTCCATCGGCGACCCGCTAAGGCTCAATACAAACGGAGCGGCTTTCGGGCGTGTAATGGCCCTATCCTTGTAGCGAGTTGTGCCGGCTGTCACATAACGCTTTTGCAATTGGTAGATATGGCCGGAAATCAGCGACAGAGGGGAATTGGTGGTCGTGTTGTCCTTCGGATCTTCCATCAGAAAACCGTAAGCGCCGCCCTCGGTTATTTCATGGAGTCCCTCAATGGCCTGCCATTGCGACACCAACATTGGGGCAATGCCGATTTCATACTGGCGTAGCGTCTTGGTCCAAACGATATTGACGTCACCGAATCCGTTATTCGTCATATTGCGCACGTTCATGCGCATGTTCTTACCCTTGATGCCGGCAGTAATAACGGAGTTTGGCAGTACCACATCAGCCATGACGACGATAGGCATTAGTTGGTCCTCGCATGGGCACGGACGGCGCCCTTATAAGCTGCCGCAGCAACTTGGTTTTGTGTGCGGGTATCAACTGGGCCGGTGCTGTAGAAATTCACTGTTTGATGAACTGAGGGGCCACTGGATTGCCCGACATTTGCATCAACATTGCCGGGTTGATTGCCCATCATCAAATACTGTTTGCCGGCGACGTTGAGCAATTCCGGCTGGCCTTTTTCGTTGACCTCATATAGACTTTTTGGCATTACCGGACCACCGATGGCACGGCCGCCGCTCAGGCCAAGGCTTCCAAGACTTCCAACTGCATCATTGGTGATTCCCACACCCGGGCCACTTGGCGCGCCGAATAGGCTTCCCAGAAAGCTGCCGATCAGGCCGCCGAATCCAGAGCCACTACCCATGCCTTCATTGATTGAGGCCGCCAATGGCCCGGTGATTTGGGCCTTGATGATCATGCGGTCGATATCTGCCACAACAGAATTCGCCAGACTCTTGAAATCAAGTTTTCCGGTAGTGGTGAATTTGACCAATGCATCTTCCATACCTTGGAATGCGTTGGTAAATAAACCCTCGGTCAGCTTGGCGACGCTTCTGGTTTCATTGGAATAATTGATAAGGGCTTCAGACGCGCCCAGCGACCAATTGCGTTCTTGCTCCAAGCGCAGCATGTAATATTGGTCATACTCGCCGAGAGCCAAAGCTTGAAAACGCTTGATGCGGTCTAACTCATCGTCATATTTCTTTTGGGCGTCAACGCCGAAGGTTCCATTGAATTCCGCATCGCGCCTAGTCTTTTCCAGGTCCTGTCGTTGTTGGGTATAGCGGTCCTCGATTTGTGCGCGTCCGCTGACCCTGCTGCGCTCTTGATTGCCGGCGCCTGCGCCTGCCAAATCGCGCTGTTGCGCTAAAGTGATCGTGTCGAGATACTTCTGAGCTGCATCCTCAGCATTGCGATAGGCTTGCGCGATTTGATTGGCAGCGGCAGATTCCTTGATGCCAAATACCTCGGCATTGGTCACAGCGGTCTGGCGAACCTTAGTGAGCTGGGCCTGAACATCAATTATTTTCCGTTCGTTGTTCAGGCGATCTTGTGTCGCAGTCTTGCCACTGAATTTCTCTGCCTCTAGCCGTTTCAGTTCAGCCTGCAACGCAGATTCTTGCGCCTGGCTGTTCAGGTTAATGAATTCCTGCTTTGCCTCGTAATATTGTTTTTCGTCTATCAGACCTGCGGCCCGGCGCGCTTCGAGGATTTTCTCCGCATCGCTATAAACTTGAACAATCGCCGCCTCTTGCTTCTTTATATCCTCGAGGTCCAAAGCCAATTGAGCGTGTTGGTTTTCCCTGTTTTGGTTGGGGATGGCGAATTTTTTCCTTGAAGCGGCGTCCAACAGTGCGGCATCTGCCGCGCTAAATGGGGTGCCTGCGGCGGCGGCGGCCTTAACCTGGCGTGCGTTCTCTGCAAGCTCAAGATTCAATGCGCTGCCTGCCTTGGCTGCCTTGAGAGCCTTTTCTATATAGTCCTGCGCGGCGATCCCGGCCTTTTGGGTGGCTTTTTCGCTAGCATCAGCAAAGGAGTTCTCCTGTTGCCTAAAAAGCGTCCTAAAATTGTTGGTCTGAGCTTCTTGCAATGAGGCGACCTGGCTTGCATTGCCAACACCTTGCCGTGGTTGAACCACCGCAAAGGGAGATGTCTTGCCATTTGTCGTGAAGGCAGATTGATCGATTTGCAGCGCCTGCAACGAAGCTATTTTCTTAGCGGTATTGGCAATCTTGTCTTCGATGGTTTCAGGGCGGCCAATATCAAAGGCGGCATCCCAAAATTTGGACCAAAACTGCGCGTGCTCTTTCAATTGTTTGCCGAGGAACCCGAGGTTTTGATCAACCTTGGAAAAACGCTCATTCAGAGCGTCGTAGATAATCCCCTGCGCATCGGCGGCGCGGCCGTTCTCTTCGAAGGATTTGATCGCCTGATATTGCGCTGCGGTGATGAAATTCAGTGAGCGATTCACTTCTTCCGCAAACTTGGCCGGCGAGCGCGACATCTTGGCAAAGTCTTTAGCCACTTCATCGGCGGTCTTGCCGGTAGCTTGCCCATAGGAAACGGCGGCTTTGGCGGCGGCGCTGAATACTTCCGGGCCAATCTCCCCGGTAGCGATCAGGGCTTGCGAGAACTCGCGCGCCGAACCTACTGTGGCATTGGTACTGGCTGCGATGCTCTTTGCCAGGGCATTGAACTGCCCTTCTGTCTGTCCTGCGAAATTCCCAGTCAATGCCAGCGATTGATTGAATTTCTCGCTTTCACGTGAACCGATGGCATAAGCGGCTGCCAGGCCGCCGAGCGCAGCGGTGACACCAATGACCAATCCGCCGATAGGAGTCAGGGCCAAGGAAACTAGGCCGCTAGCATTGGCAAAAATGCTGGCCGAACTGGCGAAGCGGGTAAAATCGCCCCTGCCAAGCTCACGCGACATCACCAGCAACTCGCGCTTGGCTACAGAGGAACTGAGGCTGAAGCCCTCCAATGCCTTGGCGCCGGCAGCAGCTTCTGCGCTATGTTTCTTGAACTGCGCTTCACCAACAGCCAATTGCGCGACCATCTGCTTAGCCTGGTCAGCGACCCCCAATTCTGCAGCCTTGAACTCCAGCAATTGGTATTTGTTCAGACTCGCAGTTTCAATTTGGCGTCGCAGGGAGCTGATGAATTTCTCTTGCTCTGCATTGAGTTCAACTTGTGCCGCTTTTGTTGACCGGCTCGCCGTCATGATGGCGTTCATTTGGTCGGAATAGGATTTTCCGGCAGTCGATACCTTCCCCATTGATGCAGACGTGCGCTCACCAGATGCCGTCAATGCATCCAAATCGCTGGCAGCCGTTTTTGCCTGGCTGCTATCAATCTGTAGTGAGAGGCTGGCAATATCCACTATTTTCCTTTTTCCGAGCGCATCTTTTCGAGTGCCGCATCTTCCATTGTGCGAATACCATCAAAAACGTCTTGCCAGTCCTTGCGCGGCACGCCGGTTAGACGCATCACTTGCGGCAGCGCGACATAGTCCAGTCCTGTTGGTCCGGACATGCCGACGCGCCACTGAGTAGACATGGCGATGAATGTATTGATGGTGGTAAGGTTGTCGGGCCAGATTTCGACTGGCTCGCCGCTCGCTTCCTCTATGGTGAGTCCGAAGTATTTAGCTTCTTCCTCAGTTGGCCCTTTGGTGTAGAGTGCGATTGCGGCAGCCTTTAGTTTCCCGTTTTGGCGTGCATCAATTCCTGGATGTATTTACGGGAGATCTCCCATGCGGCGCCATGGTAATTGCTGCACAGTAGGCGGATGGATGCTTCATCAAAAGGATCATCCAACTCCCAACCGGCGGCGACTTTCTGCACGATCTGGATGTCGGTTTCGATGGACTGGTCCACCATTCCCTTGAGTTTTTCCAGATAGGCCTGGATGGCTTCGCGGTCGCGGTGCTTGAAGGTGAATTCAACATCGACAGGTTCGCCGCCAGGTATAGGAATTCCCACCTTTGCCTTAAAGGTGGGATCGGGCTGTAGTTTCAGCTTAGCCATTAATAACGTACCGGCTCATTCAGCAGCGACAGGGTGACCTGGCAAGACATCAGGGTATTGACTGTCAAGCTCGGTACGCGGTTGATCGACAGATAGGCGTTGTAGAGCAGGATGGAACCGCTGGCCAGGGTAATCTTGACGGCGCGCGGCAGGCGGTCGTCATTGGCGGCGGAAACCAGTTGATAGCCGGCCAGAGTAGGATCGTCGGCAACCTCGAAGGTCATATCCAGCGGATTCTTGATGGTCGGGATATTGTGCTGCGCATCGGCTTCCAGCAATTGATAAGTTAGGAATTGCTGTGCGCCGCCCGAGGTGGATGAAGTGAGAATTTGTTGCAACTGGGTCCAGCCAGTGATTTTCCGAACGGAGCCAGTACCATTACCTGCCGGGTAGATCGATGTCAGCGTAGAGTCCAGGTTCTCATAGCTGAAATTGTTCGTGGTCACGACAGATGCGCGCGCAATCTTGTTATTGAAGCGCGACCAGCCGCAGGTGATCTCGAAGATATCGCCGGCAGTCAGTCCGTGCGCAGTGGCAGTAGCCGCTGGTGGCGCAGCGTTGGTCAATGCGGTGACTGGGATAGCAGTACCGTAACCGCTGGCGATGGAGACAATCGCTCCATTAGGTAGTGATAAAGACATGGTATTACCTTTCTTGGGACGAAAAAAAACCGCCAGCAGGCGGTCGGTTACGAAGGCCCAAAAGGGCGTAAAAAATCAATAGGTGTCGGCGCGATACCGGCATGAAACCGGAATCACGTAATTGGTTGTGTCTGGCATTGCTTTGGCCGCACTCATGGGCGTTGTCATGGTCACCTTGAGTCCGCCTTGCGTCATCGGCGTAGTCATCGGGAAAAGCGTGTCCAACGCTTTGGCAATTACCTCGCCATTGCCTGGGCCATCATTCAGCGGCATGACAACAGAGACCTGGTAGACGCCCGCATATCCTCTATGAACCTGGTCCAGGGTGTCGCTCTTGGTATTCAATGGCAAAAGATAGGACCGCAGGTAACGAGTAGTTGGTTGCGTGAACGGCACGTTTTCAAAAGCGATGGGGATTGGCGGTATTTGCGCGTCGGCCCAGGTTTTCAGTCTGGTCTCGAATGCGGCGCGAATCAGCGTATTGCTCACGGCAATTCCCTCACCGCCTTGGCAACGAATTCTTGAAATTCGGCCGCCGTCAAGCGCACCATGCCATTCGGTGCCTGGTCGGAATAACCATTTTCCAGGCGCTCGGAATACGGCAGGTTGTTGGTGATGAATACGCTCTGCCCTACTTCGACATCTGACAGTGCTGCGGCATTCGCCTCTATGGTTGCGGAGCCACTCGGATCAAATGCCACCATCGTTTCACTGGTCGGCGCGTCAAGTGTCGCAATCCAATTCGCGCGGAATCTGCCGGTATCGACGGGGCTACGCAAGACTAGCCGACTCATGGCGTCGATGGACACCTTGCGCATGACCTGGTTCGCGTTGCCTTTGGCTTTCGCGACGAAAGCCGCAATATCCAGGCTAAATGAGGTAGGCATCAGATCCTCACTTGCATTTCATATAAAACATTGATGCCGGCCGGCGCCAGCGGTCTTACTGCTACCACGGCATAATCGACGCCGAGCCACGGGAATATATCTGCTTGCAGCGGAGGATTCACGCCCACTGCGGAGGCATAAACGCGCTTATCTCCGGTTCGTATCTCGGTGCCATTGATCATCTTTTGATCGAAGTCAAAGACTGCGGCTATGATGTCTTGGCTGACGATGGAATTGGAATTGGTGCCGGTTGATGGGTCATAAGCGCCCGTGACTGTTCGCTTGAGCGTTGTCGGCGCGCCGTATTCCTCGATAATCTCGGCGGCTACCTCGGCCATATCATCGTAGAAATTCATGCTAATTCCAGGGCGTCTATGCCCATGCCGCAAGAGGTATCAAGTAGACAGGCTAATTCAACGGCTTCACGCGCCGTCTTCCCTAAATGCATCGCGGCCAGCGCATAATCGCGGCCAGCGCCAAAGGCAATGAATTTATTTTCGTAGATGATGTAATGCGGTCCATCATCACCAGAATAGCCGCGTACCTCGCCGCCGTTGGTAATAAAGACCACACCAGCCGTATCGTCACCTATCTTATTTGGCCAGTTTTCCCGGATGCAGCCATTCTGGAACCATTGCAGCAATGCAGAGGCATGCCCGCCGTTGCCGATAAACCCAAGAATACCGTCTGGCATACGATGAATCTTTGTCACGACCATAGGATGGCCGGCGTTCGTGCATTGTTTGTCAGCTGCTAGCGTCTTGCCATCCCATGCAATCACCGTCATATGCGCTCTATTTTGATATTTGCGCCGCCATAGCCATTCAGGAAAGGCAGCAGCATATTGTCGATGGCCCGATATCTGGTATGCGACGAACCAGGTACATAATCGGTTTCGATGGGCCCGATTTTCACGCGAGATTTCAAGCGCCCAATGTCTGGGGCCAGATCATCAGTCGCTGCACGCAAAGCCAGTGCCGCGCAGGCATTCGCAACCAGGACTGGCACAGAATCGCTTGGATAAAATGCCGGGTAAAGGTAATACCCGCCAGATGCATCTTGCATCGGCACCCTATAGCGCGGCCAAGACAGGGATTGTGTGAAAAGCTTGCGATAGCCATTCCATTGTTCGCGGTAGACCTGTTCCATATAGTCCGAGGCCTTGCGCAAAAGCTGCTCCCTGACTGTATCGCTGGCAAGCGCGGCCCAGGCAGCATTACCCCTATTCGCATGATAGGTGGTCGCATCGGCAACGCTGCAGAATGATTCCGCATTGCTCAGACCGGTTCCATCTTCAACGATAAGGGACATGGATCAATCCTTCACTTGCCATTTGGCTTTTTTGTGTGCATCGACGCAGGTCGGGTGCACTTCGATTTCGTCATCGCCCTTAAACATGGCAATAAGCGTTACTTCATTCGGTGTTTCTTTCGGCTTTGCCTCGCGCTCGGCGCGTTGTTCTTTGGTCAATCCAGCCATATGATCCCCATACGAAAACCGGGACCCGAAGGCCCCGGTGTTGTTACTATCCCATCAAAGTCGCGATATGATTTGGCTTCCAGGCTTTGGAGCCATAGACGCAGCGAACCTCAAACATGGACTTCATGTAGCCCTTATAGGCTGCGATTTCAAAGACCAGGCCAGACCATGGATCTTGCACGACCATGATATCCACTGCAGCGTCGCCGCCGGCTGGCATCGCAGGGGCGCGCATACCCAGCTCGATAGCCGACTTATGGAAGGCCACGTTAGGCGTGTAGTTGCCGCCGATGGTCATTGCATTTGCGGTGGCGATCACAACTTTTGCGCCTGGGGCGTTCAAGCTGATGGTGCCCGGAGCGGTAACACCGGTGCCGACAACATAGTTGTTGGTAGCATCGGCAGCGAAGGTCACCACGTCGCCGGCCAGGACTGTGCCCGTACCGGTTACCAGGGCAATATCGGTTACGCCGACTGCGGTAGAGCCGGAAGTGACATAGCTTGCGCCAGTACCCTTTGTTACAGCCACAGGTGCGGCAGATTCCTTGATCATAATGCCCTGCAGGTCCAGCAAAGTGCCTTGACGCAGCAGTTCAGTGCCGCCGGCTTCATTGGCCTTTTGTAGCAAGGTCAGGTTGCGCATATTCACGCCGGCCGAGGTATTCATGGCGAGCGTGACCTGGCCGTCCATTGGGCAGCCGTTATCCGCCAGGATTTGGCGAACTTGGGCCAGCAGGTTGTGGTTTGATGCAAACGGCGCTGTGCCTGCAGTACCAATAGCACGCGAAGCGCCTTGGTATGCAGTGGTCCAGACCGATGTCTCGATGGTGTTGCAGATCGCGCGGATTGCTTGGCGGATCTGGTCACCATAGACGGTTTCGAAGCCGCTACCGTTGTTGACATGTTTCATATCCTCGCCGGTCCAGGGAATCTGTACCGAGGCGTAGCTATTGAGCGTCATTGTCTTGGTATCGACAGTTTGGTCAGTACCTTCTGGAATCGTCATCGCAGGAGCGAAGGACGAGTTCACAGTAACAGCACGGGTGACGAAGCTGCGGATAGTGTCGCCCTTGGCGGCACGGGTGGTTGCATCACCATTGACGGTGACGGAAGGGATGAAGCCGACCAATTCGCGGCCCACCATATCGGCGGCCTTGTAAATGTCTGCTGCTAGGTTGGTAAGTACGTTTGCCATTTCGAGCCTTTCGGAAATTAAAAAACCCGCTCATGGCGGGCTGTATTGGGGAGATGAAGTGAGCTATCCGGCTCGTGCTCCGATTCCCCATCCGGGTACTCGGCTGAAATGGCCTAGTATTGCTGCAGGCCTGAAAAACAAATCTGCGGGTGCGCGTTGCGCCTGGGTTAGTTATTAATCGGAGACGAGGCCGCCGGCCTTGGAGTGAGCCATACGATCGCCTTGTGGCATGGCATCCCATTGCGCACGCGTAACGGAAGCCTTGCCGCCGGTATTCTGGGCACTTTGGCCGGCGCCGCTACCAGATGCGCCGGAGCCTTTCAGCAACATGTCTTTGTTCGGGTATTGATTGATCATGACTTGCAGTGCTTCTTCGAAGCTGGCATGGTTGCCATGATCAGTCGCCGAGAAAATCGGCGTTCCATCGGGGTTCAATGGAACCAATTTGCCGCCGTCAACCTTGAAGCGGTCACCAAATACCTTTTGCGCGATATCTGGCGGGATGATCATTTTTTCAGCGATAAACTTCGAACTGGCGAAGCTGCCGCCGATAATGTGGTTGTTCAAGTCGGAGGTCAGTTTTGCGTTTTGCTCCGCCAGCGCCTTTTCGCGCGCTTCGGCGGCGCGGGTGGCGTCTGCTACCGCTTGTTTTGCAGATGCGGCGGCGGCGTCCTTGATTTCTTGAACCTTGCCGGCCTGGATCAGATCGCCGTCTTTGATATTCTTGGCGAGTTCAAGGGCTTTGCGGGCGTCGTCGGCACTTTCAATGCCTTCGAATGGCTTGTATTTGGCCTCAATGGCCTCCTTGGCTTCCCGATGGGCCTTTGCCTCACCGTTGAGCCGGGAAATTGTGGCGACCGTTGCTGCGGCATCGTGGGCGACTTCCCTGCCATCATCCAGCACATAGACCGGCTTACCGTCCTGCAAAGCTACCATTCCCTTATCGTCAAGTTTCAATTTCATGGTTCGTCTTTCTCGGGCATCCGCCCATTGATGAGCCTTCCGGCCCGAGCACCGCATCACATCCGCTAGCGGCAATAAAAAAGCCCCGAGGATTAGTCGGGGCCTGAAAACAAAAAGCCAGCGGTTAGGCTGGCTTCAGAATTGATTTTAACTTGCGGCGCGTTGCAAAGGCGCTGATAGCGTTAAAGGGCTACGAGGTTGACGGCCTCATTTGCGGTGGCCTGCGGGTAATTCGTGGTTGCTGATCAATGTGAGTGTGAAATTTCGCGTATCTTTATCGCATGACAAAATTTGCATTTGTAGTAGACGGTTATACTGGCGCCGCCCGGTGCATTGCGATCAAACGGTGCGAAATCATGCTGACATTGCGAAGTCGGCAAAGCGGTAATTTGTTCTGTTGGTTTCTGACTCATGCCGGCACTGTCCCCCTAATCCTTCGCCGAAGCTTCCCGGGTTTCATCATCGATGTCATCTTGGTGTATTGCCTCATCGCGCGGGTCTCTGTCCCATACTGTGATGCTGTCATAACCGCTGGTAGCGATCATAACGTCATGTTTCTCACACAGCGCTATTAGGTCAGCTTTGAATCTGTCGAATTTAGTAGTCACGCCAGCACTATCCTTTCCCCTTTAAGGAAGCATGCCGCACAAACAATCTGGCTGATGCCGCCTGTCGGTTTCCCGTTATTCAGTTTGACACCGGATTTTAATTCAAGCACCTCGCGACATCCGCAACGAGGGCATTGGACAATGCCGGCAGGCTTTGGCGCAGCCTTAAGCCTATCGACGGCGCGCTGTTTGGGCGTGTCGGGCGGCGGCGTTCCTTGGATGATCTCGAATTTACGCATCCCGCCATTATATGCCTGCTTTCGCGAAGGCGGCAGCGTCCTTTTTCTGCAATTCGTCTAGGGTATACCACTTACCCTTGTTGTTCGCGAACCGGTCCAGCGTCAAGCCACCGTCGCGCAGTAATTTACCCCTAGTTGGACCCAGTATTTCATCTTGCCTTGCGGCATTTTGCTTGCTCAGCCAATCAGCATAGGTCATATCGGCCGGCACTTGCCCGTCCATGCTGGCCCTGGCCTTCGGCGTCAGGTCGTCGATATTGATGCCCAAATCCTTGAAGCTCTTCAGGATCGGCACATCCATGCTGCGGCAATTCCAATGCGCCTTACCCGGACCGCCGAGCCAAGGAAGGCTATGCCCGATTGGCTTATGCGTGTCATTCGTATATTGTTTCCCGTCGCGCAACATGCAGATTTCAGTTGTGCGGCCGTCTAAAGTGGATGCCCATTGCACCGATTTAACGAGATCGCCATTCGCCTTATTGAACTGATCGCGCGCGTAGGCCGCTGTGTGGCTGATGGCCGTTCTAACAACTGATTCGGCATTGCGGCGGTCAATCTCGATAATGCCGTCTGTATATCCTTTTGCCCTGGTTCCGCGGATCCGCTTGATGATTTCGCTGATCGTCTGGCCTTCGACATATCCCATGCGGATAGAATCGCGGATCCGAAGCATGCGGCCGGCTTCGAGGCTCTGAGCCCATTCCTTTAGCAATCGCCCCTGGAACGGCCTAGCCATTGCGGCGGCATAGACCTGCTGCACATTCACGGTGGCGATGCCGACCTGCGCAACGACGCCCTGCGGAATGACGCTGGCAAAGAGTTGGTATTGATACCCGGCTTCATAGGCCGTCAGCGCTCGCATATCGGCAGTAAGCTGTATTTCCATTTCGTCATAGGCGCGCTTGTTCAGCGAGCGAACGGAAATCAGCAACGATTCCAGCCGGTCGGTGCTAAACGAGCCCTCCGGCATCTGCTCTAATGCAATTGTCAGTTGCGCGAATAAATCAGAATCGACCTTGTTCAGCAGCGCGATCATCCGGTAGATTTCGCCATTGCTGTAATGCGCCATATCAACCTGGTGACTGATCGCCTCGTGCAGAAGCAGATCATTCGTGGAAGCCATTAGCTATCCTGCAATGCTTGCTGTTGCTGCAGTAGGGTCGGTGCTGCCGGCGCCGAAATCGCGCCCAATGACGGACCCTGAGCATCTAACCTTTCTTTTTCTTCGCTCCATTCGATATCCGGGGAGACGATGCCGCGGCGGCGCGCTTCGTTGAATTTTGTTTCGTCGCTGATATTCATTGTCTGCACGACTTGCATTGAGGCCTCAGCCAAGCTGCTGGCGCCGAAGTCCTTGAATACCTTGACGTGACCGCCCTCCGGCAATTTGATCCATTCGGCGGTAATCTGCAGGGCTTGGTCGATCGCATCTTCCAGATTCTGCACGATACGATGTAAGGCACTCATGCCGACTGCGTTTTCTGTCGCGGTTTGCGTAGCCGTGATCTTCCCTGGGCGTAGAACCAGCAATTCCGCACCTGCCTGGCGCATGCGTTCTTCCAAATCCTCAAGCTCTGCGGCTCCAGCTTCTATCGCCTTGCCGGTATGCTCGACGAACTTCATTTCGCCGCCGGTTGGGATTCGGACTGCGGCCGACGCGCCGACCTTCATTTTGAAGGTATCATCATCCACTCCTATGACTGCTAGGATTGGTACGCGCGCCACATGGAGGATGGTCTGTTGATCGCTGGCCGACTGCCAATGCGCTATGTTTAAGAAAGCAACTTCGAGCAAATTTGGGCGGCCGATCATGAATTCCAGGCGCTGGCCATAAACCGGCACATAAGGAATCATGCCAAGAGTTGTAGTGCCTTCGGAATAGATAACCCATTCCTGTTTTGCGTTCTGACGAAAGACTTGCCAGGAGCCTATCGCCAGGACGCGGACTTGTTGAATCTGTTTGGTCCCATAGATACCGTCAGGTTCCTCGACAGATTCAAGCAGCCTTAACTGCGTTAGCCGCCATGCGCCGCCCACGCGCTCATCGCGCCAGCCAAGTACTTGCCAAGGATAAATTTGCACCCAATAGGGGCGAACTCCAGAGCTGCGTTCGTCGGCTATTGTCTTGATGCCCTCCACTTTTGGGTAGTCGATCAGAATGCCGCATATCCCGTAACCCAATGTCGATTCGAGTATATCGGCGGCAAAGGTGCTCAGATTGCGCCCGCGCAGATCAACGTCTTCCATCCAGTCTTGCAATTGCTGTGGCACATCGTCGCCGAGAGTGATTTCTTCGGCGAAAGGCTTGCCGGCGAGCGTCTCGACAGTCCTTTTATAGGCTGGAAATAAGACAGCAGCGCTTAATCGAAGCGCATAATCAATCTCTTGTTCCCCCGGCCATTGGGGTAAATATTGCTTCCCAGCCGCCCGCATCGCCCGCGTCCCGCCCAATAATGCGCGCGCAATATCCCAATCCTTCGACATGGATTTGACTGCATTTGAAGGGGTGGATACGTCTGACATGGGTGTCCTGGTTACATTCTTAAAGGTTCGATGCTTGCGATGCGTTTAACTGCCGGCCATTCAACATCAATGCAATAGCCGATCGCCGTGGTGATGTGCTGGTACTGGTTTTTCTGGTCTTCCTGGAAGGTTGACCCTTGCTGTAATTGAACGGTTGCCAGACCCTTGTCGCACCATTTAGCGGTGACCGGGTTAACAAATAGCGATCTATTACCATCAGCCGTGCAAATCCGGGCCCTGACAGCGTTCTGTCTATCCTTGATCGCCGGGTGCGCAGGTTTTACCTTGCGCGTATATCTCCATCCGTGCGCCTTCAGCACGCCCTCGATGTCGGTATAGTCAGATGCATGCGCGTGTTTCTCGCCCGCCTGGCCTGCCGGGTCGCCGTAGATCAGGACATGCTTGTTCTTGTGATCCTTGTATTTCTCGACAAATTCCAGCGCCGATTGCTTCGATACCGCGCTGGTAAGCACGATCTCATCCAAGAGAAATAGGTCGGCGATGGGCGTCTTGCCGGCGCGTTTCTCGTCCGGCGTTTGCGGGCGCTCTCGCCTTACCCCGATCGCAGAGGAAAGCGGCGTAAAGTTCTGATCATGCATCCACATCAATTGCTCATGCGGCTCAATCCTGGCCGCGGTGTGGTTCGCCTTGCTGTAGTCCTCATATATTCGGCCGGTGGCCGTCTCAAAGGATGCCTCGAACTCTTGCCGAAACTGCTTGCTCGACATCGCCTGCTTCATATCGCTTATGACGTCGGGCGGCAGAATCTCTGCGGACTTCCAGTGATAGACCTTGAAATTCTGGTCTTCTCCGGTGTCGGCCTTGCTACACATATCGTAATAATGGTTCAAGCCATCGGGCACGCCCAATAGCCAGCACCAAGCGCGATAATCTGGGTCCAGCGGATGCACGGTATTGAGGGCGGGGAGGATGTTCGCCTCCCATGCCGTAGACTTGATGTCCGCGAACTCATCAATGCCGCCGCCCTTCCACGGTACGCCCTCGATGCGCTGCGGCTTGTCCAGGCCGATAACGTGAATCTCGCTGCCGTTATCCAAGTAGATGATTAAATCGGACTCAGAAGGTCTGCGGCTGTGCATGCAGCAGAGCGCAAAGGCCTTGAGGTCATCCCAAAATATCTTCTTCGCTTGCGCATGCGTCGGCGCGGCCGCAAAGTATGGGCCAGGAACCGCATTGGCCTGCTTCACCACGAATCGCTTGAATCGTTCAGTCTTGCCGCTACGCCGGCCAGCAGGTATCAAGGGGAATCGAATGCCATTCCCTACGGCCGCCACTAACTCCAATTGCACCGGGTGATCTATGAGTGGATACCAGCGCGCAAGCTGGCGATCCAGCATCAGATTTCCGGTATTCATGACGGAAGTTTGGCGATCAGTTCAGCTAGCAGTCGGGCATTGGAATTCCCGCCCCCCTTTTCAATTATTTTCAGCTCGGCCTTACGCTTTTCGATTTCCAGCCGCTTGATTTCTTCATCCAGCGATTTGTCGGCATCCATCTTACGGTTCACATAGACATCGCCCACTTCTTTAGCGGCCTGCTCGATTACCTGGACTGCGAGCGAGATATTGCGGACGCCCTCGGCTTGTTGCGCCATCCTACCAAGAGCCCGCAGTCGGTATGCCCGGCTGGCGATAGGTATATCAGCGACCTCCTCGCGGAAACGCTTGCGGGTGTCGTCAAAATGGGTCTTCCAACGCTTACTTAAATTCTTGCCAATAACCTTATACGGGTCATAGGCTGCAATCTGCTGACGTGGAACATCAAGCCCGAACTCTTCTTTGACTGCGGCTGCAACTTGCGTAGGGGTATCGAAACATGCGAGCGCGTGCACAATAAACATCTTGACCGGATCTTTTAGCGCAGCCATTTGTTGTTATCCGTATAAGTCGCGTACAACTACGCGGCCTTCAACAGACACGTGCCGCACGCCCTCGCAATGTTAAGTTTCGCTACCTCGGGCACCTTGTTTGCCGCCTCAACCATCTTCTTTACGTCGGCCGATGGGCCGTAGCGTCTAACTACCCCAGTGAACTCCTCGACATCGTGTCCGCGAATGCCGAGCTTGGGAATGCCGTATTTAGTGAATGCCGG
The DNA here is from genome assembly GCA_013287275.1 of Betaproteobacteria bacterium. Classification (GTDB taxonomy): domain Bacteria; phylum Pseudomonadota; class Gammaproteobacteria; order Burkholderiales; family Burkholderiaceae_D; genus Undibacterium. The sequence continues at coordinate 167,024 of JABDED010000001.1, forward strand.
CTGGCCGAAGTCGTCCTTCATGTGCCCGATGTGATAAAGCTCATGCTCTACCAGTGCGCAGAAATCCGCGTCGGAGCATTCCCGGCAAAACGAAGCATCCAAAGTAATCAGATAAGCCGGGACGCTCCCGAACCATTCGATCATCTGTTGCTCTTGCCGGCCCTTTTGCCAGGGTCCGCAGCGGAAGGTAATCTCCTCACATTGGCCCAGGACAGTCCGACCTTGTTTCACGAAGCCGCCTGCCGCCCATAAGAAGGCGATATCGGCAAGTTCGAGGTGGGCATGGTCGGGATTGTGGATTGGTGCGCCATCTAGCAAGATCGATGCCTTGACCCATTCAAGCACTTCGGGAGCCGGGGCAAATTCCCGCGCCATTGGTTCAAATATCGCTGCCGGCGGTATGGGCCTGGCTAGCTGATATTGGCGCGGTTGTTTCAATTGCGGTCTTTATTGTGGCTGGACTGTCTCGGCTGGCGCTTCTTCCACAATCTCAATGGAAGCAATCGGCGCGGCAGTGACGGTAATGTCGTCGGTCGCGGTGAATCCGCTATCTGCCAGCGTCACGACCGCAGAGCCCGCGGCAACTGGAGTAACAACGCAGCTCAGGCCGTCAGCAGCGATGGCCAGGCTGGCGACGTTGGCATCCGATATCGACCATTGCGGAACATCGGTGAATGCCATTTCGGTGCCCTTGGCGTTCTTGGCGATAGCCTTGAGTGTGCGTGGTGCGTCGATAGTGGAAAGTGTCATGCTCATTTGATTTGCCTCGATGGTGAGATTGTCAACTGTGATGGAAATTTTGATGCGTGTTTCATGTGGCTTTGGCGGCCACGCCCAATCGTTACTGAATAGCCAGCGGAGAAAACGGATGAAAATCATGATTCCCCTTTTGCTTTGATAAACGCAGCCAACAACCGCCACGCATCCCTGAGCGCCTCAATGGCGGCCGTGTAATCCCTGTGGCAGTCTTCCGGCGTGCGCTTGGCGTCTTTAGATTTCTTCTTCAGGCGCTTGGATTTGGTAAGCTCTTCCTCGATATGAGCAAGCAGCCAAGGCTCAATGCCCAGCTCTATGGCCTTGGCTCGGTCTTTGAGCATTAGGGCTTCGACTGCGGTGTAGCTCATTTGCTACTTTATTTTTATGGATTTGATGATGCGCTCGGTGATTTTAGCTTCGTCGGGCTCGGTGCGCGTGATGGTGTGATACCAAATCAATAATGTGAGATATGGCTTTACCCACCATGGAACGATCAGCTCGACGGTTAGATTTGCCATTTGCTACCTCGAATAAAAAAGCCCACATTAAGCGGGCAATCGGCTGCTGGTGGAGGCAACCGGGGAGACTTTATCTTTTACGTGGTAACCAGATGCGAGACCAGATCATCCAAAGGGCCAGGGCGCTCATTCAAACTCGAATTCGTCAAAAATGACGGCGGTAAATTTGTTGCCGCGTATAGATGCATGCCCAATAATTGGCTCGCGTAAGGATGAGCAGTTCAGGTCGCCATTCGGAATGCCACAGCGCAGTGTAAGATCGCGAATGATTGCTTCCAATGTCGGCGATTTAGATTCGCCTAGCCCAATGATGAAATCGCTATAGTCGATCACCGGCAGCGGCTCCGCGGGCTTGGACGGATATTTGATCTCGCCAACGACCAGGTCATGCGTTTTCATCTTCTCGGCCAGAGTGCCGTAGCTTTGCATTTGGCGGCGGGCTTCTTTGTCGGTCATAGTTTCACCAAATATGCAAAATCCCATTGCTCCGGGGATCCGGCGAGGCCAGTTCCATCTGGGTGTGGATCAAATTCAACCTGCCCATTTTTGCCGACAACTGCATGCACCAAGCCATTTCCACGAGGCGAAGGACCGGCTATTTCATGGTATATGTCGCCATCAAAACCAAATGCCGTGCCGGCGTTTTTGCAGGTCAGATAAAGATAGCCGTGCTTATTGCAGAATTCCTGCAGGCCTTCCCAGAATTTGGATGGGCAACCATTGGCCTCTTGCAAGAAGTGGGGCACTTCCGCAATCGGCAAGTCAAGCAAGGATGCGATCACTGCGCGCTGGCAATCCCCAAATTGGCGAATTTCCGGCTTGCTGGTAAATTCCTGCTTCTGTGGTGTCATGGCTGCTTATCCTCGGCGTGCTTGCAGATAAAGGCGATCGTCTCTTCGCGCGTCATGCCGCCTGGTGCTTTGATTGTTTCAGTGGAAAGCGCGGCTTTCATGCGCTCCATGTTGATTTTCACAGCCGGCTCGGGATTGAATATTCGGATAGCTGTATTCAGTAGCCACCCAAGGCACCAAACCGCGCCGCAGACAAAGCCAGCGATCAGGCAGCAGCAGGAGATGGCAAACCAGGTGTAATTCACTTGCCGCACTCCCGATCAATCGAATTCAGAACTTCCGCAGCTTTGATGCCGTATTTTGATGCAATTGCGCTAATAATCTTTTCTTCGGTCAGCTCGTCGTCGGCGATAAGCATCTTGGCCATGAAGGTGATTTCTTCGTCTGTTGGCATGGCGCGCCCCCGTTCATATAGAGAGCTTGCGCAGGCCTTCAAAGATGAAGACGCCGCAGAGACCAAGAACGACGAAGATCGCGCCGCACACCCAATTCCAAGGGCTGGCCAGCAGAAAAACACCGGCCGCGCAGGCGATCAGGCAAGCCATGTAGGTGATGAATGCGATTATCATTTTCATGGGTGGCCTCTATGTAAAAACCGACACTGCAAGCAGGCCGGAAGCCGCCGGACTCGTCGGGCGCGCTTTTTACTGGCAGATCCGCAAGGAATCGAACCTTGACGACACGGTTTTGGAGACCGGCCACCCTCCAAGGGTACAGACCTATATGGTTGCGGACGTTGGAATCGAACCACCCTATGAGGTTATGAGCCTCACATGCGCCACCACATCTCTACCGCAAAACTGGGCCTATTCAGTTTCTACTGAATGGAAACTCTTGATTTCCTTTAAGGCTTCCTGCTTTCTAACTTCGTCCTTAATATTTATCAAAGCGCAGCATTTGCATTGCAATAACTTGTATTTCTTGCCCCTCAGCTTGCAATTTGCAGCGGCAGTTCCGTGATAAATAGATTTCATTAGATATTTATTAAATCTTGGTGCAGCATGTCTGCGCTGTATCTTAAAACTAGCATTAAGGCGGTTATGCACTATTTATGGTGCAAATTTGCACTTTTATTTGATAGTGGCCTAGCCTCCTAGTGCGCTCCGCATTAGCTGCAGCATCATTGCGCCCCGCGAATCCCAAATGGCAGTGTTCGCGCTCCCTCATGCATTTCTGCATTCACTATCAAATCAGAAGGCTGGGCGCTACTCCAGCTACGGTGTCGCTTACGTTGGCTGATCCTCATGCCCCGTAGGTTTCAACTGGCCCTGCGCGCCTGCTTTCCGCGCTGCTTCTGATTTCATAGCAAATAAAGCATAAATTGCACGTTACAGCGTCGTGCGGACTAAGCTTGCAGTCCTGATTTACTGGCCCCTAGCGCTGGGCCTGAATTGTTAAAGAGCGATGCTGCGATGGTGGCTTGCGAGGCCGGGGTATTAATTGTGTTTGTAGCCGTGAAAATAGCGATGCCTATATGAACTTTTGATGCCCATGTTGTAATAATGAGGATCAATTCCATCATCATCAAACGGCTCGGCCGAAGGTTCATTCATCGCGGCGTCTAATTCTGATTGAAGATCAATCGCGGCTTGCTCTGCGTTCCGCTTCCGTTCCATATTTCCCCAAGTTTTGGAGTTCTGCTTGGGAGTTCCTTTCCGAATATTCCCTAACGCATAAGGGCCAATATCTTCGAATCTTTGCATTTGCAAGCTATCCTTGCCGTTCCCGCGTCGCTCAATGTCCTCACCCCAGAATTCGCACCATTCTTGAAATGTGAGGTTAAATTCTATGCCGCGCCGAGCCGCAGTATGCTTTTGAGAGCTATATGCAATTCGATATTTATTAATATCCAATGTCACAAATTCACCTCGTAAACGCAAAAAGCCACCGGATTAGGGTGGCTTTACTTTTTTCTAGGCGTGCAGAAACGGCCTATGACGGGGATTATAATCCAACTCTGAAAAGTTTACAACACCTTTTTTCATGAAAACTCTGAACTTGTAGCAGGATTCCGGCGCAGCAGCCTTTCCAGTTCTATCCGGGCCCCAGTGGTGGCTGCCACCAGGTCTGCATTGGGGAATGACCAGACCTGCCCTATGCTGCAGCTCTTATATATCGCCCAAATGTGCAACCTCTTCAATGAGTCTATGCAGGCATCTGTCGCAACCGCTATGTCAGTGTCCCTCTTCTGCTGCGCCTCCGAAGAATCACTGCCGTAGCCGTCGCTATTAGCCACCAAACCGCCCATCGTCTTTGCGCCCAAATCCCGGTCGCTGTCGCCGTGCATCCACTCCTTCCAGCACTCCAGGCAAACGTCCACCGGGTCAGCCGTCTGGAAGTTCTGCTGCCTGAACTCGTCCTTCTTCACCCTCCGTAATTCACTCACTTGCGCCCCTTTCGCTTCAGTTTCTTATTTCGTCTTGCCACCTCAGCCGGAAATTCAACGTTGGTCTGAGGATCCTGATAGTGCTCGCGCGGTAATGCGCGTGATTTCTCCTTTCCCTGGCGGCGCAGGTAGAGTTCGAGTAGTTCGTGCTTGGTGATGTCGGACATGGTCAGACGGCACCGACCTTGCGTTTGCCGGTTTCTTTCTTGAGTAGGATTCGCATCATGAGAACAGAACCCTCAGTGGTGGCGATCACATACACGATACCGACCAATCCGAGCCGCCACCATTCGCCCGTCTTGGCGACTTCCCAAACCTGCTGCCATATCACCATTTGCGTCACGAACCAAACCGCGTTTGAACAGATCGCGGCGTATCGGTGATAGGAAGGGTCGCCGCTGTTCCGGCTGCGGCTCACCCATGTGAAGGCCATGTTTTGGATAAATGCTATAGCCGCGAGGGCGATTAGTGCGAGCCAGTAATTCATAAAATCCTCCGTATAGTTAATATGTGCATTCGCATGGTAAAAGGCTTGGCATTTCAGCGATCTTGATATATTTGCGGGCGTCGGCCCAAAATCTCTGGTGTGGTATATGCTCGGTCTGCGGCACTCCGGCGCATTTCATAATGGCGAACCGCTCTTCCATGTCCTCCAAATAAACGGGACCGGTCTCATCATGGTGTATTGCATAGCCGATTTCTTCCTCGGCCCATTTCCCCTTGAGCCAAATGTCTGGGCGAGTGCAATAGACGATGTACCAATGCTGCCAGCCAGCCTTGAGGCAACCGATGCAGTTGGCGTGTTTGAATTGCGAATAACCAAGTGGAGGCGCGATTCCTATTTCAATGGTGCTTTGAATCGTGCGCTCTCCGAATGCAAGCGGATAGGCAGTCGCATATCCTTGCGCTCCGAGAATTCCTGTGCGGCGCTGGATGCGCAAACGCTCACTCGCATCGAAACCGTAATAAATAATGACGTCTTTTGCCGGATGCAGGCGCTCCAAATATTTCATGAAGGGCCGCGTTTTCAGGCGGCTTGTGCATAGCTCATGTCCATCGCCGACCTTGAAGGCCTTTTCCAAGACGCATACATCGAACTGATCTTGCGTCGCGGACTTATAATTCACAAAGGTGATGGGCAATTCCAAATAGGCTGCGACCTCGGCTTTGAAGCGCTTCACGTCTTTATCTTCGACTGTGAAATGCATATCGTGGTTCACTAAAATCACGTCATCAATGCCGAATTTTCTAACGACCTCAATTGCCACGAGCGCAGAACTATGGCCGCCCGAGTAACAGACTATGTGCTTGGTTCCTGGATTACCCATGGTAGTCCCATCCACCATCGCTGCCGGTGTAGCCGCTATTGTCGGCCCAGTGGTTTAAATCCCAATTCCAGACAAGCACAACTTTCCGAAGCCACGCCCAACGGCGCTGCTTTGTGTAGACTGGATACCATGCAAACCAAATTTCGCTCATTTTTTATCCAAGCTCCGCCACGCTCTTACCCATGCATTTCGCAAAGTCGTGCAGCTCAGCAGTGATGGCAGAATCTACTATCGCCATCCTGACCAAAGCTTCCATCCTTTGATAAAGTATTCGCGATTCAGTGGGTCGTCTTGGCGCAGGTTGCAGAAGGCATCGGCGAGAGTGCCGATGGCGCGGGCTGTATTTTTCATTTGGGCGGCGTTCATGGTTCTTTCGCCTCAGTTTTTACCCCTCGCATTAAGCCCCTTTCATATTCCTCTGGGTCGATAAAGCAGATAATCGGTATCATCTTATTTCCATACAAATGAGGGGCAAGGATTGCGCGAATGTCTTCAACTTCTGCTCCCAGACTGAGAATGTCTAATTGCATTGGAAATTTGATGATGCCCTTTTTGCTGATGGAGATATTTCCATTAATGAAGCGCTGAAGGTGATGCAGGTGTGTGCCAGGGATTTTTAAAATCTCGCCAGTGGCCTTTAAAAACAAAGCTTTCTTTTCCTCGCTCATTTCCCCATCTCCTTTCTAAGTGCTGCCCTGCCGTCAATCCAGGCCTGCATACGTATGTCAAAGTTGTAGCGCGTTGGCATGTCCATCGTCTCGCGCTTCGGGAATTTTCCGTAGTGGTTGAAAAAGGCTTCCCATTCCTTTTGCAGGAGGGGTGGGGTGCGTTCGGTGGTGGTCACAACTTCCTCACCAAGCGAAAGTAGATGGCGCAAGCAATGCCAAAGATCGCTACATCTATTCGCTCATCATAAAAAGCCCAAACTGCCACGGCATTCATCAACCATTCGCAGAGGTTTTCAAATGCTTCCCAATAGGTTTGTTCTCTGTTCATCCCGCTTTCCCCTTCCCTTTCTTGGCATCGTGCCGGGCCTGAACGACCGCGCCGCGCATTTTGCAGACTGCATCAAAGACGGCGGCGCGCTTCGTCAACTTTTCGCGATGGTTGCCGCCCTTGGCAAAGTCGTCGATCAGCGCCATCATTTGCTCTACTGTGATGTCGTCGTTCATGGCTTGTGTATCCCGCGCCAGTAGCGTTTTTGGCAGGAGCAGGGATATCCGTAGGTGGTCAGCCATGCGACGCCACTCCACCACCAGTTATATTTTGATGCGAGCCCATCAGGTGCCTCTGGGTTGTCACTATCGAATCCAGTGTGATACCAGCCGACCCGAACCGGCTTTACCTCTGGCGGGAACCAAGGCGTAAGTTTCACCTCACACCTCCAAATCGCGCTTGGCGTGCTCGTTCATTTCATTGAATTCCTTGGGCTGCTTTTTCCTGATCGGCGTTTTTGGCGCTGGCGTTTTCGGCGCTTCTGCCGGAGCATCGGCAGCCACAAAACCTTGACAGAGCAGCAGCTGTTTGGCCTCGGGGGGGGCATCCAGATTCTTGACGAATTTTTCGCAGGCTGGTTTATCTGGAAATTCAGCCAGCATCTGAAAGGTGGGATTTGGGTCTGCTGACATCAAAAGAATGAGGATGTAGGTAATCATGATGCAAGCCTTTCTGGAAAAACGATTGATATGTCAGCTTCCTCAATGGCTTGAATCAGCTGGTCGGCGAAACGGTCAAAGTGTTCAGGCCTGGAGCCGTCTACTTCGGGAATGGATGCCATGATTGCTTCCGCAGCGGCGGGATCGTGGAAATCGATCAGCTCCAGCGTCCGAATGGCTTCGTATCTGGCGGCATTTTTCATGGCCTTAGATAATTCGTCGTCGTAGGTCATTGCTCTCTCCGGTCACAGTTGCGGATCATGGCGTATTCGAAACATAGATAGGTTGGCGAACTGGCGCGGCATATTTTGGCCTCATGCTCAACGCGGCTCAGTTGATCGTCGCTGCAGATGTAATCTTTCTGAGCGTTCTCGGTTTGATAGCTGTTCTCGCAGTCGGCCAGAAGCAAAGCCAGTAAAATAGCTTTCATGATGGAATACCATCCTGCACCGGCATGAAGTGGCGATGCTCTGGGTAGAGTTCCCTTGCCCTATCCCATGCGCCGCGCATGGATTCCAGATATCCCATTCCCAATGGCTTCATGGACTGCTGGCGCGACGTGCCGATCTCGCCAGAAACTCGCATCAGTGAATAATAGAACGTGGATTTGATCTGGATTCGCTCGATCTCTTTTTCCTTCAGCATGCGTTCCAGCGCGCGATAAATGACCGAGATTGTCAGCGGCTTGCCGTCGCCGGTCAAAGCTAAGCGTAATTCTTCGCAGGTATATTTTTGATTTGAAAACACTGTCATTAGTTCAGTGATTCGCTCTCTAATTCCGTTTTCTGTTGGCGCTGGTTTCATGATGCTCTCCGCTTCGTTTGGCTCAGTTTTGGAGTGGGCCTAGGCTCCGATGCTCTATTCAGGGTGATCCAGGCTACCGGTCAGTGCCGAGCAATCGCCGGATTGGCGGTCGAATAACGAAAGCACCCAAAGAAGGATTTCTTCAATTTTCATTTCGACCTCCAGGCCAATTGCGCGGGCTTCAGTGAATCGATGGCCTTTTGCGCTGATCGCTGGCGCTCTGATTTCGCTTTCAGATAATCGGCGCGCGCATCGGTCATTGGCGTGGATACTAATGCACCACCAGATGAAAGGTGCCCGGTTGCGGTTGTATAACGCTTGTCGTTCCAGTCCTTGCGAATCCTGGCGGCCTGGTCTTCCATTTCCTTGAACTTGTCGCAGGTATGGCTCAGGCTGTTGAAAACGTGCTTCTCGGGATTAAGTTCGCAATGGCAGATGCCGGCGCGGGCGTGCTGCGGATGCTTTTGCAGGTTATTGTGGACGCAGATCAGGCAGGTGCCGGTTTTCATTGCAGCCCCAATGCGTCTTTGGCAAAAGTGACTTCGATGAAACGCAAATTCTTGTCGCCGTTTTCAAAACGCTTCATGATGCGATGCGCCCAGCGGCGATGATCAATTGAGCAATCTTCTTTTTTGGTGGCATCCATTGCTTGATACTGGCGTACCAGCTTTTCGGCTTCTTCGCGGGAGAGCTTGGTTTGGCCCGGTGCTGGCAGTGCGATCATAGGTTGCGGAATTTCCGCCCATTCGCCGCACGCCAGTTGCTCATGCAGAGCCGATTCCCAACGGGCCTTGACCTGGGAATAGGATTGATTGCTAATGTCAAATGCCATGGGCATGGAGGCCCAGAAAATTGCAGGGTGGGACCACTCGCCCATCTTGCCGGCCGCGCGCTCCCTGGAGCCGTTCACGGCTTCGTAGTAGGCGGCCAGCACGTCAACAGATGGCTTGCAGAGTTCCAGGAACTCGCTCCAGGATGGCGGGAACTTGACGCGCTCGCATGCGGATAGAGCGCGCCTCAGGTCGCCGATCTTCATTCCGTTGGAGCGGATTTTTTCGGTCCAGACGCGCTTCATGTTTTCAATGCCAGTGTCCAGACCATCAACAATGTGCCCGCTGCGGAATTTGTCGAAAAACTGGTTTCCGTACATTCCATGCAACTCGCCGAACAGCCAGTCAATCGGGGAGATAGTTGCAGTCTGCGTCGATAGTTCTTGAGTCATTTTGCCTTCCTCCAAGTCCGATTGAATTTGCTGCTGCCATGCGGGATGCGTCACGGGTGGATTGCTGCGTCGGCGGCGAGCCGCGCACAGGTGGCCTGTCTTGAGCTTTCATCAGCCACGAATTGCAAAACGACATCACGCCGCGTCGTGTTTTCTTTTTCGTGGGATTCGCAATGCTCCATTGCCTCATGTTGCGCAACTGCTGCAGTACGTCAACCGAAGGGTATGCGGATGACCACTCAGCAATCTGTTCCTCGGATATCCCGAATTCAGTTTTGTCTTGCAATGGGATTGCAACTATCGCTACCAATTCGACCGGCGAAGTTTGCTGTGCGGCCTTGGGCTCGGTGGAAGAGGTTTTATCCTCTCCTTGATCCTTTGATCCTTGATCCTTGATCCTAAGGCTAGGATTCGCGAGAATTCGCGAGGCTTCGGTGAATTCAGGTATTTTCGATTTACTCGGCTTGTCAATTTTCTGATGAATCAACCACTTACAGATTTGAACGTAGCTTTGTCCATCTGCTTTGTAGCGGATAATGCACCCTTCTTTTTCAAGCTCAAAGAGCCAGCCGTCGATCAGTTCAGGAGCATCGTTATCGTAGGGGAAAAGAAGGCTCGCGAGCATTCGCGAATTTCCGCGAAGCCTCCCCTCATCGTCGGCAATTGTCCATAACTGCAAGAAAGTCAGGCGAGCGTCCCGTGACACATTGCCCATACTTTCGGACTGGGGGAACTCTGGCTTGATGGATCTAATGCGCGCCATTAAAATTCCTCGACTTTCCAGCCGCCGCCGTCTTTTTTAGGCTTCTGCGTTACAGCCAGAAACTGAAGCGGGTACATATCGGCAGCAATCTTGATCTTCGCCCGTCCGTCATCAGTCCAGAAACCTTTACATTCGTGCGCCTGAAGCTGCCCATCAGCCAGCATCACGGCGAAATCTGGCGTGTAGAATGTGTTATCGGCCAGCCTAAACTTCAGGCCCTCAAACTTGAACCATGACAGCTCGCCGGCGCGCAGTCGCAATTCCAGCAGCGAGGCGTAAGCGGACTCTGTTTTATTCATAGCGCCTACCTTCAGGCGCCCAAGAGCTTGCAAACGTTTATGCATGGGCAGGCTCCAGCAAAAGCATTACCTGATGTAGTAATTCAATCTGCGTGCCGTATTGCTGCTCAAACCTGGCTTTGTTCGGGTGTACGGCTACTCGATGCATAGGGTCGGTGTCGTCCTGCTGGTGATGCGGCGCGCACAGTGGCAAAACCTTCTTATGCGCCCCTGACTTGGTCCGACCGTCAATGTGGTGTATGGACACCAGCGAGTTGCGGATGCCGTCTTGCAGGCACGCTATGCAGCCCAGGCCGGCGATCTTTGACCAGAGTTCTTTCTCGGCTTTGGTGGGAGTGGAACCTTTCATTCCTTGAACTCCGTCAGAATGGACTCGATCATTGTTTCAGCCATGAATGGCGTAAGATGAGGCCACAGATATTTCTGTGCATGTTCGGTGCGGAGGAATGTCACCATGTCATCGTGAAACTGGCGCATAGTTTCCTCGTCGCACTTTTTATAGCTGATCGAGCGCGGCACTGGCACTACCCCACCCTTGGGCCCTGCCATCCAGTCCACGAACCCTGATCCGATCTTCAGCCATGATCTGAATTGCTCAAAGCTGGCAATGCGCTCCTGGTTCTGGAAAATCTTGCTTTCCATGGCCATGTGCTTGCGGTGGAATACGCCGACCCGCGGCGTCCAGGTTTCAATACTCAGGATCTCGCCGGAGCCGGCCTTGTTGAACCATGACCAAAACCGGCGCCAAGCCTTCTTATCCTTGTCAGATAGGCCGTCTATGATGCCAAATAGGAATGTGCGCAGAACTTCGCGCTGCGGCTCGGATAGCGGCACGTCGGAGTGCTTGGCGAGGACGATTTCAGTCATGCTGCCACCTCCACTTGCGCCAATAATGGCGATTCGGCCTGGATGCGCTTGCGGGCCATTTCGGCGTAAGCCTGGTTCAATTCAATACCGATGCAATCGCGCTGCAGCCGATCTGCGACAAGTCCAGTAGTGCCAGCGCCGAAGAATGGATCAAGTACGACATCCGGTACTGGATCGGCATTGCAATCGCATCCAGGTTCCCAGCCGGTAGTGGTAGTGGTCACGGTTCCGCGCGGGAATCCTTCCCATGTATTTGACTGATCCATAGGTTTCTGATCACCCGATCCGCGCTTTCCCTTACCGATGGAAACATCATCCTGTGGCGCAAACTTGCGTTCGATCTGGCGCAGCCACCGTCCACCGCAAACAGGACAGTGTCCGCGCTCAGACGTACCGGCTTTTATGCAGGTTTCTGGCAATTCAGGCGGGAACGTGGCGAAATGGGCTTCTTTGAAAGAATGAGTTGCCATCGTCCAAACGCTGCGCTTGCTGCGGAATCCATCCGGTACCGTGTCCTCACGGTCAGGACGATGCGTTCCCAGTGTCTGGCCTGGAAATACTTCTGCGCGGTTTGAATTTTCTCGTTTGAATGTGTCGCGTGCGGTGACTCTGCCTCGCCCACGCTCGTTTGCATCAGTACCGTGACCGAATCCAACCCCGCGCGCCACAGCCTTCATCGTGCCATTGGTTTTTCCTGGGACGCGGTCACTACCGGCTTGATTTTCGACGTCCTGCGATAGGCGTGCGATTGTTGATTCAGTGACAGGCTCGCGGATCGCCTCAGCATCATAAAAATACTGGGCGCTCTTGGTCAGTAAGAAAATATACTCATGTGATTTTGTGCATCGGTCGCGCACGCTTTCCGGCATTGGATTGGGCTTGCTCCAGACGATATCCTGGCGCACCCACCAGCCGGCATCCTGCAGCGCAATGGCGAGGCGGTGCGGCATCATTGCCATGTTCTTACCTGGCAAATAACTATCGCCCATATTCACCCAACAGGTACCATCGGAACGCAACACCCGGCGGACTTCATCGAAGACAGCGACCATATTGGAAATAAACTCGGCCGGCGTGGACTCCAGGCCCATTTGTCCTTCGACTCCATAATCACGCAGCCCCCAATAAGGCGGACTCGTCACCACACAATGCACGGACTCTGCCGGCAACGTGCGCAGGATCTCGAGCGAATCGCCAATGAGAATTTTTATGGTCACTTCGCCCACTCCAAATAACCATCAATTGCATCTACGATGATTTGCTGTTTGTTTGGAACGTCAAGGGAAGTGCTGGCGACGATCAGGGCGTTATATAATTGCTTGATCAGGACGGCATCGGAGTCGGCCTGGTTGCTGCGAGCTACCAGGTTATGGGAGCGTAAGCCGTCTAGTACGTCGCATTGTGGGCGTAAGGTGGATGGAATCATGTGGTGCAGATGCGGATTCATGCGGCCTCCAGTAGGTCAATGCAACGATCGCGCAGGGCTTGGGTATGGATAAGGGTTGGTGTCCACGAATGCGGATATTCAGGCGTGGGACGCCCTTCTGTGGGTAAATACAATTCTGACTTTTCTTTCACATCTGAAAATTGCACCAAGCCCAGCAACAGCGGCCCGCTGCCCGGATACATTTTCAATGTGTGGATTTCATCAGATGTGACAAAATAGTGATCGCCCTCATGGATGCGCTCAACTTTTGAAGTAAGGCCAATATAAGCATCGCATATGCCGCTCCGAGTTTCAGGCGCGTAGCGCATGCGCATCCAGTCAGCCTTGGTCAAATCTTCAGCAAAGCGAACATGCTGCAATGTTCCTACTAGGCAGGCGCTCCAAAACGAATAGCGATGCGAATGCGGATTAACCAGAAAGCCGCTGTTTGGATTCTCTGGTTTCTCCATCAGGTATAGTTTGATGGTCAATTTTTCAGAGCGATGCAGGCAGAGATAATCGAGGCCGTTGACGTGATGATTTGCCACAGAGTACTGAGCCATATCTGCACAGTCCATCTCGTGAAGCATAGCGAGGAAATTTTTCATGCAACCTCCCCGACCGGCTCTTGGGTGGTGATTTCTTCATCCAGGTCGCCGGGGCGGATGGGGCGCAGCCATGCATCAGGTATGAGACAATCAAGCTCCGGGGAAAAGAAAACACCCGTTTGGCTCATTCTATTTCCAGGCCATGCTCGGCGAGTTTTCCAAACGTTTTGCTGAACCCCAGAGATAGCAAAATCTACAGAGCCGACAAATTCCACGACCTCGTGCAGCGTCCCCTCGTTACCGCAAAGGGAAACCACTTGCCGGGCCATGTCGCCTTTTTTGCAGTTCAACATCAGGAAACCCTCCAGCAGCGGCATTCGCGATTGATTTTACGAACTGAGAATTTTTTGTCAGTCCGTATGCCGTAAGCACTGGCGGCGCTTCTTACTCGGGTGAGCTGTTCAAATGAAGCGACAAATGAATCGCCGATATTCATTTCTGCAAATGGATAGGTTTTCTTGGCGTGGTTGAATTCTGGAATCGGGACGTCGCTAACGACTTTATATGCCGTCGCTGGCATCTTGATCGGCGTCACAGTGGCAAGCCTTCTCATATCCTCACCTCATCCAAAATCAAATACTGTTTCTTGTGGTGGTTACTTGTAGTGATATCAGGAAGACATCTGGCTACGACAGACTGGTGCCAGGGCTTGCCGGTAGTGGTATCCCAGATCGTTACTGCGGAATGGTTGATGGAGGTCAGGCTCTGGGCCAGCTTCGTTACTGGATAGGCCTGCAGATAGGCGTAGTATTCGGCTTCGCTGACTCGGTGCAGGTTCATGCAACCCTCCGCTGCACCATATCAAGCGCCATGTCTAACTGAATCTGCAGACGGTCAGCGCGGGCCTTCTCGGCGTCGCGTTGGCGCTCGGCTTCGGATTTAATGACAACCAAAGTGCAGCCGATTTGATAAGCAATCCATTCGGGATATATTGAGTTGCCGACGACCTTGCAGAACTCGCCAATCAAATCTGCCTGCAGCGTGGCCTTGGACTTTTTGATATTGGAGAAGTAGCCTGCGTCGATACCAACCGCCATGTAAATCTCTTTGTCGTCTAAGCAGGAAGTGTCACAGGCCAGGGTAAAAGCAGCGCCCGATGTCTTCTTCGTATAGATCAGCTCTTTGGGCACTTCAACCTGTTTAGGGCTGCGCACAAGGGCTAATTCAGGATGGTCTTCAACGCTCTTCATGCTATTTGAATCCGGTTGTGTACCCTGTTTGGACAAAAAAAACTAAAGTGGAATCAAGCAAACGGAGGATCAAATGAACGTCAAATCTTTAATCGCTATTCCCACTATTTGTTACTGTGTTCTTGGCGTTGCTGCGGCAATCTGGGTTTGGAAAACTTTGGGGCCGGTTGTCGCGGAATTCTGTAAAGCGTTGAGCTGATTATGCGGCTGCCAGCTCAGGCCAGATGTCTTGCCAATCCTTCGGGAACAAGTCCTTGCGGCTTACCAAACCTTTCGTGGCGGCTTCAATTTTTGGCGCGAAGGGAATTGGCACAGGGCGAGATCCATCGGCCCAGCGGCTTATATCTGGCGCATGAGCGCCGATCGCTTTCGCTAACGAAGCCTGTCGGCCGCGCTCTTGTAGAAGGTAGGTTTTAATGTCCATGCCTAAGTATAGCGAATCGCTACATAAAAGCAATAGCGAATCGCACATTTATTTATTTAGCGATTTGCTATCTAATGGCGACATGAAGACGATCGACCAAATTAGATTGGATAATCTTGAAACAGCCATTAAGTTTTTTGGCAGTGCAGCAGCATTGGCCAGCAAGGCCACAGTCAATGAGGCATATTTAAGTCAAGTGCGAACCGGGCAGCTCGACACGAAAACTCGGAAACCCAGGGCAATGGGGCGCGTGACCGCAAGAAAAATTGATAGGGCGATGGAGAAATCGCCCGGCTGGATGGATACTGACCATTCCGAAAACTCAAGCGACGCTGAATTACCCAGCGCCGACGATGACATTCAGATGGTAATTAAAATAATGGGGGCCACAGACGCTGCTGGCAGAACAAAAATTAGGGTTGCGGCCGAAGATATCCGGGATGAGCGCATTGCCCATCACCGCAGGATCAATACCGATAAAATCTAACGCTTTGGTTTCAGTGGTTTTTTACTATTGATCAATATCAGATTTGGCCTTTGCTTGGGCTTTAAAGCGG
The DNA here is from genome assembly GCA_013287275.1 of Betaproteobacteria bacterium. Lineage (GTDB taxonomy): Bacteria > Pseudomonadota > Gammaproteobacteria > Burkholderiales > Burkholderiaceae_D > Undibacterium. The sequence goes on from JABDED010000001.1 coordinate 182,678, forward strand.
CGATCGCTCGTACAAATAAAACGATATCTACTTTTTGATCAGCTGTTGACTTTCGGAATGTATCTAGCACCTCATCTTCCAGGTTTCTCATCTCTCGCTCCATAGCATTGAATACAGGCTACGTGCCTATTTTTTTGTTGTTAATGAAATTATTAGCTTTATTGAAAATAAACACTATCATGTAACAAGGTAACCATTCCTTACAAGAAATGGGCCTTTCCCTCAATGCTTGCAAGATGGCAAACTGGTATTTGATGCTATCCAGCACCTTTTCTAATAGGAAAGTAGCACATGGATACGACTGCCGCAAGAAACGATCTTTCCTCGTTACAACTCAGCGCATCGGAATTCGACGATTCCGCGACAATGACTCTTACTGATAGCCTAGGCCGAAAGAATGACTATCAACTAAATCAGGATGGCCTTGGCGCCCTTCTCCATCAGGTCATAACATTCGCTGCCGCAAGTTGGCAAAACAGGCCTGAGCATGCCATCATGACGGTCAATAGCATCATCAAATCCTTCCCTTCCCAGCAAGTGGTATCTATGCAAGCCGTCGGCAATAATGACGTGGCAATAAAAATCAATCTTGGTAAAGTAGAAATGGCATTTCTTATTCCTTGTTAAAACGGCGAGGCGATTATGAATAGATCTGCGATTTATCTTGCGTTGGCCGGCGCTTGCTTGGCTGGTTGCGGCGGGAGCAATTCTCCTACTAATCAAGCAGTCACCAGTCCTATCGCCACGACGACACCTGTCGCAGTTTCAGCACCAACGCCAGAAGGTCTTTGGTCAGGGACTACCAGCACCGGCCGCGCCTTCACTGGGATAATCACCGACACTGGAACAACCTGGACGATATACTCAGCCATCGGCAATAGCGGTCAAATCGGTGGGGTGATTCAAGGAACTGTGAAATATACGAGTTCCGGCTATGTTTCCGGCGATGGCAGGGATTTCAACCTTGAAGGTTTGGGCGTGAATACGGCCCTAGCAGCGGCAACCTATTTTGCCAAGAATTCATTTACCGGGACTATCACCTATCCGTCTGGTCAGGTTATCACAGCCACGGCGACTTATGACCCAGACTACGAAACCATTCCTGCGTTAGCAACAATTGCCGGATCCTACACGGGCTCGACATACGGTCCTGGCATTGCCATAGCTGCGGCGTTGAGTGTCGATGCCTCTGGCGCGATCAAAGGAACTAGCGCCACAGGCTGCAGTTTCACTGGGCATGCCGCGCCCCATGCGCGAGGAAATTTTTACGACATTTCTATTACTGCCGGCCCTCCACCATGCCCAAGCCCCAATGCGCTGGCAGGGGGAATTTTCTATTTTAGCAGCAAGCTTAAGAAGGCCTATGCTATCGGCCTGAATAACACGCGCACGGACGGTTTTGTATTTATTGGCTCCAAGAACTAATCCGTTTTCATGAAAGCCCCTATCTTTCTCATATCCGCGGCCCTGTTGGCCGGCTGTGCGCCGCAAAAACCATTGATCCTGGACATGCCAGGCCAGACCCAAGAGGGCTATGACAAGGACAAGCGCGAGTGCGCCTATGATGTCGAAAAGAGCACCCAAATAGCCGATCCATCCATGCGTAGCATCTTCGGCCAGGAACTCGACCGCGCTCTGCGTCAGCGCAAACTGATGATTTCCTGCATGACCGCCCGAGGCTATACCGTCCGCCCCTAATCTCCCCTGTCACCAGGCAGATTAACCCGCTTCGGCGGGTATTTTTTTGCCCTCATTTTCCGTCAAAATAAATATATAGCTTATCGCTATATTTATCCCTTGCTTTTTCTTTAGCTATTCGCTATAGTTAATCCATCAGCAGCACCGTGAGCAGCTGATAGCAACTCCCCTTAGAACCGCGTCGAATCCGAACCATAGGCCTCATGCGGGAGTTGCAACTGAATTCAGGAGTAACGAGATGTTTGACTCACTAACCCGCTCGCTGGCCCATCCAGAGCTGATACAGAAATCGGAAGAACGCCGCCAGCGCGTGGTTATCCCGTTTGAGTTTGAACGCCGGTTGGCAGAACGCCGCGGGGATCCGGTTGAGCGGGCAAAGTGGTACGAACGGATGGTGGCATTTTTGAAGAAATATCCCACTTGGAAAATAAAGTGAAAACAGCTAGTTGGGTAATCAAAGAAAAAACGACTGGCCGCGTAATTCTTGAAACATTTGATCGGCGCAAAGTGGATGCGCTCAACACCAGCAAATATGAGGCGATTCCAATCCTCCAATATTTGCAAAGTCTGAACAGCGGATATCAAGGCTGATGGCGTATGCAAGGCAGTACCTTTAATTACAACTTGGAGAACATCATGCAACTGCACAATCTGAATGCTCGCTTCAACAAAATGATGGAAGCGATCCAGGCTCTGATGGGTCTGGGCATGTCGCGATTCGACGCACAGCAAAAAGTCGGTCCTTACAAATCTCGTGGCCATGGTCGCGGCGTAGCTGGCAAGACCTACCGCAGCCACAGCAAATACGCGCCACATGACGGCGCGAAACAAGCCGCGCGGCAGGCCAAGCAAAGCTTGCACATGACGACCTTCAACGGCTTTGAACTGGTCCAGCAGGCCAAGAACGCAGCGCCTGCGGCTGAACGGCTGGCAGCGTAAGTTTCACTCATCGGTCCGCAATTCGATAGACGCGCGGTAAAGAGGTAGCGAGATTAATCACGGTGGCTCGCTAGGAAATACTTTTGATCAGGCGCCACGCATCCCGCCGAAAGATGCGCAATTTTAGGAGACTGCATCATGCCCTAATTATCAAGTCCCGGCTGCAAGCCAAAAGGTAATTGCTGACGGGCGAATTGTAGGGAAGCGTAATCGGGGCCGCGCAAGTGCCCCGAGCCAAAACAAAATCAAGTTTGAGCGTGGAAAGTTTGATTCTGTTTTGTTGAATTGCAGTAGAACAGAGCGGATCCAAAACGGTGATTGAGGAGCGCAGGAAGGCCAAGCCATCAAGCAGGCCTGCGAGCGATGGGATATGCGTGTAGTAGCACCGTGACCAGCCGGGAGAGCAGCGGCATGAATTTAGGAGCAGCACCATGTACGCCACAAAGCAGTTGTACCACCAATACCTTCAGACCGATTATTTCAAGCGGCATCTGAAAAGCTTTCAGCAGTGGCTTGCGATGATGGCGGCCAAGTGAAATACGTTCTCATGGCAATCCTGGTCATTTGCGTGACCTTTTCGCTGGCGGCAGTTGTGGTGCATATGGTTCATGAATCAGATACGCGCCGTGCGCTTGTTTTGCAATAACGAATTGGAGAAATGATGAGCACCAAATCTCACTACGCCGCAGCAATCGCGCAACTGACCATCCATGCCGAAAGCTGCGAAAGCAATGCGCCGATCCTGGTTACTGAAGGTAATCACGAAGAAGCCGCGAACTGCGCGAGCAATGCAAACAACTATCGCGGCGCCATCAAGATTTTACAGGAATACCACGCAACCGAATACACGCCCTAATGCCGGGATACATCGAAAGGAAGATCGAGTTCAAGTGGCAACTTGAAAGCAACGGAAGGATGGTACTGCATCCTTATTCTTCCATCAGTAGGTGTAGGCCGGTCCCACCGAGCCGGAGCCTGTAAGAGACGATCCCGCTTACACATAAGGGATGGATTGACCGGCCTAAGCGGTCGCGAATTCTAAGGAGATGGAAATGAAAGTTGCACTCAAAGCCTATATCCACCAGCAGATACAAGCTGACGGGAAAGGTGACTTCAGGGTCTTTTGTATCGACATGTCCAAATACGGCTACATCCTGGTCGGCATTCATGAATTTGATTATGAAATACCGGCTGGTTTCAATCCCATCGCCGCGCAAGTTGATGTACTGAAGAAGGGTCTGGATACCCTGCAGCGCGATCATGACCGGAAGGTCGCCAACATCAAAGAGCAAATCCAGAATTTGCTGTGCATTGAAAATTCGGTGCCAGCATGAAATACCGCGAACCAATCACCAAGAAGGCATCAGCTGGATTTTCCTTCTTCTTTGCGGCTGTGGTTGTCGGCCTGGCTATCGGCTGCATTTTGAGGGCTTTTCAGTTATGAGTAAGCATCTTTGGGAAGTAGATCACTCCTACTACTGTAATGAGGGGAATTTCTACTCAAATGATTGTGGAACGCACTACAAATCATGGCATGACTTCCTTGCGGATTGGGATGACGCGGACATGGATTATAACCTTCTGTTTCGCTGGGATTGGTTTGAGCCTACGGACGAGGACGAAGGAACTTCCAAGCCGTTCAACGGAGACATCAACTACCGGAACGGGAAACTCTCAATTTTCTGGATGTTGCAGCGCAAGGGTGCGTTTAACTATAGCACGGTCGAAATATGCCGGGCTGATGAGGCAGCTGTGCGTGAATATTTGCAGCCAAAGCTGGCGCACCTTATGAGTCTTTGGGAGCCGCTGGAGATTACCAAATGACCGCTCCAGCGCCACTCACTGAAGACCAGATCGCCCGCATTTTGGGCCGTAAGTTGATTGATGCAGCACGGAGGAAATCGTGAACGAAATACTCTTGAGCGAAGACACAAAAGCCTTTTTAGTAGCCGTCGTTTTCATCGTCGTCTTGGCTATCGCGTTTTTAATCCTTGAGCTTTGCTTTGGCGAAAAAGACGAACCGGATTCTTTGAAGAACATCAATTTTGAAAATGCAGAAGACCATGAATAACCAGGGAGCAGCAATGCAAATCGAACTGACAAGAGAAGAATCGTTCACCGTGCGCGCCGGCGCCAAAGCTATCCACGGCATGCGTCACATAGGCGAGTGGAACGGCCTGGTCGAGTTACAGGACGCTGCCGGCCTGATGTTGATACTGAACGAAGGCCAGATCGTCAAGGGCTCTGCCGAGCTGCTGCAACTGCTGCGCCCGGTGTCTGCCGGCTTCGTGCCAGTACCTGGAATGGTCTTCCCACCGTCCAAGGCGTTGCCGAACGGCCTCACAGTTCCTGCTTTCTATGTTGCCCAGCACGCTACAACCCAGGGTGCAGACGGCAAAATTTCGCACGATCCAGCTTTGTATCCATGGGTGAACATCAATTTCTACAAGGCCATGGAAGCATGCAATGCCGCTGGCTATATCGGCATCCGTGAAAGCCAATGGCTGGCGATTGCCGCGAATGCCGCCCAGCAGGATTGCAACTGGACCGGCGGCAAGGTTGGCGAAGGCGATCTCTTCCAGGGCATCCGCAATGGCGGCTGCGCGCGGTCTGGTAATTACGTGCCGGCCAACGAGACCGAGCGCCGCTGGCTGATGCTATCGAATGGCTCCAAGGTATGCGATTTCAACGGGAATGTCTTCCAGTGGGTATTCGACGACATCCAGGGCGACGAGCGCGGCCTGATCACCAAGCCGTTCGATGCTGAGTCACCTTCGATTGCGCTGGCGCCCTACCCGTCCGAGCAAAAAGGAATGGGCTATCGCCCTTCTGCTGGCCGTGATTGGTCCGGCTATGCGCTCGTCCGAGGCGGCTTCTGGTACTCGGACGACTATGCCGGCGTCTTCTATCTCTACGGCGGCCGTCCGGACTACGGGGGCGTCGGCCTCGGCTTCCGCTGCACCCTACCCATGGACTCTGATCCCCGGTCCCTGGTCACGGCAAAGCTGTGACCTCTTAAATAAAGGAGGCATTGTGAAAGATTTAACCGTACGTGAAACCGGCTTTTTGCTCGTCGCAATCTTCTTTCTATTTTGCTGGATGAGCAATGACGACTTGCAGCAGGCCGAGCTTGCACAGAACTTGGCCGCTCAGGTTAGGAGCGCAAAGTGAAACAAAAATATAAGTCAAAGCCGAACAATAAGCAGTGCTGCGTATGTGGCGCCGTCGGGGCCAGGCGCATCGATATCCAAACAAACTGTTTCCGTGGCGATGACGTTGTGGTCAATGTCTGCGACGAGCACCGCAAGGATGAGAAAACGATTCTGGCAACGCCACAGGCAAGGAAGCAAATGTGATGACCAACGAAGCCAAGCGCCGCATCTCCGTCCGCATGACGATCGCGCTTGCCATGTATCGAATCGAGCGCAAATTCGGCAAGACCAGGATGCAGGCAGTCAGAACAGCAGTATTCAATAAATAACAGGAGTAAAGATCATGGCCGGAGAAGTTGTCCAAATACATAGCGCCACCGCGCTGACCGCAATGACGGAAGCCGAACTGGTAACAGTGCTGCAAACCAGCCTGTACCCAGGCGCCAATATCAACAGCATCAAGATGGTGATCGGCTATTGCAAAGCTGCGAACCTGGACCCTATGCAAAAGCCGGTGCATATCGTGCCGATGTGGGACAAGAACGCGAAGCAGATGCGCGATGTGATCATGCCAGGCGTCGGCCTATACCGTACCCAAGCGGCCCGCAGCAATGCCCTGGCCGGCATCAGCGAGCCAGAATTCGGCCCTATGGTTGATATCCAGCTTGATAGCATGTCCTACAAGGTGCCCGAATCGTGTCGCGTCGTGGTGCGCCGCTTGCTGGCTAATGGCGTAGTGGGAGAATTCGCTGCTGTCGAGTATTGGATTGAAAACTACGCCACCGCCGGCAAGGACAGTCTCCAGCCTAATGCTATGTGGAAAAAGCGCCCACGCGGCCAACTGGCTAAGTGCGCTCAGGCGCAGGCACTGCGCATGGCATTTCCAGAAATGACCGGCAGCGCGCCGACCGCCGACGAAATGGAAGGCAAATCCTTCGAGGCCGAAATTGATATTACGCCGAAGACCTCGCAACCAGCAATAGAGGCGGCAAAAGAAGTGGCAAAAGAAGTGCATTTCCCGGACTGCACGCCGGAGATTTTCGCAGAGAAAAAGACAGGCTGGAGGCAAACAGTTCAATCCGGCAAAAAAACTGCCGATGATCTGCTGAAAATGCTCAGCACCAGGGCGACATTTACCGATGCGCAGCGCAAAGAGATTCTGTCTTGGGACGTTCCAGCGGATCAGCCTGATCCAGATGATGAATTTGTCGCGGCGATGGATGCCGCTGGCGACTACGTGCCTCAATAGGAAAATATTATGAAGATACACAATCTCATTCAAGGCACGGACGAGTGGGCGAAATTTCGCCTTGATCATTTCGGCGCCAGTGAAGCCGCTGCGATGTTGGGAATTTCCTCCAAGGTGAAGCGCACCGAATTGCTGCACATGAAATTCACATCGCAACCCAAGGAATTTAGCGTCTGGGTTCAAGAGCATATTCTGGACTATGGGCATGCTGTGGAGGCTCTGGCTCGACCGTTCGGCGAGGAATTGATCGGCGCCGAACTTTATCCTGTTACCTGCTCCGATGGGAAGCTATCCGCATCTTGCGACGGCCTGACCTTGCTTGAGGATTGCGGCTGGGAGCACAAGCAGTATAACGCGCAATTAGCCGCTGCCGTCGTCGCCAATGAATTATCAGACGAATTTATGGTTCAACCGCAGCAATGCCTAATGGTTACTGGTGCTGATCGTTGGATATTCTCGGTGTCAGACGGCACTAAGGAAGGTATGGTTTCGATGACCATTCGCCCCGATCCCGCATGGTTCGAGCGCATCCGTGCCGGCTGGGAGCAATTCGCCAAAGACCTGGCCGAATACGTGCCGCTAGTACATGCCGAAAAGCCGCAAGCAGAGGCAATCATGCAACTGCCAGCAGTCGTTATTAACGTGACTGGGTCACTATCCCTCTCCAACCTGGACGATGTCACGCCGAAATTTGATGCTTATTTGGCTTCTGTCCGCACAGATTTGCAGACAGACGAGCACTTTGTAAATGCAAAGGAAACCGCGAAATTTTCTCGTGAGGCTGCAAAGACATTGAAGCTAAAGGCCGATGAAGTGATAGGCCAAATTTCCAGTGTCAGCGAAGCAATCAGTATTTTGGAACTCTATGCGAAGAGATTTGATGCACTGGGGCTCGCACAAGAAAAGCTGGTTGAGAAGGAAGAATCAGCGCGCAAACTGGAAATCATGACAGCAGCGAAAGAAAAATTCTCTGCGCATATCAAAGCGCTGGAGGCCGAAATAACACCGATAGTGCTGGGATTGCCGTTCCCTGACTTTGCTGGTGCGATGAAAAATAAGCGAACAATGGCCAGCCTGCGCGATTCGGTAGATACCTGCCTGGCAAACGCCAAAATCGCCGCCGATGCCTTGGCGCTCGCTGTGCGCACCAATCTGGCATATCTACGGGAATACGCAGCCGACCATCTTTTCCTGTTCAGCGACCAGCAGAATATCATTTTCAAGGCTGCCGATGATTTCAAGATGCTGGTGAACAGCCGTGTCACCGAGCACAACCGCGCAGAGGAAGAAAAGCGGACTAAGGCGGCTGCGGTTGTACAAACTCAAGTTCAGCCGCAGACATCCGCGCCAGTCGCTACAAGCCATGCGCCGGCCACCGTAACTACGATATCCACGCGCAAGCCAGTGACCTCCTCAGCCCCACCAAGTCTGCGGCTCGGTCAGATCGGCGAGCGCTTGGGCTTTGCGTTGACCGCCGACTTCCTCAAGAACCTTGGCTTCGAGCCTGCTGGCAAAGACAAGTCGGCAATCCTGTTCCACGAAAGCACCTTCGGCGAGATTTGCGCCGCCCTTGTAAAACATATCGCCCAGGTGCAGGCGAAGCAAGCAGCTTAATCAACCTTTGGAGAAAACCATGAACACAGAAACTAAAGAGCATCCATTAATCACACTGACAGCAGTCAAGTCCAGCCAATTGCACGCCATCGGCCACGACCCGGCGACCAATACTCTGGCGATACAGTTTAAGTGTAAGAACGGCCCCGGCAGCGTGTACCACTATGCCAATTTCACGGCAGAGCACTTCGCTGAATTTCAGGCCGCTGAATCGAAAGGATCGCATTTCAAGCGCGCGATTAAGCCGGCGACGGAGCAGCATCCTTACGTCAAGGTCAGCTAGATCATCGACACTGGGAATTGTTAATGGAAACCATCACCCTACCTATTGCCCTGATTGACTCGCCCGAGTTCAACGGGCTGCAATGGGGTGATCAGAAATTCCTGTTTTCGCTTTACGCGGTTTTTCATGACACGCAGCGATTCACGATAGATATCAATGAGCCGGAACAGTACCGCCAATCTCGCGGCGTTTATCTGGTCAACAGGATTCATCGCCTTGTCAAAGCTGGATTGCTCATTATTACCGGCAGACAGAAGGCGAGTAAGTACGGTCACGTCAGAGTGTTTGAATTCAAATATACAGTTAATCGGGAGAAAGCATGCTAGCCGAACAAACAAAGCAAGCCGACGAGGAAGCCGCCAAAGCCGACGCCAACGTCCAAAGCATCGCCGCAATGCTGGTGAATGCGCCGCATGTCAATACAAATCCGATCATGCATGCGCCATTGCTAGAACCTGATGCAAAAGCCCTCGGTGATGCCGAGCTGTCCGAGGTTATTGCAGGCCCAAGCGATCATCAAATGATTTGCGCAGTCGCTGAAAGGTTTGATCTGCCCACATTCAGGGCTGCCGAACTGATGAGCAAGATCGACTATTTGCAGTTTATCTAATCCGTGCTGGAAGCACAAACCGAGAAGGAAGCAGAATGAACGCAATCGCAGAAGCGCCGGCAATCGACCAGAAGGCAGTCGGCATTTATCATAAATTCAACGTTGAGCGTACCGACGGCAGCAGCGCGCCAGGCGGCAAGCACGAGGGCGACGAATACTTCGTTTTGAACCTGACCACCGACAAGCATGCTCTGCCGGCCCTGGCCGCTTATGCGAAGTCTTGCGCGAACGACTATCCGGTCTTGGCCGCTGATCTGCGCACAAAATGCCAGTCGCTGCAAAAGGATGAATTTGCCCAGGTGCCAGAAACCACGCTGCCAAATGGTCATGTTGAACCTGCTTTCCTGGTCGGCAAATACCTGAGCGGACGGGGTGATGCCGGTCAGCTCGTCGTCAACGCGGAAGCCGCACCCTGGGTTGAAATCGACTACCACGCCGCGCGCGCCGCTGCCGAGGCAGCCGGTTACAAGCTGATCACCGAAACACAATACCTGGCCCTGGCATACAACATCGCCAACGTGGCCGCGAACTGGTCCAGCGGCATCGTCGGCGAAGGCTCGCTGCAGCAGGGCCTGCGCAATGACAGCGTTGACGAGGCACAACCTGGCACGTTCATTTCTAATGACGAAGACGAAACCCGTGTTTTCACCTTATCTAATGGCGAAACCGTCTATGACGTCGCCGGGAATGCCTATTCCTGGGTGTTTGACAACGTCCAGGGCGATGAAAACGGTCTGATCGCCAAGTCCTTTGCAGCAGATAGCCCGTCAATAACCACAGCGCCAGCGCCTTCCATGCAAAAAGGTGTTGGCTGGTATCCCAGCGCGGGTTCGGATTGGTCCGGCCATGCGCTCGTCCGGGGCGGCTACTGGGACTCGGGCGACTATGCCGGCGTCTTCCGTCTCGGCGGCGGCCATCCGGGCTGCGTGAACGACGGCGTCGGCTTCCGCTGCACCAAATAGCTCGGGTTTCTGATCCCCGGTCACGGGTCACGGCGTAGCTGTGACCTTCTTAACTAACCTATAACTCATATCAAAATGCAAGAATTCCAACACCCCAATCAGGAAGAGCAGCAACAGTTCCGCATTACTTCGGTTCAAGGTATAGAGCTGGGCCTCGGCCAGGCGGATCCAGTGGCCGTCATCTCAGCAAAACTGGAGCAGCAATACCCGAATCACCTGATCCTGGTCCAGGCAGGGAAATTCTTGCATGGGTACGATCGCACGGCGCACGCCCTGAACGTGTTGAAAAAATACAAAATAAAGCTGGTCGGCACCGCCGAGGCGCCGCATATTCGTGTCGGATTTCCAGCGGGAAATTTTAAAAAGCGCCTGTGGTCCATTGTCGATGAGTTCAGCATCCCCTACGTCGTCGCCCTCGGCAACCAGACGCAGGGTCATACGGTCTACGTCTCGGACAATGCCGCCGGCAACACTTCGGTGCTCGCCGCCGTCACACCGGATATCGTCAGCCAGATTATTCACGACTTGCGCCAGCACGCTACCCTGAACACGGCCGCCGCGGCGCAGATGCTGGCCAGCCCCGATTCGTCCGGCTTCAAACTCAAATCCCAGGCGCAGGACCTGGACATCCAGCTGTTGCAGGACATCATCAAGATGCCGCGCGATATCCGCGTCACCTACGGCGAGAACCTACGCGCCTGCATGGCCAGGGTGATGCTCAATATCTTTAGCTACGGCACGAACCTCGACAAGCGAGCCGTCTTGCAGCGTATCTCAGCCGATATCGACCTCCTGAAGCATTATCTGGCCCAGGCTCCAAAGCTAAGCAAACTCAAATTCGCATTCGAGCACAGAGTTAGCTTAGCTGTTGAGCTCGGCAGGCTTGTGGGCGGCCTCATCCGTTCCGCAGGAGCAGCAGCATGATCAACAAAGGGAATTCTCTGCAAAGTCCAGCAATGCGCTCATCCGAGGCGGCTACTGGAACTCGAACGACAATGCCGGCGTCTTCAATCTCAACGACGACCATCCGGACTACGAGAACGACAACATCGGCTTCCGCTGACCCAACAATTTCATACTTAAATCGTGAGCATGCTCCCGTAAAGCCAATTATTGGTCGAGAATTTCCTGGGCGAACCCCGAAAGCACGGCTTATAGCCAAGCCCCAGACCGCCGCGGCTGATGTCGCGGTGGAATGCGGTTCCCTTTTCCACCAGCTCACGTCCCTGGACAATCTGTTCCAGTGCTGGCTGAAGGCGAAAAAGAACAAATCCAAGAGTCTGCGCGTGCAGCGCTTTGGCGAAGACCCGCTGCACTACCTGCTGATCATCCAGCAGCGGCTGCGCGCCGGCACCTACAGCTTCGGCCCGTACAAGACCTTTACGGTCCAGGAAAAGAAATTCCGCTGCGTGGTTGATGCGCCGATGAAGGACCGGATCGTGCACTGGATGTTGTACGAATACCTGCTGCCCATCTGGCAACCGCGCTTCATCCATGACACTTTCGGTAATCTGCCAGGACGCGGCACGCATGCGGCTGTCAATCGGCTGGCCCAGTTCTGCCGGGCACCAAGCTGCAAATGGGTGCTGCAGCTTGATGTCTCCAAGTATTTCTATTCGGTCAACCATGATCTACTGAAGGCACGCGCGCTGCGCTATGTCGGCGACCATGAGCTGCGCCGGCTGATCGTCATCCTGGTGGACTCGTTCCGCACGGATGGCCAGTTCGATGACCTGTTTGCCGCCGCCAGCATGTATCGCCAGACGGCGGCCAAGGGAATGCCCATCGGTAACCTGAGTAGCCAGCTGTTCGCCAACATCTACCTGAACGAATTTGACCACTGGATGAAGGAAACGCTCCAGGTCAAAAAGTACATCCGCTATGTGGATGACCTGGTCATTCTGGCCGCGACACAGCAGGAACTTGCGGAGTTGTGCGAGCAGATCGTCGCGAAGCTGGCCGTCGACGGCCTGGCAATCCACCCGAAGAAGATCCGGCTGGCGCCGGTTGCTGCCGGGATCCCGTTCTTAGGCTATGTGACTTGGCCTAACCACATTTCAGCCGGTAAATACGTGCGCGGCCGGTACCACCAACGGCTCCGCCAGCATGAAGCTGGCATCTTCGATCGTACCGATACGCTCCGCTCTTACGCGGCCATGTTTTCTCACACCGGATCCACTATTTATAGGAAAGCTGCATGAGCCAGACGCATGAAGCCTACTACAACGAAATTGATCCAATCGCAGCGCAGACCTTGCGCAACCTGATCGCCGCTGGCCACATTGCGCGCGGAATTGTAGATGAAAGGAGTATCGAGGATGTCCACCCCAGCGACCTGCGAGGATTCACCCAGTGCCATTTCTTCGCTGGATTCGGCGTCTGGTCTCTCGCGCTCCGGCGCGCCGGTTGGACAGATGATCGACCTGTTTGGACCGGTTCCTGTCCTTGCCAACCTTTCAGCGCGGCAGGCCAAGGAGCTGGGTTTAATGACGAGCGGCACCTCTGGCCAGCCTTCTATCACCTCATCGGCGAGCACGGCCCTTCAGACGTCTTTGGAGAACAAGTTGCGAGCAGTGACGCAGACGCTTGGATCGACCTTGTACAAACTGACATGGAAGCCCTGGGTCACGCCTTCGGGGCGGTCCCGTTTCCGTCTGCGGGCATCGGTGCGCCGCACATCCGAGACCGCACTTATTGGGTGGCCCACTCCCAAAGTAACCGACACGAACGGGCCAGGAAACTCAGAAAATCGGCAAGGGGGAATGGCTCTGCACACAGCCGCACAATTATGCGGGTGGGCAACACCAGCGGCCAGGGACTGGGTGAGTGCGAGTGCGAGTGCGGAATTCTTGGAGGATCGTCTGCAACAGTCAAGGGGGAAACCTCTATCAGAACAGGCATTCACTCTTGCGGGCTGGCCGACGCCGACGGTCGGCAATGCGATGGGTTCTCAATCGTCGGAAGGGCTGAGCGCCACTGGCAAGACACCGGACGGCCGCAAAGTATCGGTCAGTCTGAATCACGTAGCAAAAATGGCAAGTTGGGGGGGGGCAGCGCAGACGCGAGCCAAGCGAACTGGTCATCCTGGACAACGGAGTGTGGACCGGCCCGACTAACGGATTCTGGGGAGATGCTGACTGGCTCTTCTGCAGGGATGGAAAGTGGCGGCCAGTTGAACCCGGCACATTCCCGCTGGCTAATGGGGCTCCCGCCAGAGTGGGACGATTGCGCGGCTATGGAAACGCGATCAATGCTAAACAAGCGGAAATCTTTATAAAAGTGGCGATGGAGAGTTTCACGTGACCGTATATCCAAAACTGCACCTTCACCTAAAAGGCGAATATTTCGACCAGATCAAGGCCGGTGCGAAGCTGGAAGAGTTCCGCCTGCGCACGCCCTACTGGATCAAGCGCATCCGGAGCCGGACATACAGCGGCATCGTGATTCATCGGGGCTATCCGGCAAAGGATACGTTTGAATTCACCATCCTAAGGCCGTGGCGCGGCTTCACCGAAAAGACCATCACGCATCCGCACTTCGGCTTGGCGCCTGTGGAAGTGTTTGCCATTATTGTGAACGAGGAATCGAAATGACACAAATTGATATCCAAAAATTCTGCGCCCGCGAAGATGATGATCGCAAGCACATCCAGAAGCCGCATAAACACGGCGAATATGTCTATGCAACGAACGGACATATTTTGGCGAGGTTTCGCGATGCTGAAGCAGGACAGCATTGGGAGGATAAATTCATGGACAAGGTTCAGAAATTGCACGCTAAATCCTTGGGGCGCGCCAGCCTAAAATGGAAACGGGACATCATTAAATTACCGCCCGCCATAGAATGCTCGTATTGCGATGGCGAAGGAAAATTAGCTGACTGCGACGACTGCAACGGCAACGGCAATTTTGAACATGGAAAGCATTACTACGAATGCAAAGAATGTAATGGAGCGGGACGGATGAATCCGCCCGAGATATGCCATTCTTGTTCCGGCACGGGTAAAGATGGGTCGCAGCGCGTGAAGGTAGGTGTTTCGCATATCGCCCGCAGGTATGCCGAATTAATCCTTGCCCTGCCAAACCTTGAGGTCGCGCCGAATCTGGATGATAAGGCGGCTATCCCTTTCCGCTTTGACGGCGGTGACGGCATTCTTATGCCACTGATGAAATAAAGCCATGACCCTAGACATCACCCACCTGAACAAGGTAACGGATGCGGCAATTGAATTTGAAAATCTCAATATTCATATTGGTGATGAAGGATTTGATCTTCACAAACTCGCAATGAAAAGCGCGGCCTTACATCATTTCAGAAATGCCTTCAATCCCCAAACAGCCAGGGCGCTCCTGGATAGGCTGGAGCAATTGGAAAATTTTATCGGCCTAATATCGCATCTTAAATACAGCGATAAAGTAGATATTGAAGCCATCAGCGGCGGCGCAAAATTACTTTTGGAGAAAGAGAAATGAAAAAAATTAGCCCACGTAGGAAATTAAAAAAATTTATCAAGGCCATCAAAAGAGCGCGCAAGGAATGGCTGTCTTGGCCGCAAGCACGCCGTGACGGTTGTCAACTTCAAGGAAGTCGAGGTATGGAATGAATGCCGACCAACAAGCAAAGCATGATGAAGTGATGGAGCCTCGAAAATGAATGCTCATCAACGACGAATTTATAATCGAGCAAATCCAAGTTATTCATGCGGATATCAAGGTCGGCATTTTGGAGCTACATATCCAGATGCAAGTTGCTGGAATCATTATCTGATTGATGATGATCTTGGGGGTTACGATCCAAACGTAAGCCGCATACCATGCCCTAACTGCAATTCTGAAGAATACAAACAATACCGTAAAGATTTGGAGGAATGATATGACGCTTATAGCCAAAAAAGGCCGCTGTCCATATTGTGGTAGGGATGAAACTCCAATCGCCCAGCTATGCGCAAAGCCTGATAGCATTCCCAGCATTGCACAGGAAACCTTCGACCTCTATGAAAACGTAAATTCATTGATGGCGCATATCGGCGCGCATGGGAATATCTCTTCCGATAGCGTTCTAGTCGATGCTGTCATGAATTCGCTTGACGCGCTTGACGGTGGCAAAGTTTCAACGCGCATTGATGATCTAATAGAGAAGGCTTTCATGCCGGCAGACCAAGCTACAAAGCTTGCGGTCAACGAATTTATTTTAACGGCCATGGCAAAGCCTGATAGCGCAGTTAAACAAGAATCTGGTTGGCTAGTAGAAAATGGCAAGTCAGGCGATGCTTTGCGTTATAGAACAATGTCGGATGAAGGCATTGTATGGACTGCTAATCATATGGAGGCATTGCGCTTTGCAAGACGTGCTGATGCTGAAAGATTTTGCGCTGAAGACGATGAAGCAGAACGTATTGCCGAACATATTTGGATGGGTGATGTTCAAACAAAACCTGATAGCGCAGACCAGGTTCCGGATGTCAAGTTCATGGTGAATAGGTTTCTTGGATGGCCATTGCCTAAGACATTCAGTCCAGATTGCGGAATTAGTTTTGATGGTCGCAAAAATGATGAATGGAATAAAAGTAAGCAATGGCCGATAGGGACAAATCTGCTTACTGCCGACGAAGCAAAGGAGATGTTTGAATATGTGTTGAAATCTGCCGCCCCTCTCAATATCGCGCAGCAAGCGCCTGATGGCTACGCACAAGTGCCCGTTTGGCTTCGCGTTCCGAGATATGCGAATGATGGACAGACACGCTCCGATGACGGTCCATACGTAAGCATATCTGATTGTAATCGCGAAGCTAATGGCAAAGCATCTGAAAATTATCCCGTGGCGGTCGCCGCCCTCCAATCCCAGTTATCCCAAGCCCAAGAAGAGATTGCGCGGCTGAAGGAGGACACGTCCAAGCTAGTTGTTTCTCTGTGCGATATCTTAGCTTGGATGGATAACATGAATTACTGGTGTCCGGAAGTAGATGCGGCGCAAGCCGTTATTCTTCGCGAACAGGGGCGGCCATGAGCAGATTTGATGATGTGCAAGTTGAATGGCGCATAAATGCAATTGAAAGAGACTTACACCAGAAGGCAGACAAGCATGAAATACATTCGATCAGCGGCGATGTGGATAGTCTTCAACGTATCTTGCGGGAGGCTTGCGCCGATATTGTTTGGCTTCGCAATGAACTCGCAGCCGCGCAAAGTGAAATAGCCATATTGAAGGATAGCCATGAATCCAAATAACGAAGCAATACGCGCGGCATATCAACTTTGGTTAGATAGTCCAGGCGGAGAGCAAAATGAATTCTTTGCAGGATTCCAAGCCGCCAGCGCCGCTGTGACGCTGAGCGATAAGCAGATAAAAGAAATTTCCAGCTCCACATTTGCGCAAGTGCAGGCTATGCCTGATGACGAAGTCGATGGAGATACTTGGGATCGGTGCTTTGCTCGGAACATCCTAGCTTCCTCCGCCCCAGCCATTCCGCAAGCTGATGGCTATAAACTTGTACCGGTTGAGCCGACTGAGGCAATGGTTCATGCGGCTGAAGATGTGCCGCCGCCGCGCATGTTTGGTGCGGTCTATCGAGCGATGATTGCGGCAGCTTCGGACATTCCGCAAGCCGATGAACGTCCGCGCCAATGGGTTGAATCCGAAGAATCCATGCGAGGCGCGCCCCTGCATATAGTTCTGCAAAGCGACTGCGTCACCGTCATCTGGCATAGCAGGAAGCCAATCACATCAAATCCAGTTTGGGAGGTAATCGGACAATGACTACCCCAAAATCCCTCGCCGACCAGTTCATCGAAGTCATGGCGGCGCTGCGGGATATCGAGCCGACCAATGATGAACCAATGCGGCATCAAATGCGGACGGCCAAGCGCCTTGCTGAGAGTATCATAGAGCACGCGCTGCGCAACGCTTGGGAACTCGCCTCTTGCGCACGAAGCCTGCCGAAGGAATCCAAGGACATCGTGGACGAGGCACTAAAGGTCCACTTAGGCAGGGAAGGAAAATCATGAGTTATTGCAGATTCAGCAGCGACAATTTTAGCTGCGACATTTATTGCTATGACGGCGGCAGTCATTTCGTCACTCATGTTGCCGGCAATCGACATGTGGGCGATATCCCGAAGTTGCTGCCCCTACCCGCCCCAGGTGACCAAGAGGGATGTAATGCTTGGGTTGCGGCTCACAACGCGCAGATGGCCTTTCTGGATACCGCAGAGCGCGCTCCAATCGGCCTTGAGCATGACGGGAAATCGTTCAGTGACGACACGCTGGAGGATTTGTTGGTGCGCTTGATCTCATTGAAGGCGATGGGCTACAACGTGCCGGATTTTGCGTTTGAGGCGATACGAGATGAAATTGCGGAGCAGATACTATGACCACACCTAAACTCCTGCCTGTGATGGAATGGGCGAAACAGACGATGGGCGAGCACGTCCCAACGATCAAGACGCTGCGCGAATGGTGCGGCGTCGGCAAGATTCAACCTCAGCCAAAGAAGATCGGCCGGCGCTGGTTCGTCGTACCGCATGCGGAATATCGAGAATGAACGCCAGGCGCCGCACAGCGGCCCGGCGCGGCCTTCCTCCCAATCTTTATCAAAAGGCAAATGGGTATTTCTATTTTAGAAATCCCATCACCAAAAAGGATAAGGGAATTGGGCACGATAAGAATGAGGCCCTGCGTGAGGCGCGAGCAGCCAATGCGGCGCTGGAAGAAAAGAAGGGGCAGCGCAACACGGTCGCTGATTGGGTGAGAGGGAAATCTGTTCGCACGGTCAAAGAATGGGCCGCCGAGTATGAGGCTGAAATCATCGAAAAAGGTGAGAAAAAACCCAATACCTTGACGATGATCAAGTCCGCGCTCCGCGCCATCGTCGCCAGTGACTTCGCAGAGCTTGATTTAAAGGACGTGACCACCGAGCACTGCGCTACCTTTATTCGCACCTGCGAGATAGAGCGCGGCCCGCGCATGGCCCAAGTCATCCGGACCAGGCTCAAGGATCTATTCCTGGCAGCTTGTGAGCGCGGCTTTATCAATGTCAACCCGGTAAAAGAAACGCGCGTGCCGAAGGCCAAGGTAAAGCGCGATAGGCTGTCCATTGAACAATTCTTGGCTATACGCACGGTCGCCGAGCCGTGGCTCGTCAATGCGATGAACCTTGCCATTTTGACCGCCCAGGCCCGGGAGTATATTTCAGATGGCCTCTTTGATGATGCGCATGACGGTTTTCTATGGATTATCCGGGGAAAAACCGAAGCCAAGATCCGTGTCCAGCTCGATCTACGTCTTGACGTTGTCGGATTATCCATTGCAGAACTGATCAGGCAATGCCGCGACAATGCGATATCAAAATACCTAATCCACCGGTCGCGCTCCAAGGGAAAGGCCAAGGCAGGATCAAAATACAGCCTGAGCACCATCACCAAGGAATTTGCAAAAGCTCGCAAACTCGCCAAGATTACCTGGCGCGAGGGCCGCACGCCGCCCTCTTTCCATGAGATCCGGTCCTTGTCTGAACGCCTGTATCATGACCAATATGGAGGCCAATTCACCCAAAAGTTACTCGGCCATAAGTCGGAAAAAATGACCGCCGTATATCATGATGTGCGCGGTTCGGAGTGGATAAACGTAACTACTGGATAACATTTTTATTATGGACGAATTATAGACTTTAATAGACGAATGGCGTGGATAGTGGCTCTCAGGCTATTATCCTATGCCAATTTGGCATGGGACATTTTTTCCACATTTGCGTAATATGGCGATAATCGTCTTCCATAAAAAAACACCCATGCATATCTGTGTACTCGGCGCTGGAGTCATAGGCGTCACGACCGCCCACCAATTATTGCAGGCCGGCCACCGGGTCACGCTGATCGAATCGCAAGCGGAGCCGGGCCAGATGACCAGCTACGGCAACGGCGCGCAGTTGAGTTATTCCTATGTTGCGCCGCTGGCAGACCCTTCGGTATGGAGCAAATGGCCGCACTATCTGTTCAGCGCCGATTCCCCGCTCACGCTAAAGCCGAAGTTCGATTTGGCGCAGTGGAGCTGGCTGCTCAAGTTCCTCGCTGCCAGCAATGCGCAGCAAGTGAAGCGCACTACGATAGATTTGCTGCAGCTGGCATTTTTCAGCCGCGACAAACTGGCGCAAATGCTGGCGGCAAAACCGCTGGATTTCGCCTACCGCACGGCCGGAAAATTGGTAATGTTTACCGATCAGGCTGCGCTGGGGTCTGCCCGCTCGCAAGTTGAATTCCAGGCCGCTTACGGCTGCCAGCAGGAAGTGATCAGCGCCCAGCGTTGCCTGGAAATTGAACCCGCATTAGCCGCGTCCAACAGGCCGTGGGCGGGCGGCGTATACACCGCCAGCGAAGAAGCCGGCGACTGCGCCGTATTTTGTACCCAGTTGCTGGATGCGATGCAGGTATCGGAGCAATTCCACTTCCGGCCTAACTCAAGCGTCAGCGGCGCTGTAGTCAAAGAAAATCGCCTGCATGCGGTCAGCGTGGGCGGCGATACGATAGAGGCGGACAGATTTGTCCTGGCGATGGGCGTGGACAGCGCGGCGTTTGCGCGCAAGCTCGGCTTTACGCTGCCGGTCTATCCCCTGAAAGGCTATAGCATCACGATACCCGTCGCAGCCGATGCAGGGAGTGCTGCGCCCGAGGTTTCTATTACCGATTTATCGCGCAAGATCGTGTATGCCAGGCTGGGTAATCGCCTGCGTGTCGCCGGCCGGGTGGAGATAGTCGGCATGGACCGCAGCATACCGCAGCGCGCGGTGCAGGAACTGATCAGCGGCACCCGGGAATTGTTCCCCGCTTGCGGCAATCTGTCCGATGGCTCCAAACTATCGCCGTGGGCAGGGTTTCGCCCGGCGACGCCTACCGGCTTGCCCATCATAGGCAAATCGCCGGTCGGCAATCTATACCTGAATGTAGGCCATGGGGCGCTGGGCTGGACGCTGGCATGCGGCAGCGCTGCATTGCTGGCGGAACTGATTGCAGAAAAAACGACCACGATCAACTCGCAGCCCTACGCCTACCCTTAAACCGAGGCGGTCATTCGTACGGTATACGGCCATGGAGCATGGTTTATAGCTGCCCCATGGCCGGCATTCAAATCATGCCTTGGGCAAGGTCACGCCGTGCTGCCCCTGGTATTTGCCGCCCCTGTCCTTGTACGAGGTCTCGCACATTTCATCGCTTTCGAAGAACAGCACCTGCGCACAGCCCTCACCCGCATAGATTTTTGCCGGCAAGGGTGTCGTATTGGAAAATTCCAGGGTCACATAACCTTCCCATTCCGGCTCGAACGGCGTTACGTTGACGATGATGCCGCAGCGGGCATAAGTGGACTTGCCCAGGCAAATGGTCAGCACGCTGCGCGGGATGCGGAAATATTCCATCGTGCGTGCCAGCGCAAACGAATTGGGCGGGATGATGCAGACATCGCCCTTGAAGTCGACAAAGGATTTTTCATCGAAATTCTTCGGGTCAACGATAGTGCTGTTGATATTGGTAAAAATCTTGAACTCGTCGGCGCAACGGATATCGTAACCATAAGACGAAGTGCCGTAGCTGACGATTTTGTGCCCATTCTGTTCGCGCACCTGCCCAGGCTCAAACGGTTCTATCATGCCGGTTGATTCTGCCATGCGGCGTATCCACTTGTCTGATTTGATGCTCATAGTATTTTGCTCGATATGGTATTGCAGAGAGGGGTGTTCGCCCGGCGCAGTCAAGGTGATGCGCGGGAAGCTGATTTTGGGTGAGATTTTACGCGAAAAAAGGCGTAATTTTGCGTCGTTTTGCATTTGCGCAGCCGGATTTGCGTAAATCCGGCTGCAATTGACGCCTGGCGGGCTATTTGGACAGCACGCAGTGGGAGTCTGCAGGCTTTTGCGCTGCTGCCGCCTTGGCATTCTCTACCAGTACTTCAGCGGGCAATTTGATGTTGTTTTTGACCGCAGTCATTTCCGCCAGGATGGAAATGGCGATTTCCGCCGGCGTCTTGCTGCCTATGTACAAGCCTATCGGGCCATGCAATTTGGCCAACTCGGCATCGCTGACGTCAAATTCTTTCAGCCTTTCGCGGCGCTTCGCATTATTCAGGCGCGAGCCTATCGCGCCGACGTAGAAGGCCTCCGATTTCAGCGCCTCCATCAGCGCCAGGTCATCCAGCTTGGGGTCATGGGTCAGCGCGACTACTGCGCTACGGCTATCCAGCTTCATCTCCTGTACCAGGTCATCCGGCATTGCATGTACTACCTTGACGCCGTCCACCTGCCAGCCGTCGCGATACTCTTCCCGCGGATCGCATACGGTGACGTGATAATCCATGCCCAGCGCGATGCTGGCCAGGAAGCGCGACAACTGCCCGGCCCCTATGATCAGCAAACGCCAGCGCGGCCCGTGTATGGTTGTCAATGCTGCATCCGAAGCCTGCAAGCCCATTCCCGGCCCGGCTTGGTCCAGCCTTACCTCTCCGCTGTGCAAATCCAGCCTGCGCGCAACCAACTCGTGCTGCGCCAGCTTTTGCAGCAATTCCGGGATGCGGCTATTGGCATTCAGCGGCTCTATCGCCAGTTGTATGGTGCCGCCGCAAGGCAGGCCGAAGCGATGTGCTTCGTCGGCGGTAATCCCGTAAGTGACGATCTCCGGCCTGGTGCGCTGTATGCCGTGCTGGCGCACACGCTCGATCAGGTCGTCCTCTATGCAGCCGCCGGAAACCGATCCGACTACCCGGCCGTCTTCACAGATGGCCAGGGTGGCGCCTTCCGGCCGGGGACTCGAGCCCCAGGTCTTGATGACTGTCACCAGCTCGCATTTGAGGCCGGCGTTGAGCCATAGCTCGCAGGTTTTCAGCACTTCCAGATCGATACTATCCATAGTTATCCGAATATCAATAAAAACAACACACCGCATGCAAAAAACATGCAGTGTGCATATTACAGTGTCCGTATCTTACCGTGGAGCTGGATTTACTGCCGGGGGCCGGCCTTCTGACCTGTCCCCGGCAGCGGTGCTCAGGCTGCTGCAATTTTTTCCGGCGTCAGCGGCAGGCTTCTCAGCCGCTTGCCGGTCGCCGCAAACAAGGCATTGGCAACTGCAGGGCCTATCAAGGCCGTTGCCGGCTCGCCTATCCCGCCCGGTTTTTCCGTGCTCTTGATTAAGGTCACGTTGATCTTCGGCGCTTCATTCATGCGCACCACCGGATAGTTGTGGAAATTGGTCTGCTGCACCCTGCCGTTTTCCAGTGTGATATCCCCATACAGTGCTGCGGAAAGCCCGAAGATGATGCTGGAATGGATCTGCGCATCGACGGTATCCGGATTCACCATACGCCCCAGGTCTGCGACCACGGTCACTTTGTGCACCCTGATTTCATTGTCCTTGCTGACAGAAATCTCGGCCACTTGCGCCATATAGGTGTCATAACCCTCCATCAGCGCGATGCCCAGTTTGTGGCCCGCCGGCAAAGGCTTGCCCCAGCCGGCTTTTTCTGCCGCCTGTTTCAGCACATTGGCAAAACGCGGCTGCTTGGCCAGCAACTCCATCCTGTAGGCATAAGGATCCTTGCCCGCTGCATGGGCCATTTCGTCGATGAAGCTCTCATTGGGGAAGGCATTCAATGCATGGCTGACCGAGCGCCAGTAGCCTACCCGCAAACCGGCGTCATGGATATACATATCCTGCGTCATGTTGGGGATGTCGTAGGGCACGACCGAAGCCTCTGCCATGAACGGGTCCAGGGTTTCCTTGGGCAAGCCGAAAGCGCGCTGGGTAATCGACTGCGAAGTCAGATCGAATTTCAGCGCGGTCGGCTTGCCGCCGGCATCCAGCCCGGCTGCCAGGCGGTTGACCGCCATGGGCCGGTAGAAGTCGTGGGTAGTATCGTCTTCGCGGGTCCACAATAGTTTGACCGGCTTGCCGACCGCCTTGGATATCTGCGCCGCCTGGACGATGAAATCCAGTTCCAGCCTGCGGCCAAAACCGCCGCCCAGGAACGTGGTTTTCAAGGTGATGTCTTCCGGCTTGATACCCAGTGCGGCGGCAACCGCGCCTTGCGCACCTTGCTGGAACTGGGTGGGGCCGATCAGCAGTATTTTGCCGTCGCGATAATCCGCAGTGAAATTCATCGGTTCCAGTGTGGCGTGGGCCAGCATCGGCGATACATATTCCGCCTGCAGGCTCTTCGCCGATCCCTTGATGGCGGCATCCACGTCGCCGCCGGTGGTCTTGATGTTGATTTTTTTCTCATGGGCAGAGGCGCCGCGTATATCGGCCAGCATGCTCGCATTGCTCAGTTTTGCAACACTTCCTTCGTCCCATTGAACAGTCAGCGCTTCCCGCGCTTTTTTCGCGCGCCAATAGCTGTTGGCAACCACTGCCACGCCGTCCGGGATCTGCACAACGTCGATCACGCCCGGCATGCCGCGCGCCTTGGACGCATCGAAGCTCTTTACCGTGCCGCCGATGACTGGGCACTGTTCCAGCGACGCGTAAACCATGCCGGGCAATTTCACGTCTATGCCGAATTCGGCAGTGCCGTTGACCTTTCCCGGCGTATCCAGCCGCTTGGTCGCCTTGCCGACGATCTTGAAATCTTTCGGATCTTTCAATACCACGGTTTTTGCATCGGGCAGAGGCAGCTTGGAAGCAGCCTCTGCCAGTTCGCCGTAAGTCGCATGCTTGCCGCCCGGCCCTTTGACTACACCATTGTCCGCAGTCAATTTGGCGGCGTCCACATCCCACTTCTGGGCGGCAGCGGAGATCAGCATCATCCTGACCTGGGCGCCGCCTATGCGCAGCTTTTCCCAACCGTCCCTGACCGAGGTGGAGCCGCCGGTGATTTGCGCGCCCAGCAAGGCATTGACGTACACCGCTCCCGGCGGGGCGATATCCACCTTGATTTTCTGCACGTCAACATGCAGCTCTTCTGCAATCAGCATGGGCATCGACGTATATACGCCCTGCCCCATTTCCGACCGCGCAGAAATCAGCGTGATCGTATTGTCGTCGGCAATATGCACCCAGGCATTCGGCGTGTACAAGGTGCCCGCAGCTTGCGCTTCGCCCACGCCCCCCGGCAAACTGACACCCAGCATCAGGCCGCCGCCGGTGATGGCGGAAACTTTCAGGAAATCGCGTCTTGTTGTAGTCATCGTATTCTCCTCAGGCTGCTCTGGCGTTTTTTTGCATTTCGGCTGCGGCAGACTTGATCGCGGCGCGGATACGGTTATAGGTGCCGCAACGGCAGATATTGCCGCTCATCGCATTATCGATATCAGTATCGGACGGATTTTTATTGGTTGCCAGTAGCGCCGCAGCACTCATCAGTTGCCCCGACTGGCAGTAGCCGCATTGCGGCACGTCGTAAGCGATCCAGGCTTTCTGCAGGGGATGGGAATTATCCTTGGACAGGGATTCGATAGTTGCCACTTTTTTGCCGGCAACCGCCGATACCGGGGTCTGGCAGGAACGTATGGGAGCGCCGTCCAGGTGAACGGTGCAGGCGCCGCACAATGCTGCGCCGCAACCAAACTTGGTGCCGGTCATCCCTATCTCATCGCGGATGACCCACAGCAATGGGGTATCTGCTTCTGAAGTAACCGATACCGGCTTGCCATTGAGATTGAAACCTATCGCCATTTTTATCTCCATTTTTTTGTGGGAACAGCTTTTTATTGTGCCAATTTGAAACACTTTGACTTACTTGACATGACATCGATAAGTAAATTGCAATTGCCATGCCAGCCACGCAAACGCGGGCGACGCAGCATGCAAGGGCTGGTTGGCACATACAGCGTGCGCCAAACCTGAACAGGTGTTACATTAAGCAAAACATGCGTAAAAAATAAGCAAAAAAATCATCCTCTTTCTGTGGAGCCCAGAAATGCGCCAAGCAACAGAGCCAGGCAACAGCGGCGTGCAGGCCACGCCGCAATCCCCCAGCAAATCGGCAAACATCATTTCTGCCGGCACCCATCCCGACCTGTTGCAGGAATCGCATCAACGCTCCGCGGCTTTCGGTCTGGACGCGCATGCCGCGCCGGATTTTACCGCCCTCAGCCACAAGGAACTGAGCATGGCGATAGAGCAGAACCGCTCGCTGCATGCGTATGCACTGCCGGTGATGGAAACCTTATATGAGCAAATCTGCGATACGCATAGCATGGTGGTCCTCACCGATGCCAAGGGACATATCCTGCATGCTTTCGGCGACAATGATTTTCTGCAAAAAGCCGAAAAGGTGGCGATACAGCCCGGCGTCAGCTGGGCCGAAAGCAGCAAGGGGACGAATGCGATAGGCACCGCGCTGGCAGAGCAGGCTCCCACGCTGATCCACGCGGGCGACCACTATATGACGGCGAATCATTTCCTGACCTGTTCCGCAGCGCCGATTTTTGATCATCATGGCAATGTAGTCGGCGTGCTGGATGTGACCGGCGACTACCGCAGCTACCACAAGCATACGATGGCGCTGGTGCGCATGTCCGCGCAAATGATAGAGAACCAGTTATTTTCAGCCGCCTTTGAAGATGCGATCACGCTGCATTTTCACAGCCGGCCGGAATTCATAGGCACACTGATGGAAGGGATCGCGTCGTTTACGCCGGGCGGGCGCTTCCTGTCGGCCAACCGCAGCGCCTTGTTCCAATTGGGATTGCCGCTGGCAGCCTTGCACCCGCATACTTTCAGTTCGCTGTTCGGCTTGCCGGTGTCTGCGCTGTTCGACCATTACCGGGCGGCTGTGCCGCAGTTCCTGAGCCTTACGGTTCCTGGAGGGGTAAGGGTTTCTGCACGCGCAGAATTGAAACTGAGCCAAAGTTTTTCCTCGTATGTCCCGTCGGATCAACTGCAAGCGACATCCAGTCCGCCCGTCTCGCCATTAAAGGCTCGCGCGGCATCCAGGCTGGCGGCGCTAAAAACCGGCGACCCCTGCCTGGCGGCGCTGATAGAAAAAGTCAGCAAGGTACTGGGCCGCGATATTCCTATCCTGGTTACCGGCGAGACCGGATCCGGCAAAGAGCTGTTGGCGCAGGCCATCCACCAGGACTCGCCCCGCGCGCAAGCGCCCTTCGTTGCCGTCAATTGCGCGTCAATACCTGAAACCCTGATCGAATCCGAATTATTCGGCTATGAGGATGGCGCTTTCACCGGCGCCAGGAAAAAGGGCAATGTCGGCAAGATACAGCAAGCACAGGGCGGTACGCTGTTCCTGGATGAGATCGGCGACATGCCGCTGCATATGCAGGCGCGCTTGCTGAGGGTGTTACAGGAAAGGATGGTCACACCGCTCGGCAGCAATAAATCCACCGCGGTGGACATCGCCATCATTTGCGCCACCAACCGCAACCTGCGCGAATTGATTGTCAGGGGCGCCTTCCGCGACGACTTGTATTACCGGCTGAATGGCCTGGTATTGAAGCTGCCGGCGCTGCGGGAGCGCACCGACATCAGCGCCGTCATCCAGAAAATGCTGGGAGAGTTGTCTGCCGCAAGCTATACGATAGCGCCGGACGTGATGCAGCTGTTCCGGCAGCACTCGTGGCCCGGCAATTTGCGGCAACTGAATAACCTGCTGCGTACCGCTGTCATCATGAGCGACGATACTCACGAGATCCGGCGCGAGCACTTGCCCGAAGATTTTCTGGAAGAAACCGGCGCAGCGCCCGATACCCTGGCTAGCGGCGGCGCCAACCCGTCAATGTCGCCTATGGGCAAGTTGCAGGAGTTGGAGATGAGTGCGATCCAGAGGGCCTTGCAGGAGCACGGGGGCAATGTGTCGGCCGCGGCCCGCGCGCTCGGCGTGTCGCGCAATACCATTTACCGCAAGGCGCACCATTAGGGTTTACGGGTGCTACCGGGACATTGCAACGCTCAATCGGCGACAGGTGCAAAACGCTGCACCATCTGCCCGTCCACTTCCAGCATTTCAAAAAATACGATTTTCGGCCGCGTCCAATAAGTGCCGTTGTGCGCTTTGTATACGATGACGGGGCTCAGATCTGATTCTTGCGTCGCTTCGCACACCAGTTCATAGATGCCGCCTTTATAGTGGCGATAGCGCTGCACGGCTTTTGTAGATGGAATGACGGGCAGTGCTGCCTGCGCAGGATTTGCGGCGGCTTTCAGCAAAGGCTGTTTTTGCAAGAAGGAAGCCACTTTGGCAGCGCTGAGCTTGTTCACCTCCTGCAGCAGGCGCGGATCGACCGGCGTGATGCCGTAGCGCTCACCCAGATGCTCGCCTATCCGCAATAGCAAGGCAGAGGCGACCTCAGCATCTGCCTCGGCCCTGTGCGCCTGTCCCTTGAAGCGTATGCCCAACGACGACGCCAGCGGCCCAAGAGAATAGCTGTCCAGGCCCGGGAACACGCGGCGCGACAATTTGACCGAACACACTACGCCGTCGTGCCGCGGCGCCAGGCATAGCCGGCCGCTCTCGGCCAGCAGGAATTTTTCATCGAAGCTGGCATTGTGCGCGGCCAGCGTCGCATCGCCGATAAACTCCACCAGCGCCGGCATCACTTCGGATACCGGCGGCGCCTTATTTACCATAGACTGCGTGATGCCGGTCAATTGTGTAATGAAAGACGGAATCCGCACATTGCAATTGATCAGCGATACATACCTGTCCACTACCTCGCCGCCGACGATGCGCAAAGCCGCAACCTCGGTGACGCGGCCGCCCTGGTCCGGGCTCATGCCTGAGGTTTCAAAGTCGATCATTACTATGGGCTTGTCAAACATGCGGGATTTCCAATGGCAAAGGCGTGCAGAAGGCGTGCATTATGCAGGCAATATCGAACCTAAATCAAATTCGGCTGTCAGAAAGATATCAGGACGTGAGGCGCGCTTAAATCCTTGGGTCGTGCCATTGTGATAAGCCGGGTGTTTAGGTAATATATTAAGACCGCCGAGCATGGCTGTCCTTGTCTCCATCTTAGGGCATTCACATTAGGGGGCACCCCAGGTATGCGTCATCCTGGCCCTGGCCGGTTTAAAGGGAAGCTACCGGCCGCACTAGCTACACACTGTTTGGCGAAATCCGGTTCTCTGTTGTTATTAGGGGCTCCAAAAGAGCCCATCATTGCCTGCTTTTACCTAAAGCGTGGCTGAATTACTGCTGCTGCAAAAATGAAAACAATATTTCGAGACAAATTCAGGCTTCCTTCCCATGATTTACTGCGCGATCTGGTGTATCGCCGCCTCTGGACCTCCATACTGATCAGCTCCTTCGGCGCGCAAGTGACGATGCTGGCCCTGCCCCTGACCGCCGCCGTATTGCTGCACGCCAGCCCGACCCAGATGGGCTGGCTGGTGTTCATGGAAACCCTGCCCTTTGTGCTGCTGTCGCTGCCATCCGGCGTCTTGCTGGACCGGATCCGCAAATTGCCGGTCTATATAATAGGAGAGAGCACGATTTCTGTCGCCGTCGCCAGCGTGCCGCTCGCCGCATGGCTGGGCTGGCTCAGCATGGACTGGCTGTATGTGGTCGGCTTTGTGATTGGCGCCGTCAATACGACCGCCGGCAGCGCCGCGCAAATCGTGCTGACACAAATTGTTCCGCGCGACAGGCTGGTCGAGGCGCATGCCAAAAATGCACTGGCGACCTCAGGGTCGGAAATCGCCGGCCCGGCTGCGGCCGGCGCCCTGATCAAATTGCTGGGCGCACCGCTGGCCTTGCTGGCAGACGCGATATTGCTGCTGACTTCCGCCACCATCTTGCGCGGGATCGACGTCAGGGAAGTACGTCCGGTGCGCGCGGACGCGCATTTCTGGCGGGATTTGAAGGCGGGCGTCCATTTTGTCCGCAACAAGCCCCTGCTGCTCACTTTAGCCGCCACTGTCGGCGGCTGGCAGCTCTGCTATAACGCCGCGCTGGTGGTGCAGATCCTGTTTGCCACCCGCGTCCTGGGCCTCAGCGAGCAGGCGGTAGGCTTCTGTTATATGGGCATGGGGCTGGGCAGCATAGTCGCCAGCGTGTTTGGCAACCGCATCAGCCGCCATCTTGGCCCCGGGCCTTGCCTGGTCGCCGGCGTGGCGGTGTGCGGCACCGGCTGGTTCTCGCTGGCGATTGCGCCGGCCAGCGCCTTTGGAGTATTCGTGTTTGCCTTTATGCTGGTTTGCTTCAGCATAGGCGGGGTGCTGATCTTCATCAATTTCCTGGCCTTGCGCCAGGCCGTCACGCCTGAGCCCCTGCTGGGGCGCATGACCAGCACGATGCGCTGGCTGATCCTGATACCCGCCGGTCCGGGGGCCCTGATAGGCGGCTGGATGGGCGAACATATCGGGCTGCGCTATTCGCTCGGATTCGCCGGTGTATCGGCGCTGCTGCTGGCCGGTGTCGCCTGGCGCAACCCTGTGATAAGGGCGATCACTGTCTTGCCACAGATAGAGAAGCATGAAGAGCTGCTGGGCGCTTGAGCGCCGGCAGCCGGAAATCCGCGCATCTTCCAAATTGATACAAAATCAGGCGATTTCCTCCTTATTGCGCGTTGCAACATGATCAACGGCCTTGTACCATTGCGCAGCGCAAGCAAAAAGCAGCATAATGCACGACTAAAATTGTGCTGGGGCATTTGAGAGAGGCTCCAGTGCAGTTTTGCAGCAGTCCATAGTCAGGGCCAGACGGGCACACAATGCCCGGCAGCCTACTTTTGCCTACACAATAAGGTTTATAAATGTCAAAAGAACCGTCTTCCATCATCCCCCCAATAGTGCGACCGTATATTCCGGCCTCGGCGCAAATCCCTGAACTCAGCATCCGGGCGCTCCTGATGGGCGTGATACTGGGCATGGTATTTGGTGCGTCTTCCCTGTACTTGGTGCTGAAGGTCGGCCTGACCGTCAGCGCATCGATCCCGGTGGCGGTGATTGCGATCACGCTGTTCCGCATGTTCAACAAGATGGGCGGCAAGGATTCCACCATCCTGGAAAACAGTATTACCCAGACTGCAGGCTCTGCCGGCGAATCGCTGGCTTTTGGCCTGGGCGTCACGATGCCGGCCATCCTGATCCTGGGCTTTGATCTGGAAATCTCGCGCGTGATGCTGGTTGGAATGCTGGGCGGCTTGCTGGGCATCCTGATGATGATCCCTATGCGCCGCACGATGATCGTCGAACAGCACAATGAATTGAAATACCCGGAAGGCACGGCTTGCGCGGCGGTCCTGATGGCTGCGGCAACACCGGCCTCGCGCGAAGCCGCCGGCGAAACCGCCCAGCCCGGCGCGCAGGATGATGCAGGCAAGCGCGCCGCGATCATCTTCGGCGGCTTCGGTATCGGCTTGCTGTACAAGATAGCCAACGTGGCCCTCAAGGGCTGGAAAGATACGCCGGAAGTGGCATTTGGCGCACCGCTCAAGGGCGGTTCCATCGGCGCAGAGGTATCGCCGGAATTGCTGGGCGTAGGCTATATCATCGGCCCGCGCATCGCTTCCGTGATGGCGGCCGGCGGCGTCATGTCTTACTTGCTGCTGATCCCGATGATCAAATTTTTCGGCGATGCGCTGAGCGTGCCGGTCAGCCCGGGCACCAAACTGATCAGCGAAATGGCGCCGCATGACATCCGCAGCGCCTATATTTTGTACATAGGCGCGGGTGCAGTTGCCGCCGGCGGCCTGGTCAGCCTGATACGCGCGATGCCTACGATCTGGCGCAGCCTGTCTGCCGGCCTGGCAGGCATGGGTAAAGGCGCTGCCGCAACGATCAGCGCTCCCTTGCGCACCGACCAGGACATCCCCATGAAATGGGTGATCATCGGCTGTCTGGCAATCATTGCGATCATTACCGTGGCGACGCCTTTGCATATGAACCTGCTGGGCGCCCTGCTGATCCTGGTGTTCGGCTTCCTGTTTGCTACCGTGTCTTCGCGCCTGACCGGTGAAATCGGTTCCTCGTCCAATCCTATCTCCGGCATGACCGTGGCAACCCTGCTGTTTACCTGCCTGATCTTCCTGATCATGGGCTGGACCGGCGGCCAATACTATGTGACTGCGTTGTCGGTGGGTGCGATTGTCTGTATCGCTTCCAGCAATGCCGGCACCACGTCGCAAGACTTGAAAACCGGCTTCCTGGTCGGCTCCACGCCTAAGTTCCAGCAATATGCGATCCTGGCCGGCGCCTTTTCCTCCGCACTGATCCTGGGCCCTATCTTGCTGAAACTGAATGACGCCGGCACCGTGTATGTGCCGGCAGCCCAAGTTGCTCCCAACCTGAGCACCGATGTGTCCAAACTGACCGATACCGACCAGTTGCAAGGTCCGCAAGCCGAGCAGGACAAGGCGAGCTATAAAGTCTGGCACAAGCTCGACACCGTGGGCGGCCCCGCCGGCAAATACCTGGTGGACAATGCCGGCAAGGTAGTCTACCTGGTGGATCCGGGCATCAACGGCGCCTACAACAAGCGCCCTGACGGCAGCGAAGTGAAAAAATACGATGCGCCTAAAGCCGTATTGATGTCCTATATCATCAAGGGCATCCTGGATCGCCAGTTGCCTTGGTCGCTGGTCTTGTTCGGCGTGATGATCGCACTGGTGCTGGAAATGGCCGGCATCCCCTCGCTGGCGTTTGCAGTCGGCGTGTACCTGCCCCTGTCTTCTTCCGCGCCCTTGTTCGTCGGCGGCATGATACGTTGGCTGGTAGACCGCCGCAACAATAAGCTGGAACACAACAAGCATATGTCGGAAGATGAGAAACAGGCGGCGGGCGACCGCAGCTCCGGCGTGTTGCTGGCTTCCGGCTATATCGCCGGCGGCGCGCTGGCGGGTATCGTCATCGCATTTACAGCCGGTATCCTGACCAATTTCGACAAGGTGGTCGGCGAATGGTCGACCAGGAACAATCCTTTCTTTGAAGGCGGCAATGCCGATGCACTGTCCCTGATTCCTTATGCGCTGATCATCCTGGCCCTGTACTGGGTGGCCCGCGAAAAGAAGACGAACAAGGTCTGACCTTCAGGCAACGCATTGTGTGACTGCAGGCTGAAGAGCCGGTAGGCAAGCAAAAAAGGCTTAAACGCAAAACGTTTAAGCCTTTTTCTTTTCCGGTGCCTGAATTGGTTTAGGCTAGCTCGGCGCTGTGCTCCACTTCCGCATCTTGCAACATCTCCGCCAGTTCGGCAGTGTAGCGGGCTTGCGACTTGACGCAAAATCCGCCCGAATAGGGATTCATGAATCCGTGCGAGGTATTCTTTGCCAGTTCTACGCTACGCCCTTTTGCTGCCAGTTCGGCCGCCAGTGCAGCGGGCTCGAATGCCGGCTCCCGTTCGGCAAAGACCAGGCGCGCCGGACACAGCGGCATCAGGTTTGCGTAGTCGCGTATGCGCGAGCCATAAAACAGCGTCAGCATGTGAAGGCGGCTAAAGCCGGGCGTTGTACTGGCCAGCCAGAGTGCAGAGGCGCCTGCGCTAAAACCAATTGCAAATCTTATGTCGGCCGCGCCTTTGGCCATGACGGACTGTATCCTGGCCGCATAGCGGGCGACGCCGCCGCCGGCGAGAAATGCCTGATAGGCTAATTGCTCGGATTGGTAGCGGCTATTGGCGTCGTCGAAAGGTGAAACCAGCACGCAATTGCGGCCAAGGCTCCTCACCAGGCTGTGTACTGCAGGGGTAATGCCAAATACGTCGGTGGCGATAAGAACGGTCATGTCGGAAATCGTGATGAAGCTGTAGCCTGGTTCGAACGCCGAGGGAAAATTCCATCGGCAAAAATTTGCGGCGAGCGCCGTTGCTATAACGCTCAATATGAAATGGAAGCGCGGAGACTACCGGATATGGCCGCGAATTTCAACACATTCAGCAAATTCTTCCTTGCCTTAGATGCGGCAAAACCGGCCGCCCGCTGGCGAGCGGTCATGCAACATAGTATAGTGCTTCGCAATTCCCGGTTTCATGCAAGCGCGCCTTTCCGCTCCCTGCAGGCATCCAATCCGGCGATGCACGCTCTTCAGGAGGATATGTGGGGTCAATGAAAGCAGGGCAATCCCGATTGATGCACTGGTATGCGCTAGGCGCCTCGCTCCTGGCGTGGGCGGCGCTCGGCATGCAGTTGTACATTGTTCTCGCAATTCGCTACGCCAGCGGTGAAAGCCTGATAGGCGGGCTGTTCAATTTTCTGAGCTTCTTTACTGTGCTGGCCAATATCCTGGCCGCACTGGCACTGAGTGCATCTGTCAGGCCTGGAATGGCCGGCAGCAATCCATTTTTCAGCCGGCCTTCCGTGGTCAGCGCAATAGCTGCCTACATCACGCTGGTTGGACTCGCTTATAGCCTGCTGCTGCGGCATTTATGGCAGCCGCAAGGATGGCAACTGGTGGCAGACCGGCTCTTGCATGATGTAATGCCGCTGCTGTTTCTACTCTATTGGTGGCTGTTTGTGCCCAAGGCTTTCCTGCGCTGGCGCGATGTCCTGGGCTGGGCCTTGTTTCCGGCGCTGTACCTCGTCTATGCGCTGTTGCGCGGGGCCGCATTTGGACTATACCCCTACCACTTTATTGACGCCGGCCAGCTGGGCTACGCCCAGGTCGCGCTGAATTCGACCGGCATACTGATCGGATTCGTAGCCATCGCCCTGCTTCTTGTCGTGTTGGATCGGCATAAAGGCAAGGAGCCGCTTCGAGAGTCCTAGAATTACCCATCGTTTGCGCAAAAAATGCGCAGATCAGGACTTTGCAGGTGCGGCCATAAAAAAACAGCCGCTGGCCAAGCGGCGAGCGGCTGTCGTTATTTCCTGCAAAGCAGGAATAATCGTTAGCGCTTGAAGCGTGCCTCGGCGACTTCGTCGGCTACTACGCTGGTCGAGCGGCCTTCGCGATCGGCGCGGGCAAATACTTCAGCCAGAGTATCGCCAATTTCACGCACGTGCGCTTCTACGTCGGCTTGCGGCTTGTTCAGGTACTCGTAGCATACCTTGATGATGCCGCCGGCGTTGATGACGAAATCCGGCGCGTACAACACGCCTTTCTGGCGCAGCAGGTCGCCGATGTCGGCAGTTGCCAGCTGGTTATTGGCAGCGCCGGCCACGATCTTGACCTTCATGCGGGATAAGGTATCCGGATTCAGCGTGGCGCCCAGTGCGCAAGGCGCGTAGATATCCGCCTGCACATCGTAGATCGCCGTGGTGGAAACGATTTCCGCTCCCAGCTCTGTCCTCGCGCGCTCCAGGGCCGCTTCATCGATATCGGCAACGATCAGCTTGGCTCCGGCAGCGTGCAAACGACGCGCATAGTCGTAACCGACATGGCCCAGGCCTTGCAATGCGACAACCAGGCCTTCCATGGAATCGCGCTTCAGCTGGTGCTTGACGGCAGCCTGCGCGCCAACAAAGCAACCCAGTGCCGTGAATGGGGAAGGATCTCCGCTATCGCCCAGTCCGGCGACATAGCGGGTCTTGGTGGCGACGTGGGCCATGTCCGCAGGGCTGGTGCCTACGTCTTCCGCCGTAATGTAGCGGCCGCCGAGGCGTTCCAGCGCTTCTCCCAGCGCTTCAAACAGGGCCGGAGTCTTGTCTGTCTTGGGATTGCCGATGATAACGCTCTTGCCGCCGCCTATGGGCAGGCCGGCAACCGCATTTTTATAGGTCATGCCGCGCGACAGGCGCAGCACGTCGTTGACAGCGTGTGCTTCGGACGCATAATTCCACATACGGCAACCGCCCATCGCAGGGCCAAGATTGGTATTGTGGACGGCGATAATACCCTTCAGCCCGGATTTTGCTTCGGAGACAAATACCACTTGTTCGTGGTTGTCGAAATTGAGTTCATTGAAGATGAAAGCGGTCATGCTTATGGCTCCGCGCGGATCAAGGTCATGCAGCCTGGTCGGGCCATGCGATGATTGCCGCAGTAATTAGGGTTAATGGCAAAAAAATTAAAATACAATTGCCGCTTTTCAGGCAGGGTGTTGCCGGCAAGCGACGTGGCGCGGTGATTTTGTCACGCGCCCCGGAGTATAAGTTATAGGTGGGCGAAACTCAACCGCGTGCCCGGCAGCAATGCTCACCTGCCTATGGCTTGCGCGACACATGCAGCAACCATAGGTCATATCGACCGGTACAAATATCTTGCGCGACCTTAGATGGAGTTAACTTGAAGCTAACACTGTATCCTGTCTATCCATTGGCGAGTGTGTTTTGCTTAATTTCTGCACAATACCTTCCTGGCGGTGTAAACTTCCTTTCATAATTACTTGTCAAAGCAGCTAAATAGCTGCAAAATCCCGATGCGCTGCCCAAAACAAAGTACGGAAATGCATATCGTGCCGCAGCGCTATATATAAATATAACTCCCCCTCAACGTCGTATCGGAATGGCCGCTGACATCGTGTTACGGCCCTACGTATACGTTCGCGTCCGCGGTTGAACTTCTTTTACTTTTACCGCTCCAATCTGTCTAATTATACAAACGGAGATCACAAATGTTGCGCAAGACCCTGTTAGCCGTCGCTATTGCCCTATCCCTTGCCGCATGCAGCAAAGGATCCGACAAGGTAGGGAAAAATGCAGAAGGAAGCGCGAGCGCCAAATCGGCTTCTGCATCGGCCAGCGCTGTCGTTTTGCTGATCTCTCCTGAAGATCTGATCACGGTACAGAACAACGCCCTGTCCTCGGGGCCCGCAATAACCGGCTCCATCCAGCCTGAGCGCCGCGCCGACTTGCGGGCTGAAGTGTCTGCCGTGGTACTGCAGGTATTGAAGGAAAACGGTGAAACCGTCAAGCGCGGCGACCTGCTGGTCAGGCTGGACGATACCTCGATACGAGACAGCCTGAACTCTGCCGAAGCCGCGGTGCGCGCTTCCGGGCAAAGCCTGGACCAGTCCGAGCGCCAGTTCCAGCGCCTGAAAACCCTGCGCGCCTCCGGCATGACGTCGACTTCGCAACTGGAAGATGCAGAAATCCGCCGCAATAATGCTCAAAGCGACCTGGTTGCGGCCAAGGCCCGTTCGGCACAGGCCCGCCAGCAACTGCAGCGCACTGAAGTGCGCGCGCCGTTTGAAGGCATCATCAGCGAGCGCAAGGTGTCTGCCGGCGACACCGCGCAGATAGGTAAAGAACTGGTCAAGGTCATCGACCCCAACAGCATGCGTTTCGAGGGCTTTGTTTCAGCGGACAGGATCAGCAGCGTAAAAATCGGCCAGGTAGTCGATTTCAGGGTCAACGGCTATGGCCAGCAGCTATTTGCAGGCAAGGTCAAGCGGGTAGATCCCGCTGCCAATCCCACTACGCGCCAGGTGGAAGTACTGGTCAACTTTATTGACAGTAATCAGCCCAAGGTATCCGGCCTGTATGCAGAGGGCAGGATAGAGGCATCCACGGTTTCCACTTTGATGATACCGGAGTCTGCCCTGGTCCGTAATGGCGATTCCGCGTTTACATGGCTGGTGAAAAACGGCGCGGTCAACAAGACCAACCTGGTATTGGGGGAACGCGACCAGCGCCGCGGTGACTTCGTGGTACGCAGCGGCCTCGCAGACGGAGATAAAGTAGTACGTAATCCGGTATCGACAATGAAGGACGGGCAAAAGGTGACGCTCGCGCCTTCGTCTACAGTAGCCTCTGCGGTGGCTGCAATGCCATCCGGTGGCGCGTCCTCAGGCACAGCGGGGAAATAAACCATGTTCTTATCCGACTTTAGTATCAAGCGCCCCATCGCGACCATCGTCATCATCATCGCCCTGATGTGCCTGGGCTTGCTGGCGCTGAAAAAATTGAAGGTGAACGAAAGGCCCGATGTGGAGCTGCCGCTGATCGTGGTCAGCATCCCCTACCCCGGCGCTTCCCCGGAGACGGTGGAACGGGAAGTAATCAACCGCATCGAAAAATCCCTGCAGAGCATCTCCGGCGTATACCAGATGCGGTCTACGGCCAGCGAAGGCAGCGCCAGCATTGTGATCCAGTTCAACTTCAAGAAGAACATGATTGAGGCGTCGGACGAGATCAGGAATTCAATCGGCTCGGTGCGCTACAAGCTGCCGCTGGAAATGCGCGAACCTGTGTTGCAGCGCATCGACCCGTCCGCCCAGCCTATCATGCAATTGGCCCTGTCCTCCAAGAGCCAGAGCCATGCAGAGATCTCGCGGCTGGCGGAAGACCAGTTGGCCGATAAGTTCCGCGGCATAGACGGCGTAGCGACGGTAGATGTGGGCGGCTCGCTGAAAAGGGAACTCAGCGTCCTGCTGCGCGCGGAGAAACTGCGCGAATACAATGTTTCGATTGCCGACGTGGTAGCCGCCTTGCGCAACCAGAATGCAACTGCCCCGGTGGGCAAGATACGCGGTGTGCTGGACGAGCAAAGCATACGGCTGGTAGGCCGCATAGGAACGCCGGCCGAGTTTGAAAATGTGATCGTCAGGCGGCGCGGCGATGAAGTGGTCAGGCTGGGCCAGATTGCAACGACGGCAGACGGTTTTGCCGAGCTGAACAGCTTCAGCATGCGTAACGGCTTGCCGAATGTCGGCCTTTCAATTACCCGCTCGCGCGACGCCAGCACGGTTAGCGTCGCCAACAAGGTGCGCGACCTGGTCGACGAGGTCAACAAGACGCTGCCGAAAGGCACGACGATAGAAGTCACGCAGGATGGTGGCAAGGATGCAGAAAGCAGCCTCAATAATGTCATTGATGCGTTGATGTTCGGCGCGGTGCTGACTATTTTTGTGGTGTACGTATTCCTGAATTCATGGCGCTCCACGTTGATTACGGCGCTTAGCCTGCCCACCTCGGTGATTGCGGCATTCATCGCAGTATGGCTGTGTGGTTTCACGCTGAATTTCATGACACTGCTCGGCTTGTCGCTGGCGATAGGCGTGTTGATCGACGACGCCATCGTGGTCAGGGAAAATATCGTCCGGCATATGGAGATGGGCTCGGACCGGCGCACTGCCGCCAGCGCCGGTACCCGCGAGATAGGCATGGCCGTCGCAGCGACGACTTTCTCGATTATCGCGGTGTTCATCCCGGTCGCGTTCATGC
This sequence comes from Betaproteobacteria bacterium, assembly GCA_013287275.1. Classification (GTDB taxonomy): domain Bacteria; phylum Pseudomonadota; class Gammaproteobacteria; order Burkholderiales; family Burkholderiaceae_D; genus Undibacterium. The sequence goes on from JABDED010000001.1 coordinate 221,157, forward strand.
CGGGTATTTCCGGCGAATGGTTCCGCCCTTTCGCGCTCACCGTGGCGGCCTCGGTACTGGTCAGCCTGTTCATCTCGTTTACGCTGGACCCTATGCTGTCGGCCTATTGGGGCGATCCGGTTGGCCATCATCTACAGCCCAAGAAAGGCATCAGCCTGTGGCTGTCGCATTTCAACCATTGGTTCGACCACCAGGCTGACCGCTATGGCCGCGTCATTGCATGGGCGCTGCATCACCGGCGCTGGATGGCATTGATTGCCGGCCTCAGCCTTGCCGGCGCGATTGGCCTGCACATCACCAAGGGCGGCTCCAGCTTCCTGCCGACTTCAGATTACGGCATTATCGCGATTGAAATCCGCACGCCGTCGAGTTCCAGCCTGGACTATGTGCGCATGAAGGTGGAAAAGGCCGCTGAACTGGCGCGTACCATGAAGGAAACCATCGCCACCAACAGCACCATCAACCCTTCCGGCGGCCGTGTGTATGTCGACATAGGTAAGACCACAAAGTACAAGCGCCGCTCGTCGATAGAAGTGGCGGGAGATTTGCGCAAATTGATGGCGACCATGGTGGGTGGCGAGTTCGTGGTGCTGGATGACCTGAATAATGGCGCGCGCAAACCGGTGCAGATCCAGTTTCACGGGCCTGATGCGCGCCGTCTGATCGCGATCACCAGCGATTTCATGGAGAAGCTGCGCCAGGTGCCTGGGGCAGTCGATGTCGGCTTGTCCGAACTGGCGCCCAAGGACGAGTTGCAGATAGAGTTGAATCGCGGCCTGGCCAACTCGCTCGGCATTTCGGTCAACGATGCGGCGCAAGCCCTGCGTGTTGCATTTGCCGGGGTTGAGGTCGGCGACTGGGTAGACCCTACCGGCGAATCGCGCGACGTTGCGGTACGCCTGCATCCTGACGATCGCGTCAGGCCGGAAAATATCGAGCACCTGCCGGTTGCGGTAGGCGGCAGCAACATGATGGTACCGTTGGACCAGATTGCCACCATCACCATGGGCAAGGGACCGGCGCAGATCCAGCACGTGGACAGCAAACGCATGATCGCGGTATCGGCGAATGCACAGGGCCGCTCACCTGGCGAAGTGACCGCCGATGCGCTGAAGATCGCCAAGGCAATGGACTTCCCGCAAGGCTACGGCCTGGAATTGGGCGGCGCCGCGCGCGACCAGCAGGAGGTATTCAGTGAAATGGGTATCGCGCTGGTGATGGGTATAGGCCTGATGTACCTGATCCTGGTCATGCAGTTCGGTTCTTTCACTGCGCCGATAGCGGTCATGCTGTCCTTGCCGCTGAGCCTGATAGGCGTGGTAATCAGCCTGCTGCTGACCCATGGCACCTTGAACCTGATGAGCTTCATCGGCATCATCATGCTGATGGGCCTGGTGGCGAAGAATGCGATTTTGCTGCTGGATTGCGCCCGCAAGCGCGAGGCCGAGGGCTATGACCGTGAAGATGCGCTGATGTATGCCGGCCGCATGCGTCTGCGCCCTATCCTGATGACGACCTTTGCGCTGATTGCCGGCATGATGCCGGTTGCCATCGGCCTCGGCGAAGGCGGTGAATTTTACCGTCCGCTGGCAGTGGCCATCATAGGCGGAACCATCACTTCCACTATCCTCACCTTGCTGGTAGTGCCGACTTTCTATGACAGCATAGAAATTTCCAGGGATCGCGCTTTTGCCAAGTTCCGCCGGCGAGAAGAGCGCTGGAACACTGCGTACGCATTTGTGGCGACCTTGGTCGAAGCCCTTTTGACGATAATCCTGGTCAGGTTCATCTACAGGATGTTGAAATGGCTGGTGCTGTTGGCAGTCGGGCGCTCGGGTAAAATGCCTGAAACCGCGATAAAGCCCCACTAGGGGCAGCGCCAATAGTGAAAGGGGCCGCAAAATGCGGTCCCTTTATTATTTTCACCCCCTCTTTTCCTGAAATAAAAACACCTCAATTTGTGTCATGATCCCGCTTATGACTACCGAAACCGAAATCAGCCTGCCGCCCTACCCCGGAATACATCCGGGTGACGTACTGGTGGTGCGTTCCCAGGATCAGATGGACCAGGCGTTTGCGGTACTGTGCACTGCAGACGTGCTGGGCTTTGATACCGAATCCAAGCCGATTTTTTTAAAGGGCCAGAATTCGGACGGACCCCATTTGATTCAACTGGCGACGGACACCCGGGCCTTCCTGTTTCCGGTATTGCGCTTATCCAATCTCGACGCGGTAAAGGCAATCCTGGAATCAAGCGCTATCCTGAAGGTAGGCTTCGGCCTCAGTGAAGATACCAGGCGCCTGCATTCCCGCCTGGGAATACAGGTGGCAAATGTACTGGACCTGTCCAGGGCGATGCGTGAGGCAAAGCGCAACGACATGGGAGCGAAAACCGCGGTTGCCAAGTATTTCGGCATGAAGCTGCAAAAATCGAAGAAAACCTCTACCTCCAACTGGGCCGCAGCCGAGCTCAGCGAGCGCCAGATCAAATATGCGGCCGACGATGCCCAGGTCGCGCTGCTGGTCTATCGCATCTGGCTGGATGCTAGAAAACAGCAGGCGCTGGGCGCCGTCAACGATATCGTTGCCGCGCAATAAATATTGCTTTTTTGTTTATTAAATTCGCAGGGATGTCAAGCTGCGTCCGCCGCGCAAAATTGACCGCCCGGATACGCGAATTCGCATTTTCGGTTAATCTCTCGTCCACCGAATATGCAGTACACAATTACAGGGAAAGCCTATGAAGAGTCAATTGACCAGCCGCCTGGCATTACTGGCCACTGATGAACATCGCCCGCTGCTGGGACAAGGATTGCGCGGCATAGAAAGGGAAACCTTGCGCGTCACGCGCAGCGGCGACCTGGCCAGAACACCGCATCCGCTTGCCCTGGGCTCCGCCCTCACCCATCCGCAGATTACGACCGACTATGCCGAAACCCTGCTGGAGTTCATCACTCCTGCGGAATCCGATATTGCGCTGACACTGGACAAGCTGGAAACCATACACCGGTTCGCCTACACCAAACTGGGCGATGAACTGTTGTGGAGCGAATCCATGCCCTGCGCCTTGCCGCCGGAAGAGGATATAGAGATCGCCTGGTACGGCAAGTCCAATATCGGCATGCTGAAGCACGTGTATAGACGCGGCCTGGCCTTGCGCTATGGAAAAGCAATGCAGTGCATTGCAGGCATACACTACAACTATTCACTGCCGGAAGCCTTATGGCAGATGCTGCAGGCCAAGGAGGGAGTAGCCGGCTCCGCCAAGGAGTTCCAGTCGGAAAGCTATCTGGCGCTGATACGCAATTTCCGCCGCTACAGCTGGCTGCTGATGTATCTGTTCGGCGCTTCGCCGGTCTTGTCGCGCAGTTTCCTGCGCGGCCGCGAGCACCAGTTGCAAGAGCTGTCTGACGACACCCTGTACCTGCCTTACGCAACCAGCTTACGCATGAGCGACCTGGGCTACCAGAATGACGCCCAATCGGGCTTGTCGCCCCAGGAAAACAGCCTGGACGACTATGTCAACAGACTGACCAGCGCGGTCAACAAACCTTACCCGCCCTATGAAAAGTTCGGCACCAAGCGCGACGGCGAATGGATACAGATCAGCACCACGCTGCTGCAAATAGAGAATGAATATTATTCGACGATACGCCCGAAACGGGTCATCCGTAGCGGCGAGCGCCCTATCCAGGCGCTTTGCTCACGCGGCGTGCAATACGTGGAAATCCGCTGCATGGACGTCAATCCTTTTGAACCGGTGGGCATAGCCCTGGAAACTTCGCGTTTCCTTGATGCTTTCCTGCTGTTTTGCGCACTGGACGACAGTCCGGCCATCGATGCCGAACAAAGCCTCGTCTATGCGAAAAATTTTGCCGCCACCGTCAAGGATGGCCGCCGTCCTGGGCTCGCTTTGCAACGCAACGGCCAAGCCGTCACGCTGCAGGCATGGGGCCAGGAGCTGCTACAGCGCATGCAGCCGATAGCTGCATTGCTGGACGCACAGCGTGGCGGCGATGAACACGCTGTGAGCATGGCGAAGCAAAAAGAAAAGCTGCAGGACCCCGAGCTAACGCCGTCTGCGCAGGTAATGCGTTCCTTGCGTGAGCACGGCAATTCCTTTTTGCGTTTCGGCCTGCATCAAAGCGAGCAACATGCGCGCCACTTCAGGGCCCATCCTCCCACTGCCGAAGAGAATGCTTATTTCAGCCAGTTGGCCAGCGATTCACTGGCGGAACAGCAGGCAATAGAGCAGGATGACCACGGCAGCTTCGATGATTTTGTTACCGCCTACAAGGCCAGCAAGCTTTGCCAGGCATCGGATTGAGGATAGTTACCGGACTGATATGAAACCAAACAAAAATGCCGTTCAGCAGTTTCTGAACGACATTTTTATTTAAAGGAAGAGCCTTCTATTTTGCAGGGAAAAGCTTTTTATCCTGCTGCTTTTTAAACCAGTCCTTCAGCATGGCTTCTTCATAATAGAAGCTATTGCCGGTATTGATGCTGACGCCGGACCTGAAGTTGATATCCCGCAATTCCTCCTTGGCCGCCGCCACCTGCTTGCCTTGCGGGTCGCTGAGCACATAGCTGAAAGAAATTTGTGGCCAGTCTATGTCTTTTATCACGCGGACATCTTGCATGCCCCCTCGCATGGGTTTGACGTCGCCGGCCAGATCCAGGTCGGTGACCGTTATCTGCAATTTATATCCGTCCGGCAGTTGTTTTGCGAGGCTGTCGAATACGCCATCCAGGGTTTTGAATACCCTGGACTGAAAGCCTGTCTTGCTTTCACTGGCGGGACGCACATCGGTATAACTGTCGGGGTTCTGCCATGTCACCTTGGCTTCCCCCGCATATGCTGTACCGATGCCGGCTATCACCAGCAAACTGAAGAGATATCTGTTCATGACCTTGTCCTTATCTTGCTGTGGACGATTCATACCCGGCGCCAACCAGGATTGAACCGCAATTGGCAATTATAAGTTTACGCTTTGCAAAGGAATATTGCCGTGATCTTACACTTTGCAACAGATGCATACGGAGGGATACTTGCCGTGACGCTGGCCAGTTGAAGTACGCGTAGTCTGGTTTTTCCATCGCTTCATGCGCTTATGGCAAATGCAGAATTACCAACAATAATATCTGACGGCAAGCGCTGCCTGTGCTGGCAGGCCCCTTCAATTCGGGCGCAGGCGGCGAATCCGATAAACAATCCTGTCCATGTAAAGATAAACCACCGGCGTTGTGTACAGCGTGAGAACCTGGGACAAAAGCAGGCCGCCGACCATGGCGACACCCAGGGGCCTGCGCAACTCGGAGCCAGCTCCCGCCCCCACCGCCAGCGGTATGGCCCCCAATAAGGCTGCCATCGTGGTCATCATGATAGGGCGGAACCTCAATAAGCAGGCTCGATAAATTGCATCGACAGGCGCCAGTCCCCGATTCTCTTCGGTAATGGCCACGTCAACCATCATGATCCCATTCTTTTTAACGATGCCGATAAGCAAAATAATACCGATCAACGCAATCAGGGAAAAATCATAATGAAGCAACATCAGCGCCAGCAGTCCGCCGATACCGGCTGAAGGAAGCGTCGACATGATGGTAATGGGATGGATGACGCTCTCATACAGAATGCCGAGAACGATAAAAATAGCCAGCAATGCTGCCATGATCAAGAAAGGCTGATTGGCCAGACTCTCCTGGAAAGCTTGTGCAGTCCCGGCAAAAATAGTCGTAAGGCCGGCAGGTTTGCCGACGGCCCGCTCTTTGGCGTTAATGGCGTCGATCGCGTCGCCCAATGACCGGCCAGGCGCCAAATTAAAAGACAAGGTCGCTGCCGGGAACTGCCCGTCATGGTTGACGGTTAACGGCGCCGCCGACAGGCTCAACTTGCTGATCGCAGCCAACGGTACGGGGGTACCGCTTTTACCGGGAACATAGATACGACTCAGTGCTGCCTCGTCCAACTGGAAGCGCGGATCAACCTCCAGAATCACCCTATAGACGCTGACCTGCGTATAAAAACTCGCCACTTGCCGCTGCCCAAAGGCATCGTACAGAGTGTCATCCACTGCCTGCGTGCTGACACCGAGCCTCGCCATTGCGTCGCGATCCAATACTATATTCAGCCGCGGCGCGGTAGGCTCGGTGTCTCCCTCTACATCGCGTATCTGTGGAATGGAGCGTAGTGCTTGCAGCATCCTGGGCGTCCAATCGTGCAATTCCGCCAGATTGGTGTCGCGTAAGGTGTACTGGAATTGGGTTTTACTAAAGCGCGCGCCGACCTGCAGATCCTGCCGTGCCTGGAGATGCAAGACAATCTCAGGAAAGTTTTTGACGCGCGGCTTAATCCGTTCAATCACGTCATAGACGGAGGCATGCCGCACGCCAAACGGCTTCAGGTCGATCAACATCCTGCCGACATTCGTGGATGGGTCACCCTCGATCCAGAAATAGACATTCTGGATATCGTCGTCCCGTTTGACGGTGTCTGCCAGGGCCTGCATTTGCTGCAGCATCGCCTGATAGGAAATATCGGGTGACGCCTCCGTCACCCCGGCAATCAATCCGTTGTCCTGCTGCGGAAAAAATCCTTTTGGAATATAGGCATACATACCAATTGTCAAGCCCAGCGTGGCAATCATCACGGTGAGGGTAAGTGGCTGGTGCTTTAAAACCTTGTTTAAACTGCGTGCATAGGCTTGCCGCATGGTTTCAATCCAGGCATCGCATTGGCGATGAAACCAGCCTCTCTGTTCCAAATGGTGGGCTTTCAGGAAGAGCGAGCACAACACCGGCGTCAGCGTCAGCGAGACTATGCCTGAGATGAGAATAGCGATTGCCGCAGTATCGGCAAATTCCCGGAACAGGCGCCCGACTAGCCCACTCATGAAGAGCAGCGGGATAAATACTGCAATCAGGGAGATGGTCATGGAAAAAATTGTGAATCCGATTTCGCCCGAACCTTTGTGCGCAGCCTCCTCAGGAGCCATGCCTTCCTCGATATGACGCAGAATATTTTCCAGCATCACGATTGCATCATCGACGACGAAGCCGATAGAAATGGTAAGCGCCATCAGGGATACATTATCGAGGCTGTAACCCAGGACATACATCACTGCCATCGTGCCGAACAGGGATAGGGGAATCACTATCGCCGGTATCAGCGTCGCGCGCAGGCTACCCAAAAAAACATAGACGACAAGGATGACGAGCAAACAAGTCAGCGCCAGTGTGAACTGGACATCGTCCACCGAGGAACGTATGGTCTGTGTCCTGTCGCCCAGCAAGACCAGGTGCACGGAGGGAGGCAGGCTGCGTTGCAACGAGGGCAAAACCTCTTTAATCTTCGCGACCGTCGTGTTGATGTTGAAGCCGATTTGCTTGTGGACATCAATCATTACCGCCTGGTGTTTGCCTACCCATGCGCTTTGCTTGACATCCTCGACGCCGTTCCTGACGCTTCCTACATCACGCAATTTCACCGTGGCGCCATTGTTGCTCGCCAGCGCTATCTCGCCGTACTGGGCCGATTCGCTGAGCTGATCATTGGTATCCAGGGTAATGCTCCGGCGGGGTCCGTTCAATGTCCCTTTAGGGCCGTTGGCCGTCGCTTCGCTGATGCGTTGCCGCACATCTTCCAGCGTCAGGCCCAGGCCGGCGACCTTTCCCGGATCAAGCTGAATCCGGACCGCCGGCTTCTGCTGTCCATGATAGTCAATCGCGCCCACGCCACGCACTCTGGATATCTCCGGTGTCAGGTAATTCTCTACATAGTCATCAACTGCGCCTATGGGCAAGGTATCGGAGTACACCGCGATTGTCATCAGTAGCGCATCCGAAGGATTTTTTTTCTCGAATGTCGGAGGATGAGGTAAATTCTTGGGCAGGTCCCCTAAAGCTGAGTTAATCGCACTCTGCACATCGACCGCGGCGGCATCGACACTGCGCACCAGGTCAAATTGCACAACGATGGAACTGGAGCCTAGCGAACTGCTGGAAGTGATGGAAGTAACTCCGGGCAAAATAGCGAGCGCCCGTTCCAAAGGCGACGTCACCGAGGTCGCTACCGTTTCCGCGCTGGCGCCAGGCAAGCTGGCATTAACGGAAATGGTCGGTATGTCTACCTGCGGCACACCCGCTATCGGCAATTGCAAATAGCTGGCCACACCGACAAACAGGATGCCAAGCATCAAAAGAAATGTGGCGATGGGCCTGCGAATGAACCAGGCTGAGAAATTGAAGTTGCTATCGTGCATAGCGTCCGGCCGGTGGCATCAGGGTTTGGCGACTTGGGAAGTGGCGGACGGTTTGGCCGCAGTAGAGATAATCACCCGCTTGCCGGCCTCCAACTGAAACTGGCCCTCGACGACAACCTGTTCGCCACCCGATAATCCACCGAGTATGACAGTGTCAGGGCCTGATGCCGGGCCGGGCGTTACCTCTCTGACTTGTGCCGTATTGCTGGGATCAATAACATAGACGAAGGGCCGCTGACTGCTAGGCTGGATAGCCGCAGCAGGCACCGTGACCGCATTCGGCAGCTCATCCATCAACACCCTGATCGTCACAAAGGCGCCGGGCCACAATGCCTCCTTGGGATTGTCGAATGTGGCCTTACACCGTATCGTACCTGTGGCGGTATCAATCTGGCTCTCGATCAAACTCAGCTTTCCTTCATCTATCACTGCGGCGCCATCCGTTGAAAGTGCCTGAACACGCCTGGCCTTACGCTCTTGCTGCTCTTTGAGAATGGGGAGTAAGGATTGCGGCAGCGAAAAGCTGACAGACACGGGATGCAATTGACTGATGACCACAATACCGTTCGCATCACCCGGATGCACGATATTTCCGGCGTCCACCAGTCGTGCGCCGACCCTGCCATCCATGGGTGCTTTAATGGTGGCGTAGTTGAGTTGCAACTGAGCCTGCTCGATCTGCGCCTGGTCGGCATCTACCGTCGCGCGCAATTGCTCATAGCTGGCGCGCGTGGTATCCAGGGTCTGGATCGCGATGGAATCTTGCCTGGCCAGGATTTCATACCGCTCCAGATCACGTTTGGCATTCTCCAACTGGGCATTGTCTTTCGCTTTCTGGGCTACTGCCGATCGCAATTGAACTTCAAACGGCCGCCTGTCTAGCTCGACCAGTACCTGCCCTCGTTTGACGCCGGCGCCTTCGCTGAAAAGGACGCGATCAATTTGTCCGTCCACGCGGGCGCGCACCAGGACCGTATTAAGAGCCTGTACGGTTGCAATGCTATCCAAATAAGCCGGCGCGTTTTTTCGTTCAGCGATGGTAATTTTTACCGGCACGCCCTTCTCAGCCTTGCCTTGAGTGTTTGTGTTCTGGCTGAATAGCCCGGTATTCGTGACTACGATGGCGCCACTTCCCAAAGTAGCCAGAGCAGCTATCAGGATCCACGACTTTGACAATTTCATGCTGGATTTTTTATAGTAAGACCAAGGCAGATAGTAAATGACGGTCAACTAAATAATGATCGACCGAAGAGCCGTTCTGAGTATGGTGATGTTTAGATATGTTGTCAATGCAGCCCGCATCTGTGGGAAGAACTATCCCTGCTCGCGCAGGCGGGGCTCGAGCGCTTCTGCTTAAACACTCATGCAGCCCCCTTTAACGCTCCCGTTAATCATCCACTTACAAACTCCCCGCTGGAGCTCCCGCTCCAGACGGGTCGCCAGCGAGAAATCACAAAACGGACTTATTTGGGACCGGCAACCAGTACCGTGAATTTGTTGTCCACCACAGTAGGAAGATAAATTTTCTTCGAAACCTGGTCCATTGCCATGGTTTTAGCGCCTTTTGAGGTAACCACATTCGCGATCACTGAATAGCGGTCTGCATCGTCTTGACGGATCACGGTCAAGCTTCCTCCGGCGTCGCCATTGGACGAGTAAATAGTCGCCGTCGACGCATCATAGATCACTGCATCCGGATGCTCGCCTATCGCGACATTGGCAATGCGGCGGCCTGTTTTGGCATCGGTCACGACCATAATTTTGTTCTGGCAAACAGAAAACAAGCGTGCATGTGCAGTATCGATGGCCAGGCCGCTAGGCTCTTCACAGCCTTTTAGCGACCATTTTGACACGAGCTTATTGGTGGCCACATCAATGACATTCATTTCCGACTTGTCTTCAATATTAAAGAACACCTTGCCGGCGCCGTCACTCACTGCAAACTCGGGGCGGCCGCTCGCTGCAATCGTCGCAATTGTTTTAAGGCTTACCGCGTCAATCAGGGTAACGTCGTTGCTCTTTCCGTTGAAGACAAATAATTTATGAGAGCCGGGCTCATATAAAATGGCGTCGGGATTGATGCCGGCACTCGGGATTTCCTGTTTGATTTGCAGGGTATCAAGATCGAATACTGTGACCGAGCTGGAGGCTCCATTGCTGGTAAAGCCCAATTTAAGGTCCTGTGCAAAAGCGACGCCGTGGACGCCCTTGGTGCCGGGAACCTCCCCTATCTGTTTGCCGGACGGAAGTTCCAGCACCTGTACGCGGTCTCCCCTCGAAATAAATAAGCGATGGCGCACTACATCGATATCTGTGTAGTCCCATTTGCTGGCATCCCCCAGTGTCCAGTGGTCCAATACCGCATAGCGGGTTTCTGCGGCGTAGCTTGAAACTTGTGACAAGGGCGCGGCCAGCGTTGCAGCAACAAATAAAACAGCTTTGATGTTGTTGGTCTTCATAGTCATTTATTCCTCGTGATTAATAGTTCAAAGTCAGGCCAAGCTGGTAGGTAGCGCCGTAGAATTCACGCTGGATGGTGCGGCCCGAGCCGGCCTCTACAAATTTCAGCGGCGTGTCCGTTAAATTTTTTGCGTTGAAATAGATCGACAGGTTGTCGTTAATGGCGTAAGAGCTGCCGAAATCTACCGACATGCGCGGTTCGGAGAACACATCTGTGGCACTGCTGCCGCCTATTGCCCACAGGTTGCGCGATACATAGTAGGCGCCAAGCCGCAAGTTAAGACCCTGTTTCTCGTAGAAAACGTTGGCATTGGCGGTATTCTTGGAGGTCGATGGCATGCTCGAATGCTCGCCGGGGCGAATTTCAAATTTCGAATCCACGTAGGTGTAATTGACGCCGGCACCCAGTCCGCTTCAGATACCAGGCAGTTGCTTGAACCTTTGCTCGTAGTTGAACTCCAGCCCGGTCGCCCGCGATTTGCTGATATTTGTATAAGAAAATACGCGTGCTGTGCCGACGAATCCTGCAAACAATCCGTTATTGGGGAAGGTTTGGTTAGTCACATTACTGGCGATATAGTTGCTGATTTCCTTGTCAAACAGGCCGACAGAAATGATTCCCGAGTTAGGCAAATATTTTTCTAACGTGAAGTCGAAAGAATTGGCGGTAATCGGTTTTAATCCAGGATTACCTTGCGAAACAATATTTGCGCTGGGATCGATGTTCAATGATGCGTTAACCTGGTTGAACCCTGGTCGCGCAATCGTTGAGGAAAATGCCGCGCGCAACAAGGTCGATGGTTCTATTTCATAGCGCGCCTGTACGCTCGGGAAGAAATTTGTATAGCTCTTGTCCTGGCTGCTAGGCGCTATAAATGCATTGCCGCCAGCGTCCACCCCTTTGGAGTTGGCGTCATAAGAAGATCGCGTAGTTTCTACACGCAATCCCGTCACCACACCAAGCTTTCCGGATTTCATCTGGTACTGGCCATAGAGAGCATAGACATCCTCTTTGTCCTTCTGGTATTGGAGCGCGGCATTGATGCGGTCATTGGCGCTAATCGCCTGGTTTGCCGCCAATACGTTTTGCAGATAGTCCGGAGTCAGTTGCGGGCCGTTTTGATAAGCGCCGTCGTAGAAGCTGATATTGGGACCTGAAGAAGCGGAAGTCAGTGGAATGGAAGGGATCCCTGCATACGAGTACGGCTGCCCCGCAACTTCACGAGTACGCATTCTGGCACTGGCGCCGGTCTTGATGCTCTCCTCCTCGAAATTCCCCCAATTCACAGGCAATTTCATATTCGCAGCGAGGGACCACTCCTTATCCGTGATGTTCATCGTACTGTTTTGAAATTTAACCAGGTTGTAATTGGCGGGATTCAGATAATCTGTGCCTGACACGCTGAAGGCGGGCGTGTTGCCCTTGCCGAGATTGTTGTAGTTGACGGCGGGCGGAGTGACGGTGGTCCCATTCACTATAAAAGGTATTCCGGCAGCGGGTGTATAGTTGAAGTCGGAATTGTAGTCGTGCTTTTTGTCATACGAGCCTTCAGTGAATCCCAGGCGGTAATCCAGGGTGCCGGCATCCATGACATTTTTTCCGCCGACGACAAATACTTTATTGTCGATCGTTTCTTTTTCCTGGCGCAGCGTTTTGTCGAATCCGTTGGCGCTCAAGCCATCGATAAATCCGCCTGCGGTGGCGGCCGGATTTCCGTCTGGAGTTACCGTCAGGCGCTGACGCAATACCGTTTCGGTATATCCGGCATCAAACGCGCGGACGTAGTAACTATTCCTGGCGTCGGGCTGGTATCCCAGATCGATACCGACGCCATGGCGCTTGCGATTGTATTGATACCAGCGTTGATCCCAGCCGGCATAAGCAAGCGGAGAATGTGTGCCGTCGTCAAGAAAAGCCGGCTCCACGTCATCTATGCCGCGCTTGTCTTCATAATAGGTTCCCGTTACGACAAGGGAAAATGGATTATCTGAATAAGCGCTGATACCGGACCGGGTCGGACCGTTCCCGCCGAAACGGCCGCCTCCCGAAAAAGACAGGTCGGCAATATTGGTTCCCCTTAGGGCTTCTCGCCCGGTGCCCACCCTCCCCTCAAAGAACGGCTTGCCATTGGCGGGAGCTGTCTTCGGTGTGATTTCTATCGTGCCTCCCAATGCTTCGGCATCCTGCTCAGGAAGATTAGTTTTGGTGACCGTAATGGCGCCGACGAGTCCGGTAGGGATTGCATCGAGCGCAACCGCACGGCCGCCGCCAAAAGGGGAGGCATTATTCGAAGGCGGCAAGCGTAGGCCGCCGAAGGTGGTACTGTTCAAATCGGCATCCAAACCGCGGATATTGATGAACCGTCCCTCGCCAGTATCTGTTTCCAGGGAAATGCCCGGGATGCGCCGCACCGACTCAGCGACATTCACATCAGGCAGCTTTCTCATTTCTTCAACTGTCATGAGGTTGATCAGGTTTGATGCTTCTTCCTGGGCTTTGCGTGCAACGCCATTCGAGGTTCGTTGCGCATCGATTACCACGGTCTCGATCGCAGACCTTGGCGCGGCTTCATCTGCAGCAAAAGCGGCAGATATAAAAAGCTGCGAGATTAAAATGGCGATAACTGTTTTTTGGATTGAGGGAGCGCGCATGATTTGTCCGGATAAGGTAAGGAATCTATGTTGGCAAGGCCTAGTGGAATAGCAATTTAAAAAATAAAATGCTTTCTTAAAACATCCGCCATCAGAGTTGATCTTCGCTACAAGAAACCTGGACAGAGTTCTCATGAGTAAAAAGTTGAATCGCTTCAAATTGCCTGGAACCCAATCGAAAGCAACAGAAACGCGAATGGCTTCCTACTTCTTTCCACTAAACTGAGCGCATCTTAGGGAGCATTTATGACTGGAGAAATACAGCTTGCCGGTATCGATATTGGTGTTGTATTTGCAGAAACTTAAGGAGTTTTTAAGTCTTGCTATTGCAGAATGATGGAGATTTTATTGAAATTTTTTTGGGGGGGGAGCACGACGAGAAGAAAATGACGTTCGGCTGGCAAGACGGGCCTCCAGGGGAAATGGCATACTGTTCGCCTGAAAAAAGTCTGACCTCATTGATCCCTCAGCTCCGCCAGACTCCATATCAACATGCTCAGGAATGCCTTGGACGAAGCCCGACCACGCCAGGCAAAAGTGCGCATTCGGCAAGACAAAGGTATGATAGCGGCATTCGGCCGTCTTTCAATTCAATCATAGCCTTTGCCTTTTTCGCACCTTCGATGACCATGCTCAAGACTCCCGCCCAATTCCAGTTGCTTTTGCATCCGCAAGAGTCTGCCAACCCGCTTTCATTCATCTTTCGCGGTGATGAATTACTGGTGCGCACTGCCGACCTGAGTTTGCCGGATGCGGCTATAAGCGCAAGCCTGGAAATCAATGACGGCGATATCCATCCTCTGGGCTTGTTAGGGCAGCGTTATTGCCGCACCGCCTGGGTCGCGAAGGATGCCGAGGCGCCGGCCGGCCATGCCTATACCAAGCTGCGCGCGCTGTTTGGCGAAATGGATGACGATCTGCTCGGCGTTGCCGGCCGGGCTTTCCAGGTTGCAGAATGGGCGCGCTCCCACAAGTATTGCGGCACTTGCGCAACTCCAATGAAACTGGCCGCCGGCGAGCGCTGCTTCAAGTGCCCGGCGTGCGGCATGGTCGCCTATCCGCGCATATCACCGGCCATGATGGTGCTGATCAAGAAAGGCGAGCACATCCTGCTGGCCAAGCATGTGGCCTCGCCGACGGCGCGTTATGTGCCGCTGGCCGGCTTCCTGGAAGCCGGCGAATCGATAGAAGAAGCCATCCATCGCGAAGTCTTCGAGGAAGTCGGCCTGAAGGTCACTAATTTGCGCTATTTCGGCAGCCAGTCCTGGCCTTTCCCGCATTCGCTGATGATCGCCTTTACCGCAGAATATGTGTCCGGCGACATCGTACAAGACCAGAATGAGATCGCCGACGCACAATGGTTCGGCCCGGGAAATCCGATACCGGATTATCCGGTCGGCGTCTCGGTATCCGGCGCCCTGGTCGATGCACACAGGCCTAAATAATTATTAACCCAGGAATACTATGCAAGACCCAAAAATGACAGACAGCAAGGGCCAGCCGGTTGCGGTAGGAGACATCATCCGCATCGTTTCCCTGAGCAAGCAGTTCATCAAGAGCTTTCCGGTAGAGGAGCGCATCCTGATCGAATCCATGGCCGGTAATTTTTTCAAGATTGTCGACGTCGACGAATACGGCCAGCCTTGCGTGGTAAAGGAATGGCATGACGAGCATGGGATGCTTCAAACCCATGTAATTGCGCTCGATCCTGAAGAGATGGAAAAGGTATAGCCGCGTTTTGTCCCTGCTTTTTGGCAGCGCTTTGAAGATTGGCAAGCATAGCAGGTAGCCTCAGGCCTTTATCCCGCATCCTTGCAGGCAGGGATAAGTAAAGAAGATGAAATGGGCGGCATTCAGCAGAAAGTGCACTGCGATCGCCGCCTCGATCTTTTTGGTGATGTGGTAGGCGTACCCATAGCCGATGCCACCTATCGTCGCCAGCAGCACCAGGCTCATCCCGCCGCCCATATGTGCCAGGCCGAACAATACTGCACAAAATAGTGCGGCGAACAGGCCTCCCCATTTCAGCTTTTTCAGTAGCCTGGACAGCCTGTCTTGCAGGAATCCCCTGAAAAAAGCTTCTTCCGCAATACAGGTCAAAAACAGGTTAGCCAGCAAAAATACCGGCGTATAAGCCGGCAGCTTGAAGTCCGGTTGCAGATATCCCAAAGGGATTGCCGTCGCCATCACCAGTGCGATAGTCAACCCCGCCACCGGCAATGCCCGCCTGAGCACCTCTCCCAGTTCCGTCAAGGACGTCGAGCGCTTGCATAGAAACGCCAGCAATACCAAGCCTACCGCTCCCTTGTCAAAATTGGCATATTGCTTGAATGCTGCCGCATCGGCAGAAAATCTGGCGTCGGCAATCAATATGGGGTTGTTGAAACCGGGAAGCTTGTGCATCGCCAGTGCTAGTGCGATCAGCATGGTGGCGGCGCCAAAAAGTACACGCTGCGTTCTGGGTGCCTTGGGGCGGACTACCAGATAGGCGCTGCCGGTAAAAATCACCAGTGCCAGGACTGCAGGTAGCGTCAGTATATTGGTAAAAACGCCACTAATAATGCTGACGGCAAAAACCAGGAGCCAGGGATGAAAGGCAAATTTTGCTGTGACCGGAACAGGCTTCAGCCACGCGGCACAAATGGCGATACCTAGCAAAAGGAAGGTGATCAGCAATTCTTGTCCTGATATTTATTTATATATGGAGTTGAATTGTACAAGCTTGCGGCCTGAATGGCGATTCCGCGCATTACTGCCCTTCCCTCGCGCGCCAGTCGCAAGGGAAGGACTTGGAGCGTGTTACCAGATGTTCACGCGCTTGACATCCGGCCTGAGCGGAGAACTGGTGGCCGGACAATTAAAAGCCTGCGAGAATTCCGGCATGTTGGCGATAGGTCCCAATACCCGGTACTTTTCCGGCGCATGCGGATCGGTTGCCAGTTGCAGACGCAGTTTTTCATCGCGCATCAGGCCCCTGAAGCTCTGGGCGTTGGCGATAAAAAAGCGCTGCTCCACACTGAGTCCATCCACCTCTGCAGCTTGCGGCTTGCTGGCCTGGGCTTTTCTCAAGGCCTGCAGCGCGATCTTCATGCCGCCTAGATCGGCAATATTTTCGCCAGCGGTCAGCTTGCCGTTGATATGCAATTTATCGATAGGATTGAATTCATCGAATTGCTTTTCTATCGCCGTCACGCGCACCAGGAATTTTTTCTCGTCGTCCTTGGTCCACCAGCTTTTCAGATTGCCCTGCGCATCAAACTGGCGGCCTTCGTCGTCGAAAGCATGGGTCAGCTCATGGCCTATCGTCGCACCGGTATTGCCATAGTTGGCTGCTGCATCTGCATTCACGTGGTACAGCGGCGGCTGCAAAATCCCCGCCGGGAAGACCATCTCGTTCATGGTCGGATTGTAATAGGCATTCACGGTCGGCGGTGTCATGCCCCATTCGTTGCGGTCTATGGGCTTGCCGAGCTTGGCCAGATTGCGCTTGAATTCAAATTCTGCCGCGCGCATATTGTTGCCAGCATAGGAGGCGGGATCTATCTTCAAAGCGCTATAGTCGCGCCAGGTGTCCGGGTAGCCGATTTTTACGACCAGCGTATCCAGTTTTTTGTAGGCCTGCTGCTTGGTTGCTTCCGACATCCACTCCAGCTTGCTGATGCTGTCGCGCATCGCATCCTTGATATTGCCTACCATCTCCAGCACGCCGGCCTTAGCTTCTGGGCTGAAAAATTTGGCGACGTACAGCTCGCCCAGCGCCTCCCCCATGTTCGCATCGGTATTGGTCAGGATGCGCTTCCAGCGAGGCTGCAGTTCCTTGGTGCCTGCCAGTGTGCGGCCATAGAAATCAAAATTTGCATTAACAAAAGCTGAAGACAGGTCTTTCGCCCTGGCATTGACCAGGTGCCAGCGCAGATAGGTCTTCCAGTCCGCCAGCGGCAGGCTGTTCAGCATCTTTCCTGCCTCTGCAAAGAACTTCGGCTGGCCGACGTTGAACTGGCCAGGCTCGGCCAGGCCTATATCCTTGAAGTAAACACTCCAGGCGGTTTTCCCGTCGATTTTCTTCAGGCTGTTCAGATCCAGCAAATGATAGCTGGCTTGCGGATCGCGTAGCTGCACCTTGGTCATCGATGCCTTGGCCAGCCGGGTTTCCAGCGCCATGACCGTCGCTGCGTTTTTCTTTGCGGCTTCCGGCGCATCGCCCAACAAGCCGAACATCTTCTCTACATGGGCCAGGTACTGCTTGCGGATCTCAACGGTTTTGGCATCGGCCTTCAGGTAATAATCGCGGTCCGGCAGGCCAAGGCCGCCCTGCGTGATTTGAGGAATGTAGCGGGTGGTTTTCTTGGCGTCCTGGTCCACATAGAAAGTGAACAGCGAGCCTACGCCGGTCTGGTGCTGCCTGGCGATCAGCGGCAGCAACTGGCTGCGGTCATTGACAGCGTTGACTTGCGCCAGCTCTTCCGCCAGGGGCTTGATTCCTTCTGCCTCGATACGGGCCTCGTCCATGCCGCTGCGATAATACGATCCCACCAGGCGGGCAGCCAGGCTGCCGCTGTCCGGAGCGGCGGCAGCGGCTTCCGCGATCGCTTTCAGTGCGGTGAGATTGCGTTCGGTGACTTCGTCGTAGGCGCTATAGCGCGAACGGTCGGCCGGGATGGGATTCTCCGCTAGCCATTTGCCATTGGAGTATTTGAAAAAATCCGTGCACGGGTCTGTGCTCTTGTCCATGGTCTGCGACTCCAGCACCAGGTTATTGCTGGTAGCGGCATGGCCGGACAGCGAGAAACATAGCAGGGTCGCCGCCACGCTGCGGCGAAGGATGGTTTTTTTCTTTTGATTCACGGTATCCCTTTCGATGAATGGTTTTATTGTGTCTTATTTTCTTACTGCACTTGCGTTGCTGCCGGCATCACCTGTACTGCGATACCGGAAAACTGGGATGGTGCGTGGTATATCCTCTGCGTCGCTTTCTGGAAATCTTCCGCCCTGGCGTGCGGTATGTCCACAAAAGTTTGCGGATTCAGGTCTACCAGTGGAAACCAGGAGCTTTGTATCTGCACCATGATCCTGTGCCCGCGCCGGAAGGTATGGTTAATGTCCGGCATGCTGTAGCTCAGGCTCTCGACTTTCCCCGGTGTAAAAGGCTCGGCTTTTTCAAAGCTGTTGCGGAATTTGCCGCGCAGAGGCTCTCCGCGCACCAGTTGCTGGTAGCCGGCCATATTGACTGACGGCGGAGGAACGTCGTTCAAGCTTTCGACACCGGCCTTTGCCGCTGGGTATTCAGACGGATAGACGTCTATCAGTTTTACTACCCAGTCGGCGTCGGTGCCGGTCGTGGACACGAACAGCCTGGGCGCAACCGGGCCGACCAGGGTTACGTCCTCTTCCAGCACTGGGCTGCGGTAAACCAGCACATCCGGCCTGGTAGAGGCGAAACGCTGGTCGGACACCATGTATTCCTTGGGTACCGAATTGGTGGTATAGCCGACGAACGGCACCGGCTTATCAGGGTCGCTGACATATTCATCGTAGGCTGGAGCGTCCGCTGCCGGCTGCTGCCATGTCAGGCTGCCACCCTTGCCCAGATACAGCATGCGCGCCTGTGCCTGCTGCGGCGGCCAGGCGGCATAGCTTTTCCAGATGTTGGTGCCGGTTTCAAATACCTGCGCTTCCGGCAGAGGTTTGGCCGCGCCATCCTTGCCGCCCTTCAGATATTGCTCAAAAAACGGGAATACGATGTTTTTGCGGTAGTAGTCCGAGGTCTTGGAGTCGAAACTGACGTTGCCCAGCGCCTTACCGTCGTTGCGGGCCCAGCCGCCGTGTGACCACGGGCCGATGACCAGTCCATTATAAATGCCCGGGTTGTTTTTCTTGATCGCGCGATAGGTGGTGAGCGGCCCTTGCGCGTCTTCAGCGTCATACCAGCCGCCTACCGTCAGCACTGCCGCGCGGATATTCTTCAAGTGGCTGGCGATATTGCGCGTTTTCCAGAACTCATCGTAGCTTGTGTGCTCTATGGTCGGCATCAGCAGTTCGCGCTGTTTTGCAGTCAATTTGCCAGTAATCTTCGGCAAGGTCTTCAGGGACAGGAAAAACTCATAACCGTCCTCGGTGCCGTAATCGAAATCGCCCCAGCGGCGTGGCAAGCTGGTGGGATTCTGTTCCTTGGTAAAAGCGGAATAAAAATCGAAATTGGCCGCCAGCATGAAGGCGCCGCCATGGTAAGAATCGTCCCCCATATACAGGTCAGTCACCGGCGCTTGCGGGGATGCCGCCTTGATCGCCGGGTGCGAGTCTATGATGCTGGCCGACGTATAAAAACCGCCATAGGAAATACCCCAGATGCCCACCTTGCCGTTATTGTTCGGCACGTTCTTCAACAGCCATTCCACCGTGTCATACATGTCCTGGCTTTCATTGCCCTCACCCGGCTCCCGGCTGGCTTTCTGGTGCGGCGTCATTTCCTGCCAGCTGCCTTCCGACATATAACGGCCGCGCACGTCCTGGCTGACAAAGATATAGCCACTGGTTTCAAAATCCCTGGATGGCCCCAGCGTGGCCGGATAATAATCCACGCCATAATACGACTGTTCCTGGTCATGGACGCCAACGCCATAAGGAGTGCGGCCAATCAAAAAGGGATAGGACCTGGAACCGTCCTTGGGCACATAGACGACAGTGAACAGCCGGGCGCCGTCGCGCATCGGGATGCGGTATTCATACTTGGTGTAATGTTCGCGCAGCTGGTATTTGGGGGATCCAGCGGAATCGGCCGCGTCGAGCATGGCCGATTGCACGGAAGTGCCGGCCAGGGCCGGGGAAGACAGCAAAAACAAGGAAAGCGGGAAAGCGGAAAGCAATGCAGGGAAAAGCTTGTAAAAACGAGCCATGGCTTCTTTCAGAATTTTTTATTTACAGGGCATTCGATGGATACTCTTGCCATTCCATCGTGAATAAACAGCATGCTAGGACACGACCCGGTAGCCGAGGCTACCGACAGCAAGTGGTATAGACAGCTTATCCTGATTTTTTATCCCGGCTTTTCGCTTTATTTCGATTTATTTTTGCGATAAATCTCGGGGCGGGACTTGTTTCTTTGCTCAAATACGGTTTTTGCATCCTGTATCGCACGCTCCTGGGTACGCATGGCCGGATCGTCGTCGTGCAGGCTGAAGTAATCCGCGGCCTGTGCCCGCATCACGTATTTGATCGCAGCCTCATCGGACAGCTTGTACATTTCCGTCAGCAAGGTGGTTACTTCGTCGAGATATTCTTCGTAGGTCATTCTTCACTCCATTCGTTCTTTTACAAAGCGCTGTGCCCGTTCCAGGGGCATGCAGGCCATTCCTCTATCATATCCCATGCTGGAAGCGGGGGCGTTCGTCCTCGGCCTCCCTGCGGGCGATTTCCATTTCCCGCAGCACTGCCCCTACGTCCGCAGGGCGCAGGTCCGGCTTGACGCGGCCGGTGAGTATGCTGTCAGGCTGCAGCAAGCCCGCCACGTATAGCTTCCAGATCTCCTTGCCGTACTGGCTATTTGCCAGTTGCGGTGCAAACTGGCTGAAATAGCCGGCCAGATTGGCGACGTCGCGCTCCAGCATCAGTTCGGCACTGGTATTGCTTGCCGCATCCACCGCCTGCGGCAAATCGATGATGACCGGCCCCTGCTCATCGACCAGGATATTATATTCAGACAAATCGCCGTGGATCACGCCTGCGCACAGCATCAGCACCACCTGCTGCAACAATTGCGCATAGTAATCCAGCGCCAGCGTCTCGCTGAGTTCGACATCGTTCAAGCGCGGCGAGGCATTGCCGCCGGCATCGGTGACCAGGTCCATCAGCAACACGCCTTCGAAGCAGATGTAGGGGCGCGGAACGCGCACGCCTGCCGCCGCCAGCTTGTATAAGGCGTCCACCTCGGCATTTTGCCAGACTTCTTCCTGCATTTTTCGCCCGTAGCGTGTACCCTTCTCCATGGCGCGCGCCTGGCGGCTGTTTTTTACCTTGCGCCCCTCCTGGTAGGAGATGGCCTGTTTGAAACTGCGTTGGCTGGCCTCCTTGTAGACTTTGGCGCAACGTATCTCTTCGCCGCAGCGGACCACGTAGACTGTGGCTTCCTTGCCACTCATCAATTGACGCAGGACTTCGTCGACCAGACCTTCATCGACCAGCGGCTGTATTCTTTTTGGGGTTTTCATGGAGAATGTTGACTTCAAAATAATCCGAAAATTTGCGGACAACGGAGTGTATCAAGATATGCTCGCCAGTAGTGGCAATAAGGCTCGCGATAGCATTGCCTTGCTATCAGAAACACAAGAATACTCGCCGGCACCGCCTTATGCGGCAGTCACAAGAGATTAAACGCACAAAGTAAATGATTAAGCCTATTCCTGAAAACGAAATCGAATTGACCGCCATCCGCGCCCAGGGGGCTGGAGGACAAAACGTCAACAAGGTGTCCAGCGCCATCCATTTGCGTTTTGATATCGTCGCATCCTCGCTGCCCGAACATATCAAGGAGAGGTTGCTTGCATTGAGCGACCAGAGGATTACCAAGGATGGCGTGGTCATTATCAAGGCCCAGGCCCAGCGCAGCCAGGACAGGAACAAGGAGGAAGCCGTGTTGCGCTTGCATGAATTGATTGCCAGCGTCGCCACCTTGCCCAAAACACGCCGCCCCACCAAGCCCACCCGCGGCTCGCAAACCAGGCGGCTGGAAGGAAAAAGCAAGCGCGGCACTATCAAGGCCATGCGCGGGAAAATTGCCGACTAAAACTGTTGCTAAGATTCCGCAGGGATAGCATTCCGGCCGGAATGCGAGGATGATAGAACGATACGTAAGTTCGCCGACTCAACAGTTATTGCGCCATCGCCATGCCGGAAAACAAGCTGCCCGAACTGATAGAACTGGAGCGCCTGATAGAAAAGGCGGTGCAGTTGGCCCCGGCGTCGGCACATCTGGAGGTCAGGTCGGAATGCGCTGTCAGCATGGATGGCCGGCAACTGCCGGTCTATTCCCTGGCCCTGGGCAATCCCAGCCCGGACGTGCCTGCAGTTGGTTTTTTTGGCGGCATCCACGGGCTGGAACGCATAGGCACCCAGGTCCTGCTCACTTTTCTGAACGGCTTGCTGGCACGCCTGCGCTGGGACCGCCTGCTGCATCAGCAATTGGAAAATGTCCGGCTGGTTTTCATGCCGCTGATTAATCCAGGCGGCATGTGGCAATCAACCCGCTGCAATCCCCAGGGGGTGGATTTGATGAGGAATGCTCCTGTCGATGCGATAGACAGGGTGCCCTTTTTATTGGGAGGGCAAAGGATCAGCCCTCGCCTGCCGTGGTTCCGCGGCGCTGCCGGAGCCCCGATGGAGGCAGAAAACCAGGCATTGTGCAAAGTCGTCCGGCAAGAACTGCTGAATCGGCAATTCAGCATCGCGCTCGATTGCCACTCCGGCTTCGGCCTGCGCGACCGCATCTGGTTCCCGCACGCGCATACCCTCAGGCCTATCGAACATCTGCCGGATATTTGCGCACTGGAAGACCTGTTCAGCCAGACTTATCCGAACCACAATTACGTCTTCGAGCCGCAAAGCCTGCAATATCTGACCCATGGCGACATCTGGGACTACCTGTACCTGACCTCGGTCGAAAATACCGGACAGGTATTCTTGCCGCTGACGCTGGAAATGGGCTCCTGGCTTTGGGTCAAAAAAAATCCGCGCCAGCTGTTTTCGCTACAGGGGATATTCAACCCGGTGGCCCGGCACAGGCTGCAAAGGGTCTTGCGCAGCCATACGGTATGGCTGGATTTTTTGGCACGGGCCGCCTGCGGTCATCAGCACTGGCTACCGCAAGGAGAGGACAGGGATATTCATCAGCAGCGGGCTTACGCACGCTGGTATCCGTCTGCGCTGCAGCGTGAATCAACAGTTTTTCCGCAAGGCATGTATCGCAGATAAACAATTGGTTACAAGCTGTAAATTGGGCAAGCATGTCAATATTTCCGAACTACACTACAATATAAGAATGCAATAAATATATCTATAGTGGTATTTCCTGACAGGGGTTTATGATGAAATGGATTAAAACAAGCGTGCTGGTACTCATTGCCCTGAGTTCGGTAACGGCAAGTCTGGCTTGGGCAGACCGTGGGCACTGGGGCGGCGGTTATCGCGGCGGCGGCTACTACCATGGCCCGCGCGTGGGGGTCGGACTTTACCTGAATCCCTTCCCGCTGTTTTATGGCCCGAGCTATTACGGTCCGGGTTATTACCCTTATTATCCTGATGTCGTCGTCAGCCCGGCGC
Source organism: Betaproteobacteria bacterium (assembly GCA_013287275.1). Classification (GTDB taxonomy): domain Bacteria; phylum Pseudomonadota; class Gammaproteobacteria; order Burkholderiales; family Burkholderiaceae_D; genus Undibacterium. The sequence continues at coordinate 244,844 of JABDED010000001.1, forward strand.
CGACTACTGTATATGTAGAACCGGCGGCCACCATCAGCGGGCCAAGCTATGCCGGCAACGTACAGCCCGGCCAGTCCAGCGACTGGTATTACTGCCACAATCCGGACGGCTACTATCCATCGGTGAAGAGTTGCCCATCCGGCTGGCAAAGGGTCCCGCCACAGGCGCCATCGGATCGCTGAGCGACGAAATACCCCGGCAATAGCAAAAGGGAGCGGTCAACGCTCCCTTTCTATTTTACTGCACTGCGTTTGTGCTTTATTTACTGATCACTTCACGTATGGTTGCGGCCAGTTCCTCTGCAACGAATTTCGCCACATAGGCGTCCGCTCCCACACTGCGGACGTGGTCTTCATTGGTGGAGCCGGACAGGGACGAGTGAATCACGACGGGCAAGAATTTGAAGCGGTCATCCTGCTTGATATTGCGCGTCAGCGTAAAGCCGTCCATCTCCGGCATTTCCAGGTCAGTCAGCACCATTGCAACCTTGTCGCGCACGGTCTTGCCTTCCACTATCGCAGCAGCGGAAATGGCTTGCAGCTTCTCCCAGGCTTCCTTGCCGGTCTTGGTCATGATGAAGGGCGCGCCCATTGCGGTCAGGGCCTGTTCTATCAGGCCGCGCGCCACTGCGGAATCGTCTGCTGCCAAGATGACCGTACCCGGTTTCAGCAGCAATTTTTTCATATTGACGGCATCCACTTCCTTGCCGTCGCTAGGGGTAATCTGGCGCAGTATCTGCTCCACGTCCAGCACCTGTGCCAGACGGGTGTTTTCGGTATCGCCATCCAGCCTTGCAATACTGGTTACCATGCCGCCGCCCGCCCCGCTGGACTCTGCCGACAAGACCTGGCTCCAGTCCAACCGGACGATTTCTTCTACCGATTCCACGGCGAAGCCCTGGGTCGTGCGCGCATACTCGGTGACCAGCATGATATTCAGGCCGGTTTTAGGTTTGCAGCCGACTATCGACGGCAGGTCGACGACGGGTATCACCTGTCCACGCAAGTTGACCACGCCCAGCATATGCGGCAATGCGCCGGCTACGGCAGTGATGGCCGGCATTGCGACAATCTCGCGGACCTTGAACACATTGATGCCGAACAGCTCGGAACGGTCACCAGCGGCATCTGCTGCCCCCAGCCTGAACAATAAGAGTTCAAACTTGTTGGAACCGGTCAGATTGGTGCGTTCGTCCACTTCCTGTTGTACTGTGCTCATAGTGTATTTTTCCCGGTAAGTTGCCTGCTTTTGCAAATCCCTGATCTTGGTCATTCCGCCAGCCTGAGCACAAGACCTGCCTCGTTTTCCCGCTTTTCTTTCAAGCTATCAAGCAAGTTCCGCCCATTATCCTATTTTATGACGCGATAACAAGGGGTATATGCCTTGCCCGGCAGTTTCATGCGGTTTTGCGCAACAAATGATGCCAGCAATGCATCCATGGACTCCATGATATTGATGTCGCCGCGGATTTCAAAGTGACCAAATTTTTCTATCGCCCGTATCCCCTGGTCTTTTACATTTCCGGCAACGACACCGGAAAAGGCGCGCCGCAGGTTGGCCGCCAGCAGGTGGCTGGCCTGGTTTTTATGCAGCGCGAGATTGCGCATGTTGTCGTGCGTAGGCTCGAAGGGTTTCTGGAATTCGGTATCTATCTTCAAGAGCCAGTTGAAATAATAGGCATCGCCGGTCAATTTACGGTATTCGCGCACCTGTTTGATGCCCGCGTGTGCTTCCTGCGCCACCTTTACAGGATCATTGATGATGATCTGGTAACGGCGCTGCGCCTCGGCCCCCAGGGTATCGCCGATGAACTGGTCGATCTGCGCGAAATAGTCGGCGGCGCTTTGCGGACCGGTAAAGATCAATGGAAAAGGCATGTCGGCATTATCCGGATGCAGCAATATCCCCAATACGTACAGGATCTCTTCCGCAGTACCGGCCCCTCCCGGGAAGACCACGATGGCATGCCCTATGCGGACAAAGGCTTCCAGGCGTTTTTCTATATCCGGCAAGATGACCAGGTCGTTCACGATGGGGTTCGGCGCCTCGGCGGCGATGATGCCGGGTTCGGTAATGCCCAGGTAGCGTCCCGCGCTGATCCTTTGTTTCGCATGGCCTATCGTGGCGCCCTTCATCGGTCCCTTCATCGCCCCAGGGCCGCAGCCGGTGCAGATGTCCAGTGCGCGCAAGCCCATCTGGTAACCGACTTCCTTGGTATAGTCGTATTCGGCATTCGAGATCGAATGCCCGCCCCAGCAGACCACCAGGTGCGGGTTGACCAGCGGACGTATCGCGTTGGCATTGCGCAGGATGTGGAATACCGCATCGCTGACGCCCTCGCTGGTCTTGAGGTCGAATTTGGGATTCGATGCGATTTCGCCATTCACGAAAATGATGTCGCGCAGCACGGCGAACAGGTGTTCCTGTATGCCCTTGATCAAGACGCCGTCTACAAAGGCTATCGCCGGTGCGCCTTTTACGTCTAGCTTGATGCCGCGCTCGCGCTGGACGATGCTGATATCGAAGGTCTTGTAGCGCTCCAGCAATTCCTTGCCGTCATCCAGGCCGCTGCCCACGTTCAGCACCGCCAGGGAGCAATTGCGGAAAATATTATATAAACCGCCATGACTGGTATCCAGCAGCTTGGCAACCTCTGCCTTGGATAACACATCCATGCGTCCTTCCGGCGATATCTGGGTATCGATCACTTCGTATTCCATAAAACGCATTTCCTTCGCTTATCTGTTCAAAAAAGCAAAAGGCGACCTCGGACAGCGTCGCCATTGCCGGGAGTTCCGGCCAAAGCCCGGTTACTCCCCGTTTCTTCTAGCCGCATCGCGGCGCTTGATTGCAGTGTAAATCTAAAAAATATAAATATCTACTGGCACATTTGCACTCAGGCGATCGCGGGCGCCATCAATTCCAGCGCTCCTGTGATCTCTGTCGCCGATTTGTTCGACGACAGCCTCAGCTCCTGGTTCAGGATAACTTTCTTGGGATCCGCCTTCAGCGTGCATAGCAACAGGTCCGGCCACGCGTGCGCCTCGCCGAACAAGCCGACCCAGCCGTTCCTGCCCGCGTGCTTGACCGTGTACAGCGCGATGTCGGCGATATCGATCACATCCTGCCAGTTGATGGCCCGGGGCTGGCTGGTCACAAAGGGATAACAGGCAAAACCCACCGAGCAGGTCTGCCTGATCTGCGTATTTTCATCCAGTGCAAAAGCCTGGTCCGCGACCACGGCGCAAACGCGCGCGGCCAGTTCGTCCGCCCTTTCGCGCGATATGCCGCGGGCAACAATCAGGAACTCTTCGCCGCCCCAGCGTATCAGATAGTCCGAATCCCTGAACACCTGCTGCAGGCGCTGCCTGATCTGCACCAGGATGGAGTCGCCGGCCGCGTGTCCGTGTTTGTCATTGACCAGCTTGAAGTGGTCCAGGTCCACCAGGAACATCAGCAAATCGGCATCCTTGGGCAAGCTGGCGCCGCTTGTCATGCTGTCCTGGTAGCTGCGCACGCTGATGGTGACATCAGCTTCTATGTTCTGGGCCAGGAAGCGCCGATTCCTGAGCCCTGTCAAGGGGTCGGTCAGGCTGGCGTCTTCCAGTTCGCGCAAAGCCTGCTCCAGCTTCCTCTTCGTTTCCTGCAAATCCTTATGCGCATTGGCATTATCCAGCGCGATGGCGCCGTAGGCACACAGCGTCCGGAAAATCAGGCGCTGACGCTCGCCATAGGCATCCTGGTTGCCCGATTTGATCGACATCGCCCCCAGTACCCGTTCGCCGACGATCAGCGGCCCAAACAAGGCGGTACGGATCTGGATAGTATCGGCGGAGCTGGCGGGCTGGTCCGGCGCGGCATTTACAGTATCTAGCTCCAGCAGGATTTCCTGCCACTCGGCGATGCAGCGCCTGGCGTTATAGGCGTCCTTGTAGGAAGCCGCATTATAGTCAGGCACGACCACGCCGTTTTCCACGTGGTGGCACAAATCCAGCGCTTTGCCGTCCGGCCCCAGCAGCCAGATGGACAGGTGCGATGCATCGAGCAGGGTGCCGAGGTGGCGATGCAAGGCATTGCACACATTTTCAGGGTTCAGGTTGGCCGTCAGCTCTTGTCCGATCTTGCTCAGCAAGTCCAGCGTATGCGAGGTTTCGGTCAGGGTCGCGGCAAGCTGCTGGTGATGTTCTGCAGCGGCCTTGGCGCGCTCGGTTTCATGCCGCACCTGCATCAGCGTGGCCCAGTTACTGGCTTGCTTATTGCGTTCGCGCTGATCCGCGGCGATCGCCTGCTTGGCGTAGTCAAAGGCTTTCTTGCCATCGTCGACCGTAGCCCAGGCCTCGCCCAGCGCCAGCAAGAGCTTGGACGGCGCCAGCCAGCCCTCGATATCCGATCCTACCCGCATTGCCTCTTCCAGGTAATGCAGCACCGGATTCGGCGCCGTCATATTGACGGGCAAAGGCAGTTCGTGCTGGCTGTGGATTTCTGCCAGCGCCTCCCGCAAGTCTATGCCGAGCGCATCATAATCCAGTTCCTTGATCAGTTGCCGGGCTTCGTCGATGGCGGCCAGCGCCTGATCCGATTTGTTCGCGGCAGACAGCGCGCGTGCCTGGCAGATCAGGTGCTCGGCCAGGCTATTGCGCGATCCGGCCTCGCGATACAGGGCGATGGCGATATCGAACATCGTCGCCGCTTCCGCAGGCATGCCGCGCTCCAGCAAGGTATGCGCCAATTCACCGTGCGCTACCGCCTTGCTGATGCCGCTCTTGGTAACGGTAAATCCCTGCAGAGCTTCCAGCAGCACGATATGGCTTTGCTCCAGTTGCCCCAGGTGGCGCAACAGCTCCCCCAGGCGCATCAGGCTAAATCCTACCAGTGCCGGCCAGCCGGTTTTGCGTGCGCGTGAAACCGCCCAGTCGTAGCAGGCGGCGGCCTCATCGAAGTCGCCCAGTTTTTGCAGCGCCGCCCCGGAGTTTGCCGACCCCATGATGGACAGCCGGATCAGGCCGGCCTCTCGCGCCAGTTCGCTGGAATGATAGAAAAGTATCGCGGAGCGCGTCAATTCCGGTGAGAACAGGGTCTCACCCTTGGCCGCTGTGATCAGCGCTTCCAGTGCAGGGTGCCGGGGTTCTGCTGTATTGGCCTGCAGTTCAAGCAATTTCTCCGATGCCGCCAGCGGGTTGGAAAAGGATTCCAGATACAGGTACCAGGCCTGGGCCAAAAAACGGCTCAGCGATTCGTCGGTTCTGTCGAAGCTGGACATTGCAGCGTTGGCGGCCCGCATTGCCCTTTCCATCTGCCCCTGCTCCAGCGCGACCACCACCTCACCCAACAGCGCATCTCCTTCGCCGACAATGTCGTTGACTGCGCTGAAGCCGGCCTTGGCTTCATTTAGCAAGGTTTCCGCCTTATCGAACTCGCCGAACAATGCAGTGATTTCTGCCCGGCTCAGCGCCAGCCGCGCGCGTACCGCCCGCCTTTGATCCGGCATCAACGAGCTATTGCGAAGCAGGGTCTCGGCCTCGTCCAGCAACTGCATGGCCGTGCGGCTATCGCGCTGGCGCAGATGCCAGGCGGTAGCGACCAGCAAATCCAGCCGCGCCGCGCCGGCCAGCGTGGCCAGTTCAGCTTTGAGACGCTCTACTTCCTCATCAAGGGCATACAGATACATGGAGTGTGAAATAAATGCAAACAAACGGCTTATTATGCCCGTAATCCATGACAGTTTTGTTGTTCTCTAGAATTATCTTTAAATTACGAGAGCTCACGCGGATTTTTGTTTGGAAAAATGCAGGAATCACGACCCTTTGTGCGGCGACACCGTGGTAGTTTGCGCTAATTTTGGCATCTGCGCCATTGCCAGCAAGTGCATTGCACATTCTTGCAGCGCCGTAACCAATTCCGGCGGATGGCGTATCTCGAAAGGAAACGGCAACCTGGCCAATTCCCGCGCATACCAGCGCAAATCGCCCGCCTGGCTATACAGGATCACGCCGTCGTCGCCGGCCTCCAATATCCCCAGCCATTCAAACATTTCTTCCTTGATCGTTTTTAAATCGCTTTTCAGCAAGACTTCAATCGCGAATGCGCGGGGCATCGTTGCGATAGAGAAATTAAGATGGGCAACGGCATCAAAATCGTCAGGGCGTTTGAAATTTTTGTCCAGGATTTGCACGCGCAACACCCGGTCCAGCCGGAATGAGCGCAAGTCCTGCCGCAAATGGCACATGCCCAGCACATACCATGAGCCATTCTGGTAAGCCAGCGCATACGGGTCGAAATCCCTCTCAGTCAGTTCATTGGTCGCCGACGCGTATTGCATGTGTACTCGCAGCCGCATTTGCGCAGCGCCGCTGAGGCCGGCGAGCGCTTCATTGCTGCCTGGCGCATTGGGCCGCGGAAAATCCAGCTTGACCGTTTCATGCACCGCCCTCACCCGCTTTTCCAGGCCGGGAGGCATTACCCTTTCCAGCTTGGCCTGCGCGCTTGCCACTGCCGGGGCAGCTTCCGCCAGGCCCAGGCTGCGTGCCGCCAGCAATCCTATGGACAAGGCCAGCGCCTCATCGTCATTAAATATCATCGGCGGCAGCTTAAATCCGGCCACCAGAGAATAGCCGCCATGCCTGCCACGCTCGGCGGTAATCGGAATGCCCAGCTCTTCCAGCATCACGATATAGCGGCGCAGCGTACGGCCATCCACTTCCAGGCGTTGCGCCAGTTCAGCGCCGCTCATGCGTCCGTGGCTTTGCAATAGCTCAAGCACGGTCAAAACACGGGTAGTGGGTCGGTAGGTGCGCATTCGTGAAATATGTCGTTTTAATAGGACTGGAATAGTCCTAAATCTACTTTAGTCTGTGCACTTAGTCCAGCCCAACCCGGTTTGAGCCGGGATCAACCACCACTACAAGGACGCATCATGCCTCAGATGACCAACCTGTTTTTATTTTTCGCCGTGGTTTTCGGCGTCGTCGTATTACCGGGACTGGATATGGCTTTCGTGCTGGCAAGCTCGTTAAACGGCGGGCGCCGCTCCGGTTTATACGCGGTAGCAGGCATCATCGCCGGCGGTGTTTGCCATGTTGCCATCGGGGCGCTGGGAATCGCCGTTATCCTGAACACCTTGCCCCAGGTATTCAACCTGGTGCTGCTGGTCGGCACTGCCTATCTGGCATGGATAGGCGTTTCGCTGATGCGCAGCGCCGCCGGCTTCGCGTCGCTGGATTTGCAGATGGAAGCCCATCCCGCAAGCAGTTTTAGGCAAGGCATGCTGACCAATCTGCTCAACCCCAAGGCCTATCTGTTCATGCTGGCGATTTTCCCGCAGTTTGTACGGCCGGTCTATGGTCCGATGTGGTCCCAGGCACTATGGATGGGGTTGATCATCGCGGCCACGCAGGCAGCTGTATACGGCGTGATAGCGCTACTGGCAGGCAGCTCGCGCCGCTGGCTGGAATCCAATTCGCAATGGAATAAGCGCCTGGCGCAACTGGTCGGCGCAGTGCTGTTGCTGGCAGCCCTGTTCAGCCTGGTGGGCGGATGGCGCCACTGAGCGACAGTGAACGCCACCGGGCGCCATCGATTCAGCGGCTTGCCGCAGCCTCGCCGAACTGCAGGCGGTAGGCGCCTGGACTGGTTTTGACTATGCGCCGGAAATGGCGGCGCAAGGATTCTTCCGAGCCGAATCCTGCCAGCTCCGCGACTTGCGGCAACGGCGTCGCCGGCGACTCCAGCAATTCTTTGGCAATGGCCACCCGTTCCCGGATCAGCCACTCATAGGGCCCCAGGCCGGTGGCCTGCTGGAACTGCCTCTGCAAAGTCCTGGGGCTCATCGCCGCATATTTTGCCAGCGACTGCAGGGTATGCGGGAGGCCCGGCTTGGCCCGGACCATGTCGATTAGTTTCGCCAGCCGTCCCTCATCGTCCGAAGCGACCGGGCGCGGCACAAACTGCGCTTGCCCGCCCTCCCTGTGCGGCGGCACTACCAGCCTCTGCGCCACTAGGTTTGCTACTTTCGCGCCGTGGTCCTTGCGCACCAGATGCAGCAGCATGTCTAGCCCTGCTGCAGAGCCGGCCGACGTGATGACCTGTTCCTGGTCCACATACAAGGCGTCCGGCTTCACGTCCAGTTGCGGATACCTGCCGGCCAGCCGTTCCGCATAACGCCAGTGCGTGGTCACGGTCTTGCCATCCAGGATGCCGGCGGCAGCCAGCACGAACACGCCCGAGCAAATACTGCACAGGCGCGCACCGCGCCGGTAGGCCGCGCGGATTTTTTTGAGCAAGGCTTCCGGCGGCTGTTCATCTGCATCGCGCCAGCCGGGAATGATGATGGTGTCGGCCTTGTCCAGCAATTTCAGCGTGTACGGCGCTTCGACAGTGATGCCGCCGGCCGCGTGTATCTTGCCCGGTTCTGCCGCGCATACGGCGAAACGGTACCAGTCAACTCCCAGTTCCGGGCGCTGCAATGCGAACAACTCTACCGCGCAGCCGAATTCAAAGGTGCATAACTGATCGTAGGCGATGGCAACAACCAGATGATTTTTCATGGCGCGATATGAACGTAAGGTATATAAACGACACTATAACAGTTGCCAGCCAAAGATGGGGTTGCATGCTATTTAGGCAGATCCGAGGCCGCCAAATAAGCATTTGAAAATTATTTTCAAATAATGATTGTCGCTGCGCGGATAGCTCTATATAATTCGCCGCTCAGACGCGGGGTGGAGCAGTCTGGCAGCTCGTCGGGCTCATAACCCGAAGGTCGTAGGTTCAAATCCTGCCCCCGCAACCAAACAAGCCTATCGGCAAACTGGCAGTACCTGACTTATTCCGGTACTGCCAGCAGACTACAGTGGCTCTGCGCTTTTTCCCTTCGCTTTTATTTGCCTGCACTTATTTGCCTGCGCCTCCCAGCAAACATATCGTCCACGTGTAAACAGTGAGACCTGATTTGCTTTAAGTGCCGAAAATGCGAGATAGCCAAGATAATCAAACCCTGGAATTGCCGGGCATGGAGCCTGAGCACTATCCTATGCCGGGAAGCAGGCGGACTATGCCCCATCGCAATAAAAATGCGATGGAAGCGCAACAGCAACTGGAGTTGCTGGAGCCTACCGACAATAGCGGCTTGCCGCTATGGACCAGGGATGAAAATACCGACCTGACGGGCCTGCCGATCTGGGCAAAAGATTAGGGCCTGTTAACAATTAAATTGGGAGATGCGTTCAAACCAAAACGCGGGCTGGCAAGGCGTGCGACGCAGTTAAGGCTGGAGCCTTAACAAGGAGTGCAACGCAGTCCAGCGCGCGTTTTGGTTTGAACCCGGAGGGAATGGGTCTAAACAGGCGCATGGCGTTGTTGCATCCCGCTGGCAGTGATAACAACTGCGGCGCGTGCTGCGCCTAGCCCTGCACCTGTTTAGACCCATTCGCACTCCTAATTTAATTGTTAACAGGCCCCAATCCCCGGCCCGCAAGACCCTGGCGGCAAACAACACAGCCTGTATAGTACAGCCTGTTAGACTTCAACATTACGCTGGCGACCCCAACATGGACAATTCAACTTCTTTTTCCACCCTTCCGCTGTCGCCGGCCTTCCTGAACAACCTGGATAGCCTCGGTTACAAGGAAATGACGCCGATACAGGCGCAAAGCCTGCCCATCATCTTGCAGCAGCAAGACCTGATCGCACAAGCCAAGACCGGTAGCGGCAAAACCGCAGCCTTCGGCATAGGCATACTGGCAAAATTGAATCCCACTTATTTTGCGATACAGGGCCTGGTGATCTGCCCGACGCGCGAACTGGCCGACCAAGTATCCAATGAGCTGCGCCGGCTGGCCCGCTTTGCCGACAACATCAAGGTGCTGACCTTATGCGGCGGCGCGCCGATGCGGCCGCAGATTGCCTCGCTGGAGCATGGCGCCCACATTGTAGTCGGCACCCCAGGGCGCCTGATAGACCATATCAGCCGCGGCACGATCAAGCTCAGCGCGGTGCAAACACTGGTGCTGGACGAGGCCGACCGCATGGTCGATATGGGATTCTATGAAGATATACACGCGATCGTCAGCGCCTGCTCGCCGCGCCGCCAGACCTTGCTGTTCTCCGCCACCTACGCCGACGACATCCGCCGCGCCAGCGAGCCGTTCCTGCGCGATCCTGCAGAAGTCAAAGTCGAAGCGCAGCACGATGCCGGCCGCATAGAGCAGCGCTTCTACGCCGTTACGCCCGAAACCCGCAATGCCGCAGTGGCGCAATTGCTGAACCACTATCGTCCAGTTTCTACGCTGGCCTTTTGCAATACCAAGATCCATTGCCAGGAACTGGCCGACGAATTGCGCGCGCAGGGATTTGGCGCTCTGGCCCTGTACGGCGACCTTGAGCAGCGCGAACGCGATGAAATCCTGGTGCTGTTTGCCAACCAAAGCTGCTCGGTGCTGGTTGCCACCGACGTCGCGGCGCGCGGCCTGGATATCCAGAGCCTGGGCGCGGTGATCAACGTGGACGTGTCCAAAGATACCGAGGTTCACATCCACCGGATAGGCCGCACCGGGCGCGCCGGCGAAAAAGGCCTGGCGCTCAGCCTGGCTTCGCCGAGCGAAAAAAAATGGGTCAAGCTGATTGAAGACTACCAGGACGGGCCGGTGCGCTGGTGTGACCTGGCGGATCTGGAACCGGCGTCCGGCGCTGCCTTGCAGGCGCCTATGGTGACCTTGTGCATCATGGGCGGGAAAAAGGACAAATTGCGCCCCGGCGACCTGCTGGGTGCGTTGACCGGCGACGTCGGCCTTAGCAAAGAACAGGTCGGCAAGATCAATGTCTTTGAATTCATGACCTATGTGGCGCTGGATAGCAAGATCGCCCAGCGGGCCTACGACAAATTAAACCAGGGCAATATCAAGGGACGCAACTTTAAAATGCGTTTCATCCCCGTCGTTTAGCCTGCCGCCAGCCTTGAATTGTTGTCAAATTGAATAAAAAGTAAAAAAATTTTCAAGGCTTGTTCAATCTTGTGAACTTTTAGCTCACAATAATGCCGAAGTTACAGCTTCCTGCGGCAACGGCACAGAGCAAAACTGTGTAAATAACATCTTGCCGATCCCAGGGGGCCGTGATTCCGATCAATCCTTCTAGAACAGAAAAGATGCCATGCACAAGTATCTCATTCCTAGCCTATTCTCTGTAGTAGTCGCACTTCCATCACTGCCGGCTTTCGCGGAGACCGAGGCCGACAAATGGAATCTGCAAGATTTATATGCCACCAGCGCCGACTGGGACAAAGATGCCGTCAAACTGGAAAACCAGTTGAAAGACATCTCCGGTTGCAGCGGCCACCTGGGCGAATCGGTTAAACGTTTCAAGGCCTGCCTGGATTTGAACTCGGACCTGCTGAAACGCTATGCCCGCCTGGCCAGCTACGCTTCCCAATTCCATGACCAGGATACCGGCGGCACCCCCGGCCTGGACCTGAACCAGCGCGCAGAAATCCTGGGCAGCAAGGTGGACGAAGCCAGTTCCTTCCTGCGTCCCGAAGTACTGGCGATGGGCGCGGCCAAAGTAAAGTCCTACCTGTCCCAGGACAAATCATTGGCCATCTACGCGCATCCTATGGACGACATCCTGCGCAGCGCGGCGCATACGCTGGATAAAAAAGGCGAGCAACTGGTAGCCACCTTCGGCATGGCGACCAATACCGGGCAAACGGTCTACTCTACCTTGTCCAGTTCAGATATGCCCTGGCCCAAGATCAAGCTGTCGGACGGCAAGGAAGTCGTGATCGACCAGGCCGCCTACACCAAATACCGTTCATCCAACAATCGCGACGACCGCAAACTGGTATTCGACGCGTTCTGGACTAAATGGAAGGAATTTGAACGCACTTACGGCGTCACCTTCTATGAAATGCTGAAAAAGGATTCGGTCTACGCCAAGGTGCGCCACTATCCCGATTCATTGACGCAGGCGCTGGATGCCAACAAGCTGCCGGTAGGCGTGTACAACATGCTGGTAGAACAGACACGCGCCAACCTGCCTACGCTGCATCGCTATTTCAAATTGCGTGCCAGCATGCTAGGCGTCAAGGAGATGCGCTACTACGACATCTATCCGCCGCTGGTGCATAGCGACCTGAAATACCCGATCGCAGAAAGCACCCAGTTGATGCTGGCATCGGTCAAGCCGCTGGGCGACGACTATGTGCAGGCAATGACCAAGGCCACCACACAGCGCTGGATGGACGTGTACCCGCGTCCTAAAAAACGCTCGGGCGCCTATATGAACGGCGCTGCCTACGACGTGCATCCTTACCTGTTGCTGAATCATAACGACGATTATGAGTCGGTCTCGACCGAGGCGCACGAATGGGGTCATGCAATGCACTCCTACCTGGCCAACAAGACCCAGCCCTATATCACCGCCGACTATCCTATCTTCACTGCCGAGATCGCATCGACGACCAATGAAGTGTTCCTGCTGGACCACATGTTGAAGATCGCGAAGACCGATGATGAACGCCTGCTGTACCTGGGCTCGGCACTGGAAAACCTGCGCGGCACTTTCTTCCGCCAAGCCATGTTTGCCGACTTCGAACGTGAAGTCCACTCCCGGGTGGACAAGGGTGAATCGCTGACCGGCGACGCCATCACCAAGATCTATGGCGATATCTTGAAGAACTATCACGGCGACAAGGAAGGCGTAGTCAAGATCGATGACCTGTACGCGATAGAGTGGGCCTACATCCCGCATTTCTACAACCGTTTCTATGTGTTCCAGTATGCGACTTCAATCGCTGCCGGCTCCATGTTCGCGGATGAAATCCTGAAGGGCGTGCCGGGTGCCAGGGAAAAATACCTGAACATCCTGAAATCCGGCGGCTCCGTCTATCCGTATGAACTGGTCAAGGCTGCGGGCGTCGACATGGCGTCCCCTACTCCGTACCAGGCGGTATTCGCGCGCATGAACAAGATCATGGACCAGATCGAAGCGATCCAGGCAAAACGCAAGTAATCGCATCACCAAAAAGCAAAAGCCCCGTTCATAAAGAACGGGGCTTTTTTATTGGATATTTAGAGGCTAGACAATAACCCACCATAGCGCTTTTCTAGCGCTGCATAGACTCCCACACCTTTTGCAAGCGCTTCACCGACACCGGCATGGGCGTGCGCAGTTCCTGCGCGAACAGCGATACCCTTAGCTCCTCCAGCAGCCAGCGGAATTCGACCAGCTTGGGGTCGGTATTTTGTTCGCCCTTTTTCGGCATGCGCTGGAAAGCCTGCGCTACCGACAGCCATTCGGCCATCAATTTGGCGTCGCGCGCCGGATCAGCCCGAAGCTTGTCCATGCGTACCGTCATTGCTTTCAGGTAGCGCGGGAAGTGCGACAATTGCGTGAAATCATTTTCCGCGATAAAGCGCTTGGTCACCAGCGCCTGCAATTGGCTTTGCATATCTGCTGCAGCCTGGGCATGCGCCTTCAATCCCTGCAGTTTTTTCGGCAAGCCATGATATTCGGCCAGGACCTGCGCCGCCAGCCTGGCGATTTCATTGGCCAGCAGGTTCAGGCGAGACTTGCCCTCTTCCCTGCGGGTATTGAACTCGCCCGAATTTTTCGGCAAAGGTTCTTGCAGGCAAGCCCTTTCCAGCGCTGCCTGGATGATCTGGTCGCGCAATTCTTCCTGGGAACCCAGCGCCATGAACTGCATGCCCATCTGCTGCAGGCCGGGGATATTTTTTTCCAGGAACTTCACCTGCTCTTTCAATTGCAACGCGAACAGGCGGCGCAAACCTATCCTGTGCACGCGCGCGGCCTCATCGGGGTCGTCAAACACTTCAATCTGGCAATGCGTGGCCCTGTCCACCAGCGCCGGATAACCGATCAGGGTCTGTCTACCTTGCTGGATTTCCAGCAATTCCGGCAAGCTGTCGAAGGTCCAGCCAGTCAACTGCTGTTGCTGGACCGACTGCGGGACCTTCTGCTGGGCGCTAGCCTTGCCTGCAGCCGGTGCAGACATGGTCGCAGTCTTGCCCGGTTCCGGCAGTGCCTTGCCGGCGCCGGAATCCAGCAAGCTGAGCTTTTCAGCCGAGGCGATCCGCTGGAAGCTCTCGCGCGCCTGGCCGCCAAATTCTGCCCGTAAAGCCGCCAGGTTACGGCCCATTTCCAATTGCCGGCCGTGCTCGTCGACAATCTTGAAGTTCATCGAGTGATGCGCCTGCAGGGTCTCGGACTTGAAGTCCGTGGTCTTGGCCAGCAGGCCGGTTTGCTCGCGGATGTCGGCGATCAGCACATCGAGGAAATTGCCTGTGCCAAACTCATTGCGCTCGCAAAAACCGGCCGCATAGTCTGGCAGAGGCACGCAATGCCGGCGTATCTTTTGCGGCAAGGACTTCAGCAGCAGGTGCACCTTTTCCTTCAGCATGCCCGGCACCAGCCACTCGCAGCGGTCGGCCACCAGCTGGTTCAGCGAAAACAGCGGCACCGTCAGCGTCACGCCGTCGCGCGCGCTGCCGGGCTCAAAATGGTAGCTCAACATCAGCGGCACGCCGGAAACCTGCATACTCTTGGGGAAAAGGTCGGTGGTAATGCCGGCCGCCTCATGCCGCATCAGCTCTTCGCGGTTCAGGTACAGCAATTTGGGATTCTCTACCGTGGCCTGCTTGTGCCATTGCTCAAACTGCACCGCGTTGTAAACGTCCGCGGGAATCAGCTTGTCATAGAAGGCGGCAATCAGTTCCTCGTCCACCAGCACGTCTACCCGGCGCGACTTGTGCTCCAGGTTTTCTATCTCGCGCACCAGCTTCTGGTTGAATGCAAAGAAAGGCGCGCGGGTATCCAGTTCGCCGGCGACCAGCGCGTCGCGGATGAAAATTTCGCGCGCCTCGGCCGGATGCGTCAAGCCGTACTGGATGCGCCGCTGGCTGTATACCACCAGCCCGTACAAGGTGGCGCGTTCAAATGCGGAAACCTGGCCGGCACGCTTTTCCCAGCGCGGTTCGCCATAAGACTTTTTAAGCAAGTGGCCGCCGACGCGCTCCAGCCACTCCGGCTGTATCTGCGCGATACAGCGCCCATATAGCCGGGTGGTATCCACCAGTTCGGCCGCCATGACCCAGCGCCCGGCCTTTTTGGCCAGCGTAGAACCCGGCCAGATGAAGAATTTGATACCGCGCGCGCCCAGGTAGTGCGCTTCTTCGTCGGATTTGTAGCCTATATTGCCGAGCAGGCCAGTCAGCAGCGCCGTGTGCAGCTGCTCATAGGTTGCCGGCAATTCGTTCAGGCGCCAACCCTGCTCACGGACTATCGTCAGCAACTGGCTATGCACGTCGCGCCATTCGCGCAAGCGCATTTGCGACAGGAAGTTGGCGCGGCAATTGTCCGCCAACTGGCGGTTGGTTTTTTTATGCTCGATCGCGTCTTCGAACCATTTCCAGATTTTCAGGTAGCTCTGGAATTCCGATTTCTCGTCGGCAAACTTCTTGTGGGCCAGGTCGGCCGCCGCCTGCGCCTCCATAGGGCGGTCGCGCGGATCCTGCACCGACAATGCCGATGCTATGACCAGCATCTCGCTCAGGCACTGGCTTTCTTTGCCGGCGAGTATCATGCGGGCCACCCGGGGGTCCAACGGCAGCTTGCCTAGCTGGCGGCCCAGCTGAGTCAGGCGGTTGGCATCGTCGACCGCTCCCAGCTCCTGCAACAGCTGGTAGCCGTCGGCGATCGCGCGGCCCAGCGGCGGCTCGATAAACGGGAAACTCTCTACGTCGGTCAGGTGCAGCGTCTTCATGCGCAGGATGACCGAAGCCAGCGAGGAGCGCAGTATCTCCGGTTCCGTGAATTGCGGCCTTTGCAGAAAGTCCTGTTCAGCGTACAGGCGTATGCAGACGCCTGCCGCGACGCGGCCGCAACGGCCGGCGCGCTGGTTGGCGGCGGATTGCGCCACCGCCTCTATCTGCAATTGCTCTACCTTGTTGCGATAGCTATAGCGCTTTACCCTCGCCAGGCCGGCATCGACCACATAACGGATGCCGGGCACCGTCAGCGAGGTTTCCGCCACATTGGTCGCCAGCACGATGCGGCGCGCATTGGAAACTTTAAAGACACGCTCCTGCTCCTGCGCCGACAAGCGGGCAAACAGCGGCAGTATCTCCACATGCGCAGGATGGTGCTTGCGCAAGGCTTCCGCGGTATCGCGGATCTCGCGCTCCCCGGGCAGGAATACCAGCACGTCGCCGGAACCGATGCGGCACAGTTCATCGACAGCATCGGTAATGGCCGTCATCAGGTCGCGCTCTTTGTCTTTCTCGGTATCCTGTATCGGCCGGTAACGAACCTCCACCGGGTATAGCCGGCCCGAGACCTCGATCACCGGGGCCGGCTTGATGACCGGGCCGTCGGCGGTTTCGAGCGTCTCGCCGAAGTGATTGGCAAACCTCTGTGCGTCTATCGTCGCCGACGTGATGATCAGCTTCAGGTCGCGCCGTTTCGGCAGCATCTGTTTCAGGTAGCCGAGCAGGAAGTCGATATTCAGGCTGCGTTCGTGCGCCTCGTCGATGATGATGGTGTCGTATTGCTTCAACAGCGGATCGGTCTGCGTCTCCGCCAGCAGGATGCCGTCGGTCATCAGCTTGACCGACGCGCCCTTGCTGAGCGTATCGGTAAAACGTACCTTGAAGCCGACGTTTTCACCCAGCGGCGAATTCAATTCCTGCGCGATCCGCTTTGCGGTGGACGAAGCGGCTATCCGGCGCGGCTGGGTATGGCCGATCAGGCCCTTTTGCCCCCGCCCCAGTTCCAGGCAGATCTTGGGCAATTGCGTGGTCTTGCCGGAGCCGGTTTCGCCACAGACGATGATGACCTGGTTTTTTTGCAGCGCTTCGGCAATCTCGGCGCGTCTGCCGGATACCGGCAACTCTTCCGGGAAACTGATCGGCGGCAAGGGATTGCGCAGCGGTGCCGTTGCCGCTACTGCTGCTTCCGGCCGGGAGTTTTTCGTGGTATCGGGCCTGGGCTGTTGTTGCGCTTTCCTGGCCGGCTTTTCGGCGGTTTCCGTCTTGGCCTGGGATTGTCGTAGCGAGTCGCGCAACTGGCGCAAATCGGTTACCGCTTTTGGGGATGTTTTTTTCGTTTGATTAGTATTCGACATAGCGCTGCGGATTATCCCAGATTTTTCGCCCGGACACCCTATTCCTGTCTTCGCCATCTCATTTGCGTGTCAATTTGCTACAGTTTTGGCGCCGGCCTGGTTTTCGATTCTGCCCGCGTAGAACGCAAGCACCTGCGTTTAAGCGGCGATGCGTGACGGTTAAGCGACGAATCAGGAATTTCTTTCATCTATTTATGTGCCGCACAGGCCACGAGTACCGATGAAATGCGGCATCTCAGATTATAATGCCCGCATGGAAAATCCCGTTCAATTCGTACAGTGGCTGCGCTCGGTCGCGCCTTACATCCACGCCTTTCGCGGCAAGACATTTGTGGTCGCCTTTCCCGGCGAACTGGTCATGGCCGGCGCGCTGCCGGTGCTGGCGCAGGATCTGTCCCTGCTGCATGCGCTGGGCATCAAGATCGTCGTCGTCCACGGCTCGCGACCGCAGGTGGCAGAACAGCTGGCGCTCAGGAATGTCGAGGGGCGCTTCCATAACGGGATAAGGATCACCGATACCGCCGCGCTGGAATGTTCCAAGGAGGCCGCGGGCGAACTGCGGCTGGACATTGAGGCCGCATTCAGCCAGGGCTTGCCGAATACGCCGATGGCGCACGCGGCGGTGCGCATCATCTCCGGCAACTTCGTTACCGCCAAGCCGATAGGGATAGTCGACGGCGTGGATTTCCAGCTGACGGGGATCGCGCGCAAGGTCGCGTATGACGTCATGCACCGCATCCTGGATGCTGGCAGCCCGGTATTGTTGTCGCCGCTGGGATTTTCGCCGACCGGCGAAGCATTCAACCTGACCATGGAAGACGTCGCCGTCGCGGCCGCCACTGCCTTGCGCGCCGACAAGCTGATTTTCATCAGCGAGACGCCGATGATGATGGACAGGGACAACGATGAGCTGCGCGAACTGTCTTCCACGCAGGCAGACCTGGAGTTGAAGGCGGCGTATTTGCCGGCGGATTCCGCCTTTTACCTGGAACATGCGATCAAGGCTTCGCGCGGCGGCGTGCCCCGCGTGCATATCGTGCCCTATCAGCTGGACGGTTCTGCTTTGCTGGAGTTGTTTACGCATGACGGCGTGGGCACCATGATCAGCCACGAAAACCTGGAAAGCCTGCGCGAAGCGACGATTGAAGACGTCGGCGGCATCATCAAACTGATAGAGCCGCTGGAAGCCGATGGTACCCTGGTCAAGCGCGGCCGCGAACTGATAGAACGGGAAATCAATTACTTCTCCGTGATTGAGCATGACGGGGTTATTTTCGGCTGTGCCGCGCTTTATCCTTTCCCTATAGAAAAGATGGCCGAAATGGCCTGCCTGACGGTGAACCCGGACGTGCAAAGCCAGGGCGACGGTGAACGTATCCTGAAACATATGGAAAAACGGGCAAGGCGGGCCGGCTTCCATTCTATGTTTGTGCTGACTACACGCACTGCGCACTGGTTTCTGAAGCGCGGCTTCGTCAGTGCGACGGTAGACGACCTGCCTAAGGACCGCCAAAAGATGTATAACTGGCAGCGCAAGTCCCTGGTCCTGATAAAACAGCTATAATCGCCGCCGCAGTTACAGAAAAGCTTGATGAGATAGACTTAGGAGTTGGTAAAATGGCACGCATGATACATTGCATTAAACTGGACAAAGAAGCTGAAGGCCTGGACTTCCCGCCTTATCCCGGCGAACTGGGCAAAAGGATATACGAAAGCGTATCCAAGGAAGCCTGGGCAGCCTGGCTCAAACACCAGACCATGCTGGTCAACGAAAACCGCCTGAACCTGGCGGATACCCGTGCCCGCAAATACCTGGCCACACAGATGGAAAAGCATTTCTTTGGCGACGGCGCCGACGCTGCGTCGGGTTATGTACCGCCGACAGAATAAGCAAAGCAGCCAGATACAATAAAAAGCCCGCTGACAGCATTCAGCGGGCTTTTTGTTGGGGCAGGTCTTCCGATTCACCCGACAAAGCTTGTCCGGGCGATTTCCTGGCGGTTAAAAGGCCAGGGTTTTCACACCTTCCGGCGTACCCAGCAGGCATACGTCGGCGCCCTGCCTGGCGAACAGGCCGACCGTCACTACGCCGACGATATTATTGATAGCCGCTTCCATTGCCGCCGGATCTGCGATCTGCAGGCCATGGACATCGATGATCACATTGCCATTATCCGTCAGCAAGGCCTGGCCATCTTTCAGGCGCAGGCGCGGCTCTCCGCCCAACTCGGCCAACTTACGCGCCACGACGGCGCTGGCCATGGGGATGACCTCTACCGGCAACGGGAATTTGCCCAGCAGGTCCACCAGCTTGGAGCCGTCGGCGATACAAATGAATTTTGCGGCAACCGAAGCCACAATTTTTTCGCGGGTCAAGGCAGCGCCGCCGCCCTTGATCATCGCCCCTTGCGGGGTAATTTCATCGGCGCCGTCGATATACACCGGCATGGAAGTAACCTGGTTCAGGTCCAGCACCTGAATACCGTGCGACCTGAGGCGGGCCGCGGTCGCTTCGGACGAAGCCACTGCGCCTTTGATCCTGTCCTTCATCTTGGCCAGTTCGTCGATGAAAAAATTGGCAGTAGAGCCAGTGCCAACGCCGATAATTTCATTTTCTACAACATATTGCATCGCTGCGCGCGCGACTTCCTGCTTGAGCTCGTCCTGGGTCATGATGATTTGAGATATGGGGTGGGAATATGGAATGCCGGTATTGTAATGGATAGCCGCGCAATCAAAAAACCTTGTCGCCGCAAAGTGGCTAAACATGCAGGAAAGTCATCTTCATGATTGATTTTTTGTTAATCTGTATTAACATATAGAAAAGTATTTTGCTGTGGCTATCGATGGCTGTGCCTGCTTTGTAAAAAACAATGCCGGGTCTCTACAAAGTGTCTTCACACTATGGTCAATCAATTCGACGAACTCAGCTCCCCTCCGGCGGCAAGCGGGCGCCCGGCGCCCTTGCCTGCGGCCACTAGCGGAATCGCAACGTCGACCACCAACCGGCTGCAGTATCTGATAGACAACACTCCGGCGATCATCTACACCAGCGTCCCGACCGGGGACTTCAAAATGACCTTTGTCAGCAGTAATGCCTACAAAGTATTGGGTTACCACCCGGAAGAAATGGTGGCGGATCCCAATTTCTGGTTCAACCATATCCATCCTGACGATGTTCCCCGGATTTTTTCCAGCCTGGCGATGTTATTTACCGAGGGCGAGCGTACCTATGAATACCGCTTCCTGAGCCAATCGGGGAATTACGTCTGGATGCACGACATGTTGCATCTGATGCGCGATCAGGATGGCAACCCGCTCGAAGTGGTCGGTTCGCTGACTGACATCACCAACCGCAAGGAAATGGAAGACGCCTTGCAAAAGAAAGGTGAAGAACAGCAACTGCTGATCGGGAAATTGCAGGAAGCCCATGAACAGCTTCTGCAAGCTGAAAAAATGGCCTCAGTCGGTCAACTGGCTGCGGGCATCGCCCACGAGATCAACAATCCCGTCGGTTTTGTGAACTCCAATATGGGGTCCTTGCAAAACTACATAAAAACCCTGTTTCAACTAATAGACCAGTACGAGGAATTATTTAAACAGTTCCCGCCCACGCCCGAAATGACCGCACGAATTGCCGCATTGAAGCAGCAAGCCGACCTTGAGTTCCTGAAGGAAGATGTCGCGGACCTAGTGAGGGAATCCCTGGACGGCTTAAAGCGCGTCAAGGATATCGTGCAGTCGCTGAAAGATTTTTCCCACGTCGGCGAAACCGACTGGCAGGAGGCCGACATCCACCAGGGGCTGGAAAGCACCCTGAACATCGTGATCAACGAAATCAAGTACAAGGCAAATATCGTCAAGGACTACGGCGCGCTGCCCACCGTCAAATGCATCATTTCGCAACTGAACCAAGTCTTCATGAACCTGCTGATGAATGCCTCGCATGCCATCAAAGACGCGGGAATCATCGGGATAGCTACCGGGACAAGCCGCGATGGCGCCGGCGCAGACTGGGTGTGGATCAAGATTAGCGATACCGGGTGCGGTATTCCGGCCGAAAACCTGAATCGCATCTTTGAACCTTTTTTTACGACCAAGCCTATAGGCAGTGGCACCGGACTGGGATTGTCGCTGTCTTATGGCATAGTCAAAAAACATGGGGGCCGCATAGAGGTCGGCAGTGAAGTGGGAAAAGGCAGCACGTTCACCGTGCATTTGCCGGTGCGCCAGGACGGCAGTAATGCCAGCCGGGCATAGGCTCCGTTCTCCGTTTCTGCACATTCATTTCACGAAGAATGACGGGAATGACGGGAATGACGGCGAATACTGCATCAACAATATTCGCAAGGAAGTAAGCACTTTGGGGGTATCCCTTTTCAGTATCGCCTCGGCTATGCAGTTTATTTGCAGCAGATTTAAGGAACAGTCATTAGCAAGCAGGAAATCTCAATAATTTACCGAGACAGAGACGCCTTCCTATGCCCAACGTACCCCAAAGCGACAACAAGATTGATGTCGACACTCTGCTAAAAGCCATAGACAGGAATGAGGACGCCATATCCAAGCGCCTGCATCACCTGGAGTTCGAGCAGACCGATATAGAAGTACTGGCCAGCCTGGGCGATAAATTGCACGCCTACCGGCAGCATTTCGACGAATTATTGTATGCACATATGCAGGCGAGTCCTCAACTGGCCGCTCTGATGCAATCAGCCAATACGGAAAGGCTCAGGATAGTCCAGGAGGCGTATTCATCAACAATGATAGAGGTTCCCAGCAAGCAAAAGCACATCCGCGACAGGATCAATGCCGGGATCATCCTGCAAGATCTTGGATTGGAGCCTGAGTGGTATCTGGGCATCTACCGCAAATACCTGCAAGCCCTGCTCCCTGTTTTGTGGGAGGTCAGCGAAAACCAGTTTGACCGCTTCAATGCCTATGTCAATACGCTGACCAAGATTATTTTCTTCGATATCGGCGTTGCGCTGGACTCCTATTTCATTGCCTCGCAAAAAGCGGTCGACAACGACAGGCAGATGGAAACGCTCACGTATCACCAGACCCATGACGAGCTGACCGGCCTGCCTAACCGCGGCTTGTTGACGGACAGGATGCGCCAGGCATTTTTGCTGGCTGACAGGAAAGGCGGCACCGTCGCGCTGGTGCATCTGGGCCTGGACCATTTCAAGCTGATCAACGACGGCGTAGGGTATTCAACCGGCGACCAGATACTGAAAAACATAGGAGAACGTTTGCACAAATGCGTCAGGGAGGGAGATACCGTTTCTTATCACGGCGCGGATGAATTTGTCATCGTACTCAAGGACATAGACGAATCTAGCCATGTCGGCCAGATCTGCGAAAAAATTTCACACCTGATTGCCAAACCTTTCTTTATCAACGGGAGAAATTTCCATATTACTTGCAGCATGGGGCTTGCGCTCTATCCGCAAGACGGCAAGGATGCCGGTACCCTGTCCAAATATGCCGATATAGCACTGACCCGGGCCAAAGACCTGGGGCGAAATAATTTTCAATTTTTCTCGCTCGATATGAACGAGAAAATGCTGGAAAAAATCACGCTCGCCAGCGACCTGCATACGGCCATCGCCAATAACCAGTTGTTCGTTTATTACCAACCCAAAGCCGACCTGCAGACCGGCAGCTTGGTGGGGCTGGAAGCGCTGGTGCGCTGGCGGCATCCGACACTGGAAATGGTCCCCCCTGCCCGCTTTATCCCGATCGCTGAAGAATCCAGTCTAATCAACAGGATAGGCGACTGGGTATTGACCCAGGTTTGCCAGGACATCCGGCAATGGAAGAATGAGGGGCTGGAAGTTCCCAATGTCGCCATTAATGTGTCGGCCAAGCAATTCCTGGATCCCTTATTCACCAGCAAGCTGATGGATACGCTGTCCGGCCTGGGGATTCCAGCCAGCATGATCTCGCTGGAAATCACCGAGAGCATCCTGATGAACAACAATGTTTCGATAGAAACCGTGCTGAAAGAATTCAAGATGCTGGGCATTACGCTGACGCTGGATGATTTCGGCACCGGCTATTCGGCCCTCAGCTACTTGAAACATTTTCCTTTCGATTATGTGAAGATAGACCAGTCTTTTGTGAGGGACATCACTACCAATGCCGGCGATGCGGCGATTTCCAACGCAGTAATTTCCATGGCGCACAGCCTTGGCCTGCGGGTGATTGCAGAAGGTGTGGAAACCGATGCGCAGTGCGAGTTCCTGTGCAACCAGATGTGCGACGAAATACAGGGTTATTTTTTCTCCAGGCCCCTGCCTGCCGAAGAAATGAAAATGCTGCTGCAGGCGAGGTATCGTCTTCCCGAACATCTGCTGCGTATGGAAAAACCTCCCCGCACTCTATTGCTGGTCGACGACGAGCCGAACATCCTGGCTTCGCTGAAGCGCTTGCTGCGCCGTGACGGCTATCAGATATTGCTGGCAAATAGCGGCCAGGAAGGCCTGGAAATCCTGGAAAAAAACAAGGTGGACGTGATCATTTCCGATCAGAGAATGCCGAACATGACCGGTGTGGAATTTTTGCGCACGGCGAAAGTCAGCCATCCGGACACGGTGCGTATCGTGCTGTCCGGCTATACCGAACTGCAATCGATCACCGATGCCATCAATGAGGGCGCCATCTATAAGTTCCTGACCAAGCCATGGGAAGATGAGCAACTAAGATCGAACATCCAGCAAGCCTTTCATTACAAGGAAATGGAAGATGAAAATCGCCGGCTGAGCTTCCAGATCCAGTCCACCAACCAGGAACTGGCCAAGGCCAACCGGCAGTTGGCCGACATCGTCGACCAGAAGCAGCAACAGATCAAACGCGATGAAATCAGCCTGGAAATCGTCAGGGAGGCGTTGCAGCATATCCCGCTGGCGCTGATAGCCATCGATGAGGACAATATGATCGCCTTCATCAATGCAGCGGCGGAAGGTTTGTTCCTGGCGCACCAGCCCATCCTGGGCGCGGATATCGACGATTGCTTCCCGGAATTCAGCGTATCGGCCACAGGCTTCAAGGAGGGGGAGGTATTTCAGCTGGGATTTGCAGATCAGGTTTTCCACGTCAGCTGGAGGACCATGGGCGAGCGTTCCAGGTCGCGCGGGAAATTGCTCACTTTCAGACGGGAGCTCCATCATGAGTAATATCAGGCAACTGGCACTGGAACAGGCCGAAGCCGGCATGCAGATTGCGGTAGATCTTAAAGACAGCAATGGGAATATCCTGCTGCCCTCAGGCGCCAGCCTGACCGATGCCTCTATCAAATCCCTGCTACGCCGCGGAGTAACCGAGATCAGCATCGTCTGCGAGGAAGAGCCTGTGGATCAGCATCTTGAGCAAGAACGCGTAAGAAACCGCTTAAGCAAATTGTTCCGAAAATCCCATGCCGGCGAACTTGATCGGCTGTTGATGGACTATGTTTCCTTTTATCGTATCGGTAAAAAATATGAATAATATTCTTGATGCCGACATCATCAAAAAAATTCATGAGCTCCCTGCGCTGTCAGCGGTGGTGACGGAACTGCTCAGCAGCATAGACCATGAAGAAATAGATGTGGACAGTATCGCCACTAAAATATCGCATGACCAGGCTTTGACGGCAAAAACCTTGAGGCTGGCGAACTCTTCCTTCTATGGGATGCAGCATAAAATCAACAGCATACAGGAGGCTATCGCCATCCTGGGGTTTCGCAGCGTAAGGACGCTTATTACGACAACCGCAATCACCGGAAGTTTTGCCAGAGGCCATACGAGCCGCTTTAATTTCCAGTCTTTCTGGCGGCATTCGATTGCCACTGCGGTATGCGCGAAACAACTGGCGAGCCATGTCAAAGCCAACCAGGATTATGCGTTTACGGCCGGCCTATTGCACGATATAGGAAAACTGGTGCTGGTAACGCGCTATACCGAACAATATGAGCAGGTCATGCTGCAACGCGCCGAGCAAGACAGTTACATCCTGGATGCGGAACGCGCCATCCTGACCACAGACCATGCCGCAGTGGGAAAGGTGCTGACCGCCTACTGGAAATTCCCCGAAGACATGCAAAATGCAGTGGCACACCACCACGACATCGACCAGGCAAATGAAGGCATGCTGACAGCCATCGTGCATATCGCCGATATCCTGACCCATGCGCTTGATCTTTCAGAGGACGAGGAGGCACTGGTGCCCGTCATCAGCTGCAGTGCCTGGGACAAATTGAGACTGACGCAGGAGATCAGCGCCAAGGTCTTCAGGGAAACTGAAAAACAGTTTGAAGAAATTTGCCAGATACTCATCAATTGACAAGGCGATAAAGTGATCAATGAAGACAAGGACCCCCTGGTTCCGGAGCCAAGAAACTGGCAGCCGCCGGCCCCGGAAAATACGCCTCAGCGCCTGGTATTGCCAGAGGACACGCCGGACCAGGCCGCGCTGAACCTGATGGGTTTTGAGCTATCCCAATTTTTGGACAGCAATCCGGTGCCGACCTTTGTCATCAATAATGAACATGTGATTACCCATTGGAACAAGGCGTGCGAACACATGCTCGGGTATTCATCTGCCGCCATGGTGCAGACCAAGAGGCAGTGGGCTCCGTTCTATCGCAACAAACGGCCGGTGCTGGCCGATCTGATCATCGGCGGCGACGATATCGAGAGCCGCGTCAATGAATTCTATAACCATAAATATAAAGAATCGCAATTCATCAAGGGCGCCTACGAAGCTGCCGATTTTTTCCCCAATCTTGGCCAAAGCGGCCTATGGATACATTTCACTGCCGCTCCGCTGTATAACAACCGGGGTGAGATGGTTGGCGCGATTGAGAGCCTGGAAGATATCACTGAGAGGCACGAAGCAGAAAATGCGTTAAGGCAAGCTCATGACAACCTGGAAAACCTGGTCAAAAAAAGAACAACGCAATTAGCGGACGCCAACGATAAACTGGAAGCCGATATCCGGCAAAGGGAAACCGTCGAACATGAGCTCATCCGGCGTAATACCGAACTGACCGAGCTTAATGCACAGCTAAGCAAAGCCCAGGAGCAGTTGCTGCAATCCGAAAAACTTGCCTCCATCGGGCAATTGGCGGCTGGCGTTGCACATGAAATCAATAACCCGGTCGGCTACATCTTTTCCAATTTCGGCACGCTGGAGAATTACCAGGACCTGTTGTTCCAGATGCTGGGTGCCTACGAGGAAGCCGAGCAGCATATCAACTCGCCGGTCATCTCACAGAAATTGAAACAGACCCGCGACAAGATAGAA
Source organism: Betaproteobacteria bacterium (assembly GCA_013287275.1). Taxonomy (GTDB): domain Bacteria; phylum Pseudomonadota; class Gammaproteobacteria; order Burkholderiales; family Burkholderiaceae_D; genus Undibacterium. The sequence continues at coordinate 271,264 of JABDED010000001.1, forward strand.
CTGGATTTCCTGAAGGAAGATATCCCTGTCCTGATGCAGCAATCCAAGGAAGGCATTGCCAGGGTGCGCAAGATAGTCCAGGATCTCAAGGATTTTTCCCGCGTCGACAACAACCAGGAATGGCAGTGGGCCAATTTGCACCAGGGTATAGATTCCACGCTGAACATCGTCAATAATGAGGTCAAATACAAGGCCGAGGTCATCAAGGACTATGGCCCCATACCGGAAATCGAGTGCCTGCCGTCGCAAATCAACCAGGTAATCATGAACCTGGTCGTCAATGCATCGCATGCAATAGGAAGCGAACGCGGCAGGATCACGATACGCACCTGGGCAGCCGACGACGTGGTCAAACTGGAGGTGTCGGATACTGGCTCAGGCATCCCGAAAGAAGTCATATCTCGCATTTTCGACCCGTTCTTCACTACCAAACCCATAGGAAAAGGAACCGGCCTGGGCTTGTCGCTTTCTTACGGCATCGTTCAGAAACACAATGGGCAAATACAAGTCGCCAGCGAGCCCGGCAAAGGGACCACCTTCACCGTTACCCTGCCCATCCGGCATGTCGATGCCGACAATTCGGTTCAAAACCTGGAAGGCAAAGGCGAATGAGCGACGATTCCGGCGCTGTAGCGCCCGCCAGAATACTGTGTGTAGACGACGAACCGAATATCCTGGCGTCGCTGCGCCGCCTGTTCCGCGCCAAAGGCTATACGGTGCTCACGGCAAACGGCGGGCACGAGGGCCTGGCTGCGCTGGAAAGCGACGCCGTCGATCTGGTGATTTCCGATATGCGCATGCCGGTCATGGACGGCGCAGCCTTTCTTGAACACGTGCGCTCGCGCTGGCCAGATACGATACGCTTGCTGCTGACCGGATATGCCGATGTGCAATCGATCATAGAGGCCATTAACCGGGGCGAAATCTACCGCTATATCACCAAGCCATGGGATGACCATGACATCTTGCTGGTTGTGCGTCACGCGCTGGAGCGCAAAGCGCTGGAAACGGAAAAACGCCGCCTGGAAGCCCTGACCAAACAGCAAAACGAAGAATTAAAGCTGCTCAACGCCAGCCTGGAAAGCAAGGTCCAGGAGCGGACTGCAGAACTGCAGCTTGCCAATGAAAAGCTGAAGAACAACTTCCTGACCTCGATCAAGGTATTTTCCAATGTGATCGAGATGCGCGGCGGCAAACTGGTGGGGCATTCACGTCGGGTAGCCGACCTGGCACGCAGGATTGCACTGAGAACGGGAATGGATGCGCGCGAGGCGCAGGAAATCTTTGTCGCCGGCTTGCTGGCCGATATAGGGAAAATCGGTTTTTCAGATGACTTATTGGAAATCCCGCTCAATATGATGAATGGCGACCAACTGGGACAATTTCACAAGCATACGATACGCGCGGAACAATTATTGATGCCGCTGGAAGATCTGCAGGGAACTGCCAGGATATTGCGCTCCCAGCATGAACGCCATGACGGGACGGGTTTCCCGGATGGCCTGGGCGGCGAAGATATACCCCTGGGTTCCCGCATCCTGGCGATCGCCAGCGACTACGACAATTTGCAGCAAGGGGCGCTGGTTCAGCGCCGGGTGCTGGCAGATGAGGCACAGAGATTGATTGTTCGTGGCGCAGGCAACCGCTACAGCGAAGCAGTGGTGGCTGCTTTCAGATATGTGGTGATGGGGGTCGGCGAGGAAGAGTCCATCGATGATATTGAAGTGGCCGCAAAAGATTTACGGGCCGGAATGACGCTGTCGCGTGACTTGCTGTCGCGCGACAGCGTCTTGCTATTGCCTGCCGAACATGTGTTGAGCGAGCGTATGATAGAAAAATTGATGCAGTACGATGCGACCCATGGCGGCCAGTTGATTGCCCGCATACGCAGGAGAAAATGATGCGCCGTATTCTATTAGTGGACGATGAGCAAAACATCCTGCACTCCCTGCAACGCAGCCTGCGGCCAATTGCAAAAAACATGGAGATCGACATCGAACTATTCAGCGATCCGCAGGCGGCCATCCAGAGGCTCAGCGAGGTGGAGTTCAACCTGGTTATTTCCGACTATCATATGCCACGCATGGATGGCGTAGGCTTCCTGAGGGTCGCAAAAGAAATACAACCGGACATGGTCAGGATGATGCTCAGCGCCTCAGCCGATTTTGGCACCGTCATGGGAGCAGTCAATGAGGCCGAGGTTTTCAAATATGTCGTCAAGCCATGGACTGGCCCTGAGCTGGAGCAGATAGTGCTATCTGCAATCGAACGTCACGATCAACTGGTGGAAGAGCGCAAGCTGGCCGACGGACAACGCGCCCAGCGCGACGCGCTGACTGCGCAAGAACTGGAGGCCAAGCGCCTCGAAGGCCTTGAACCTGGCATTACCAAGGTCAACTGGCGGCCGGACGGCTCTATCTCGCTGGATGACTGAATCTGCTAGTACAGGGACAGTGGCGGCTCATCCATCAATGCAATCTGCTCCCGCAATTCCAGTACCCTGTCCTGCCAGTAGCGCTGAGTATTAAACCAGGGGAAAGCCTGCTTGAACGCGGGATCTTCCCAGCGCTGGGCTAGCCAGGCCGAGTAATGCAACAGGCGCAAGCTGCGCAAGGCCTCGATCAAATGCAACTGGCGGGGCTGGAAATCCTGGAAATCTTCATAGCCGGCGAGGATATCGCTCATTTGCGTGGTCATTTCGGCACGCGTTCCCGATAGCAGCATCCACAGGTCCTGGATTGCCGGCCCCATGCGGCTATCGTCAAAATCGACAAAATGCGGTCCCGCATCCGTCCACAGCACATTCCCGATATGGCAATCGCCATGCAGCCGTATCATAGCCGCGTCGCCGGCGCGTTCATAACAGCGCGCCACGCCGTCCAGCACCATCTCGGCGGTACTTTGGTAGGCAGCCAGCAGGTCGGCCGGGATGAAATCGTTGGCCAATAGATAGTCAAGCGGCATCCGTCCAAAACTGGACATATCCAGCGTGGGCCTGGATTGATACGCCTGCGTCGCGCCTACCGCATGGATGCGGCCGATAAAACGCCCCAGCCATTCCAGCGTATCGGGATTATCCAGCTCCGGAGCGCGTCCGCCGTGTTTGGGAAATATCGCAAAGCGAAAACCCTGGTAGTTGTGCAATGTCTGCCCATCCGGCGCCGCCAAAGCCGGCACGACCGGTATTTCCTGTTGCACAAGCGCTTGCACAAATGCATGTTCTTCCAGGATCTGGGCGTCGGACCAGCGTTGCGGCCGGTAGAATTTAGCCACCAGTGGCGGTCCCTGCTCCATGCCCAACTGGTAGACACGGTTTTCGTAGCTGTTCAGGGCCAGCAGGCGGCCGTCGCAACGCAAGCCCGGGTCCCCAAGGGAATCCAGGGCGTCCATCACGCTATCCGGGCTCAAGTCGGCAAATGAAGTTGGAGCAATAGTTTCTGTCATGGCCGCTATTGTACTTTCTTCAGCGGCCAAACATGCATTGGATGCGGGCTCGAAGGCAGGTTTACGGACAGCCGGCTGCCAGACTCCCGGCTCGCATCTGTTCCGGGCGGCCAGTCTGGGACACAGCAACACGTGTTGTATTGGGCAAGCTGGGTTAAACTGCCGGTATTTACACCTTATTCAAGAGCCTTATATGCATCTGGACCAACCCCTTTCCGATAAAGAATTCAACGAACTGGACAAATTCCTGATGTCCGACCGTGTCGGCGACGACGGCATGACGATGGACGCCCTGCATGGCTACCTGACTGCGATCGCGATAGGCCCCGAGGTGGTTCCCATGGCCGAATGGCTACCCCTGGTATGGGGCTTGCCGGATCAGGGTGAACCTGACTTCAAGAATGACAAGGAGATGGAGCGCATCACCAGCCTGATTGCACGCTTCATGAACGAAATTGCAATCACGTTTGAAGTCGCCCCGCAAGAGTTCGAACCCCTGTTCTGTGTGATGGAGCAAGACGGCAAGGAATTGATCGACGGCGAAACCTGGGCCTGGGGTTTCTGGGAAGGCATGCAACTCCGCGACGAGGCCTGGCAGCCGATACGGGATTCCAATGTCGCCCCCGTGCTGCGGCCTATCTACCTGTTAGGCGCAGAAGAGATAGAAGAAGAAGAAATGATCCTGGTGGATACGCCGTTGAAGTGCCACAAGCTGGCCATAGAACTGGAAGCCGCGATACCCGAGATACGCCGTTTTTGGGCGCCTCTGCGCAAATCCGGTATCGCAACCGTCAAACGCGAAAGCCCCAAGCTTGGCCGCAATGACGTATGCGATTGCGGCAGCGGCAAGAAGTACAAAAAATGCTGCGGCGCCGAGCCAACTGTCCATTAAGGCCATCTTTTCAAATAGCCTTGTCTTCACAATAAAATAGCGCATCCGGTACCTGATGCGCTATTTTTTTATCTGGCGTCCCTGCTGCGCTTGAGTAAATCCTCTAGCGCCCCGCTTTGGCTGCAAAAACATCTGTGCTATGGTCGGGCCTGCAATATTTACCTTCATTTCCCACGGAGTAGCGTATGAGCCTGCAAGACCAATTCATCCAAGCGCAAGCCGATTCAAAAAATCTGCCTGAACGTCCCGACAATATGACTTTGCTGAAAATGTATGCATTGTTCAAGCAAGGCAGCGCGGGCGACGCCGGCGGCGACCGCCCAGGCTTTACCGATATGGTAGGCCGTGCCAAATATGACGCTTGGAGCGCGCTGGCCGGCACCAGCCAGGAAACGGCGATGCAACAGTATGTCGATTTGATCGGCGAACTGCAGGCTTGAATCCGGGCCGGGTTGGCCAGCGCCAATCCGCCCTATACCTGCCTGAAAGTTTCGGGATTCAACAGGTTGGGCGGCCGTTGCTGGCTCAAGGCCGCAATCAGGTTATCTGCGGCGCAATTTGCCATCGCCTTGCGGGTAGGAGCGGATGCGCTGGCAATGTGCGGGGTCAGCACCACATTTTCCAGGCCCAGGAAATCGGGATGGAATTTGGGCTCGTTTTCAAATACATCCAGTCCGGCTGCGGCAATTTTTTTCGCTTTCAGCGCTGTGATCAGCGCGGTATCATCGACGATGCCGCCGCGCGCCAGGTTCACCAGCGTAGCACCTGGTTTCATTAACTCCAGCTCTGCCGCAGCTATCGTATGGCGCGATTCGCTGGAATAAGGCAGCACCAGCACCACGTGGTCTGCCGTACGCAGCAACTCTTCCTTGCTCACATAAACCGCATGATTGGCATGCGCTTCCTGCTGCTCGCTCAGGCGTGAGCGATTATGGTAGATCACCCGCATGTCGAACCCCATCGAGCGGCGTGCAATGGCCTGCCCTATCCGTCCCATGCCTATGATGCCCAGCGTAGAGCCATGCAGGTCGGCGCCGAGAAAATAGTCATAGCGCCATTTTTCCCATTTGCCGGCGCGCAGCCAATGTTCGGATTCGGTAATCCGGCGCGCAGTGGCCATCAGCAGCGCCCAGCCGAAATCGGCCGTGGTTTCATTCAGCACGTCCGGCGTGTTGCTGGCCATGACGCCGCGGGCGGTGCAAGCGGCGACGTCGATATTGTCATATCCGACGGCCATATTGGCAACGATCTTCAAATCCGGCAGCCGGGCCAGCACATCTGCATCAAACCGCGAACTGGAAGTCGACATGACCCCTGCTTTGCCCTGCAGCTTGGCGATCAGTTGATCGGGCGTAAACAGGACATCGTCCTGGTTGGATTCAACTTCAAAGTGTTGCGACAGGCGCTCAATCACTTCAGGGAATACTGCGCGCGCAACCAGGATGCCGGGTTTCATATTTTCGCTTTCATGGAGAGGATCATTTGTTATTCGTATTTTTCAATGCAAACTTGCCGGGCACATCCGCCAGCGGCCGCAATGAAATTAGTTTAACTGAATCGCGCCGATGACGAGTGGCCGGCCGCTGATGATTTGTATTCAGGCAAATGCGCAAATTATTCATCTGTAAATGCCGGCTCGGCAACGGCGGGAACTAGCTTAGCAAAATCAAGCAGTTAGCGATTGATCTGCATTGCGGTATGCGGTGCTCGGCAAGGCTACGAGGAAATAAATGCCATTTTATCAAAAGAATTTCCTTGACTTTACTGTGTCTCCAGTACTGCTTGCCGGGAGGATGCCATGCCGCGAACGCATTTGCTTATTCGTAATTTATCTAAGCCTAATTTGTGAGTTATCTGAAATTGCCTTAAAATACAATGCTTTGCAGCTATAGCTTTATCCAATGCTGCATAGAACACCCAGAATACTTAAGATTGGAACGTTATGACCCACGTTGTGACCGAATCCTGCATCCGCTGCCGCTATACCGATTGCGTGGATGTATGTCCGGTGGACTGCTTCCGTGCAGGACCGAATTTCCTGGTAATCGACCCTGACGAGTGCATCGACTGTGCCGTCTGTGTGGCCGAATGCCCGGTCAATGCCATTTATGCCGAGGAAGATGTTCCTGCCGACCAACAACAATACATCAAGATCAATGTTGATCTGACTTCCAAATGGCCGTCGATCACCAAGACGGTCGCGCCTCTGCCTGACGCGGACGACTGGAAGGATGTCAAAGATAAGCTGCAATACCTGCAACGATAATCAAGTCGTAGTAGTGTGTGGTTTTGGGCTGTAAATAAGTCTTAGCGCAAATCGTAGCATCGATAGCCGGTTTTTCAGGGGTAAACACCCTTGGCCTGTTATCGCCTGTATCGTTTGTAAATAGCATCTATCAGGAACAAATAGTCGTATGGATACCAAGCAATCTACTTCTGCCACCAACGGCCAATCGGCGCATCCGATTGAAGCCGATGCCGTAATCGTCGGCGCCGGTCCTGTGGGCCTGTTTCAAGTATTTGAACTCGGCCTGCTGGAAATTAAAGCGCATGTGATCGACTCCCTGCCTATCGTCGGCGGTCAATGCGTAGAGCTGTATCCGGACAAACCTATCTATGACATCCCTGCCGTTCCCGTATGCACGGGCCAGGAATTGACCGACAACCTGCTGAAGCAGATCGAGCCGTTCGAACCCACCTTCCACCTGAACCAGGAAGTGAGCCTGGTGCAAAAGCGTGAAGACGGCCGTTTTGACCTGGAAACTTCGCAAGGAACCCGCTTCATCACCAAGACCATCTTCATCGCCGCCGGCGTTGGCTCGTTCCAGCCGCGTACTTTGAAGGTGGAAGGCATAGACGCGTTTGAAAACAAACAGCTTTTCTACCGCGTCAAGGATCCTAGCCAATTCCACGGCAAGAACCTGGTGATCTGCGGCGGCGGCGACTCTGCGCTGGACTGGGCGCTGGCGCTGGCCGGCAAGGCTGAATCCGTGGTCTTGCTGCATCGTCGCGAAGATTTTCGCGCCGCCCCGGCATCTGTCGCCAAGATGAAAGAGCTGTGCGACAACTACGAAATGCAATTGACGATAGGCCAGGTCACCGGCATAGAAACCAAGGATGAGCTGCTGTCCGAGATCAAGGTCACCGGCGCCGACGGCGTCACCCGCCGCATGCCGCTGGATAATCTGCTGGTGTTTTTCGGCCTGTCGCCAAAACTCGGCCCCATCGCCGAATGGGGTCTGGATATCGAGCGCAAGCAACTGAAAGTGGTTAATACCGAGAAGTTTGAAACCAATGTTCCAGGCATCTTCGCGGTGGGCGATATCAATACCTATCCCGGCAAGAAAAAACTGATCCTGTCCGGCTTCCATGAAGCGGCTCTGGCGGCATTCGGCGCCGCGCCGTATATTTTCCCTGAAAAGAAAATCCACATGCAATACACGACGACCTCACCGAAACTGCACAAGATCCTGGGCGTGGAAACACCGGTCTTCGACTAGGCATTTTCGCTTTTCTAACAAAAAGCCATCGCAGGCAATTGCGATGGCTTTTTATTTGCAAGCCCTGCTCCGCAGGAAAACATGGCTTACAAAAGACAGGGGCCTGAAGAATGAAAGGGCCTGGCGAAACCAACTACTCCAAGACCATTCAACTATATTTTTTCGTGCTTTTCGTGCTTTTCGTGCCTTTCGTGCCTTTCGTGGACAAATAAGCCTTTCGCAAAAAAATTGAAATGGCAACCGCCGACCACATTTAACCCACGCGCCTGCTAGTCTTCCGCACCAACCAGGTTATGCGCAATCGCCGTGCTATGGATCACTATCTTGTTGGCATCCTCGGCGATCAGCTTGCGACGGCGCTGCAGCAGGCGCCAGCCCGACCAGGCCCGTGTGCCAGCGTCGGCATGCTCGGGATCGATCTCATAGTCCACCTTGAAAACCGCGTCCACCTTGGAGTCCACCGCAGGGGTCCGGGACGGCATGATCGCATCCCACCTTTGCTGCGCGCGCGCCAGGTTATCCCACACCTGGGCGCAGATATCTTCCAGCATCGCATTCATCTGGTCAACAGGCTGGTCGATATCATGCCTGCGCAATAGCAGGCGCAAAGAGGCAACATGTGCAATCACCAGGTAATTTTGCACGACAAACAGGTTGATGTCTTCCACCGCCCTATGCTTGCTCTCCGGTTCATCCAGCATCCGCACCAGGGCCGAACTCAGGCCTGCCAGGCTATCCATCAGGCGCTTGCGGCATATCCGGTAGACAAAGTCATCAGTGATCCTGGCTTGCAGCAGATCGCGCGCGGCGATGATGTAACGCTGGTTATCCGCCAGCACGTTCTTCACCAGTTGCGGCAAGGCGCGATATTCCCAGCTGGGCAGGATAAAGCTGAATATCGTGGCGATCACCGCACCGATCAATGTATCGGTCAAGCGCTCGCTGACTACGTGGGCGCTGCTGGGCACCAGCAAGTTGATTTGCAAAAGAATTTGCATGGTCGCTGCCACCGCCGCGTAGCGGTACTTGATGTACAAAAAGGCTGGTCCGGCCGCGGTAGCCAGGAACAGGAAGGCCAGCAGCAGCGCCGGTGCATGCACAAAATGCAGGATCACGGAAGTAAGAACACAGCCTACCACCGTGCCGATCAAACGGTCGCTGCGCCTCTGCTTGGTCATGCTGAAGCTGGGCTTCAGGATAATCACGATGGTCAGCACTATCCAGTAGCCGTGTGCGGCATATGGCAAATGATCGGCGATCAGCAAACCTACCGTGATTGCCATCGCCACCCTGAGCGAGAAGCGGAAGGTCGGCGAACGCCACGCCATGTTGGACAGCATGACGCCCAGTGCATATTTTTGCTGAGTCAGGAAAGGCGTCAGGTCGGTATCCGGCAAGACCGGCATCGGCGCCACCGGCGCCTGCGTCGCCAGGTGCAACTGCGCGATCATCTCTATCACGTCGCGCACCTTGTTCAGAGAAGAGCGCAAGGACGTCAATGCCTCTTCAGGAAGCTTGCCTTCACGGATATCCTGCTCCAGCCCAGCCATGCTTTTTTCGATGGCTTCAATGTCCTGCTGATAACTGACCTCGCTATGCGAGACGCGCTTGCGTGTGACCGCATAAGCAACAGCCTCGATATCGCGCGCCGCCTTGTCCACCATCCGGTGCAGCAAATCCAGGACTTCGGTATCGGCCAGATAGCGCCGCAGCACGACGTAATCGGTATGGGTCGCCAGGACCAGTTCGTACAGGTCCAGCATCCTGAAATGCACCTGGACCAGCACGGCATCCTGTTCATCCTGCCGGCCGCGCAGCAGCAGGTCGCGCGACGCTTGCTGCTTGTCCGCCAGGATGATCTGCTGGCGCACCGCCAGGTTGAACTGTTCGTTGAGGTCCGTGCTGGTATCGTAGAAGCCGGCCTTGATGTCGATATAGCGGGTCAGCTCGAACAGGGCTTCCGCCAGTATCTGCTGCTTGATGCGCCGGCGTAAAAACCAGGATACCGCCATCGAATAGGCCAGGTAAGACAGGCCGCCGGCCAGGAACAGGCCGCTGTGCAGGAAGGCCTGGGGAGCGCTGAGTTCGCTCTCCATCGACAAGGTCATCACAAACAAGGCCGCAAACTGCAGGGGCATCGTCTTTTTGCCATACACCACCATCATGCTTGCCAGGAAACTGACTATCACCAGCATCACGCTGAGCAACAAGTTAAACGGCGCGCACAAACTGATGATGAGAGTGACCGCGGTGCACAGCAAAACGCTGGACAGCATTTCGTTGAATTTGTGCCGCAAGGGACTGGGCATGTCCATCATGCTGGTGCACAGCGCGCCTATGCACACCGTCATCGCGGTCGGCAGATCGGCATATGCCAGGACGATGGAAGTCAAGCCTATGACGCCGATAGCGATCCTGAAGCCAGTATAAAAATAATGGCTGAAAATGAAGGTGCGCAAATCCAGGGCATAGTGCATAAGCGAATGGGCATGAAAGCAAGACAGGCTGAAAAGTATAGACGAAGTAACACCGCTTGCGACAAAAACATGGGATTTAAAGCGAACAAAATGGACCTGGCTCACGCCGCCAGCCAGGGCCTGCCGCTTAATTCACACACAGGCCGGCACCCGCATCGGCGCTGGCGCCGGCCGACGCGCTGCCGGAGTCGACCAATGGCATCAGGGTGGGTGCGAGCAATTTCAGCAATTGCACCGGCAAGGCGCTGGTGAAGTCGTAGCCGGCTGCTTGCGCCCCGGGTACATACGCGATAATGGTGCCGAAGAAGCGCTGATCGATATTGAATACGAAAGTAGCCGAGCGGTTTACGACGCGGGACTCTATCAGCTGGCCGTGTGCGCCGAAGGTGTCAAAACGGTTATCGCCGGTACCGGTCTTGCCGCCGACGGCGATGAAACTGCCGTCTGGCCGCACAAATGCCTGTTTCACCCTTCTGGCCGTGCCGTCCTCGACGACCAGCCGGATGGTAGCCAGTGCGGCTTGCGCGACTTCCGGCGCCAGCACCTGCTCCGGCTTGCCGGGGCTGAATTGCAGCAAGGTCTCATACGGGGTCGCGGCAGCGAAATGCAGGGACTTGATGCGCATATTCGGTTTGCGCACCCCCTGGTTGACCAGTATCCCCATCAAGTCGGCCAATGCCGCGGGCCGGTCCGCGGACGCGCCCAGCGCAGTCGCATAGGATGGCACCAGGGATTCGAAGGGATAACCGAGGCGTTTCCATTGCTGATGGATTTCCAGGAAACCCTCTTGCTCCAGCAGATCCAGGATGCGCTTGTCCTGCGCATGTTTGCGGTGGGTGGAAAATAGCCAGGAATAGACTTCTTGCCGCTGCTGCACGCTGACTTGCATGACCTCTGCCTGCGTCGCCTCCGGATGGCTGCGCATGTATCCGATCAGCCAGAGCTCCAGCGGGTGGACCCGCGCCACATAGCCGCGGTCGGCCAGCGACATTTGCTGCGGAGAATATTGCTGGTACATTTTCTGCAGTTTTTTGTCGTTCAGGTCAACTCCTGCAGGCAGCTTGTCGCTCAGGAATTTCCTGAACTGTTCGGGGCTGACGTCAGGCTGGATGCCGAACAGGATCGCAGCGAGACGGTTGGCTGTCGGCTTGACATTTTCAAACAACAATTCCTCCGCCTGCTGCGCGGTCTTGCCCTGGTACTTGGTCAGGAAGCGGCGTATGAAGACCTTCCCTTCCCGGTCGGCAAAGCGGGACAGATAGGCGGCCCGGCGCGGATCGTCCGCATCTTGCAGCAAACTGGCCGACGAACCCGGCACCTGGAACATATAATGATGGACGATATCCCGCATCAGTCGGATGAAGACCAGGTTGACCGAATTGCGCAAGCCGTCGCGTACCGCCATCACCTGGCTGTCGTCCTCATGCCGGAAGTTGTCGAAGGTATGCATGCCGCCGCCGGTCATGAATCGCTCTCCCGGGCTGGCTGAGTAGCGGCGATCCAGTGCGGCGCTTAACATGCTGCTCAGGCTTTTGTCCTGGGCCCCGCTAAAATAGTCTATGGCCCAGCGCGTCAACACGTCTTTTTTGTCCACTTCCACTGCGCGCAGCTCTTGCTTGCCCATGCCGGACAGGCGCTGATGCAAATTGGCCATCAGGTCGAGGTAGGTGACCAGCGTGCGCAACTTGGCCGTGGATCCCAGGTCCAGCTTGGTGCCTTCGTTGATATTCAACGGCTGGTCGAAGTTATCGGTCTGTACCCGCAGATAATTCCTGTCCTCGCCGCGCTCATACAAAGTAAAACTGTACACCACCTTGCCGGGGTCGCCGCGATCCAGCAATTGCTTGCTGTTCAAGCCAGCAGCCTCAGCCTTGGCCGGTTCTCGCAACTCCCGCAGCAAGCCGGTAACGGCTTCCTGCACCGGGGCATCCAGCGTACTAGTGACGCTGACGTCCAGGCGGTCAAGATCATACAGGCGGCTGCCGCCGAGCAGACCGGCAAGGTGGTTCCGCACCGTATTGGCCGCCTTGCGTTCGACAAAGGAAACTGCCGGCGCGCCGACCTTCAGCACATTCCGGTTCAGCCTGGCTTTCAGTGCCGCGTCGCGCAAAGCCGGGCTGATGACGCCCGCATTGCCCAGCAGGCGCAGGTGGCTGTCGGTCAACTGTTCGAGGTCCGCCTCATTGCCGTCCAGGTAGTAAGACGGTCTGCGCTGGGAGATCAGCAGGCTTAGTGCCTGTTTGTACATCTGTGCCCGCTGGCCGGGGTCGCCGCCGGCCGGAGACAATGTTTTCAGCTCACGATTCACATCGGCCAGATCCCTGCCGTACCAGACCCACAAGCCATCGCCCAGGCCATTGACTTCACCAAATCCCGGCTTGGCGGAAAGCGGCATCGTATTCAGATAATTGACGACAATCTGGCGCCTTACTACTGAAGTGTCCTCCCCGCCCTGATAGGCGCGCAAGGCGGCAGATACCATCTGGTGCAGTTTTTCCCTGGCAGAGGAAGTGCGCCCCTCCGGCGAGTGGCGATATTTTTCTATCTGGGTCGCCAGCGTGCTGCCGCCGGGCGTTCTGGCATCGCCACTGAATACCTGCATGCCCTTGTTCATCACGGCCAGCGTCAGCCTGTCCCATTCCACTGCGGGATTGCGTTTCGGATATTGGGTATCCAGTAGTTCGCGGTTCTCGATATATAAAAGGCTGTTGATCAGTATCGGCGCGATATCGTCAAAGCCGGAGTAAATCCGCTTTGGGTAGCGCTCCTGGAATAATTGCCGGTCGTGGCAGTCGAGTATGCTCAGGCCGCCTTGTGTTTTTTCCGGATACGGAGCGAAATAGCCATCGTCGACCAGTTCTGCCATGCGAGTGGAAATGCGCGCCTGCCTGGCTATTTCGAACTCTTTCGACTTCAGCCGGTTCAAAAAAACCGGCAAGTCGGAATATCCCAGCCTTTCATCAAACGGAGCCTTTTGCGGGAAGCGGATCGCATTGCTGGCGCCGGCGTCCACGGAAAATTTGCTCTCGCCGGCGACCCTGGCAAAGTAGCGTGCTTGCTGCGCCGATGTGCGCAACTCTTCCCTGACCAGCAACGCGATCACCGCGATGCATGCCAGGATAACGAGGATCACAATGACCCTGGGGCGTAGCAGGAAGGATTTGATACCGTGCGTGCGCATAAAAAGAACCTGACTCAGTTTGTGTTATTGCTAGTGTCCTGAGTTAGAAGTTCGTTGAAAATGAAAAATGATGCAATCAGTGTCAGGCTAGACCTTCCCGGCCGGATGAAAACAGAGCAAGGATGGAGCCCTTGCGAGTATTTGCAACGACGCATGGCATTGATTTCATTTTTTTCTTCGGCGAATTTCTGACTCAGGACACTAGACGCGCATATGCTTAATGTATCAAAGAATGCGGCAACCGCGAAACATGTAAGCGCATTCATTAAAAATAGTCGATGCAGGTTGATTTATGTGTGGTGAAAATGAGAAGCCTGTTCATCCGGAGTTCACATTGGGTTATGCTTTTGCAGATATACATGGCAACGCGGATTAGGTCGTGAGATGCGAGCAGCGAGCCTCCGGATCTTCATGCAAGCTGTATCCTGCCGCACTTCGTCCGTCACATGGGCTAGCCGCCGTTTCCGATAAAATATCCTGCCCTTGCAGCAGACAACTCCTCGCCAACCCCGTGCCATGCAAATATTTTTTTTGCCCCCGTTTTTAGAGAACGGGACACATCGCCCATCTTTTTAGCGCTTTAATTCTGCATAGGCCGCCACGCCACCGTGATTTACCTCGGGCCTTCGGCAATTTTCCCCGGTGAGTTTCCAGATTCCGTAACCTGGGCAATTTCCAGATGCATGGACGACAAGCACCCAGTAAGAAGCCCGTAAGCCTGTCGCATTAAAATCCCCTGCGGCAAAATTTATTTCTATAAAGCAGGGAGACATATGGAAAAATTCGGGTATTGGCGGTAATTTTTGTTGCCAACATATCTAGATATTATTAAAAAAATATTAGTAGAGCCTGTTTCAAATTTTTCATTCAATATTTCCCGCAAGAATTAACAGTATTTAACAAGCTGCCTACTTACGGTCGCGTAGTTTTGCGACAAAAATTTGAAACTGGTTTATGATGCATTGCAACAAGGTAGAAAATTCAGTCGAATCAGATTGCTACCCCATCTGAAAGTTACCATCATGCTTTATCAATTACATGAACTGAACCGTGCGTTCCTGAATCCACTGACACAGTGGGCTGAAGCATCTTCCAAATTATTCACCAACCCGGTGTCCCCGCTGGCGCATACGCCTTACGCACAGCGCATCGCTGCTGCATATGAATTGGTGTATCGCCTGGGCAAGGATTACGAGAAACCGGAATTCGGCATCACTTCCACGACTATCGACGATAAAATCGTGGAGATCGTGCAAACCACGGCGGCGCTCAAGCCTTTCTGCAAGCTGCTGCATTTCAGGAAAACGTTTGCGGGCAAAGACCTGGCGAAACTCAAACAGCCCAAAGTCCTGCTGGTTGCCCCGCTGTCCGGCCACCACTCCACGCTCTTGCGTGATACCGTGCGCGGCCTGTTGCCGCAACATGATGTATATATCACCGACTGGACCGATGCCCGCATGGTGCCGCTCAGCGACGGCGAATTCCATCTGCACGACTATATCTACTATGTACAGGAATTCATACGCCTGCTGGGGCCGGATGTCCACGTGATCTCGGTTTGCCAGCCGACAGTGCCTGTGCTGGCAGCAATTTCGCTGATGGCGACTGCCAAGGATCCGAAGCTGCCGAAAACCATGACGATGATGGGCGGACCAATAGACCCGCGCAAGTCGCCAACTGCCGTCAACGACCTGGCGACCGAGAAAAAATTCTCGTGGTTTGAAAACACCGTCATCTACAGCGTGCCTGCCAACTACCCGGGCTATGGCCGCAAGGTTTATCCGGGTTTCCTGCAGCACGCAGGCTTCGTCGCGATGAATCCTGATCGCCACGCACAAAGCCACTACGATTTTTATGAGCACCTGATCCAGGGCGACGACGAATCGGCCGAGCAGCACCGCAAATTCTATGATGAATACAATGCGGTGCTGGACATGCCTGCCGACTACTACCTGGAAACCATCAAGACCGTGTTCCAGGATTTCGACTTGCCGAAGGGCACGTGGAAAGTGGAAGGCAAGCTGGTTCGTCCGCAGGATATCAAGACTGTGGCGCTGTTCACTGTCGAAGGCGAACTGGACGATATCTCAGGCGCCGGCCAGACCCAGGCAGCGCACGACCTGTGCAGCGGCATCCCCGCCAACATGAAGCAGGATTTTGTGGCGCCGAAATGCGGCCACTACGGCATCTTCTCCGGCCGCCGCTGGCGCGAAGTGATTGCGCCGAAAATTGGCCAGTTCATCAAGGATCATTCCTGATCCGCGGCAGATACGCCAGTCAAGCTTGATAAAGCCGCATGTCCCGCAAGGACAGGCGGCTTTTAAATTTGTGGGCACGGTAATTTGGATGGATAATAGTGTTTTAAGCAGCCCAACATCCACCCCGTGTCCCTCACACTCGCCGACCAGTTAGAAAACCTGTTGCCGCAGACGCAGTGCACCAAGTGCGGCTACCCTGCATGCCGGCCTTATGCCGAAGCCATGGCAAACGGCAGCGCCAGTTACAACCAGTGTCCTCCCGGCGGCCAGCAAGGCATCGCGCGGCTGGCGGGCTTGCTGGGTAAGCCGGTCATACCGCTAAACATTGTCCATGGCCATGAAAGAGTACGCCCTGTCGCGGTGATAGACGAAGCCTATTGCATAGGCTGCACATTGTGCATACAGGCTTGCCCGGTGGATGCCATTATGGGCGCCCCCAAGCAAATGCATACTATCTTGCCGGACCTGTGCACCGGCTGCGACCTATGCGTGGCGCCCTGCCCTGTGGATTGCATCAGCATGGTGGACATCACTCCCGGCAAGACCGGCTGGGATGCGTGGTCGCAGCAGCAGGCAGACCAGGCGCGCCGGCAGTTCCACTTCAGGCAGGAGCGGCTCAAGCGGGAAAAACAGGAAAACGACGACAGGCTGGCAGCCAAGGCTGCCGCCAAACTAAAAGCCGTCGCCGGCGAACAGGCATTGACGCCGGAAGAGCTACAGGCGCAGGAACGCAAAAAAGCGATCATTGCCGCGGCCATAGAGCGGGCGCGACTGAAAAAAATGGAAAACGACAATCCCGGAAACCCTCAAGATAAAACATGAACGCCACCATCAGACAGGCCATCTTTGCACGACTGAAAGAACAAAATCCGCATCCGACTACAGAACTGGAATACACCACCCCGTTTGAACTGCTGATTGCGGTGCTGCTGTCGGCACAAGCAACCGATGTATCGGTCAACAAGGCCACGCGCAAGCTGTATCCGGTGGCAAACACACCGGAAACCATTTATGCGCTAGGAGTGGATGGCCTGATTCCGTATATCCAGACCATAGGCCTGTTTCGCACCAAGGCCAAGAACGTGATCGAAACCTGCCGCATCCTGATCGCCGAACACAGCAGCCAGGTGCCGCGCACGCGCGAGGCGCTGGAAGCCCTGCCCGGAGTTGGCCGCAAGACTGCCAACGTCGTGCTGAATACCGCCTTTGGCGAAGCCACAATTGCCGTGGATACGCACATTTTCCGCGTATCGAACCGCACCGGGATCGCGCCTGGCAAGAATGTGGATATTGTCGAAGAGAAGTTGCTGAAAGCAGTGCCGGCAGAATACAGGATGGATGCCCACCACTGGCTGATCCTGCATGGCCGCTACACTTGCCTGGCGCGCACGCCGAAATGCTGGAATTGCATGATCGCGGACTTGTGCGAGTTCAAGCAAAAGACGCCGCTACCAAAAGGCGCCTGATTTGTTGCCGGAAGCGCCCCAGGAAAAATAAGGGGCGCTTCGTCTACTTAGATAATCTTGCAGGCTTCATCGAAAGCCAGGCGCGGAGAACGTGGAAACAGCTTCTCGGCATTGCCGTAGCCCAGGTTGCAGATGAAGTTTGCCTTCACCGTCGTGCCGGCAAAGAAGGCGGCATTCAACTTTTCTGCATCGAAGCCCGACATGGGGCCGCAGTCCAGGCCCATCGCGCGCGCCGCCACAATAAAATAAGCGCCCTGCAGCGACGAGTTGCGGAATGCAGTTGCATCTATCATCGGCTGGTTGCCGACAAACCAGGAGCGCGCATCTGCATGCGGGAACAATTGCGGCAGCTTGTCGTAAAAAGCCATGTCCATGCCTATGATTGCCGTTACCGGCGCTAGACGGGTCTTTTCCGCATTCCCCGGGGACACGCAGGCAACCAACTTGGCTTTCTCGGCATCGCTGCGAACGAAGACGATGCGCGCCGGCGAGCAGTTGGCGGAAGTCGGCCCCCATTTCATCAAATCGTAGATCTGGTGTAGTTGCGCATCGCTGACAGGCTTGTCCTGCCATTCATTATGCGTGCGCGCATTGGTGAACAAGGTGCCAAGGTTTTCTGTGCTAAACATAGATATCTCCAAATAAATTCCGGCATGCATGCCATTGATGTTGATCAAGGTATTTGCTACCTGCGGATGATACCCGATGTTGCCCGTTTATTCAGGCCCTGCTTCATCCAAACCCCACGCAGTTTGTGTACAGAAAAACGCGGTCCACGAAAAACACGAAACACGCGAAAAAAACATAAAAATGAAGCCCGCAGTGACTATAAAATGCGTTTCTTTCGCGTTTTTCGTGCTTTTCGTGGATAAAGAAAAAAATGGCGGGCCGCCAGCCCTCCCTAAGTCAAAACGGCAATAGCGAATCGCTTTACAATAGAGCCTGTACCGCTTTTTTCCAGATAAATTTGATGTTCACACCCAGCCAACACGATGTACGTCGTTTTTTTTGCGAAACCTACAGGAAGTCAAACGCCAGGGAGATCCTGACGCCGATGGAAGTCATCGCGTCGGACTGGATCGCCCGGCACCCGGAATACCACGAATCGCTGGACGATGTGGAAGCCGCGCTGGAGGCCAGCTATCCGGTCGATGCGGGCCAGAGCAATCCCTTTTTGCACCTGTCCATGCACCTGACCATTGCCGAGCAGATTTCTGTAGACCAGCCTCCCGGCGTGAGGGCGGCGTTCCAGACGCTGGCGCAGAAGTTCAACTCCGAGCATGAAGCGCATCACCAGATCATGGAATGCCTGGGCGAGATGCTGTGGAATTCGCAGCGCAGCGGTTTGCCGCCGGATGGCGCCGCCTATATCGAGTCGCTTAAAAAAAGAGCCAGTTAAAGCCGCATGCCGGCGCTCAAAAATAAAAAAGCCACGATTTCTCGTGGCTTTTTGCCGACGCAAGTCGCTGTTATTTCTTCAGTACCAGGGTACCTGGCATGCTGTGCAGATAGGCGGCGATATTTTCGATGTCGCTATCATTCAAAGTTTTGACCTGGGCGCCCATGATGGCATTGCCGCGGCCGTTAGGGCCGTCCGCACCACGTTGATAGGATTTCAACGCATGCGCCAGATAATCGTTGTTTTGACCGGCCAGTTTTGGATAGGACGGGTCTATCGGTGTTTTGAAGTCGGCGCCATGGCAGGATGCGCAATTGAATTTTGCAGCGGCTGCCTTACCGGCTTCGATATCGCCGCCCGCGAAGGCTGCAAAGGATGTTGCCGACAACAGCATGGCCAACAAGATATTTTTTTTCATCATCAGCTCCCGTTCTTATTTTTGTTGTTGTGAGTAGTAAGCCGCGAGGTCGGCAATATCCTGATCGCTCAGGCTGCCTGCGATACCGCGCATGGACGGATTCTTGCGATCGCCCTTCTGATAAGCCTTCAATGCGCTTTCGATATACTTGGCAGATTGGCCGCCTATCATGGGCACTTGAAACACTTCAGGGAAAGTCGCCTTGTAACCCGGGATGGCATGGCAACCGATGCACATTGCGATTTTGTTTTCAGCGGCCTTGGCGTTGCCGACGATTTCAGCCGCAGTAGCGACTTGGGCAATACCCGCCAGAGCGAGAAGTGCAAGCAATTTTTTCATAGTAGCAGGGATAGAATTAGCAAATGTAGCGATTTGATCCAACACAATATTCTAGCCGATTAAACTCAACATTGCAGAAAAATAGCAGCTTGACAGCTCAAAAAAGCCATACTCGGGAAGTTTTTTGATTGCAAAACGCCAAGTGCCTCCACCTTCCCAGCCAACAGAAATGCGAGTTTGCATCGAAGAAGCGCCGTCCCGGCCGCGAAAAATAGAACAGTCGTTCACAAGAATTGCTGTTCTCGCTTATACTCGAAAGACTTTTTAATTTTTTGCTCGCACACTATGACCCAGGCTCCCCGCTTTGACGGCGCACAAAACTACGTCGCGACCGATGATCTGAAACTGGCGGTCAATGCCGCATTGACACTGCAACGTCCTTTGCTTATCAAGGGCGAACCGGGTACCGGCAAAACCATGCTGGCCGAAGAAGTGGCGGCGGCCCTGAACATGCCCCTGCTGCAATGGCATATCAAGTCCACCACCAAAGCCCAGCAGGGCCTGTATGAATATGACGCGGTTTCACGGCTGCGCGACTCCCAACTGGGCGACGAGAGAGTCAAGGACATCCACAACTATATCGTCAAGGGTGTGCTGTGGCAGGCATTCACAGCCAACGAGCCGGTAGTCTTGCTGATTGACGAAATCGACAAGGCCGACATCGAATTCCCCAACGACTTGTTGCGCGAGCTGGACCGCATGGAATTCTATGTATATGAAACGCGTGAAATGGTCAGGGCCGTGCATCGTCCGCTGGTCATCATCACGTCCAACAATGAAAAAGAATTGCCGGATGCCTTCCTGCGCCGCTGCTTCTTCCATTACATCAAGTTCCCGGACAAGGACACGATGGAAAAAATCGTGGATGTGCACTTCCCCAAATTGAAGAGCGACCTGCTGGCGCAGGCTTTGCAGACTTTCTATGAGGTACGCGACGTTGCCGGGCTGAAGAAAAAACCCTCCACCTCCGAACTGATAGACTGGCTGAAATTATTGCTGGCGGAAGACATTCCCGCCGAAGCGCTGCGCAGCAAGGACAGCAAAACCGTCGTGCCGCCTCTGCATGGCGCGCTGCTGAAAAATGAGCAGGACGTGCATTTGTTTGAACGCCTGGTATTCATGTCACGTGCCAACCGCTGATTTGCTGCCGCTCCCTTTGTAGTTCGCTGGACAAAAAGCGCTGCTTATATGCAGCGCTTTTTTATTGCTGCAGGATTCCTGCCGCCAGCTGGTAGCAATTCGGCATCACAATGCGCTACACTGCGAACCAGCATGCATCCTTGCATTGCTCAATAGCGGCAAGAATAAGCCTGAGAATAAAATCCTGGAGACTGGCGATGCGGAAATACCACTTTACCAAAACGGCTGCAATAACACTCATATTCACTGCGGCTTGGTCGAGCCACTCTCTGATGGCCCAGGGGCGCCCTGATTCTGCCGCCTTGATCTCTGCCCAGCGCAACGCGATGCAGGCCTTTTCCAGCATGGACGGCGTATGGCGCGGCCCCGCCTGGACTATCCTGCCCAACGGCGACAAGCATGCGATCACGCAGACAGAAAGAATAGGGCCTTTCCTAGATGGGTCGGTGAAGGTGATCGAGGGCCGAGGTTATGACGCTGACGGCAAGCTCACTTTCAATGCATTTGGCACGATCTCTTTCAACCCGGCAAGCGGCGCATATACGATGCATTCGCACGCAATGGGAAGTGTGGGTGATTTTTCAATCAAGCCCACCGCTGACGGATATGAATGGGAGATCCCTGCCGGCCAGATGACCATCCGTTATACAGCCGTCATCAAGGATGGCATCCTGCATGAGGTTGGAGACCGCATCGTCGCCGGCAAGGAAGCGTTTCGTTTCTTTGAGATGAACTTGAAGCGCGTCGGCGATACGGGCTGGCCCGCTGCAGGTGCAATTAACCCGAAGTAGACAAGCAGAGCTCTTCCAAGTCCGGGAGAAGAGCTCGATCGCGATCATTTTTTGATCAGTGCGCTGCGCCGGCGTCCCGCAATTTCTTGACCTGTTCGACGGTGACATTATCGGCCTGCCCGCCCCAGCCGGCACGCAGGAAATTCGCCAGCTGCATCATTTCCTGGTCGCTCAGGCTGGCGGCAAAACCGGGCATGCCCTGCAGGCGCTCGGTACCGGTAAATTTTTGCTCCTCTATGCCGTCCAGTGTCGCTACCAGCAGATTGTGCGCATCGGCGTTGCGCACGCTGGAATTGCCTTTCATCGCTACCGCCACGTGCGGCTTGCCCTCGCCTTCGCGCCCATGGCAGCCTGCGCACACGGCCAGGTACACCTGCCTGCCTGCCGCCAGTTTGGCCGCATCGGCTGCAGGTGCAGGCAAGGCTTGCGGCGGCAAGGGTTTGTCGCCCATCAGATAGGTGCTGATCGCGGCCAGGTCTTCCTGGGCCAGGTATTGCGTACTCAAGTGCACGACCGGGTACATCTCGCCGAAGGCAGATCCTTGCGGCGCCATGCCGCTGGCTAGGAAGCCTTGCAAATCCTTGGCGGTCCAGCCGACTGCCGCCAGTCCGGCAGGGGTAATCCCCGGTGCTGCCACCCGCCCCAGGGCGGCGCCTTGCAGCGGATTGGAGCTATCCAACTGGCCCAGCATACCGCGCGGAGTATGGCATTCGGCGCAGTGCCCCATCACATTGCTCAGGTAGCGCCCGCGCTGCCATTGCGCCGACTGGCCAACTGAGGCATCTGGCAGCGCATCCTGCAGGAACAGCATATTCCAGAACCTGACGCCAAAGCGCATGTTATACGGAAACTTGAGATCCACCTCCCTGTTGGCGACCCGGGCCGGCTTTTGCTGCATCAGGTAGGCATAGATGGCATCGCTATCGGCGCGGCTCATGCCGCGGTACGAGGTATACGGCATCGCCGAATACAGATGCTTGTCCGGCGTCACGCCGTCGTGCAAGGCTTTATAGAAGTCATCCGCGCTCCAGTTGCCTATGCCGTAGTCTTTGTCAGGAGTGATGTTGGTGCCGTAAAATTTGCCGAATGGCGAAGCCAGCTCCACCCCGCCAGCGAATGCGGCGCCGGTCGCCGTGGTATGGCAGGCAGCACAATCAGCCGCCCGCACAAGGTAGCGCCCGCGCGTGGCCAGGTCGGCCGATTTCAGCGTTGCAGGTACACCGGTGGCGGCAGGATTGGCGGCTTCCTGGCTGTTGCAAGCGGCCAGCAGGGCCACGCCGGCTGCTGCCAGCAACAGGCCGGCGTAGGCTTTCAGATGTCTGGGAGTATTCATCACTTGGCATCCTTTACCAGTCCCGGCGTAGTCAGGGCCACGTCCCTGACTGCCTCGAAATAGCGCACATAGCCGGTACAGCGGCAGATATGGTCATTCAGGGCGTCGGTAATCGTTTCATCCAGTTTTCCCCTGGCGACCGGAGTACGTTTCAATTTTTCCAGCAAGACGGTTGCAGCATTGACAAAGCCGGGTGTGCAATAGCCGCACTGGAAGCTGAAATGCTCCAGGAATTTTTGCTGTATTGGCGATAAGGCCGTAACTTCGCCCTTGTCGTTGCGCTGCGCTATGCCCTCGATGGTGCGCACCTTCTTGCCCTTGAAGAAATGTGCGCCGGTGATGCAGGAGCGCACTTCTTCGCTGCTGCCGTCAGGCTTATCCAGGATGACGACGCAGGCGCGGCATACTCCCTGGCCGCAACCCAGGCGCGAACCGGTCAGGCCCAGGTATTCATGCAGGAAATCTATCATCATCAAACCTTCCGGCACCGGCATCGGACCGACTGCCTTGCCGTTGATATCCAGGCTCAGGTCCTGGGAAAGGATTTGACTGGCGGACTGAGGGGCGCTCATGCGAATTTCTCCTGGATTTTTTCTGCACTCACCGGCAGATCAGTGAAGCGGTGCCCTGTTGCATGGGCGATGGCGTTGACGATGGCTCCCACCACGGGAATCATCACGACTTCGGCGATCCCTTTGGGCGGATCGGTTTCAGACACCGGCGGCAGCACTTCGCCGGTCTGCGTCCAGACCGCGACATCCCTGGCGCGCGGCAAGCGGTAGCGGTTGAAGTTCCAGGTGCCGTCGCCGGGGCCATCCTCATACAGGGGCAAATACTCCATCAACGCATGCCCTATTCCCATCGCCAGGCCGCCCTGCAGCTGCCCGGAGACCAGTTGCGGCGATAGCTGGTTGCCGCACTCCATGATCGAATGATGGCTGAGCAAATCGACTTTGCCGCTGGCCTCATGCACGGATAATTCAACCAGCGTGCCAACCGCGCTGTAATAGGTGACGGCCGCATTATTACGCTGCACCGGAGGAATGTAAGCCTTCTTGCGGTCCAGCACCTGGTAGCCTCCGGGCGTGCTCATCCTGGCTTGCTTCAGTTTGTCCGCGCCTTCGCCGTAGCGCAACGCCAACCCATCTACAGGCAGGCGGGATGTAGCGCCGTTGATGTCGAAATCAGCCTCGCTCCATTGCCAGCGATTGAACACGTGCACCACGGCGCCGGTGACCAGACCCAGTTCATGCGCCTTTTTGATCAACTGCTCGTAGGGCAACGCTTCCAGGCCGGTGGCGGACAATTTGCCGTCCACCCAGCGCGCGTCTTCCACCCGTATGACCAGCGGAGCCGCCTGGCCGCCGCCTATGCCCTGGCCCCAGATTGCCATTGCCGCCGGCCACAGGCCGTGCATGAACACCACGCGCGCCGCTTCCCGCGTGCTATGCGTAAAGTAGAAAGCCGAGTTGGTGGCGCTGGATGGCGACGCATAGCTGGGCGACCAGCGCGGATTGGCCGCCAGCTTATCCTGGTCGGCCTGGCTCATGATGTAGGGATCGCCGCTGCTCACTACCGGCAAATCACCCCAGTCGGTCACCGAGGTGTG
>JABDED010000002.1:0-91953 GCA_013287275.1 Betaproteobacteria bacterium
ATATCCTGCGCCTGGACAGCCAGTGGCGGCCGGAAGACAAGCATTGAAGTAGTCGCAAACAAGACCAGGAGGCCGACAAGCTCCTGGCGATTTTTAAGCAACCGGAGGGGTATGGGCACGGGTGCCCATACCCCTCCCTTGAAACAGCCTCTACATGGAAGGCACACGTGTCCGGTGACGCGGGCGGGCTTCAAACCCGTCAGGGGATGTCTATCATTCCCTCGTAAGTTCGACTCTTACTGTCTTCCGCCCTCTTCCCCTTCCCCTGTTGTAGATTGATACACCTTTTGCTGCAGGCGTTCCAGCATTCGGACAAAGGCCTTGGGCTGCTTCAGCGCGCGTATCAGCACCCAGCGCGCCCTGGATGCCGCCCCCACTTCCTCGGCTTTGTCCGCCGATGTCCGGCATTTGCGCCGGCGTGTGTCAGCGCCGCCTCCAGTGCGTCCGTCCATTCCTTGAAATAGGCCGGCACCGCAGCGGCCATCTCTTCATTCCCGCCGGGGAGGAAATGGGCCGCTTTGACTACGCCGACCAAGCCCGGTCAGAGGCAATTTCCTGCCCTGATAT
This sequence comes from Betaproteobacteria bacterium, assembly GCA_013287275.1. GTDB lineage: Bacteria > Pseudomonadota > Gammaproteobacteria > Burkholderiales > Burkholderiaceae_D > Undibacterium. The sequence continues at coordinate 568 of JABDED010000002.1, forward strand.
TTTACGAAAAGCAACAAATCCTCACCTTGGGAGATATCAGTTACACCCTGCAATGAATTTATATGCGAATAAGTGAGCAAATGAATGAAATGTTTAACACAAGTCATTGATTTTCAATTATTTTAACCGTTAACAATATATCGATAGAGTTATCCCATTCGGAAAAAACCTGGATTGCCATCAGATGCCGACTTCAATGAAGATAATTTGCTGAACCTATTTGGTGCATCGTGTCCAATAGTGTAAATTTCGGTTACAGATAAAAATGCCGTCCACGGACGGCCGCAAAGGTTGGGAATGAAAAACAAGGATATGGAAAGCTCATTATTGTTCAGGCATTTCGGCACCCGAAGTCCCTTGTGGTACTTCAGGGACGATAGTGACGCTCTGCATTTGTCGGGCGATGATGAAATCACAATGACCGCGATCGGCCTGACGCCCGAACAATCGGCTGCGGTCCGCGCACTGACCGGCATCACTTCCCATCTCACGTTCGAACTGAAAATCTTTAACGAAACGGTAAAACTGCATCTGGTCGGGAAAAAAACCGACAGGGCAATGTGGGCCGGCACAGCAGCAGACTACCTGGATACGGAAACCGTTGCACGCGACCTGGAACACGGCCTGATGTTTGCCGAGCAGGTCGTCTCGGAAGTGAATTCCCTGGTGGTCATCCTGGATAGCCAGGGCAAGATCAAGCGCTTTAACCGGCTGTGCGAAGAAGTCACCGGCTTGAAGGAAGAGAATCTGCTGGGCTTGAACGCCCACGATTTGTTCATGCCGAGCACGGAACATGAAGCAGCAAGGGAAAATATCAAGGGCTTCTTTTCGACGCAATCGTCGTTCGAAGTGGAGCGCCCTATCAATACCCAGTACGGGATACGCAAGGTCATCTGGCGTAACAAGCTGGTGGAGAGCGGCAGCGGGGAGAGCGAAAATTTCCTGGTGTGCTCGGGCACCGACGTCACCGAGGAGCGCCGCGCCAAGGAACGCCTGATGGAACTGGCCACCAAGGATACCTTGACCGGCCTGCTGAACCGGCACGCCATCCAGGAAATGATCACGGATTCGCTGAAAAAAACGGGTGCGCCCAGCTTCAGCCTGCTGTTCCTGGACCTGGATAATTTCAAGAAAGTGAATGACCACTACGGCCACGTGCTCGGCGACTGCCTGATCCAGGCAGCAGCTTCCGCAATACACTCTTGCCTGCGGGAAGGGAACGTGATTGCCAGGCTGGGCGGCGATGAATTCCTGATCGTGATCCCGAACGCGGGCCGGCGGGCCGCCGAACTGATCGCCGAGCGCATCCATGAGCGCATGAAAGTGCCGTTCAACCTGAACCGCGCGGAAATCTATTCCAGTTGTTCCATCGGCATTGCCGTCTTCCCGGAGCACGGCAAGTCCATGGAAGAACTGATCCGCAATGCCGACATGGCGATGTATGCGGCCAAGGACAGCGGCCGCAATACCCACCGCGTGTTCACCCGCGAGATGGACAAGAAGGTCAGCGAATACGTGTGGCTGGATACCAACATCCGCAAGGCGCTGGAAGAAAACCAGTTCGAATTATATTATCAGGCGAAACAGTCGCTGACCACCGGCAAGGTGGAAAGCGTGGAAGCGCTGATACGCTGGAACTCCCCCGAGCGCGGCCTGGTGCAGCCGATGAACTTCATCCCCTATGCGGAAGAGTCCGGACTGATTACGCCGATAGGAAAGTGGGTGATGGAAACCGCGGCCAAGCAGGCAGGAGCATGGAAAAAACAGGATTTCAACCTGCGGGTGGCGGTCAATCTTTCCGCCCGCCAGTTCCGTCATCCCAAGCTGGTGGAAGATTTCAAGATGGCGATCCTGGCTGCCGACATCTTCCCGTCCATCCTGGATCTGGAACTGACCGAGAGCTGCCTGATAGAAGATGAATCGTTGGCCTTGAAACTGATCAGCCAGTTCAAGGAACTGGGCGCAGAAGTCCACCTGGACGATTTTGGCACCGGCTACTCTTCACTGTCGCAATTGTCTCGCCTGCCGCTGGACGTGCTGAAGCTGGACCGCAGCTTCATCAGCTCCATCCATAACGACGTCAGGGCGCAGCGGCTGTTGCGCTCCATGGTGGCGGTGGCACAGGAGCTGCAATTGAAGATCGTGGCGGAAGGCGTGGAAACCCAGGACCAGGCTGAATTCCTACGCAGCATAGGCGTGGACCTGGCACAGGGCTTCCTGTTTTCCAAGCCCATGCCTGCGGCCGAGTTTGAAGAGTGGTTCAAGCAATTCAGGCAACTCAAGTCAGTCGCCTGATCCCGCGCTTCGTTTCACCAGTACCGGCGACGAGCTCCCGGCTTAAGCGGCGACCAGCATGGCCATATCGCTGGCCCGCCTGTTGTAATGGGTGGAAGTGGACACGCCTGAGCGCCGGTTTTGCAGCGTGACCAGGCGCTCCATATAAGCCAGGTCTTTTTCTTCCAGCTTAAACGCAGAATCCGCCCAGTCTTCGGTGATCGCGATCAATTCGTCCTTGCCGACAGGCAGGACACGGCGACGGGTGCGCAGCATCGCACGTATTCCGTTCAACTTGGGCCGCATCTCGTCAATAAATCCACGCGTGGCCTTGTAGGCATTGCCCTGCTCAAACAGGCGGTCGACCAGGCCCTTCTCCTTGTACCATTCACTGGTATGGGCTTCGCCCGTGCTGATTAATTCTTCTGCGATCGCGCGGTTGGCCTTGCGCGTCACCAGCGAATAGGCGCCCATTCCCGGATACAGGTTAAACGCAATCTCAGGGAAACCCATCTTCACGTCTTTTTGCGCAACCACAAACTCATGCGCCAGCGCAGCCTCGAAGCCGCCGCCCAGCGCACTGCCCTCCACCATCGCGATAGAAATAGCCCCGACCTCGAAACCGACCATGGCGGCATACACGGCATCGACGCATTCATGCGCATACTGCTTGAGCTCCGCCTTGTGGCCGGCCCGGATATGCTCGGCAAAATAAGACAGGTCTCCGCCCACATTGTAGATATTCGGCACGGTCGATCCGGTAACCCAAAAATCGAAAGGCAAACCGCTTTTCCTGGCGGCAGCGGCCAGCGTTTTTATATCCTGCAACAATTCGGGATTGAAGCAAGGCCTGGGATATCCGTGCAACATCATCCACATGATGTTGCGGCCTTTTTCATACCATGCTGTGAGTTGCGAAAGATGGCCCGCTTCAGTAAAGATGCGGCAGTCGGGATGATTTTGAAAGTCCATTTTTATACTCCTCACACACGGATCAGGGATTCCTGATTTTCAAGAATTAAACGGCAGGTTGGCGTAGTCGGTTTTCCGTCGAAGTCCAGCCAGCAATGATTTTCATAGTCGTACAACTTGCATTTACTAAAGATATCGGTCAACGCGGGCAGTGAAAAATCCACGACCACAGCCCGCGCGCCCAGCATCTGGTTCATGCGCGACTGGGCTGCCCACAGCTCGTAGCAGGGAATCGCGGGATAGGCGTGATGCGCCGGATGCTCGTAGAAATGATGCACCAGGCCGGCGAACCATTTGGGGAAACGCAGGTGCACGGTCATATATTCAGGCTGCAGTTTCGCCTTCAATTTATTGCTGCTGTCGAACCATGGAATGTCAGGGTGGGTGTGATTGATATACAGGGACGCCGCCAGCACTGACTGGAACAGGAAGAACGGCAGGACAAACCCCAGCAATACCGCGGTCGTCGACGTGATCGGCGCATACAGCGGCGCCGCGATCAGCAATGCCATGAAGGCGACAAAATAGGTGGCGACAAACGCGGTGTGTTTCCATGCAGAGGCGCGATGGGCTGCGGGTAAAAAGGCGCCGGGCATGAACTTGACTTGCGACCAGCGCTGCAGGATGTAGTAGCAGCCGAAAGCCAGCGGATTGCCGGATCGGGTGAATTTGTACCACTGCTTTTTCAGCGGCGGCAAGGCGTCGTAGGCGGCCTTGGACAGGGGCTGGTAAGAATCGGCGTGCTCGCCGTTGGTATGCGGATGATGCAGTATATGGTGATCGTAGACCCACAGCCGGTAATTGAACAGGCAAGGCATGAAAGACAACACGCTGACCCACCAGTTCAGGCGGCGCGAGGCAGTCAGGCTATTGTGCGCGCCTTCATGTGCGATCGCCGCCAGGTTGGCCAGCTTGACGCCGGCGATCACCGAGGCGATGATTTTCAAACCCAGCGAAGGCAGGAATAATACGGCGGCAATCGCGACAAAGAACAGGCTGAAATCCGCAACGAAAATTGTCATTCCTTTGCGGGTATTCGGCTTGGCGTAGAGCGCCATCTCTTTTACTACATCGCGATGTGTAGGTTGATCGACCTGCGCAAACGAGCTGCTGGTCAATGCGGTAGTCGAGCGAGCAAACAAGTTCATTTTATTGCACCGGATAATAAGTTGGAGGGAGTAGCAATGTTTGTATCCTACCGCCATCATTACCGGACAGAATCGCTGAACAAGCGAAGTAAACTCCCCTATTTGTACGTTTAAGGGAAATATGGGAAAAGCAAGGAGTTAGAACGAAATCAGGCACTTTTCCTATGAAAATGCCCGGATTTTACGAGCGAAAAAACCGCCGCGCCGGGAACTTGGGGCGAGCTGCAAGGCATCGCGCCGATTGCGGCTAAATTCCAAAAGACAGGAATTTTTATGGACGGACCCCGACGCCTTCCATGCTCATGCCCCTGGCCCGCACCGTGAGGTAGAGCTCGAGCTCCGCCAGTTCTTGCGAATCATAGGCAAACGGCTCGGCGCGCACGCCGTTCATGCAGCCGCGCAGGCGCCGCTGGAGTGACCCCAGGCCTTGCCACTCCAGCCGGTACACCGGATAACCGGTAGGATGCGCCTGCGGAATCAGGCTGCTGCCCAGACGCTGCCCGGCGCGCTCTTCATGGCATTGCGCACATGACAGGTCCAACTGTCCTATGCGCTGCCGGAAGCGCTGCAGGCCACTGGCAATGAAAGGTTTCAGGCGGGCATCCGCCGCAGGCGCCATAGGCAGGCCGCGCGACTGGTAGGCGAGATAGGCTTCCAGGCTGAGCAGTTCCTGGTTTTCCGGACGCCACGGCTCCGCCTGCTGCCTGTTCACATGGCACAGCTTGATGCGCTGGCTAAGTCCTATGGGCCGCTTCAGCTCTTCGTCAAAAGCCGGATAGCGGGCGGCGACGCCGCGCATGCCGGCGGCGTCGCCATGGCAGGAAGCACAGGATAGCTGGCTCTTGCCCATCGCCCTGCCCCACAATGCCTCCCCATCCTTGACCCACAGCATGCCGGGATTGAGCGCCTCATTCAATTGCATGGCCTGGGTAGACGCACCCATGAATTCAAAACCGGAGCGGCGGCTGTCTTTGGCCTCGGCCTGGTTTTGGCCGGTCTCTGCAGAGCTTGCAGCAAGCACCGGTGCCAGCATGGCTGCGGCAAGCATCATCAGGACGATGCCGCCGGCACGCCTTTGGCTGGGCCGGATTTTTTTCATGTGCTGGAAATATCAATCGATGACGGTAATTTTAACCGTCTCGGTTTGCGTAAAACCATGGTCTCCCTCCCAGTGAAAGCTGAGTGTGCCGCTTTCAGTCGCCAGCGTATAGAAAGCGATATACGGATTGGCCGCCACTGCCGAAAACAATTCGGCGCCAAATACCTGCTCACCGTTGTAATGGCAACTGAAACGCTGGATGATGTCGCGCGGCTGTATGCGGCCGTCCGCCCCGGGACGGAAGCCGGTTTCCATCGGATGCCGTATCAGCGTGCGGATTTCCATCACCTCGCCGCGCCGGGCTTTTGCAGGAACATTGATCACTGTACTCGCCATCGCGTCACACATCCCCTTCTATGCAGGCCGCCAGCGTGACGATCACGTCTATGCTGTCCGACCAGAACCTGCCGTCGCTGGTTTGCGCAATCGCCACCAGCTTTTGCGACGTCGCCAGTCGCATACGGCTGGATACCTCGGCCTTGCCTGCCCTTGGCCCCAAAGTGAATCTGATCATGTCGCGCTGAGGATTTTTTTCATTGAACAGCGCTATCCTGGTCACGTGGTCGGCAGCGCTCATCGCACTGTCCACCGTGATGGTGACAGGCACGGTATTGCCATTGTCCACCAGCGTCGCCACATCCAGCTTGACCTTGCCGGGCAGCGCCGCTGCGCCGCCAGTATAGGCGCGGACGGCGCTTGCCAGGTCTTCCGACGCGGCCATCGCCGGCCTGACGATGATCCATGCGCCGATAGCCGTACCTGCGCGCAGCAGCCTGCGGCGTACCGTGCTATCCGGCTGATGCTCGGGAAATTTCAAATCGCTCATATTATTTGCCGCCGTCCTTGATGCTGCCATTGCTGCCGTCACCTTTAAGCGTAAGCAGGAAAGCCACTACGTCCTCTATCTGTTGCGCAGACAGTATAGGCTTGCCCTGCCACGCGCCGGCTACCCGCACCAGGTCTTCTGTCCGGTAATACGAAGGCATGATGGTGGCGGCATTGAAACGGCGGGCGTCGACCATGCGCAAGCGCAATTGCCCCTCCGACCAGCGCCCGCCTGCGCCGCCCAGGTCCGGCGCCAGGTTGCCCTGGAAACGCTCTTCCGGTATCGGGCCGGTATGGCACAGCAGGCACAGGCCTTGCTGGCGGCTGGCGACGATGCCGCGGCCGCGGGCGGCATCGCCGGGCACTGCGGTCAAAGGCAGCGGAATGGCATTACCGTCTATCTTGTAGCCGCCGGCTTGGGCTTGTTCCTGGCTGCCTTGCGCCGCTACGATCCCCGGCGCCGATACAATCAAAAAAATGACGGTGCAAACTGCAAGATACGGCTTCGGCCTCAGCCGGCGGATGCCCGGGCGAACGCGGGCCAAACCATCTCGGCTCCGCCCCCTCGCCCCGCACGCCGGATACATTGCCTAGGCTTTCAGGCTGTGGTTCTTCAGCGGCAGTTCGCGTATCCGTTTGCCGGTGGCCGCGAAAATCGCATTCAGCACCGCAGGCGCCGCGACGGCGATGGTAGGTTCGCCGACGCCGCCCCAGAAGCCGCCGGACGGCATCACGATGGTTTCCACCGTCGGCATCTTTTCCATCTTCATCGCCGGATAGGTGTCGAAATTCTGCTGTTCCACGCGTCCGTCCTTGATCGTGCATTCGCCATACAGCGCTGCCGACAATCCATACGCAAATGAACCCTCTACCTGCGCTTCTATCTGCTGCGGGTTGACGGCGTAGCCTGAATCGGTGGCGGCGACGATGCGATGTACCGTCAGCTCGCCATCCTTGCTGACGGATACCTCGGCACAAGCGGCGACATAGCTGCCGAAGCCCATGGTCTGCGCCAGGCCGCGGAATACGCCTTTGGGCGCCGGCTTGTCCCAACCGGCGCGCTCCGCGACCGCATTCAGCACGGCCAGATGCTTGGGGCTGTTGGCCAGGAATTTGCGGCGGAAAGCCAGCGGATCCTGTTTGGCCTCGTGCGCCAGCTCATCGATGAAGCATTCAAAGTAGATCGTATTGTGGTTCAGGTTGACCCCGCGCCAGAAACCGGCCGGCACATGGTGATTGCGCATCGCATAATCGATCAACAGATTCGGAAAACTATAGCCGAACGAGGCTTCCGGACCGGGGGGATTCAAGCCCTGGAATACCACCGGATCCTTGCCGTCCTTGATGCTCTGCGGCGAGATGCTGGCCAGGATGGACTGGCCGGACAGGCGCATATGGAAACCGGTCACATTGCCGTCGGCATCCATGCCGGCGCTGAGCTTGCACTGCGTGATCGGGTGGTAGCGGCCATGCGTCATGTCTTCTTCACGGCTCCAGATCAGCTTGACGGGCGTGCCCGGCATTTGCCTGGCGATCAATACCGCCTGCCTGACCCAGTCATGCACCGCACCGCGGCGGCCAAACCCGCCGCCCAGATGCAGCTTGTAGACTTCGCATTTGCTTGGCGGCAAATCGGCTGCCTCGGCCGCGGCAGCCAGCGCCGCTTCGCCGTTCTGGGTAGGGGTCCAGACTTCGCAGCGCCCGGGCGTCCACTTCGCCGTGGCATTCATGACTTCCATCGTGGCGTGGTTCTGGTAAGGGTAGGAATACACTGCCTCCAGCTTGCGCGGCGCAGCGGCAATCGCTGCACGGGCATCGCCATTCTGGTTGCCGACCGCGGCTTCAGGCGCATCCAGCCCGGCCTTGATGATTTCCGCAATGCTGGCGCTGGATACCTGGGCGTTGGGGCCGTTGTCCCATTCTATCGTCATTGCATCCAGAGCGCTCTTGGCGCGCCACCAGGTGTCGGCGATGACCGCGACCCCGCTGTCGCCCACCTGCACCACCTTCTTGACGCCGGGACGTTTTTCTATGGACGACGCATCGAAACTCTTGAGCTTGCCGCCGAATACAGGGCAATCCTTGATGGCGGCGTTCAGCATGCCCGGCAATTTCAGGTCCATGCCGTAGATCTGCGCACCGGTGGTCTTGTTGACTGTATCCAGCCTGGCCAGGCGCTTGCCAACCAGTTTCCAGTCCTTGGGATCTTTCAACGTAACAGTGGCCGGCGGGGTCAGCCTGGAAGCGGCCAGCGCCACCTTGCCGTAGGTGGTGCTGCGCCCGGAAGCCTTGTGCGTGATGACGCTTTTCGCGGCCGTGCATTCACCGGCGGGAACTTTCCATTCATCTGCAGCGGCCTGGACCAGCATGGTGCGCGCAATCGCGCCACCCTTGCGCACATAGTCTTGCGAATCGCGTATGCCACGGCTGCCGCCGGTAGAAAAATTACCCCAGACACGGTTGCGCGCCAGGCTCTGGCCCGGGGTCGGATATTCCGTCGTGACCTTGGCCCAGTTGCACTCCAGTTCTTCGGCCACCAGTTGCGCCAGGCCGGTCAGCGTGCCCTGCCCCATCTCGGAGCGGGCGATGCGGATCACGACGGTATCGTCCGGCTTGACGACGACCCAGGCGTTGACTTCAGGCACATCGGCGGTTTCCGCAGCGGCTTCACCGATCAGCGGAATGTGGAAGCCGACCACCAGGCCGCCCAGCGCGGCGGCCGAACCGCCCAGGAAGCGGCGGCGGGACTTATTGGGCGCGGAACTGGGAGCAGGCTGGCTCGGCGCAGAGGGGAGTATCGCGTCGCGGCTCATTTTACGCTCCCGTCGGTATGGGTAATCGCCAGATGGGCGAGCTTGGTATCGCCGCCATGCGCCACCACCTTGATCGCCGCGCGCACGCGATTATAGGTGCCGCAGCGGCAAATATTGGTCATCGCATCATTGATGTCGGCGTCGCTAGGCTTGGGCTTGTCCTTCAGCAGCGCAGCGGCGGCCATGATCATGCCGCTCTGGCAAAAACCGCACTGCGGCACATCCATCGCCGCCCAGGCTTTTTGCACAGGATGCGAACCGTTCGGCGACAAGCCTTCTATCGTGACGATTTTTTGCTTGGCGGTGAGCGCCGATGCCGGCATCACGCAACTGCGGGTAGCAACACCGTCAATGTGCACGGTACAGGCGCCGCACTGGGCAACACCGCAGCCGTATTTGGTGCCGGTCAGCCCCAGTTGTTCGCGTAATACCCAAAGCAGCGGCGTATCCTGCTCTGCTTCATATTCTCGTGATTTGCCGTTGACGTTCAATGTTGCCATGCCTGAGCTCCTCAATCTATTCTGCTGAAATTTTGGGCTGCCGGGTAAATGCGCTGCCAAAAAATACCTTGGGGTAAAAGCGCTACGGGATGAAGGCCTTGCGAAGTTAAAGCCGTACGAAGTTAAAGCCGTAATATATTACACCGTCTGTTTCAGGCGCGTATGCCCGAGCCCAAAGCTGATCTTTCGTTGTATACAGCCGGAAATAAGGCTAGCAATGAAGCGTCCAGCCTGTGCAAACGCATACAGAAAAAAACGGCAGGGCCCGTTGCCGGGGCCTGCCGTTTTTTGCGTGACGCTTGCCTGATATTGGCCCGATGCCCGTCAGTCCAGGTCCGCGCCGTCGCCATGCGTATGGCCGCGATTTTCCACCGGCGCTGCCGCACCATTCACCCCCTCGAAGAAGAAAGGCTTGCGCGCCTTGGGTGTGGCGCCGGCTTCGTTCATCGTCGCAGTATCGTACAGGCGGCCGTTCAGCATCACCTGGCTCACCCGGTCGGAACTGCGGATGTCTTTCAGGATATCGCCGTCTATGATCGCCAGGTCGGCCAACTTGCCGGCTTCCAGCGAACCGATGTCCTTGTCCATGCCCAGATAGCGGGCACCGTTCAAGGTGGCGCTGCGGATTACTTCCAGCGGCGTCATGCCTCCGCGCGCCAGCGTCCACATTTCCCAGTGCGCGCCCAGGCCTTCGCGCTGGCCGTGGGCGCCCAGGTTGACCGGCACGCCGGCGCGCTGCAATTCGGTCGCGGTGCTGGCGACCTTGAACACGTTGTAGTCTTCTTCCGGCGCCAGTTCGCGCCTGACGCTGCGCGGCTCCAGCACCGAACGCGGCACGTAGCGCGACAGCAGAGGATGGCGCCAGACATCGGTATGCGCATACCAGTAAGTCTCGCCGTCCAGGCCGCCGTAGCCGACGATCAGCGTGGGCGTATAGCCGACCCTGGTCTGCGACCACAGCTGTTTCACGTCGTCATACGCGTTGGCTACCGGTATCGCATGCTCGACGCCGGTATGGCCGTCCACCACCATCGTCATATTGGTTTCAAACAGCGAGCCGCCTTCCGGCACTACCATCATGCCGGTCTGGCGGGCGGCTTCCAGTATCTGCTGGCGCTGCTCGCGGCGCGGCTGGTTATAGCTCTTGACTGAGATGGCGCCGCCCGCTTTCAGGCGTTTCAGATGGGTCAGCGCATCGTCCAGGCTGTTGACAACCGCGGTGACATTGGCCTTGGCGCCGTACAGGATGGTGCCGGTGGAAAAGATGCGCGGGGCGACGACCTCGCCGGCGCGCTGCATCTCGGCCTGCGTGAAGATCTCCGAAGTCTTGTTGGATGGATCGTGCAGCGTGGTCACGCCGAAAGCCAGCGACGCGTAATTGACCCAGCTTTGCTGCGGGATGATCTCGTCTTCGCCCATGCCGCCATGCCAGTGTACATCGACGATGCCGGGGATGATGGTCTTGCCACCGGCGTCAATCTGCCTGGCGCCCACCGGTATTGCAATATCTGCCGCCCTGCCTATCGCGGCGATGCGGTTGTCCTTGACCACGATACGGCCATTGTCTATTACTTCATCGCCTTTCATCGTAACGATGCGGGCGCCGGAAATCACGGTGGTACCCTGCGGCTTGTTCGCGGTTTCGCGGAAACCTATCTTCAGGCCCGCCTCTACCAGCTTGGGCAATTCTTTCGGCGCCTCCGGCACAAAGGCAAACGCACTTTTCAGCTCGCTGCTGAACAGCTCGTCCCCGAGCGAAAAATGCAGCTTGCTGCTATCGCCTGACCAGTGCAGGTAATCGCCGGCGTTCACATCCAGCTGCTTCACGGGCAAGGCCTCCGCCTTGGGACCTATCGTCACCGCCTTGCCGACCAGCGGCAGCGGCATCACATAGGTATGGAAACGTTCTTCATAGGCCAGCCAGCTGCCATCCGGCGACAAGGCGAAGTCGCTGACGAATTCACCGCTGGCGACACTTTGTTCCGGCTCCGACTTGTCCAGCCTGATGCGCACCAGCGACGTGCTCCAGTCCACTTCACCGCTGTGCTTGGTGCGCGTTACATAAACAGCGTCATTGTCCTTGCCGAATTGCGGTGCGCTGCCCTCTTCGGTTACCAGGCGCGGCGCAGTCTTGCCATCTGTGTTCACTGCGAACACGCCGGTATCCAGGCCATACCACGGCGTGGTCAGGTAGCCGCCGCGCGCTTTCACGTAAACCACCTGCCTGCCGTCCGGCGAGAACGCCGGCTCCAGGTATTTTCCCGGCGCCGTGCTCAACACGGTTTCCTTGCCGCTGCGCACCTCCATAGTCCGCACCGACCCGAGCTTGTCGTCGTCCCAGGTGGTGAAGACGATATGCTTGCCGTCGCGCGAGAATTTGGGGAAGAATTCGAAATGATCTTTTTGCTTGCTTAGCCGCTGCGGAATACCGTTCGGCAGATCCTTCAGATAGAGATGCCCCAGCGCAGAGTAAACTACCTTGTCGCCCTGCGGCGACACATTGACCCAGCGCAGTTGATGCACGTCGAACCGGTCCGGCGCGACTGCGGTTTCCACCCGCAGGGCCTGGCGCACTTCGCGGGTATCCTTCACGTGGAAAGGGATTTCTTGCGCATTGTGGGTAAAGGGATTCACGCGCCAGATCTTGCCCTTGGCCCAGACGACGATTTCCTTGCTGTCGGGTAACCAGCTGAATGCGGGATACACGCCTTGCACCGCCCAGGCTTCCTGCATATCCCTCTCCAGCTCGCCCCAGGCCGGGGTTTCTACGCCGGTCTTCAAGTCCTTCAGGAATAGCGTGCTTTGATTGCGTACCCGGCGCACAAAGGCCAGATATTTGCCGTCCGGCGAAGGCACGGGACGGACCGCTCCGCCGGGACCGCTGACGAAGGCCTTGGTTTTGCCGTCCTGCAGGTCCTTGCGGAAAATCTGGTAAATCTGCTTATTGGAATTTTTATTGTATTCAAAGCTGGTGCCGGGCGTCGTGTCTTGCGAATAATAGACATAGCGGCCGTCCGGCGAAAAAGCCGGTTCGCCGAGATCCTTTTGCCAGTTCGGTTTTTCGTTTAATTGCACGCCAGCGCCGCCGCTGGCATGGAACAGCCAGATTTCTCCCGAGCCCAGCGAACGGGTGCCGGTATAGTGCTTGCGCGCCGCGATGTACTGGCCGTTCGGGTGCCAGACCGGATTGTTGAGCAAGCGGAAATTTTCCTTGGAAACTTCATGCGGATTGCTGCCGTCTACATTCATCACCCAGATATTATCGCCGCCGCCTTCGTCTGACATATAGGTCAGCTGTTTACCGTCGGGCGAGAAGCGCGCCTGCATTTCCCAAGCCATGCTATGGGTCAGCGCTTTTGCTTCGCCGCCGGCTATCGGCAGTAGATACAGGTCGCCCAGCAGGTCGAACACAATCTGCTTGCCGTCCGGACTGACGTCTACCGTCATCCAGGTGCCGGTGCGCGTATCCAGTGCCACGCTGGCGGCGGGGCCGGGCGGATGATTGACGTCCCATTTTTTCTTGTCCGCTCCCTTGCCGGCCTCTTTTGCAGCGTCCGCCGCATAAACCGGCAAGGCCAGCGCGCCTATTGCTGCCACCAGCAGCGTTGTTCGAAAAATCGGCAACATCTTCATCGTCACTCCGTAGTTTTTGTCGTTGTATAGGACCATCAGGAACGCGCATTCCCGGCCGCAGGCGGCACCGGCTCACATTTGTCTGCTGAAAACGAAGGCAAGTATCGTAGCGGGAGGCAAGCAATGTCAAGAAAGATGTCAATTGGAAATATATTTTGTTACGAAAATTTTCATCAGGATCAAGCGCGAGGGTCTGCTTCCAACACCAGCAAACGTGCGATACACACGCAACAAGCGGGCAATAAGTAGGCAATAGCCAGGCAATAGGCAGGTCGCCAAATTGGATTTTCTGGTGAACTTATAGCGCGCGGCGCAGTCAAATTTCCAACGCCGCCGGCCTGCCAGGGCAGGCATGGCGTTACTGGATACGCTCTGCCTATTGCTGTGGATCTGAGCCCGATAGACGGCAAGGACAAAGAGCGTTGACAAGGAAAAAGAGCGTTTTGGCGCAATTTTTTCGCTGCACGCGCGTGGCAGCAATTGGAATGGTTCAGCCTGCCGGCAGTGGCGATACAGGTCTTTTTATCATCGGTTTATCCCGCGTTTAGGTATTCTGCCCCGCTAAAAATGCTGTTTATCACATTCCATTGGAAATGCGTACGCGCTGGTACTAAAGTGAAGTCATACACCGCAGCAACCGAAAGGAAAGATCATGAAACTCACAGAAAACATGGACGGAATTGTCATCGCTGCAATTGCAGCCGCGATAGCCTCAGGCTTCATGGCAATGATCGTTCCCGCATCGGATCCTATGACTACCGCTGCCGTCACCGATAATGAAGTCCATACTGTCGTCATCACCGGCAAACGGCCGACAGATTTATAGGACACAAGGACGGAGTGCGCCGCAGGTACCGGCCGTAGTACCGGCACAGGCAAGCGGCCGGGCCTTGCGCGCATTCCAAATTAATCACCCGACCTGATTGGGCCTGCTCTATGTTTGCATTTTTATTGTGGTTGGCGCTGCTTTTCCTGTGCTGGCCTTTGGCCTTGCTGGCCATCGTGCTGTATCCGCTGGCGTGGCTGCTGTTGCTGCCGTTCCGCCTGTTGGGTATCGCGCTGGAGGGGGTATTTGAGTTATTGCGGGCGATTATCCTGCTGCCGGCCAGGGTATTGGGCGGCCGGCCTTAATCGACGGGGCCGGCGATGTTGCACACGGCCTACTAGTGAGTCCCGTTGAACATTTCATGCAGTTCGTCAAATCTGTCATCCAGCTCATGTTGGGACAGGCCGAGGAAATGGCAAGCTATTTCACCGCCCTTTTCCCATTCGGCGAACAGGTCTTCCCCATGATATTTATGGATCGCGTATTCCGCCAGCAGCGCCAGCGCAACCAGCGTGCGCACCGTGTCTTCGGTAGCCCTGTCTTGCAGGCTGCGATAATCATGCTGCAGCAATATCGCAACCGACACTTCATTCGGCAAGCCCCAGGTTCTTGCCAGCAGCGAGCCCACCGCCGCGTGATTGGTGTTGTAACGCTGGTCTTCCAGATCCGTTAGTTTATTGACCAAATCCCGGTTCGCCTTTTCCAGCATCTTGCTATAGTCGGGGAATTTCTCCATCAGCAGCGGCACGCCGATATCGCAGAACAAGCCGAAGGTATGCGCCATATCCGTCGCACATACCCGCATCTGGCGCGCCAGATAAACCATGGCCTGCGCCCTCTTGGTGGAAAAATCCCAGAAGCGGGCCATCGATGCGCCGCCTGTATTGATGGTCTGGCGCGCAATAATGCCTGTCAACAGCATGCTGCACTGATTCAAGCCCAATAAATCCACCGCATGTTCTACCGAGCTTGCTTTCAACCTCAGGCCGAAGAAGGAAGAATTGGTCAGCTTCATCAGCGAAGCAGAAAGCGCAACGTCATTGGCAATAATTTTTGCCAGCTTCCTGGGGTCTGGCGCACGCGCAGACAACTCTTGCTGGACGTCGGCAAGCAGGCTGGGCCTGGGCGGAATTCTGATGGTTTTCACCAGGGCATCCACCGATTTTTCAGTATTGATGCCAGGTGACGGGGAGTTTTTCATCGGTTTTTGAATGAGACGGCAAACAAATCCTAGCCCCTTTTGGGGACACTGCGATCAAGCAGCAAGGATAAACCAGGAAGACGCCGCCAACTGAGCGGGAAACAAAAAGTTGCATTTAACCATGAGACAGGGGAGCAATCATCCGGCGGCAATAATTCAAGGCGCAAGGATCAAGATGACAACATATAATGTCGCACTGGAACGATGCCTGCTTATCTGCAGGCAGGCCGCGTGCAGCAGCTATTCTAAAGCAAAAAGGATTACTTATGAATGTCAGCGGGATGATCCATGAAGCCTTCCGAAGCTTGATACTTCCCCCCGCCGGCCTGTTTATCCTGTATGCGATCGGGTTCTTCATCCGGAAGAAATCTCCGCGCGCAAGCCAGATCCTGTGCGGCGGTTCGGTGCTTGCATTATTTATACTGAGTACGGACATAGGCGCCTGCCTGCTCGGCAATCCTCTGGAAAAACTGGAAGCTCCGCTGGCATCCGCGCAAAATACCGGGGCGCAGGCAATCGTCGTATTGACCGCCGGACGCATCGTGGAAGCCCCCGAGTATGGCAAAAAAGATATCCCTGACTACATCGCCCTGGCCCGCATGCGGTATGCATCCAGGCTGCATAGGGAGAGTCAGTTGCCGGTGCTGGTAACGGGGGGGCTGGGCAAACAACTGGACCACCAAGAATCGCTGGCCGAAGGCATGGCGAGGGGCCTGACAGAAGATTTTTCAACGCCGGTCAAGTGGATGGAAACCGAGTCCACCAATACCGCCGAAAACGCCCAGCTGTCGGCGAAAATACTATTGCCGGCAGGCGTACACAAGATACTGCTGATCACCGATGCCATGCATATGCACCGGGCAAAACTGGCGTTCCAGCAGCAGGGTTTGCAGGTAGTCCCCGCGCCGACCATGTTCCTGAACGAATACGATTTCCGCTGGTCCGGCCTGATTCCCGGCGTCGGCAGCCTGCGCCGCTCACACTACGCCATTTATGAGTGGCTGGGGCTGCTGTGGTCCCGCTTCAGTCAATCAGGGCAAGCGGTGCCTTGAGCACCGGGGCAGCAAACCGGGATCAGTTATTTATCGCATTGACCGGGGTCCGCGGCCGGTAGCAGGCGGAAAAATCTTCAAAAGCGCCATAGGCCGGCTGGTCCGGCCGGGCTACCCCGCATAAATCCAGTATCCCCGGATGGCGGGATTTCATGCGCGGCGCCGTGGATGCCCAGGCCAGGTCCAGCTGTGCCGCATCGGCAAACAGCCTGCGCACCCCATGCCAGCCCAGATACAGCGACGCCACCAGGCTTTCCCGGTTATCGACGCCCCGGGCCAGGCCGCCATCCCGGCTATATATCCTGCCGTCGACCAGATTACCCTCCAGGTCGGCGCTGCTCTCAGGAAAGCGCACGGTAATGCCGCTGGTGTCTATCAGTGTATTGTGTATGAGCCTGCTGGTCGCGGCACGGTTGATATACATGCCATCATCGGAGCATGCAATGATCAGGTTGGATTGCATCACACCCCTGTCCTGCTCGGTGATGCAGCGCTTGTCCCTGCAAAACGCCTTTCCCGTGCCGCCTCCGCCAAACGACAGGCCTACGCGCGAACCGGGATAGCCTTTCAGGCGCTGTTCGCACACCAGCATATTTTCTTCAAAACGGTTGCCGGAGCCCGCGCCTTTCGCAAATCCGCCATAGCTGATTTTGTCGCCCTGGGCCTTGATGAAATCGGTCATCAGATTGCGCCTGATGACCCAGGCGCTGGCGGCAACCATATCGACCATCGTCACCGGCTGGGCGGTATCCCTGGCGCGCGAATTGCTCATCGAGTTGGATTCAATCAGGCCCTCGTCGGGAAAGAATCCTCCCTGCCCGTTGATCTTGAACTGCGCGTTGAAATCGGTAATCGTATTGTTACGGGCAATGAAATGCGCGCCCTTGCCGACTACGTGGAAAGCATGTTCGCAATCGCTGTCATCTTTGCACACACCCTTGATAACTAGGTTCTCGAAGGTCCAGTAGGGCGCCGACACGATAAAGCCCTCAAGGATATTAAATTCGAGGATCACGGTACCCGGGCGCTCGGCGGTCACCGTGATCCTGTCCCCGTCGCGGCCCGGCTGGCTCACCGGGATCGAGCCCTGTCCTGCGAAGCGATAGACACCCGGCAGGAAACTGATCCTGTCGCCGGGCCTGGCCTGGGCAATAGCCTGCCTGGCCTCCTCGGCTGAGGCGATAATGACCAGCCTGCCCGCCAGGCCGGCAACAATAGCCGTGGCGTTATTGGCGCCGCTTGCGCTGTTTGCCTGGGCGCCGATCTGCATCTGTGGCATTGCATACGGCTCGCTGTCGCCCCTGTCCAGTCCGGTAAGGACCAGGTTGAGCGTATGCCCGGCTTTTTCTATCAGAGGATTGTGCCCAAGCGACCTGTGTTCCAGGTAAGGCCCAAGGGAACGGGGCGTCACTGCCAGGCGCTGCAGCGCATAGCCGGCGGCGATCAGGCCCAAGAATAGCAGCGCAGCCAGGCTGAAAAGAAAGACCTTCAGGCGTTTAGCTTTTTTTCTTGGCATGGAATTGGCGAGTGAGGGGAATGAGCCTGTAGCGTAGCATAAGGCCGCATCCGGGAACAGCCGTAGCCGGGGGACTGTGCTGGCGATCGTACAAGCGATTTCATGGGCGACTTTTTGCGGGCGAAAAAAAAGCCCATCCTTGCCGGCGCAAAGATGGGCATATCCGCGATTGATATTACAGTTTGCCGGACAGGCTCAAACCCACAGTCAGGGGCCTCAGGCGATAACCCTCGCTGACGGATTGCACATTCGGCCTCTGGATGATTTTGTCGTTGTTCAGCAAATTCTTCGCAAACAAGGACACTTCCCACGCGCCGAATGTAGCACCTACGCTGGCATCCACCGTATTGTAGGCGGGACGCACATAGTCGGGATCGGTATGAACCAGGCTACCATGGCTGCTGCCGACGAAATGTATGCCGGCGCGCGCATAGCCGTAAGTATCTTCGGTGATATTGAAGTTGTACTGGCCGGTCAGGCTGGCATTGTATTTAGGCACGCCCTGGATAGGATCACCGGACTTGGCACCCAGCGAAGGCACGTCGCTCTCCAGCGTCGCATTGGTGTAGCCGCCGGAAAATCCCAGCACAATATTGGCGCTGGGCTTGCCCTTGATTTCCACTTCTACGCCGTAGCTCTTCGCTTTGCCGACGTTGGTTTCATAGTCGAAGCCGCAGCCGGGCAAGGTGATATCCTGCTGCAGCTTGTTCCAGTCTATATAGAACGCCGCCAAGTTGACCGACAGCCGATTTCCAAGCATCCTGGATTTGCTGCCGACCTCATAGCTCCACAGTTTATCCGGCGTGAATGAAGTTGGCGCATCCGTGATGTGCAGATTGTCCAGATCGGCACGGCAGACATCGCTTGGAATCGCGCGGTTCTGCCCCCCCAGGCGGAAGCCCTGGGTCGCGGACGCATACACGGTATTGTTCGGATCAAGCTGCCATGTCACTGCAAACTTCGGTGTAAATGCCTTGAAATCCGACGAGGCATAGGAATGCACCGGCCCGCCGGCAAAGAAGAAATCACCGTCACGCGTCAGGGAATCCGATGCGCGCAAATAACGAGCGCCCACTGTTGCCTGCAGCGCTGGGCTGAAGTAATAGCTGGTTTCACCGAACACCGCCTTCTGCGTGGTGTGGTAGTGGCGGGCGCTGAAATAGGAATTATCCTGAGGGAATGCGGAACCCAATATGCCAGGATCGGTGATATTTACCCCTGCTGCATTGAAGGCCTGGTTGATGCCGAACACAGGCTCATTGTCGACCACGTTAGTGCGCAGGTTTGAATAAAACACGCCGCCTATCCAGGTGAAAGGAGACACCGTAGGATCGTACGGCTTGGAAGCCATGCGTATTTCTTGCGAAAATTGCTTGACCTCATTGTTCAGATACACCGCCGACGGCAAACCGGCCACGGTATCGCCCAAGCCGGCAGGTGCATTCCCCGAGTTGTTGATCACGCTGCCGATATAGCTGCTGTTGACGATGGTGCCGTCCTGGGTGCGGTCAAATTCACGCTTGAAATAGCTGGATACCGACACCAGGTCGGCGAATCCCAGGTCGTAATTGACGGTCAGGCTAGGCATGGTCAGCTTGTCCTTGCCCGGCTCCCTGACGATCTTGCTGGTCTGGTTCTTCGGCAACTCAAGGTAGGAGGCATCAATATCGTCGCTCTTCACATCCTGGTAAAAAACCGCAGGCGTGATGACCAGTCCCTTGATCGGCACCCACTTCAATGCCAGGCGGGCCACCGAACTATCCTCGGAGTTGATGCCGGAAGCGATTACCTTGCCGGTAACCGGCGATACCTGGTCGATGTAGCCGCTGTTGCGCCCTTTCTGCAGGCCTATGCGCAGCGCCATCTCATCCTTGATCACCGGCAGGTTGAACACGCCGTTGACCGTGTAATTGGTGCCGCCGCCCTTGGTCGAAGAAACTTCGGAATAGACATTGGTTTCGCGTTCGTTCAAATTGGGCTGGTTGGTAATGAACTTGATCGTGCCGCCCATGGAGCTGGCGCCGTACAAGGTGCCTTGCGGGCCACGCAAGACTTCGATACGGTCCAGGTCGAACAATTTTGGTTCGGCACTGCCCAGGCTATACAGGTTGCGCGTGGTCATAGACACGTCGTCCATGTAGATGCCGACGGTGGCGGAACCGGCCGCCGAGCTGACGCCGCGGATTTCTACATTGCTGAGGCCGGCGCCGGAGCCGCTGGCGCCGGAGTAGGAGATATTCGGAATCGAACGGGTGATGTCGCCGACGTCGGTAATATGCTGGCCAACCAAGTCTTCGCCGCGCATCACGGAAATACTCAGCGGCACCTTGCTGGCGTCTTCCTTGCGTTTTTGCGCGGTGACCGTCACCGTCTCTATCTGATCACTGCGCTTGGCTGCGGTGGCAGCGGCGGGTGTGGTCGGCGCTGTGTCTGTAGACTGTTGCGCCCAGGCTGAACTCGCGAAGATGGATGAAATTGCCGCCGCGAGAATAACCAGTTTCCCTTTTTGAACTTCCATTGTTTTCTTACCTTCCCAAGGAGCGGAACCAAGATCAGAAATGACTTGAATTCCGATAGCCTGCGATCAGTGCAACGCCGTTTGCCTTTGCATCGTCGTTGCCTTGCCGCTGACTTTAATTATTAATATTGAGTGAACCGTGGGCTAAGGTAGCATAGACTTTTAGCACCGCAAAGACGGTGTGGTATTAATGCTGAAAAGCGGCAAACATGAAAATTTCTTGAAAGAAAATGGTGCAGATGCAGCACGAAGATGGCGCAACCGCAGGGCGAATGCCCAAGCATGGTGAATCGCCGGCGCGGCCACCCCTCACGCAAAACCGGCGTGACGGGCAACGTGATGGAATGGCGTATTGAACCGCGCCGATATCAGGCGGGGTATTTATTTCAGAGGTATGGCAGTGCCCCTGTCGACCGGCACTGCAGTGACGCTATTCTTGGGCGAACCGTCAACCAGTTTATCTGAGTAGGTCAGGTATACCAGTGCATTGCGCGATTTGTCCACGATACGGATAATGCGCAATTTTTTGAACATGACGGACAGACGCTCATTGAATACCTCTTCCTGCACCGGCAAGGGTTTTTTAAAGCTTATGGCCCCCACCTGGCGGCAGGCAATCGAGGCCTCGGCCTTGTCTTCGGCCAGGCCCAGCGCGCCGCTGACGCCGCCGGTCTTTGCGCGCGACACATAGCAGGTGACGCCGTCCACCTTGGGATCGTCATAGGCTTCCACCACGATCTTGTGGTCGGGCCCTATCAGCTTGAAAGCCGTGTCTACGCTGCCTATCGTTTCGGCATGGGCTGCGCCTTGCAGCAGGCAGGCGCAGGCAAGTGCCAGGCTCAATGATTTCATCAGTATCCTCACAGTGTTAAAGGTGCAGACTGGCCGGCGGCGTTACCGCTTTGTTGTTCGTATTCAGGTGCGAATTGCGCATGCCATAGATAAAGTAGCCCGCAATCGCTACGCCCATCCAGATGAAGAATACCCAGTAGGTGAGCCGCGACAGATCCTTCAGGATATACAGGCATGCAATTATGCTCAATGCCGGCACCAGGTAAGGACCGAACGGCACGCGGAAGCCTTCATGGTCCTGGTTGAATTCGGCATGTTTTTTGCGTATGACAGGCACTGCGGCGGAAACCACCATGAAAGCGACCAGCGTACCCATGCTGACCATATCCCACAGGAAGGTGGAATCGACAAAGCCCGCCACCAGGCCGACCACCATGCAGACGATGATCGTATTGTTGACAGGCACCCGGGTACGGGCGCTGACCGCGTGGAAAGATTTGGGGATCAGGCCGTCCTTGCTGATCGCGAATAAAATCCGGCTCTGGCCATAGATGGTGACCAGCGTGACGCTGAACACGGAAATGACGGCGCCGCCGGACAACACCAAAGCGGGCCAGGCCTTGCCTGTGACATTTTGCAATATCACTGCCAGACCGGCCTCCTGCCCTTCAAACTTGCTGGCCGGCTGGGCTCCCATCGCTGCAACGGCGACCAGCAGATAAAACACGGTCACGATGACCAGCGCAGCCAAAATTCCCAGAGGCACATTGCGCTTCGGATCCCTGACTTCCGAGCCGGCGGTCGCGACCGTATCCAGGCCAATAAAGGAAAAGAATACGGTTGCCGCCGCAGCCGTGACGGCTGACATGCCGCCCGGCCCCTTGACGCTATCGGCCATATAGAAGGGCGTGAAATTGGCCGCATCAAATCCCGAGAACGCAATCACTGCAAAAAAGGTCAGGATGATCAGCTTGATCGACACCATGACGGCGTTTACCGTTGCGGATTCTTTCGCGCCGCGCAGCAGCAGGAAACCGCAGATCACCACCAGCGCCACCGGCGGCAGGTTGAAATGCCCGGCATGAATTTCCAGCCCTTTCAACCCGGAGGCGATCATTGGCGAACGCAGGGTCTCGGGGATTTTCCAGCCGGTAGCATTGACCAGGAAATTGTTCAGGTAATCGGACCAGCCTATTGCCGTCGCGCTGGCGGCCAGCCCATATTCCAGCAGCAGGCAGCCGGCCACGATAAAAGCAGAGAACTCCCCTATGGTGGCATAGGCAAACGAATACGATGAGCCGGAAGCGGGTATCCTGGAAGACAGTTCGGCATAACACAAGGCCGTCAGGCCCGCCGTGACGGCGGCCATGATGAAGGAAAGAATCACCGAAGGGCCGGCCTTGGGCACGGCTTCCACCATCGTGAAAAAAATACCCGTGCCTATCGTTGCGCCCACACCTATCATGGTCAGTGCAAATAAACCCAGCGAACGCTTCAATTCATTCTCGCTATCGTGTTCGCCGCCTATCGGTTTGGTCCGTAGCAGTTGCTGGCCAAATGTCTGTCGTCTCAAGAGAATTCCTTTTTTTATCTATACTACTAATGCATCCTGTCGATGGGCGCCAGCTCAAATCCATCCGGCAAAACCTGCTGTCAGCCGGGCTTGGCCATTTTGACCAGCTGGCCGCCCTTCATCACAAAACCGACCTTGGTCAGGCTGCCGACATCGGCCAGCGGATCGGCAAAGACCGCAATGATATCTGCATATTTGCCCGCCTTGATACTGCCCACATCCTTTTTCATGCCCAGCAAATCAGCCGCGCTGATGGTGGCGGCCTGTATCGCCTGCATCGGCGTCATCCCGTACTTCACCATATAGAAAAATTGCCTGGCATTGTCGCCATGCGGATAAACGCCGGCGTCGGTGCCGAAGGCCATATGGTCGCCGCCTTCCAGGGCTTTGCGGAAATTGTCCCTTTGCTGCTGGCCTATTTCTTTTTCCTTCAGCAGCGACTCCGGCAGGAAACCGGCTTTTTCACCTTCGCTCAGGATATAGTCATCGTTATAGATATCCATGACCAGCCAGGTGCCTTTTTCACGCGCCAATTTTATGCCTTCGGCATCAATCAGGCTGGCATGCTCCACCGAGTCCACGCCGGCCCGTATCGCGTCATTGATGCCACTGGCGCCATGTGCATGGGCAGCCACCTTACGCCCTAGCTTGTGTGCTTCGGCCACGATGGCCTGCATTTCTTCCAGCGTATATTGCTGCGCCCCTGCCGCGTCGCCCTTGGACAAAACTCCGCCGGTGGCGCAGATCTTGATCACGTCTGCGCCATATTTGACCATTTCCCTGACCTTGGCCCGCGCAGCCCAGGGTCCGTCGGCCACGCCGCGGCCGACATCGTTATACTCGGCCGGCAGCAAGTTGTTGTCGCAATGACCACCCTTGATGCCTATCGCGTACGCGGATACCAGCATGCGCGGGCCCGGCGTATCGCCGTCATTGATCGCGTCGCGCAGGGCGACGTCGCCGAAGCCGTCGGCGCCGACATTGCGCACAGTGGTAAATCCGGCGTTCAGCGTATCGCGCGCTGCCCGCACGCCATATAAGGCGGCCCGCACCGAAGAAGTCGCCAGGCCGGAGTAGCCGTGCTCATGCGGATTGCTGGTCAGGTGCGTGTGCGAGTCTATCAGGCCGGGCAAGACGGTCGCCGCCGACAGGTCTATGATTTTTGCGCCCGCCGGCAGCTTCTCGGTCGCTGCAGGGCCAACCGAAACAATGCGTTCACCCTGGATGACGATCAACTGGTCGATCAGGACCCTGGCGCTTTCCACGTCAACCAGTTTCCCGGCCTTGATGACGGTAATCGATTGCTCGTCAGGCGCCGCGGCATGGCTGAAAGCGGTGCCCAGCAGCAGCGCGCAGGCGGCAAGTTGGAATCTGGACCGCAATTTTTTTTGCAAGACTTTACTCATCGGGCTCTCTTACTCTCTTATTATCTGGGCGAATTCATCGGAATAAAAAACTGCCTCATTCTATCTGTGCTGACAAAATTGAGCAGTATTTCTATGGCGGGTGGAACTGTTACAAATTCCCCCGATACGGCCCATTGCCCTGGCCCCGAATCCGGCCCATCCGAGAACCAGCCTCCACCCCGCCGATATTAAAGGGGGCACTACCGAATTTTCACTCGCCTTTTCAGCTTTTCGACGAGCAAACGTTTGCTTATTCCGGGAAAAACTGTGATTCCCCCAACAATGCGGGCACAATATATTTCTGGGATACATTATCTTTTATCCATCGTTCAACTATTTGTGTCAATATTAATACTGGCAAGCTTAGCGGGCCGCGAGCACATGGCGCGGATCGGCATTCATCAAAAAACAACACTTGCTCAGCTTATTTATCATGGCTCCGGTTCATTCCAGTACAGCAAAAATCATGCTTCATCTGCCGATGCCTTGCATTTGCCTAGATAAAAAATGAAATATTCCCGGCTTAGCATCAAGATTACCCTGCCAATTGCGCTGATCTCTGCGCTGGCAATCGGGCTCACCGCATTCCTGAACATTGGAAAATTTGAACGCTCGCTGACAGAACTGGAAAGCTCGCGCCTGCAATTTGTGCTGGGCGACCTCAAGAGCAATCTGGAAACCGGCCTGGACCTGGGCCTGGCGCTAGACGGCCTGGGAAACGCGCAAGCAGTGATTGATGCAGGCAGGCTGCAAGACGGGAGCATCCTGTCCATCCATGTCTATGACGATGCCGGCAAGGGAATATTCCACAGTGGCGACGCCACCGACAGCCTTGAAATTCCGTCATCGTGGAAGCGGGTGTTGCAGGCCCAGGAGGGGCGCGGCTGGTACCTTGCGGAAGGCAATACCCTGGTCGTCGGCGTTCCGCTCACTAGCAACATCAAGCCCAACGCCGGCAGCATCGTGCTGCGCTACTCAAGGTCCGTACATGATGCCACACTGGCCTCGCTGGGCAAGGAGTTGCTGATAGCGTCCTTGCTTGCCATCGCAGTCACTGCAATCCTGGTTTTTTTCGGCATTAACCTGCTGGTCGCAAAAACCAATCGCAGGCTGACCCGTATAGTGCAGACGCTGGAACGCTCGCTGATCGACCCGGCGCCACTGCCCGATAGCGATATGGATGAAGACAGCTTGCTGAACCAGGTCATCCATTCTTCCGGCGCGGCGATGCAAGACCTTTCCCTGGTACGCAAGACCCTCGCCGATTCTCTCGACAAACAAACCCTGGGGGGCACCGCCGCCAATGCAGATGCAAACGCAGTAGAGCAAAAGCGCGCGGGACAGATATGACCAGATCGACCTATCTCGGCCCGGTCAGGAATTTATTCCTGTTTTCCTTGCTGATATTGCTGCTGTCGCAGGCCGCCATCTCCATCTATGCATGGTCATCCATCGAGAAGCGCGTCCTGCCCGAACTGGATAGCAAGGCAGCAACCGTGGGAGACTCCATCGCCCATAAAATCCAGCATGCGCTCGCTTACCAGGTGCCCTTCGACAAGATCACCGGGGTCACGGATTTTTTTGACGACATCCTGCAAAAGAACGCGGATATCGCCTTCCTGGTTTTATGCGACTCGCGGGATAAGGTCCTGTCTGCCAGCGGCATCAGCACCGCGCAGGCGCGCAAGGTTTTGGGGGAAAGCAGCCGCACCGAAGTCATGCAAAATATCGGCCGGACGCTGCGGGTGGTGACAGATGAGGGCACGTCTGCCGAAAAACCCTATATGGATACCAGCATTCCCGTGGTCTACAACGGCGACGTGGTCGGGCTGGTGCACATAGGCGTGGAGCAGCACTACATCGCCGGCCGTATCAGCGAACTGCGGTACGACATAGGAATCATCTTGCTGACCAGCCTGCTGATCGCATTTGAAATCCTGCAATTCATCATCGCGCGCCATTTTTCCACGCCCATACACCAGATCTCGGACATGATGGAGCAGATGGCGGCCAGCAATTTCAGGAACCGGCTCGCCACCAATACCGGCGAGCAGCTGGGCACCATTGCCGAAGGACTGAATGCGCTGGCCGCAAAGATCAACCAGGCTTTCCACGACATCGTGCAGATTACCGGTACGGCGGCGGGCAAAAGCGCACAGGTGCGGGAATCCTGGTCGGCGATGCTGGCGCAGCTGCGCGCCCGGCACAGTTTTGCCGAGACGGGGAAAGTAAGCGACTTGGCCCAGCCGCGCGTGAATGCGATACGGATACTGACTTTCCTGTTCATGTTCGCCGAGATGCTGTCGCGCCCCTTCCTGCCGTTGTATGCGGGCTCGCTGCCCAGCTCAGGC
Source organism: Betaproteobacteria bacterium (assembly GCA_013287275.1). Lineage (GTDB taxonomy): Bacteria > Pseudomonadota > Gammaproteobacteria > Burkholderiales > Burkholderiaceae_D > Undibacterium. The sequence goes on from JABDED010000002.1 coordinate 27,067, forward strand.
CCGGGCATTCCGGCCAGCATGCAGGCCAGCCTGCCTATCAGCTGCTTTTTGCTGGCCGTAGCGCTGGCGATGCCGTTTGCGGGCAACTGGTCGGACCGGTTGGGCCGGCGCCGCAGTTTTGTGCTGGGCGCACTGACCGTGGCTGCCGGCCTGGTGATAACAGGCATGCTGCCGGATTTTACCGCGCTGCTGCTGGCGCGCACGATGACCGGCATAGGCTATGCGATCATGTTCATGTCTTGCCAGGGCTATGTGATCGACCATACCGATGCCGACAATCGTACCCAAGGCATGGCTACTTTCGTCAGCGCGATCATGGTAGCGGAAATCTGCGCGCCGGCGGTAGGCGGCATCCTGGCCGACCGCATAGGCTACCAGCTGGTATTCATCGCCGGTGCCGCAGTCGCGCTGACCGTCGCAGGCTTGGCGATCAGTATCCTGGATAATCAAACGGCCAGCTCCGGCCGGGGCGGAAAACCGCCCGGCGGCTTCGGCAAAGGGCTTGCCAGCCTGGCCCGGAATTACCGCTTTGTTGCGCTATCCGTATTGACCGGCATTCCCGCCAAGCTGATTTACTCCGGTTTCCTGATCTACCTGGTGCCGACCTTGCTGAGCGACCTGGGCAGCACCAAATCCGAAATAGGCCGCTATGCAATGATCTATGGTTTTGCCGCATTGCTGCTGTCGCCGCTGTTTGCCAGGCTGACCGACCGCTATCGCGCCCACGCAGGCATGGTGGCAACCGGCGGCGTACTCACCGGTGTCGGCCTGCTGCCGGTACTCCTGTCTGCACAGCCTGCGATGGTCTTGCTGGGCATCGCCTGCCTGGGCATAGGCCAGGCGATGAGCATATCCGCGCAACTGGTGCTGGTGTCCAGACTGACCCGCAATGAGGCGCAGATCCACGGCCCGACCATGACCCTCGGTATTTTTCGACTGATAGAGCGGCTGGGCGCCGCGGCGGGACCGGCACTGGCTGCGGCGCTGGCCGCATCACACGGAGCGCAGCAGGCGATGGTGATATTGGGCATCTTAGGCCTGGCGTCGGCCAGCTTGTTTGCAGTGTTTTTTGCAGTGGCGGGGTTGGGCCCGGAGACGCAAGCCGTGCAGAGACAGGGGCAGGGGCAGCAGCAAGAAGAAAACAGGCAAGCCATATTACAAGGTGAGACCTCATGACGACGACCCGCCGCCAATTACTGCAGGCTGGGCTGGCATCCGCGATACTGCCGACAGTAGTTACTGCCGCGGCCAGCGGCGTGAGCACCGCAACGTCGAGGGACAAAACGGCACGTCCGTATCGCATTTTCATGATCTTGTATCGCGGCGAGACGGAAGTCGAAAAAGGTTTCAGGGCCTACCTGGAAAGCCGCGCCATTCCGGTGGAACTTGTCATTCGGGACGTCGGCCAGGACATAGGCAAGGTCCCGGGCCTGATCGCCGAGGCCCGCGCGCTGCGCGCAGACCTGGTCTACACCTGGGGTACGCCGGTCACACTGGCAGTGGCGGGCAAGAGACGCGACGTGGATACTACGAAGAATATTACCGAGATACCGCTCGTATTCACGATGGTTGCCTCACCTGAAACCTCGGGCCTGGTAGAGCCGCGTACTTCTTCCGGGCGCAATATTACCGGCGCCAGCCACGTGGTTCCGCTGAGCCAGCAACTGGGCGCCATCCGTGCCTACCGCCCTTTGAAGAGCCTGGCCGTGATCTATAATCCGGCCGAGCCGAACTCGCGGCTGAATGTGGAAGAGTTGCGCGCTGCATCGACCCGCGAGCGCTTCCCGCTGTTCGAGCAGGCGGTTCCGCTGGATGACAAGGGACAGGCTGTCGTTGCCGCATTGCCGCAGCTGATAGAAGGCATCGCCAAACGCGGCCCGCAATTGCTGTATCTGGGGCCGGACAGCTTTATCGGCGCCAATTGCAAGCTGATCACTGAAACCGCGCTGCAATTCCACCTGCCCTGTTTCTCTGCAACGGAGATTGCCTTGCGCAACGGCAGGGCCCTGTTCGGCCTGGTATCGCGTTATGAAGCAGTCGGCCGGCTGACCGCGCGCATGGCAGAGCAGATACTGGTGAAAAAAATGCGCCCGCAAGATATCCCCATAGAAACCCTGGCCCGCTTTTCCTACCTGGTGAATATGTCGGTTGCTGCCAGCCTGGATGCGTATCCGCCACTGAAGGTCATCAATTATGCGGAGATGATAGGGTGAGCGGGCCTGACCTGCAATTCAGCTGGCGCAGGCTGCAAGCGTCGGAGGCCGGACTTGCGCACGGCGTACACCTGCTGGCGATTGCCGATCAGGCCTTCGGCCTGGTCCGCCCGGACGAGCTACCCCATTTTGTCGCCCACACCGATGCTGGGGGCCAGGCCGGCGTGATCATCGGCTGCTTCTGCCATGCAGCGGCGATTACAGCAGGGTTAGCGGGAAAAATGGTGGCATACGGCGTACTCGGCATGAATTCAGCGACCAGTGCGCACATGGCAGATTTGCTGAATGTTCCGCCATCGGCCAACGGCCGTTTTGCGATACTGGACGGCGTCGCCTGCCTGCCCGCCTGGCGGGGCTATGGCTTGCACCGGGATTCGATACAGGCGCGCCTGACTCACGCGCACAGCCTGGGACGCACGCTGATAGGCGCCACCGTGTCGCCCGAAAACACGGTCAGCCTGCGCGGCCTGATGGAAGCCGGATTCCTGGTCACCAACTTCGCGATGATGTATGGCGGCCTGGCCCGCTTCATTTTGCAAAAAAACCTGGAACTGCCCGCCGCTGCATGGTCGCTGGAGCAAAAAATCGACACCTGCAACCGCTCGGCGCACCAGGCCGCCCTGGCGCTGGGCCTGTCCGCATTTGCGTGCGGCCAGGCAGGAAGCGGGAACTGGCAACTGCACTACGGCTATCGCATATGACCACTATCAACCGCCAGGATTATCCAGACCTGGAGCTTCGCTACGCTGCCCGGACTTCCTCCGCTGCTGCTCCCTGTCCCTTTGCCGCAGCACGTCTATCATCACATTGAAGGTGCGCGCCAGGCGCCCCAGTTCGTCATTCGAAGTCACCTTGATATTCGCCTTTTCGTAATCGCCGCTCTTCAAGGCATGCGCAGCGACGGTCAGGCGTTCTATCGGCCGCACGATACTGCGTGCAAACAAGACCGCCAGCAATAAAAATACCAGGCCGACCACGATCACGCTGTACAGGACATTGGTGAACAGGTGGTTCAGCGGCTGCTCAAAGGACAGGCGCGATTCCGTCACGCCCACCACCCAGTTATGTCCCTTGACCGGCGCATACCCGGCAATTTCTTCTGCATTGGAAATGCTGGAGCGGTAGCTGATATTGCCGGTATTGCCGGCGCCTACCATCGCCCTGGCCAGGTCCGGCATGTTCAGGCTTTCTATCCTGTCGCGCCTGAAGCGCTGGTCGGCGACGATCTGCTGCAATTTTTCCGGCGGCAGCGGCACCAGGCTGCGGTATAGCTCGGCCTGGTTGGGATGGTAGATCAGCACGCCGTCGCCGTCGATCAGGAAAGGCACCAGGTTGACCCTGCGTATGTCGCCCAGTATGCTGGCAATGCTGGAGCCCTTGATGCGCAACACGATCGCGCCTATCACCTTGCCTTCGCCATCGACCACCGGATTGGAATAATAGACGCCGGCGGCGCCGGCGGTCGAGCCGACCACCATGCCTGTCATATGCGGCCGCCCTGCCATCGCCTCCTTGAAATATTCGCGGAACTTGAAGTTCTTGCCGGTAACGCCGGCATCATTGGAGACCAGCGCATTGCCTTCCTTGTCCATCACAATCAGCGGATGCACGTCGGGGTTGGATTTGGCCAGCCCCGCTAATTTATTGCTGATGGCAACCCCGGCCGCATCGCCGGGATGCTCAAGGAAGCTGACGAAATCCTGGTCGGTTCCCAGGTAATTGGCAAGATTGCGGCTATCGTTGATCAGTTGCGACACGCGCCCGGCTGAGCTCTGCGCGTGCTGTTCCAGATCGCGCAATTCGCCGGCCGATACGGTACGCAAGGTCGCATTCAAGTTGTAGTAAGCAACGATCAGCATGGGCAGCAGCGCCGCCAGCACCATAGCCAGCGTCATCTTGACCACCATGGGCCAGGAAGCCGGCCGTAATATCGCCCTGCCGAAGCGCGACAGCCAGGATTTCAGCAGCTTGGGAGATTCCAGCAGCGTGCGCCAACTCTCGCCGACCAGGCTTTCGTTCTCGCCGGAGCGCAGCGCATCTTGCCAGCTCAGGCTGCCTGCATGCGCGGCAAACAGCGCTTGCCGGAATGCAGCCACGTCCTGCGGCCGGTCCTTCGCTTCCAGCGTCAGCGCCCAGTCTATCGCCTGCAAAAACTCAGTGCCATAGCGGCCGCTGCCGGCCTGTGCCGCAGGCGCCATCGTATCGTCTATCCTGCGCTCCGGCGCCGGCACAGGCTTGCCGCCGGAGACCATCCAGTATAACGTCGCGCCTAGTGCGTAGATGTCGGTCGCAGGCCCCTGGTCTGCCGCCTCATATTGCTCATACGGTGCGTAGCCGGGCGTGACCACATTCGCCATCTTGTGCCGCTCGCCGGCGGTCTGCCTGGCGGCGCCAAAATCCAGCAAGACCAGGCTGCCGTCTTCATGCCGCACATAAATGTTGTCGGGCTTGATATCCCGGTGCAGGTAGCCGGCATCATGCACCACGGACAGGCCTTCCAGCAGCGGCTGCACCAGCAACAGCAGATCCGCCTCCGTCATCGCCTTGTGCCGCGGCCACCATTCTTTCAGCGGCTTGCCGCGCTCGTATTCCAGCACCATATAGGCGGTGCGATGCGCCTCGAAAAAACGCGCCACCCTGACGATATTCGGATGCCTGAAAGTGGCCAGCGTGCGCGCTTCGACCAGAAAGCTTTCCAGTCCATGCTGATAAAACTCCCTGTCCTCGGGCCAGCGCGGCGTCACCGATTTATCCGATGCGCGATAGGCGAAATCGCCCGGCAGGTATTCCTTGATCGCCACCTTCACATTCAGGTGGATGTCGGTCGCCAGATAGGTGATGCCGAAACCGCCACGCCCCAGCACGCTATCGATGCGATACTCCAGCAGATGGAAGCCCACCGGCAGCGCCAGCATGTCTTCCTTGCTGTCGGCATCTGCCGCCGGCAAGGGCAGGATGTCGTCGACTCCCGGTGGTGGCGGCGCCAGCAGGTGCGCGATGCCGGAGGTGGAAGTAGAGGCTGGCCCGGTTGCGACAGCTGTTGCCGTTGAGGGACTTGACACGTGCAGCACCGTCATGTCGTCATCGACGGGCGTCGATGACGCCGGCCCAGGCGCAGCCGCTACCTCGCCCCCCCGTTCGATAGAGGCATGGGATTTGCTGATCAGCGCCTGCACTTCCTGTTCCTTGACGCGCCTTAGTTTCCGTTCCAGTTCGACCACGGTTTCCAGCGCGCGTACCCGTTTTTCCAGACTGGAGCTATCAGCGGATTTTTCCGCCGCCAGCGCGGGCTGCGAAGGCACGGGGGCCGACGTGTAGCCCGCATGAGGGCCGGCAAACTGCTGCCCATCCATAGATGGACTGGCAGCCTCTACCATATCCGCGCCTTCATTCATGCTTGTTCCCATCGTCAACTATTGATCTGCCTGGCCAGGCCGGATATTGAATATTGCAATGCATCATCGCTGATTGATATGCATCGATTTATGTGCGCACGAGGCAGCTAAAAAACCCACGGTGCGCATCGATTTTACGCTGACGCCATTTGCTTCCATGCTACCATAATGATATGCATCCGCCGTCAAAAACCATGGCAGGCACACATTGGAGTCCCCTTGAGCAACTGGCAGCAATTATCTCCCAGCCTTTACCACCAGTTAGCGCTGGGCCAGGCCTATGGCGTGACTGATATCGGCCTGGTGCGCCTATCCAATGAAGACAATTTCCTGATCGACCAAGAGCTCGGCCTGGTGGTGGTTGGCGACGGCATGGGCGGGCATGAGGGAGGGGAAATTGCCAGCGCAAACGCGATCATCGCAATGCGTGATTTCATCCGGACCTTTGTCCAGTCCCGTGATGCAAACAGCCCGCCTATCGCCGCCGCCCATGATCCGGATGCAACCTGGTCCGACGAAACCATGCCGGCGGTGATGACCTTGTTCGACGCCGTCGAATTCGCCAACTCCCAGCTATACGCGCAAAACCTGGCCAACCATAACGGCGGCGGGCACGGCATGGGCACCACGCTGACCGGCATCTGGCAATACCTGGACAAGGGCTTGCTGGTCGTGTTTCACGTCGGCGACAGCCGCCTGTACCGCTACCGCGCCGGCGAACTCAGCATCCTGACCCGCGACCAGACCCTGTACCAGCAGGCGATAGAAGAAGGCATCGTCGATAATTTACCGGCACGCAACCTGTTGCTGCAGGCGATAGGACCTACCGAAAGCGTCAAGCCGGACGTCAAGTCACACGCCTACCAGCCCGGTGACCTGTACCTGTTGTGTACCGACGGCATGTACGGCAATACGCCGCATTCCGGCATAGAAGAAATCATGCAAAGAACCCATGCGCAAAGCCTGGAACAATCCTGCCTGGATCTGATAGAACTAGCCAAGGAAAACGGCAGCCGCGACAATATTACCGCAGTGCTGGTGATATGCAATCCTTAGTAGTCAGGCGGCTTTTACAGCGCTTGTAAACCGGGAAACGTAAATTCGGCATGCTATCAAAGCTTCAAGGCCGGCAAAGCCCATCCATACTGCACCCAGCTTCCATCCAGCATCGCCGCGAAAGCGGCAGGCTCCGGCAAGCCCTTGCACATCAGCACTGACGGCAAAATACGCGGTGAGCCGTCGGTCCACCACAGGCTGTAGCCCGCCAGCAGGCTTTGTGCAATATCGGCGGTCAAGCCGGGCATGCCGGCCTGGATCTGGTCCAAGCCATTGATGGGCAGGCACCAGCCGGCTGCAGCGTGGCCCGCAGGTTCAGCCAATACCGTGGCACTGTCCGGTGCGCTGATCTCCCTGAGCGCAGCGTCAAAATCGTCCAGCAGGAAATTGCTTCCCAGCGAAGACAACGCCAGCTCTTCCAGTTCGTCATACCAGGCCTTGCCATGTTCCAGCCAGTTCAGCAAGGGAGCCTGCCCCTGGATACCGGCGGCGATCATCAATGGAAAGTGCCGCCCTACCCTGTCCACGCTGGGCATCATGACTCCGGCCCAGGCATTGCCGTCGACCACGCCGTTGGACAGCGCGAAACGCCAGATCGGGCTGGTCAGGTAGGTTTCCAGCCATGCCGCATCCAGCTGCTTTTTACTGGTATGCACACTCTGCTGCAGCCAGTTGTCCCACACTTCGAGGAAAGCCGGCGGCAAACGCCGCGACACAAAGTCACCATGGCTGGTGACCTTGCCAAAGAAACCGGCGGCATGATCCGGGCCCATTACAGCCTGTCCATGCAGCGGAATTGTTCCAGCGTCTCGCGCTTGAACGGGTTGATTACGCTGCTGGCGGTCAATTCAAACACCGCTTTCTTGCCGTCCAGGTCGAAGCTGAGTTTATAGCGCTCGCCCTGCGCCGTCGGTTCTACCGTGCCTTTATCCATCATGTGAAACCAGGCCCAGTTGCCGTCGGTACGCAAGTCCGAACGGGCGCCGGCCGGCGCCGCCTCCAGATGCACCTGGCCGCTACCCTTGCCGCTGGGCAGTTGGAACGAAGTGGCGCGCGGCGCGCTATTCGGCGCATAGGCCAGCTGCTGGCCGTCGATATCCAGCGTCAGCTTGCTGAGACCGGCGTCCACGCTGACCGGCTTCAGGTCAAAGCGCATCGACGCCTGCCTGCCGCCGGCGCCAAAGAAGGCGTCGCGTATCCTGGCCGCACGCTGGAATTCGTTCAACACATCCTGCGATATCCCCAGCGATGCATTATTTGCAGTAGTACGCCAGCGCCATTGGCCGCCGCCCATATCCACGTACTGCAGAAGGTTCTTCTGGAAGAAATCGTCGACCAGGCCGCCCGGGGCGAAGAACTTACCGAAATCGTCTGCCGTCACTTCTTTCGCGGCGCTGCGCACCAGCGGGTAACGGCCGGCGATCGCGTCACGGCAGAATTGCCCGCCGCTACCCACCCATAAGGAGTTCAGCCTTTCCCGCTCGCTGCCTGAGGTCAACCCCGCTCCGCTGCTGTCTATATTCTTCAGCATCACCGCCAGCGGCGCCGGCTTGCCGTCCGCCTCGCGTTTCAGCTTGCTCAGCGCATCGCCGGCAGGCGGCGGCGTGCCGGTGCGTTTGGCGGCGCCCGCAGCGTCGAGATAAGTTGCAACGTCCTTCAGCATGGCCAGCACCGCGTCCAGCGGCACCGGCGCACCGGCGGCGGGCGCCGCGCCGCCGGCACCCGCTCCCGCCATCTTGTGCAGGTCTTCAAAATGGGCGTCCACCGGATTCAGGGCCTTGACCGGCGCCGGCGCATCGTCGGCACCGGAACCTATCGCGCTCTCCAGTTTCTTTTTATACGAATCCAGCTTGCCTTTGACCGCATCGCTGACCGATGCTGTACTGAGCTTGTTTTTTGCTCCTTCCAGTGTGGTTTCCCTGGCTGCCGCCAGCAGGAATTTGCGCAACGGCGAGTCGGTTCCGGACAGGATATTGGTGATCCTGGCGCCCTGGTCCAGCGTGGAAAACGGCGCTATGCCGACGTCCGCCAGCAAGCCATCCCACTGCGCTATATAGTCGTTGAAATACAGCTGCAATATCGCCGCCTTGATCTGCTCGGTGCTGCCGGCGCCGGCTACCTGCTCCTGCTGCGCCAGCACCCAGCTATCCTTGGCGACATCGGTGATCGCCTGTTCATTCTGTTCCAGGAATTTGCCGTAGCCTGCCACCGAAAACATGCCGCTGATGCCGCGCGTCAGCGGTTCCCCGCTGCGTCGGACGAAGACCTGCGGCGCATCACGGCCGCCGGCATTGGCGGCGCTGAATTCCGGCAGCTTGCTCCTGGACAGCTCTCGCTTCAGGCGGTTATACACACGCTGCTGTATCGGCATCCTGGCCAGGGTCAGCCGGGTATCGCTGATCAGCGTGGCGTTCAGCCTGGGCGGCTCATCCGCGCCCTGGTTGTATTGTTCCAGCAAGGCCTGCACGTGATCGGACAAGGCCTGCTTTTGCGTGTCGCTGGCGTCCTTCAGGTTGCGCGACCAGTAGTAGTCCAGCCAGACGCCGACCGATGCAGCATCAAAATGCTTGGCGTCGCCCAGCATCAGGTAGACCCGTAGGGTTTCGTACAGGAAGTCGGCATTGTTGGCGCTATCCCGGCGCAATTGCTCTTCCATGCGGTTGATGATGCGCGGCAGCAGCGTCTCCCTCAGCATTTTCTGGTACACCGCCTGGGCGCCGGCGCCCAGCTTGTCGCCCTGGTACAGGCCGAAACGCATCAACAACGGTGCGCCCTGGTCGCGCTGCGCATAACCGCCCGGCAGCTCGCGGATCGCATTCAGCAAGGGCAGGGTTTGCAGCTCGCTGCCCTGCGCCGGCAAGGCCGCCGCCAATTTATTGATGTCTGCGACTTTCTGGCTGACCTCGGCCACATAGCTCTGGTTGCGGAAATAGCTGGTCAGTAAACCCGCACTCAGCAGCAGGAACAATACGACAATTGCTATCGACGCGCCCCACTGCAACCAGCGGCGCTTGCGCTCCAGCGCCAGGTTGACGCCGGCCAGGTTGGCTTCCGGGAAAATCACATCGCGCAGCAGGCTGGTGATGAAATAGCTGCGGCCGCTGGCCGCATTCGGCGGCAACACTTGCCGGTCCAACCCGAAGGCGGCCGCCATCGCGCCCATCACGCGGTCTATCGGGCTGCCCTCCTGCGTGCCGCTGCTGAAGTACACGCCGCGCAACAGAGCTTTTTCTTCATAGCGGCTGGACTGGAATACCTCATTCAGGAAGCGCCCCAGCACATCGCTTAAGCCGGCAAACTGCTGCGGAAAACTATAGATCAACGCGCGCCTGTGCAGATCGCGCTCCTGCTGCACCCTGTTCAGCACCCTGGCCTGCAGTTGCTGGTCCAGCAGCTGGAACTCTTCCGGGAAAGCGGCCAGCGCGCTATCCACCTGGTTGGCGTCGGCCAGCGGGAAAGTCATGCCCCAGACTTGTGCCCGCTCTTCCCTTCCCAGGTTGTCGAAGAATTCGACAAAGCCTGCCAGCAAGTCGCATTTGGTCACCATCACATAAATCGGGAAACGTATGCCCAGGCGCTCGTGCAATTCCTTGATGCGCTCGCGGATCGCCAGCGCCTGCGCCTGGCGCGCAGTCTCGCTTTGCTGCAGCAGGTCGGCTACGCTGAGTGCGATGATCACACCGTTGACCGGGCGCCGGCGGCGATGCTTGCGCAGCAATTGCAGGAAACCGCCCCAGGCAGCCTTGTCGACTTCGGTATAGCTGTCTTGCGTGGTGTACCTGCCGGCCGTATCCAGCAGTACCGCCTCATCGGTGAACCACCAGTCGCAATTGCGGGTGCCGCCGACGCCGCCTATGGCGGCCTTGCCCATGCTTTCCGCCAGCGGGAACTTCAGGCCGGACTGCACCAGCGCCGTGGTCTTGCCGGTGCCCGGCGCGCCGACGAACATATACCAGGGCAATTGATACAGGCCGCCCTGCTTGCCGCCGAGCTTGGCTTTTTTCAGTACCGCCATCGCTTCCTGCAGGCGTTTTCCCAGCGCATCCAGTTCGGCGGCGCTTTCCTTGGCGCCCGGCACAGGTGCGGGCGCAGGCTGGTCTTCACCGGCCACACCCTTCATCAGCCTGGCATTGGCGATCCTGGCGGCGACCATCTTCCAGATAAAGTAAATTACCCAGATCGCAAAGAAAATAATGATGAAGGTCCAGCGGACGCCTTCGGAAGCGAACGGCTCGCTGCCGTTGAATGCCAGCAAAGGGCCTTCGAACCAGAGTATCAGCGACAGCAGGATCACGCCCAGCAGGGACAAGACCCAGGGTTTCAGCAGCCAGGAGAAAATTCGCTTCATAGGATTCCAGCAATTCGGTAATTGAAATTGGAGCTCATGTTGATGTCCCTGTGGATGTCAATATTCGCTTGGCGTATTCCTGCGATCAATCAAGCCGTCATCTAAGGCGACACCGGCGGCGTCAGCACGATAATGTCCACACGCCGGTTGCGTGCGCGGTTGGCCGGGCTGTCATTGGCGACCAGGGGTTCGGTATCCCCCCTGCCCTCGACCGCATACCTGTCCGGCGGCCCGGCGCGCTCTGCCAGCAGGGCCTTGACCGAACTGGCGCGGCCCTTGGACAAATCCCAGTTGGACGGGAATTTGGCCGATATGCCGGCCTTCACGTTGTCGGTATGGCCGATCACGACTACCTTGCCCGGCACCGGTTTCAACGCATCGCCTATGCGCTGCAACAAGGGAACGAAGTCGCGGGTGACCTCGGCGCTGCCGGAAGCAAATACGCCGTCGCCGCGCAAGGTGACGACGGAGCGGTCGGCGGTTTCATTGACGCTGACCAGGCCGCGCTCGATTTCCGGCGCGAGGAAACCGGCCACCCGCACCGGCCTGGCGACGGCGGGCGCCGGCACCGGCTGCGCCGGCGGTAAGGGCGCCTCTACCTTGATCTTGTGCAGGCTGGCAAATACCGGATCGGATGCCTGGTTCAGGCGGAAACTGAAAAACAGCTGCAGCAGTATGAAAATGCCCGCCGCAATCGCCGCCAGCACCCATACCGGGATCACGCGCCATAAGGGTTCGCCCTTGCCGGTGGCGCCTTTCCAGTGCACCGACAACTCCGGCTCGAAGGCGCCGCGCTGTTTCTGTATCAATTGCTGCAGGCGTTCGCGCAATATTTCCAGCTGGGCGCGGCCGCCTTCTATCACGCGGTAGCGGCCTTCCAGTCCGAGCGCCAGGCACAGGTACATCAATTCCAGGATATGCAGGTTGGCGCGCGCGTCCTGCCCCAGTTTTTGCAGGATCAGGAAAAATTTTTCGCCGCCGAAGGCTTCATTATGGAAGGTCACCAGCAGGCTGCGGCTGGCCCATACGCCGCCACCACCCCAGGGCGTGGAAGAGATGGTTTCATCCAGGAAGGTGCACAGCGAATAGCGGGCCGCGGCAATCGCTTCGTGCGGAACCTGGGCGGCCTTGGCTTCTGCCTCGAAAGTCTTGATCGCTCCTATCAGCTGTATGCGCAGCTCTTCCACATTCGAATAGGAAGTCATATGGCGTAGCGGCGTCACCAGATCCAGCAGCGGATTGGCGGCGCGCACCAGCGGGTTGAGCGCATTGCCGTGCAGCGTCGCCGGTACTTTGGGCAGATTCTGCGGCGCTGCAGTGCCTGCCGCCCTGGCAGGCGGCGGCGTTTGCGGCGCCATCACGGTAGCGTCTTCCGGCGCCGCGGTCGCTGCAGGGGCTGCCGGCGCAGCGCGTTTCCCGCCCGGCGCGGGAACCAGGACGGTACGGTCAGGATCCTGGAAAGGATCTAGCGGCTCGTTTCCACTCACGATGATTACCTTTGTTGTATGGTCAGAAGCATCGAATGAGCCCGTCAGCGCGGCCCTTCGCTAATAATTAAGCAAAATCCAGTATTCTTCCCGCTGCTCATCCAGCGCTATTGGTCAGCGCTATCTATCGCTAGCGTTGTTTCCAGTTATTTCCTGATGGCCCAGAACTGCATCTGCAAACCGGGGAACTCGCCGGGCACGTGCATCGCAAACCCGGCCGAAGTCAGCAAGGGTTTCCAGTACTCGCTATTCTTGTCCAGCTCAAAATAGGTAAACCCGGCATGGAAGGGCAGCTGGCGCGGCGCCACCGGCAAAGGCCGCAGCGCAATGCCGGGCAACTGCAGGTTGACCAGGTCGCGGATTTTTTCCACCGAACCTATCTTGACCTTGGCCGGGAAACCTGTGCGTATGGTTTCCGCCGGCATCTGCGCATTGACGGCCAGCACAAAGGTCGCCGACTTGATCAGTTCCGGATCGGGAACTACCGCTACCCGGATGCCGAACTGCCTTTCTTCCAGCGGAATGGGCACCGCATGCGAATCCATCACCATCGACAGCGATTTGCGCAACTCGTCGATGACCGGGAAAAAAGTCTCGCGCAGCTTGTCGTGCTTGTACACTGGATAATCGATGCTGCGCTTGTCGACGCGGGTAAAGGTGGCAAGCTCGCCGGCCAGTTGCACCAGTTCCTTGTATAAATCCTCAGGGTGCAGGCCGGTCATGCTGGCCAGGTGGGCAATCAGCGGCTCGGCTCGATTGACCAGCTGCAGCAGCAGGAAGTCGGCAATCTCGGCTGCGCCGGCCGCACCCGGCTGGCTCAGGCGGCTGGCCAGCGATTCGCCGCGCTGGTGCAGCAAACCCTGCAGCTCATCGGCAAACGCGCCGAGCCGGACCGCGGCGCGGAAATCCAGGCAGGGCGGGCAATAGTCAGGGTCGAGCACGACCCGGTTGTCGGCGCGCCGCTCCAGGATGCGGGCCACGCCCAATCCGGTATACGCATTTGCAACTTCGCTTTCCAGCGCCAGCCGCAGGCGCATTTTCCCAACCTGCATCAGTGCGCTGTTATCCAGGCCGTTACTGTCCCAGGCTTCGTATTCTGCACTGCGGTGGCGGGCAAAATTATCCTGTTCGCTTTCATTGGCGACCTCGGCAATGCCGGGCCGGCGCGCCGGCAAGGCCAGCATGACCAGCACATTACGCGCATCTTCGGGAATGTTCAGCGGTAGCGGCAATTCGTCGTCGGCCGGCAGATAGACGGGCGTGCCGTCCGGCAGCACCGCACTGCAGGACTGCAGCGCCAGCTTGCCCATCGCCAGTTGCTGTTCATCTATCTTCAGGCTGGCAAAGCCCCAGGGATAGGAACGCAATCCGGAAACGCGCGATTCCAGCAAGGTATGCAGGTAGCGGTCATGTTGCTGCAAGTGCTGAGGCTGCAACAGCATGCCTTCAGACCAGATTACTTTACTATTCCACGACATTTTGCCTCGCCATTTTTAGATTATTTTTACTGCCGCATCCGGCGCCCAGGCGTCTATTCGAAAAGCATGAGAGCGTGATCCGCCGAGTATTTTTTTGTCCACGGAAAACACGAAAAGCACGAAAAAAAATTCTATCGCAACAGACCTGGCCAGTATTGAAGGCGCTGATTTTTATGCTTTGTTCGTGTTTTTCGTGCCTTTCGTGGACATTGTCTTACCTTCGTACAATCGAGCTTTCAGCGATTAGAAGAAAATCCTTTCGCATGACCCATGTCAACGACGTGTCATCTGCGGCTTTGACGCAATCTTTGTATCTGTTCTTCGTAAGCGACGGCGAATTTTTCGCCGAACAGGCGTTGGAAGTCATCGTCCGCTTCATTCGAAATCTCTTTATACAGCTCGACAAGCCGGTCCCACATCTTGGCCTTGCGGTTTGCCGCCAGCATCTTGTCCATTACGGTCGGCACCTGCAGGCGCTCCTCTATCGCGGTGGGATCGAATCTCTGCAGCACGCCCGACAATGCGGCGCGCATGCCGGCCAGGATTGCCAGCTCATGGGCCTTCAGGTCGTCATAGGCATTGGCGTAGGCGCGCACAGGCGTCATATAGCCGGCCAGCGAATTGGACAGCATCTGCGTCAGCGCACTATCGGTGTCGGGGAAGAATTTCAGCGGATTATTGGCCTGGCTGGCGATCATCGTCATTTCCAGGCGGCTCTCGCGTTTGGTCATGGCGCGCGCCATCAAGACACCCATCGTGCCATTGGTCGCCTCGCGCAGCATGGCGCCGGTCAGTTCGGCCAGCTCCACCGCAGAACGGTTAGTCTTCAGTTCCGGCATGCCCAGGCCGCGCAGCAAGGCCTGTATCACTTCGCTATCGCTAGCCGCAAGTGCTGCTGGTTGTGCTGCCGGCGGTGCAGCCGCTGCGCTGGCGGGGGCAACTGGTGCAGTAGCAGGTGCGGCAGATACCACAGGTGCAGCAACTGCAGTGGCAACAGGCGCAATCGGAGCAACAGCCTGGGCAGGAATCCTGGCGGCAGCATCGATCTGCGTCTGCAGTTCCGGCTGTTGCGCATGCGCAGCCTCTGCCGGCGCTTGCGTCTCAAACAAGGGTATTGTCGGCTCAATCGGAGGCAGCGGCTCAGGAATAAAAGCCGGCGCAGGGGCCATGGCCGGAGCCGCCACAGGTGCCGGCGGCATTTGCAGCGGCGCTGGCGGCGGTGTTTGCACAGCTACTTGCGCTGCAGGCTGCGCAGGCAAACGCGGCGGCAGGTAGTCTGCCAGCGGATCGTAGTCGTCAGGAATGGCCATTGCGGATGAAGGCGCTGCGGCTGCCGGAGCCAGCGGAATCGCCGTAGCGCCTGCCGGCATCTGGAAGGCCTGGATCTCCGGCGAGATATGGTCGCTCTCCGCGCCCCTGAATGCAGGAACCGCCGCTTGCTGCGCCGGGGCCCAGAACGGGTCCGGCAATACGTCCGACGGCCGGGCGGATGCAGGCGCCGGCGCATCGAACAGGTTAACACCCAGCGGGTCGAAACCCTGCTGGTCGAAACTGCCGCCCACATCCAGTATTTTTGCGCCCGACAGCGAATCATCGATGCCTGCAGACAGCGCAGCCGATGCCGGCGGCGCCGGCGGTTCTGCCTGCAGCGGTGAAGGCGGCAGCGGCACGGCCTCGGGAGTAACACTGACCAGCAACTGATATTCGCCTATGTTCAGCCTGTCGCCGTCATTCAGCTGCATTTGCCTGCCGGCGCCGAGCGGCCGGTCATTGATCAGGCTGGGATTGCTGCCGACATCGGTCAGGTAATAGCCGGCATCATGGAAGTCGATTTTCGCGTGTACGCGGGAGATATACTTGCTGGGGTCTTCCAGCACCAGGTCATTGCCTACCGCGCGTCCGATTGCCCCTCCCAATTGATCAAAGCGCTTGGCCACCTGCTGCGGCAAAGCTTCATTGAGATAAGTTTGAACGCGCAGGGTAATCGGCATCGTATCTTCAGGGTGGTTTATCGCCCGGGAAATCAGCAATTGTACGGTGGTAAGTTCTAGCCGATTATACCTTCACTTTTACGGCTATGGACGCCACAAAGCCCTGTCAAGCTGACAATGTGCGTATTTTTTTTCGGCAAGTAAATCGGCAGGCAAAATGGCAGGCACACCGGCTTTCGGCGGCCCGGCAGCTGGCTTACATTTCACCTACTTCATGCAGAAACCGCAGCCGCTCCTGTTCAGTCTGCAGGTTGTCGGCCAGGATGCGGAAAAACTCGTGGCGATTGCCGGTGGCCTTGGCCGCCCGCTTCACCATCACCTTGGCAATCGGCCCTATATACGGCGTCAGTTTTTGTTCGGCAGTATCCATCACCGCCTGATCCAGCGGCAACTGGGTCGCCGACAGGCCGGTCTGGCCGCTTTGCGTCGCCCCTATCGCACTGTGCATGCTGGTTGCCGACGAGGTCAGCGGCGACCTGGCGCCGCTCATGGAGCTGAGCGTGGAAATCCCGAGCTTCTTCTTGATTGCCCGGGCGCTCTCCAGGAACTGGGTTCGGCCCTTCTCTGATGGGATGTGCGGCAGCAGTTTATTGCACAGGTCATCCACGTCGACCGCCTGGGTCGCGGCATTCCTCAGCAGCAATTTGGCCATGGGGCCAACCTGGGTCGACAACGCGACTTGCAATTCAGGCATGACTTCCAGTTTCCACGGCGTGACCGTGGCTGCCGAGAATGTGGTCGGCTGGGTGCGTACGATGGCCGGATCGGCTTGCCGGGACGCAGTCATCCCCGGTTGCGAAGTATGGACTGGCTGGACGCGCGAGCCTTCCTGCGGTTCTTTGGCAGAGCGCGGGCGCTGGAAGGCCAGTATCGTCCTCTCATTGTCTTCTTCCGTCAGCGGGGCGCCGCCGGTAATTTCCAGATGGGCTTCGGTCAGCGCATCCAGGAAAGCCTGCGCGGACGGAAAGCGGTCCTCGGGGCGTTTGGCCAGCGCCCGGCTGATGATATGGTCGAAGGTCTTGCTGAGCGCAGGGTTGCGCTCGGTAGGATTGGCCGGCATCTCGTTCATGATCTGGTGCATGACCGTCGATGCAGAACCGACAAAGGGACGGGAGCCGGTGAGCAACTGGTACAACACGATGCCGGCGGCAAAGACGTCGGTACGCCCGTCCACGGTTTCGCCGCGAAACTGCTCCGGCGACATATAGCTGGGCGTGCCGATTACCGAACCGGTCTGGGTCAGCGTGGACGATTCTATCCTGGCGATGCCGAAATCGGTAATCTTGACCTGCGCATCTGCAGTAATCAACAGGTTGGCCGGTTTGATGTCCCGGTGCACGACGCCGCGCGCGTGCGCATACTCCAGCGCGCGCAGCAACTGGCTCATGCAGGTGACGGTGGCATTCAGGTCCATCGGCGTGCCGGCCACCAGCAAGGCGCTCAGGGAGGTGCCTTCGACGAACTCCATCGCGATATAGGTCGTCTCCGGCGTTTCACCATAATCGTAGACGGCGACAATATTCGGATGCGACAACCGGCCGGAAGCCTGCGCTTCATTCTTGAAGCGGGCCACCAGTTCTGCTTCCTGATGATCGCCAAACAACTCCGCGCGTATGGTTTTCAGCGCCACCACGCGGGCAATATTTGCATCATAGGCCTTGTACACGACGCCCATCGCGCCGGTGCCAAGGATGCTGTCTATTCTATACTTGCCTAGTTGCTCTATCATTCCCATTTACATCTCGATAAGAACCCATATCATCCATACAGGGACGAAACAGCTTCATTATCCCAGATTTTTCCATCAGGATACGCCCTTATGCGCCTATAGCAACAAGCGGCGCCGGACAGGCGGCATGCCCGATGGATGGGGGGCTATTCTTCCAGCATTTTCAGCGCGCTGGCCAGGCTGGTGCGCATGCGGCCGAAAGATTGAGCCAGCGCCGACAATTCGTCATTGCCTTTCACGTCAAACTCTTCCACGTCGAATTTACCCATGCTGACCTGGTCAGCGGTGTTGGCCAGATTGGTAATGCGGCGTGTCACGAAGAAATGCACCATGATGTTCAACGCAATGAAGACGAAGACGAAGACGCCCAGCAGCGACAGCATAAAGGTCTTGAAGATGGAATTGGCGCGTTGCAGCGGCACCGCCATCGGCACCGAGATCACTTGCGCACCGATGACTTCATTCAGATTCCAGCCAAAGCCGTTGTTCGCACCATAAATATCGGTCATGGTTTTAGGCGCTGCGTCTGCGGTACTGTGGCAAGCCAGGCAGGCCGGATCCTTGATCTGCAAAGGGCGCGCTATGTACAAGGCGCGGCCGATGGGCGTATCGCGCTCACCGACATATTCCTTCATGGTCGGCTCGCTGCGCAGTTTTTGCACGATGTCCGCCTCCCAGTCGGAGGCCTTGTCGCGCAAGTTGGTCGGATTCAGCGTCGCTTCCTTGTAAGTGAAGTCGGGATAGGACTTCAGCACCGTATTCAGGTTCTCGGTAGCGGAATAGGAAGGCACCGATTGCGGATGGAACTGGTACTTCATCTGGGTTTGCAGCAGCGGTGCAATCTGCTTGGAGGTGTAGGTACGCACTGCCTGCGCCGACTCCAGCAGGAAGCGCGCATTTTGCAAGGTCTCTTCACGGGCGCTTTCTTTTAACAGCGCATTCGCAATCAAGCCGGCCGCGACAAAGCCTATGGCAAAAATAGAGATGAACACAAGGTTGAACTTGCTTGCAATGGACATTTTCATGCTGTTTCCTTCTGGAGGCGTGTTGATGCTGGCTGCATACGTTTTATTTGTTTATTGCCTGTCTACTAATACTTGATCACCGGGGTAGCCACAGGTGCGGGTGCCGGCGCAGTTGCCGGACGCGGCGCCGATGTACTTGCCTGTGTTGCCGTCCCCGCCGGCTGCGGTTTCGCCGTTTCCTTTGGCGGAGGCGGATGCAATATTGTTTTCCATTCTGCCGACTGGCCTAACTGCTCGTCCAGCTGCTTGCGGAAATTGGCATCCTTGATGCGCGGCATGAAGCGGCTCACCATGCTCTTTTTCAGCGCCAGGTTATTGTTCAGCCATGGCTCGACATCGGCAAAATCCGCGTCGCGCTCCCTGGATGGCGGCACGCGTGCGCCTTTCAGGCGATCCGGCGCCGGCGTCACCGGGTCGCGGAAGGCCACCGGCATCTCCGCCAGGAAATCCTTGGCCGGGCGCGGCAATATTTTCAAGCCCTGGCCGACATTATTCATTGCAAACTGCTCGCGGTTGACCTTGGTGTCCGCTCCCGCCTTGCCGCGCTCGTCGACATCGCTGACGATCTGCGTGCCCTCTTCGGCAAACATCTCGCCCTTGTCGGCGGCAGTGCGTACGATGCTGGAGCCGCTGTCGACGGCGACCTTGATCGCCGGCGAAGTCACGATAATGCGCTTGGCCGCGCCCGTCCCTTTGGACATGACCTTGACCCAGCCCTTCAGCAAGACCAGTTCGGTGCGGGACTGGGCGTCGGCACCTATGTTATTCAAGTAAACCCTGGTGTCGGGGCCTAGCGCCATGATCAGATCCGGCGAGACCTCAAGCTGGGTACCGGCGCCACCGGTTTCCACGATATCGTCTTTTTGCGCCAGCACGCCGATCCCGGCCTTGTACACCGCGGTGCCGCGGATGATGCGCACCGGCTTGTCCGCCATCGAGATATTTGCCGTATTGCCCGCCGCCATTACCGGCGCCTGCGCCAATAACATGGCCGACACCACCAATCCTGGAAAAATAATCTGCTTCATCTGTTCTATTTGCTTCCGTCGTCTGCTTTGTCCGGAGCCGTCGGCGCTTTCGGCGCCGCACCCGCTCCGCTACCCGCGGAGCCTCCGCTGTTCAATAATATGGGCGTGCCCGATACGGCCACGCTGGCCGGACCGATCACGATGAATCCGCCGCCGGCTTTCAGCGTAATGCTCATGCCGGCCTCTATCACTACATTCATGCCGGCCTTGATATGGATGTCGGTGCCGGCCTCCAGGCCGTATTTCATACCGGCCTTGCTCTGCAAATCCTGGCCGGCCTCCATGGAGGTAGTGCCGGTCACTTTTTCATTCAGATCACCTTTGACGGTCACGCTCTTGTCGCCGCCTACCTGCTCCAGCTTGTCTTTTTCCACCATCTGGTGGCGGTTATTGCCTATCCATTCCAGCAAATCGTTCTTGACGTAATTGTCCTGGTTTTTTTCCGCATGCAGGAAGACCTGCTCGCTGCCTTTCTTGTCTTCAAAGCGGAGTTCGTTATAGCCGCCGCCCCCCTTGGTCGAATTGCTCATGATAGTCGATCTGCTGGCCTGATCAGGCAATTTATACGGCGGCATCATGTCGGCGTTGTAAACGCTGCCCGTCACCAGCGGCTGATCCGGATCGCCCTCCAGGAAACTGACGATGACTTCCTGGCCTATGCGGGGAATGAACATGTGGCCCCAGCGCTTGCCGGCCCAGGCCTGCGACACCCGTACCCAGCAGGAGCTGGACTCGTCGTCCTTGCCCACCCGGTCCCAATGGAACTGCACCTTGATGCGTCCGTACTTATCGGTCCAGATTTCCTCGCCGGCCTTGCCGACCACGATCGCCGTCTGCGGTCCCTGCACCAGCGGCTTCCTGGTGCGGGCTTCAGAACGGTACGCGTGCTCCTTGCCGATGGCGGTAAAACGGCAATCCAGGAACAGCGTTTTTTCAGGCGCGGGCGCGCTTTGGTAAGCGTCGGAGGCAAGTTCGTATTCGGCGCTAACCACCAGGAATTCGCCATTCTGGTCGGCCCGTGAATGTTCGGCCAGCTTGAACATGCCGCCGGGAGTGATGCCGCGGGCAGTAGTGCTGGCGCAGACTATTTCATAATTCGCCTGCTGCGCTTCAACGTTGACCTGGGCCGACGTCTCGCCGTCGCCGCGCTCGGTGAAAAGCCCGGGATAGTCGTAAATTTCATGCGTGTTCTGGTCATGCGTGCGCGCGATCTTGGATTTCACCAGCAGGTTGCCGGCCGGTTTTTCAAAATCGAAGGCCTTCAGCGCATAGGCATCGGTATGGATCTCGCCGCCCATCAGCCATTTGTAGACGACTTCGCCATTACGCATTGCCGCCTCGTCATCGGGCACGTAGTTCAGTTCCGCATAGCCGGAGATTGTCGAATGCGCCGAATACGAGTCGGCCAGCACCATCGTATGCCGGCCATTCTGATGCTTGAAATAATAATAGATGCCGAAGCGCTCCATCAGGCGGCTGACGAAATTGAAGTCGCTTTCGCGGTATTGCACGCAATACGGCAGCACCGGATAGATCGCAGTCAGCGCGCCCAAATCAAAATCGGCGACGGTATATTTATCGAATATCGCCTTGATGATGTCGACCGCAGTTTTTTCCTGGAAGATGTAGCAATCGGCGGCACGGGTCAGGAACCACAGCCACGGCCGCACGGTCGCCTGATAAGTGGCATAGCGGCCCTGCCGCCCGGTCATCGCAAAGCGTGTCACCAGGCCGTTGAATTCCCGCTGCTCGCCGTCGGGGCGATCGACCGCGATCGACAGATCCTTGCCGAGGATATCGTCGATCTTGATATCGGATTTTTCACTGAGCAGATCCAGGCTGTATTCGCCCAGCCGGCCCAGGCCATCCGTGCCGCGCATGCGATGGAACAGCAAAACATCTGCACCCAGCGGGCTGCTGACGGCGACTCTTCGATTGTCCTGGATGACTGGCATGTATGGCTTCTGTCTGAAGGTTGTTCGTAAATGCCGGCTGTATCTCTGTTGCCGATTGGCCGGGTATCGGCGCTCTTTATGCGTGCACGTTCAAGGGATCACGGAATCATGGTCTTGGTGGTGGCCGGGTTATTGATGCTGATCACTCCCGCCCAGTTGCACATGCATTTGGACACATTGTCCAGCGCAGGCATGAAACCTATCATCACCGTCGGCGCACCCGGCACCCAGGGTGAGGAGGTCGCAGGAATGCAAGGCATGGGCGTCAGCACCCCCAGCGCAGCCGCGGTCGCCGCGGCCACCATAGGATTGGCCGGGGAATTGCACATACCGAAAGGCATGATATTCACCATGGGGATGTGGTCCATGATGTTGGCGGCAGGCGGCCCCTCCCCCATCACTTTATTCTTGGGTAAAACCACCAGCGAAGACGGGGCAGCACCAAAAGTACATTGCAACAGCGCGCCCATGGAAACTTGGTTTGGCATACTTTGTGTCCCGCAGTCTTGTCCGATTCGCCACGACAGCGCATCTGTCTGTAATGTGTATCCGTCCTTGTAAAGCAAGGCGACGGCTAAGCACTTGATCCGTGCTTTACATCCGTTTTACACGTGTTTTACATCTCTTTTTCATATTCTGTGTCTTTTGCCTGTAAGCTGCAAAATCCGTGCCTGTCGCCTTGCATGCCGGCCTGGCTGGAACGCCCCCAAGATTGTCGCATCATCGCATATTTTTATCACACCGACAATCAAATGCCCCGGGTAAAGCACACCCTTTTGCAGCGATGTGCAACAGGCGTTCCCGACCCAAAGCGCGGCCGGGCACGATCCCGGTTTGCAAATGCCGTGGCGCTCTGAAATTCCCTTTCGGCAACATCAGATATCCAATATTCAATTGGCATAAATACTGCTATCTTTGCGTTCAAGCCGAACTCGACTATCCAACATGACCAACGCACTCTTTGAGCAGGCACGAACGCTGCATCACGCCGGCCAATTTTCCGATGCGGCCCAGCTGTACCGGCAAGTGCTTGCACGCGACGCCAGCCATTTTCGTGCCCACAATAATCTGGGCGCCTGCGAGGACGAACTGCAGCATTGGGAGCAGGCAGAAAAGGCGTTTCGCGACGCGCTGGCGATTGCGCCCGATGAGGCGCCGATACAACATAACCTCGGCCGCCTGCTGCACAAGCAGGGCATGCACGCGGATGCAGAACATCACTATTGTCTGGCGATACAGCTTCAACCGGACTTTGCCGATGCCTACTTCAATCTGGGCCGCTTGCTGCAGGACACCAGGCAATTGCAACAGGCCAGCGTAATGCTGATGAAAGCAGCAGAACTCACACCCGATGCCGCAGGGCCGCATGCAGTGCTGGCCGACGTCTTCTTCGACATGAACCTGTTGCCGCAAGCGCTGGCCGCGTACAGGAAAACCACGGAAATCACCCCGACCGACGCCTATGCGCATTTCCATGTAGGCAAAGTGCTGGAGACACTGCAGCGGCCTGACGAAGCAGTGGAAAGCTACCGCCGGTCGCTGGCAATAACGGATACTTCGCCAACCGCCAGGGAAGCCCTGGCCAGGGCGCTGGCCGCTGCAGGCAGGCATCAGGCTGCGGTGCAATCATTAAAGGAGTGCCTGGAATTCACCCCTGGGCAACCGGTAGCAATCCATATGCTGGCCGCACTGGGCGCGGCCGATACTCCGGACTCAGCCAGCAGCGAATATGTACGCGACACTTTTGATCGGTTTGCCGAAAATTTCGACACAACGCTGGAAAAGCTGCAATACCGGGCGCCCCAACTGGTACAGCAAGCGGTCACACGCCACTACGGTGAAGCCCGCGCGGACCTGCGTATCCTTGATGTAGGCTGCGGCACCGGCTTGTGCGGTCCGCTGCTCCGTCCCTATGCCGCCTCCCTGGCAGGCGTGGATCTGTCTTCTGCGATGCTGCAACTGGCGGAGCAGCGGCATATCTATGACGAACTGCGGGAGGCCGAACTGGTCGCCTATCTGGCGTCGCAACATGCGAGCTTTGACCTGATAGCCTCCGCCGATACCTTCTGCTACCTGGGCAGGCTGGAAGAAGCATTGCTGGCTGCTGCAAGGGCGCTCAAGCCGGGCGGAATGCTGGTGTTTACCGTGGAGCACGCCAGGCAGCAGGCAGGCTATGTGCTCGGCGAGCACGGGCGCTATGCCCATGCCGAAACCTACCTGCGCGCCTGCCTGGAACAGGCCGGCTTCGTCCAAGCCCTGGTTGAATACGGCGAATTGCGCACCGAAGGCGGGGTGGCCGTCGCGGGCCTGGTCGTCGCAGCCCAAGGGCCGGATAAGAGCAGGATAAAGGCCGGATAAACGGCTGGCCCCGCTTTGCATCAGTGGCGCGGACAACCTAGCGCCGGACAAAAAAATCGGAACGATATTGCCCCATTAGCCGGGATGCAGCATGGTCAGCGCCTGTCAGGCCGCCGACAGCTTTAATTCAGGTGGATTTGATTTTTTCCATCAAAAACTCCTTCGCCACCTTGTGCGTGGTGTGATACTTGAGCCATTGCATCTCTTCCACGCTATACAGCTCGGAGATAATATCCTCGACCATTTTGCAGTCGTATTGCTGCAAATGCCTGGCCAGATGGCCTGCCGCGCGCTCCCTCTTGGCCCCCAGCGTCCCGGAAGCAAATTTGTAGCCTTTCTTTCCTATCGCGCGTATCCCTTCCAGCAAGCCCACACCGGGTATTGCGCTGGCTCCTTTGCGATACATCTTTGCGGTCTTTTTTCCTATGATGTAAGGCAGCACATGGTCCGCGATCATCGCGTGGAAAAGCTGGCGGGCCTGCTCGGCATCCATATTGTCCACCCTTTTGCACTGGCACTCGTAGGCGGTTTTATTGGAAAGTATCGTATGCAGCCCATTCAGGTGCTGCTTGGTTTTATAGGCTGCCCGGCCGGAGGCGATCGACGACGCGATAGTCAGCACGCCGCCGGTAACGACCAGGCCGACGCCGGTCGCCGAGACTCCGCCGGCAACCGCGGCTGCTATCACGGACAGCGAGCTGGTGCCGGTTGCAACCTGGGCTATCTGTATGCCTACAGATGCTGCCGTCGCACCGCCCTTGCCGACCTTCTTGGCAATCTGCAAATGCTTGTTGACGGCTTCGCCTTGCGGCAGCGCGGGGATTTCGGATTCAGGCATCTCAATTTCTCCATAATGCGGCGGCAATGCCGCAAAAAATATCATTTTTTCCAAACGCATATCTGCCGATCGTCCGCCTGCGGCGGACAAGCCGATCAGAAATACGCAAGCCTTTTTGCGAACTTCAATTCATCCCAGATCAGCTCCAGCAATTTGATACCGGTCGCCGATTCTGCAATCTTGCCCGGCGTTTCACTTCCATGGGTACAGGAAACGGGTGCGCGCCGGTATCTGCCATGATGCCCCCTTATTTTTTTCGAAGACCAGCCTTTTCCCCTGCAACAGCAGGCAAACCAGGCTGTGCCGCCCACCCCTGCAACAATCAAAATATTTTTACCTGCTCAATGCGCTGCTAGCTAGTTCCAGACGCCGCCTTTCAAAAAGATCAGTTCGTCGTCGCTCATTTTTTTGAGCGCGACCAGCATCTTGTTTTGCACGGCCGCCGTCACCTTGTTCTCAAGCCCGTTTGTTGCCGCCACAGTATTAACCAATGTCCGGTTCGCATCCAGCGCCTTAACGTCGGCCGCCGCACCGCCGCCGGCATCATTCCTGGCCGGGATCTTGGGATTCGCATCGCCTACCCAATGCCATGTTTTAGCCGTGGCATTGAAATACAGCACGTAATGCCAGTAGTGGGCGACCGCCTTGGTGGCTTCGATCTTGAAATGGAAGTTATTGCAGACAGTCTTCATGCGATCGGTCATCGCAGTGATATGCCAATTCGGTGTAAACGTAATATTGTCCTGCTCTACCACTGTGCCCTGGTATAGCATCACAACCACCTGGCCGGTATTGCTTTCATCTATCGTGGTGCACTTGCAATACTCCAGCCATCTTTTAAACGCTTTTGGATGCAGCGTCGCCTGCGCCGCGCCAACGGGTGCGGCATTATTTGCCAAATCGGTACACATTATTTTCTCCTACTAGGTGAACTGCTTCCCCTGCATCAGGACGCGTTGCCTGCAATTTTCAAGCCCGTATCCGGTGAGCCGGCGCCGGATCGCCAGGCGGAACCCGGCCGCGCATCGCCGGCAAAAATTCCAATATCCGAACAGGCTTGCCTATCTACTCAAAATCGTAAGAAAACTCGCCGCCATTGACATCGACGTGAACCTTTGCAACCGGCTTCCCCTCCATCATGCGTTGCAAGAATTCACCGCTTATCGTCGGCAGCACGGAATTGGTCAGGATCGCGTCTATCATCCGCCCGCCGCTTTCCAGTTCGGTGCAGCGGCTGGCAATCAGTTTCACCACATCGTCGGTATAGGTGAACGGGATCTTGTGGCTCTCGCCCACCCGCTTCGCGATACGCCCCAGTTGCAGGCGGATGATCGCGCCTATCATCTCGTCGTTGAGCGGATAGTAAGGAATCGTCACCACGCGGCCTAGCAAGGCCGGCGGGAATATTTTCAACAGCGGTTCGCGCAGCGCCTTGGCGATCCCTTCCGGTTCCGGCATCAGTTCCGGGTCCTTGCACAGATTCATGATCATGTCGGTACCGGCGTTGGTGGTCAGCAAGATCAGCGTATTCTTGAAATCGATCACACGGCCTTCACCGTCCTCCATCCAGCCCTTGTCGAACACCTGGAAGAAAATTTCGTGCACGTCGGGATGGGCTTTCTCCACCTCATCCAGCAGCACCACGCTATACGGCCGGCGGCGCACCGCTTCGGTCAGCACGCCGCCTTCGCCGTAGCCAACATAGCCGGGAGGCGCGCCCTTCAGCGTGGAAACGGTGTGCGCTTCCTGGTACTCGCTCATATTGATCGTGATGATGTTTTGCTCGCCGCCGTACAGGGCTTCGGCCAAGGCTAGCGCAGTCTCGGTCTTGCCAACGCCGGAGGTACCGGCCAGCATGAACACGCCGATAGGCTTGCTGGGGTTATCCAGGCCGGCGCGCGAAGTCTGGATGCGCTTGGTGATCATTTCCAGCGCGTGGCGCTGGCCTATGATGCGCTTGCCCAACGTATCGGCCAGCTTCAGCACGTTTTCTATCTCGTTCTTGACCATGCGGCCGACCGGGATACCGGTCCAGTCCTGCACGACCGAGGCCACCGCCTGGTGATCGACCGTAGGCAAGATCAATGGCGTCTCGCCTTGATGGCTGCTGAGTTCCGCCTGCAAGGTCTTCAGTTCGGTCAGCCAGGCATCGCGTTCGGCTGCGTTATCTGCCGGCACCGCCGCTTCCGCTGCGCCCTCCACCTTGCCGGTCACGGTGCGCAACTTGCCGCGCAATTCCAGGATCTTGGTGACCAGCACTTTTTCCGCGTTCCAGCGGGTTTCCAATTCATCCAGCCGAGCCTTCTCTATTGCCAGTTTTTCCTGCGCAACGGTTTCGCGGGCCTTGGTATCGACGCCGACCGCGGTTTCACGGGCGATGATTTCCAGCTCGGTTTCCAATGCGATGATGCGCTTGCGGCTGTCGTCCACCGCCGGCGGCGTAGCGTGCTGGCTGACTGCGACCCTGGCGCAGGTGGTATCCAACAGGCTGACCGACTTGTCAGGCAACTGCCGCGCCGGGATATAGCGGTGCGACAATTTGACCGCGGCTTCCAGCGCTTCATCTAGCACTTGTACCTGGTGGTGTTTTTCCATCGTCGACGCAATGCCGCGCATCATCAGGATGGCTTTTTCTTCAGTCGGTTCCGGCACTTGCACTACCTGGAAACGGCGGGTCAGCGCCGGATCTTTTTCTATGTGTTTCTTGTATTCGGCCCAGGTCGTCGCGGCAACGGTGCGCAAGGTGCCGCGCGCCAGCGCCGGTTTCAGCAGGTTGGCGGCGTCGCCGGTGCCGGCCGCGCCGCCGGCGCCGACCAGGGTATGCGCCTCGTCGATGAACAGGATCACCGGCTTTTCCGAAGCCTGCACTTCTTCTATCACCTGGCGCAGGCGGTTTTCAAATTCGCCCTTCATGCTAGCGCCGGCTTGCAGCAGGCCGACATCCAGGGTACGCAAGCTCACGTCTTTCAGCGAAGGAGGCACGTCGCCGGCGACGATACGCTGTGCAAATCCTTCCACCACCGCCGTTTTACCCACGCCGGCCTCACCGGTCAGGATGGGATTGTTTTGCCGGCGGCGCATCAGGATGTCGATCACCTGGCGTATTTCATCGTCGCGGCCGACGATAGGATCCAGCTTGCCGCTGCGGGCCTGTTCGGTCAGGTCCACCGTATACCGTTTCAGCGCTTCCTGCTTACCCATCGCGGCCGGGGCGACAGCGCCGCTGGCCTCGCCCGGCGCGGCGCCGCCGCCGACCTGGAAGCCGTCGCTAGCGCGCATCTGCGCTTCGGGCGAATTGCCCAGCAGATTGGCGAAATCTTCCGTCAGCGCATCCACCTTGATTTTTTCAAACTGGCGCGACATCGCATACAGGCTGTTGCGCAGCGCGGATGTTTTCAGTATGCCGACGATCAGGTGGCCGGTGCGCACCTGCGACTCGCCGAACATCAGCGTGCCGAACACCCAGGCCCGCTCAACCGCCTCTTCCACTTGCGACGACAGGTCGGTTACCGAAGTAGAACCGCGCGGCAGGCGGTCCAGCGCTTCGGTCATGTCGCGCGCCAAACCGGCCGGATCCAGGCCGAAATGCTTGATCAGCCGCGCCAGATCCGAATCCTGCAATTGCATCACCTGGTGCAGCCAGTGCACCAGTTCGACATAAGGATTGCCTCTCAGCTTGCAAAAAACCGTACTGCTCTCTATCGCCCTGTAACACAGGCTATTGAGCTTACCAAACAGGGCAACGCGACTGATTTCGGCCATGATCTATCCTTATTTGTACTTAATTGATGTGGGAGGCAGGGGAAAGCAATAATTGCCTGTCGTCCTTTTGTGGCGGACGACTGGCAAGCCAGGTAGTCCAGCCCAGCCGGGCTTGCTTGCCAAGCTTGAGCGTGGGAATTTCTTCTTGCTTCAAAATCAGGTTGACGTCCCAGTTGTATGCCAGCCCGACGTAATTGCGTATCCAGGCGGTCAGCCTTTGCAGGCTGTCGCCGCCGGGCAGCATGCGCTGGAAATCGGCCAGGCCGACCGGGCCGATGACCACGCGGAACTTGTGCTGGCAATTCCAGACCCTGGAACCCAGCACTGTGGTCATACCCAGCACTTCGGCATCATGCCCGGTGCGCAGACGGCAGCGGCTGTCGGCAGGCAGGCTCATCCAGTGGCCGACAAATTCCTGTATCTGCACCGGCAATTTGAAAAAATCGGCCAGCGTCTTGGCCAGCCCCTCCGCATTATGCGTCAATGAAGCAAGGCGTCCTGCGTAGTGCAGCTTGGCAAAATCGGGCAGCGCATCGCGTTTGCGCAGCGACTCCATGCCGTTACCTATCAGCGAGGCGACGTATTCGGCAAAGCGGTCGGCATCCGGACGGTCCAGGCTGACTGTAGGCTGGGCGCCGGCCCAAGCGCGGTAAAACAGCGAGATCATCCTGTGATGGAAAATATCCAGGAAACGCGCCAGGGTCGGATCCGAAGAATTGCGCAGCCTGTCGCGCACATACTCAGTTATATGCACCGGCATGGGCCCGTTGGCTCCCAGCAGGCCAAAGAAATTGACGTCCAGGCGCGGCGCCCTGCCGTCGCTGCCCGGCTTGATTGCGGAAAACATGCCAGGCTCAAACGCCAGCGAAGGAGACTGGCCGAAACGCACAGCATCGTCCTGAGGACGCGAAGACTGCCCTATGCGCGGCTTGTCGGCATGCGCATTTTCCAGCAGGCGCAAGGCGGCGAAAAAATCGAAGGCATCAAGGTCGTCCTCCAGCCTGCGCGTGGTATCTACAGGATCTCGCATCGCCCCACCCTGGCTGGCCATTTCATGATTTCACCGCGGCGCGGCGTCTTGATGATAGTTTCGGTAAAGGAATTCAGCGACACATATTTGGCAAAAAATTGCTCCAGCACCGCCCCCAGCATGAACACCCCTACCCCTTCAAAAGCGCTTTCCTCTATCGTCAGCGTGATCTGCAGCCCGCGCCCATAGGTAATCGGGCCCGGCACCGGCAAACGCCGCACTATCGGTTTGGCAGTGACCGACTTGATGCCTTCTATCTGCCTTTGTCCGCTGATGTCTTCCGGACTGCAATACAGCCGCAGCAAGTCTTTCAATGCCGATGCCGCTTCCTTTTGTTCGCTGTCTATCAGCGACAGGTAATTCAGCGACAAATGGCTGACCAGGCGCCAGGCGGTTTCCCCTTCAGCATACGAGGGAATAGGCGTAGTCGGCCCGCTCAGGCAGCGCACCGCCTGTACCGGCGCAGTGGATTCAACGGTGAAATCCGTTTTGCCGCTGCCGACCGGCATAGACAGCACCAGGTCGCGGTTGGTGCATAGCGTATCTACGCCGAGTTGCCTCAAGCCGGTGTTGAATGGCGCTTCCGTCGCATCCACGATGGACATGAAAACTTCGCTGCCGATATAGCTGGAGCGCGGCCCCTTGCGCCGCTGTTTTTCGGACAAAACACGCTGGCTGCGGCGTGTCTGGAAATAAGCCCGGTTTTCAGTTGCGGACAGCAGGTCATTGGCAGAATAAAAAGGCTGGAAAGTCTGTTCGGCTTCCGGCCCGGTGCCATAGCCCTTCACGCCCAGCACCTGGTAGATTTCATAATCCATGGGCCGCGTGCGGTCCGGCACCACGTGGTACTCGGATTGCTGGTCGCTCAGGTGTACCCGGTCCGCGCGTTTGGGGAACAGGTTGATCACCGGCGTACAAAACAGGGAAAAATTCGCGGCGCTGATGCTCTGCTCCAGAACAGGATCGGCCTTGTCAAACAGGATCACGATATCCATTTCCTTGTCCGGGCAACGCTTTACTGCCTCTTGCAAGCCGCCCAGCTCGACAAACAGATATCTTTGCGCAAAGGAGAAATATTCGTGCAGCAAGCGATAGCCCTGGAATGAGCGAGGGCCGGTCGGCAACAAGGCCTGGTCGTCATCGTATCCCATGCGGGCAATGTGCGACTTGTGGATAATGTGATGCCATGCGGCCGGATGCCTGGTCGGCATCGCCACCACGCCTGCAGCATTGGCCAGTATCTGTTCCAGGATTTTACTGGGCAGGGAATCACTGCCGCGTATATATAGCTGCAGCTTGTCCAGTGCAATATCGCTGAACTTCAACCCGGCGGTAGTCTTCAGGCGCAGGCGCAGGCCGGCCTTGATGCTGCCGAGGCGGGAAAGCTCGACACCGCCCAGTTCGCCTGAATAGGTGAAGTATTTGGCGTCCGCCAGTTCCAGCGGCCACAGCGTGACTTCGTGCGCCGTACGGTATTCGCAAGAAGTCTGGTCGTCTTTTCCTAGCAGGCTGCGCAGGGGCGTGCTGCGCGGCAGGCTGAAACCCTCGGCCAGGCTGCCCTCGGTCAGGTCGGGCTGCAATTGCACGATCGCCATTGAGGGAGTAGGCGCAAGATACTGAGGATAGACCAGCTCCAGCAAATGCTCGGTAAAACGGGGAAATTCCGCATCGATCTTCAATTGCACCCGTGCCGCCAGGAAGCTGAAGCCCTCCAGCAGCCTTTCCACATACGGATCGGCGCAGGCATAGGTTTCCAGGCCCAGCCGTCCCGCAATCTTAGGAAATTCGCGCGCGAATTCGCCGCCCATTTCACGCAGGTGCTGCAGTTCCCGCTCGTAATAGCGTAATAATTTGGTGTCCATCAGCCCGGCCTCGATTCAGAGTCATATACCCTGATCTCGCCAATTTCGAGATCCAGCTCGGTTTTCAAATACAGGCGCTCAGGCAAAGGCTGCCCCCATAATTCTCCGTGCACTTCAAAGATGATGTAGTTGGGGCTGCCGCTCTTGCCTTCCGACGCGGTGGCCCTCACCCTGACGGTGTCGCGCAGGATGCGCGGTTCAAAATCCCAGATCGCCTGGCGCAAGCGGCGCTCGACGTCAGCCAGGTCCAGGCCTGAGGCAGTCCGGCCCGAGATATCGGGAAAACCGAAATTCAACACCGACTGCGAAGCCAATGGAAAATTTTTCAGGTCTTGCAACGCGCCCAGGCCTGTCGTGTTCAACAGCCAGCCCAGGTCGCGCAACACCGCCCGCCGCAGGCCACGCATCGACAATACCCTCTTGTCGCGGGTCTCCTGGCTGGAATCCGATTCGTCGTCGGTCAGCCGGTCCAGCAACGAGGGTTGCAACCTTTCCTGGGCAGTCAGCTCAGCCATGGCCGGTCTCGCGTGAGGTATTTACCTGATTCATGCTGCCGCCGCGTCGCCCGCTGCATCGTCTGCTGCATTGTCTACCATTGGCGCGGGCTCATGGTTAAAAGTAATGGATCTGACTTCCATCAAGGGATAATCTGCTGCGTCGGTCGCAAACATACGTTGTCCGCTGCCCCAGAATAAGCCGGGAGCCGGTTCGTTCCAGTCCGTGCGCCGGGCCAGCAGCAGCGAATTGTCAGAGTCCGCTGCCGGCTTGGACGGCAAGGGATAACGGGTAGGGATGAAACCCACCAGTTCTCCGCCGTTGACCAGATTCACGCCTACCGGCATCCATACATTGTCGCGCAAGTCGGCCGGAGCCTCTATGCGCAGGGAAGCGATGCGGTGCATTGGTATCCAGTAATAATTACCGTTGGCAATCAGCTCGAAGACCGGCCCCAGGCGAGGGTCGGCGTCGGCTATCCACTCAAAGGCCTGGTCATTGATGGTCCCGGAAACTCCGGGGGCTGCGGCAAACGCCTGTTCCCTGGCGAGTTGCGAATTGTGGAAATCGCCGGCAGCACCGAGGCGCAAGGCTTCCAGCAATTGCGCTATCCAAGGCTCTGGGTCACCGAACACGACCGGCGAACGCTTGCCTTCGAAAATTTCCTGGCGCAAAACCTCGCAGCGCACCGCTTCGCGATAAGCATGCACCATCGGCATCGCATTGGCATCCAGGTCGCCAACGACGGCAAGCTGGGTCATCGCGCGTTCCCACTGGCCGAGCACCGCCAGCAACTGGAACAAAAAGACGCGGCGTTTGGCATCGGCAGGATGCTGGCGCACTTCCTGCTGCAGGCCTTGCAAGGCCTCCTGCAGGTTCCCCGACTTCAGCGATTCTACGGCGGACATGTCAACCTTCCCTCGCTCAACCGGGCATCACCGTACATTTACATTTGAAATGTAAAGCAGGGGCCGAACCGATTTGCGCGAATCAATCCAATAAACCACAAATATAGTGGCGAGGCAAAGGTCCGGATATCGGATATCGCATCCGGACCAATTGCCCTAGCCAGATCAGAGCGCTTGTTACTAGTAGGTAGCGTTTTTGGTGAGATCCCATTTTTTGGCTGTGCCGGTGGTTACCTTGCCGCCGCTGAACGCATCGTACTGGTAGCTGATCTTCACGAAGTTCAGGGAAAAAGATTCGCTGGGACGATCACCGCCGCTGCTGGTGGAGTAGGAGCTGACAATGGCATCTTCCAGCTCTATCTTCAGGTAAACCTGATGCTTCTTGTCGGCGCCGCCGGTCTGTATGAAATGAATCTCCCCCTTGCCCAGGCTCTTGCCGCACACTGCCTGCATGAACAGGTCGGCAGAAGCCACGTCAGTAGATTTCGTCAGTGTCACTTCAGAGAAAGACGGGTTGCTGGTTTCGCGGTCTGCACCGCCGCCGCTGGCGGAAATGGCACGGCCCACGCCGAATTGCAGCGAGTCGATCGTGATCCATTTTTCGTGGCCATCTACTACGGAGTCACCGTTGATTGCGGTAGCGAATTTGAGCAATATCATTTTTTGTTCCTCTTTCAATTTTGATTAAAATAGCCGCCCCCGATCAGCGTGGAATCAGATCCAGGCTAATGCAATTGCAGCATTACGAGAGAGGCGGCACAGGCGACATGCCACCTTTTACCAAGCGCTAAGCCTTCCCGGAAGGCAGCTTTGAAACCAAACGCAAAGACACGGTCAAACCTTCGAGCTGATAGTGAGGACGCAAGAAGAACTTGGAGCGGTAATAACCCGGATTACCCTCTACCTCCTCCACAACGACTTCCGCTCCAGCCAAAGGCTTGCGGGCCTTGTCTGCTTCAGATGCCGTTGCCGGGTTATTTTCTACATACTTGCCTATCCAGTTATTGAGCCAGGTTTCCATATCGCTACGCTCTTTGAACGAACCGATCTTGTCGCGCACTATGCATTTCAAGTAGTGGGCGAAACGGCAAGTCGCAAACAAATAAGGAAGGCGCGCCGCCAGGTTGGCATTGGCGGTCGCATCCGGATCATCGTACTCGGCGGGTTTGTGCATAGACTGGGCGCCGATGAAGGCCGCGAAGTCGCTGTTTTTCTTGTGCACCAGCGGCATGAAGCCGTTCTTTGCCAATTCCGCTTCACGCCTGTCGCTGATGGCGATCTCGGTCGGGCAAGTCATGTCGACACCGCCGTCATCGGTCGGGAAGGTATATACCGGCAAACCTTCCACCGCGCCGCCGGATTCTATGCCGCGTATCTGCGAGCACCAGCCGTAGTTCTTGAAGGAGCGGTTGATATTCACAGCCATTGCGTAAGCGGCGTTGGCCCAGGTGAATTTCTTGCTGTCGGAGCCGCCGGTCTCTTCTTCGAAATCGAATTCCTCGACCGGATTGGTCTTGGCGCCGTAAGGCGCGCGCGACAGGAAGCGCGGCATGGCCAGGCCGACATAGCGAGAATCTTCGGAATCACGGAAAGCACGCCATGCAGCATGTTCCGGGGTCTGGAAGATCTTGGTCAAGTCGCGCGGATTGGCCAGCTCTTGCCAGGATTCCATCAGCATTACCGATGGATCGGCGGCGGTAATCAAAGGCGCATGGGAAGCCGCGCTGATCTGCGCCATCTGCGTCAGCAACTCGACGTCCGGTGCGCTATTGTCAAAGTAGTAGTCAGCCACCAGGGAACCATAAGGCTCGCCGCCGAACTGGCCATATTCTTCTTCATACAGTTTCTTGAAGATAGGGCTTTGATCCCAGGCTGTACCCTTGTATTTTTTCAGGGTTTTATGCAATTCGCCTTTGGAGATGTTCATCACGCGAATTTTCAGGGATTCATCGGTCTCGGTATTGTTGACCAGGTAGTGCAGGCCGCGCCAGGCGCTTTCAACCTGCTGGAACTCGGCATGATGCAAGATCAGGTTAACTTGTTCCGACAATTTCTTGTCCAACTGGGCAATCAGGGCCTCGACGGTGCCGAGCACGTCACTGGAAATCAGGCTGGTGCCCGCCAGCGCTTGTTCGGCGAGCGTCCTGACTGCATTTTCGACGGCATCCTTTGCCTTGTCGGTTTTCGGCTTGAATTCTTTTTGCAGCAAACTCGCGAAGTCGCTGGCTTCAAGCGTTACTTCGCCTGATTGTCCTTGCGCTTCAGAACTGGTTGTGGCCATGGAAAGGTTCCTCCAAATTGATGTATGTATGCGTATGCTATCGCTTGCTTTTATCAGGATATAAGCCAGATCCGTGCCAGCTTTATTCCTGCGGTTTCGGCGCCGAAGTCAGTGCTTGCATCAACGCAGGCTCCTGCAAAAGTTTGGCGATCAGCTCTTCCGCGCCGGTCTTGCCGTCCATATAGGTCAGCAGGTTGGATAACTGGCCACGCGCCTCCAGCAGCTTGTTCAGCGAGTCCACTTTGCGCGCGACAGCTGCCGGCGTAAAGTCGTCCATGCTTTCAAACGTGATGTCAACTGCCATATTGCCTTCGCCGGTCAGCGTGTTGGGAACTTGCACTGCGACCCTGGGCTTCATCGATTTCAAACGTTCGTCGAAATTGTCGACGTCGATTTCAAGGAATTTGCGATCGGCCACAGGCGCCAGCGGATCGACAGGCTTACCAGACAGGTCGGCGAAAACACCCATCACGAACGGCAATTGCACCGTTTTTTCGGCGCCGTAGACTTCGACGTCATATTCGATCTGGACCCGGGGTGCCCGATTACGGGCGATGAACTTTTGACTGCTTTCTTTGGCCACGACACATACCTCCTGAGGTAAATATTTACTACGAGGATCTTCCAGCACTACATCCGGCAACGGCCTGGGCCGCTGCCGAATATTGCGCTAGCTTTCGCTTTGGGTACCACTAATGTTATGGATCTGGTTCAAGCCATCCGGTGCCAGGTCTTGCAAAATCTCCATGAAACTCTTGTCGACCAGCCTCTGTGCACGCGACAGCAGCAGCGGGATAGGGCTGGACGGCTCATTCCTGGCGTAGTAGGCACAAATTTTCCCCAGCATGCGCACCACGTCATCGCGGCTGTTGACCTCGCCTGTAATCGGCACCGGTGCTGCAGAACCGCCGGTTGCCGCGCCGCCGGCAGTTGCAGCCTCGCCGGGCTGCTCCTCTGCCTGCGATGCAGGAGCGACGCGTTCGCGGACAAAATCGCGGGCCCGTTTCAGCAGCTTGGTCAGCGGGCTCAGATCGAGCGCCTGGGCGACGCCGACCTTGTCGGTCAGGATGGATTCTATACGGGCATTGCTTTGATAGGCTTGCTCCAGCGCATCCAGGGTGTTTTTGGACATGTCGGCATCGGCGTCGAGGAAAGCGGCGTCAATCACGCCCAGCGCAACCTTCTCTTCGCCTTCGGGCAATTCGCTTTCGCCAGTGGCAATGTCGATTTCTTTCAGGCTGAAACGGCCATGGGCGCGCGAAGCGACCAGCGCGGCTTCGCGGAAATCGCGCAGCATGGTGCCGGATTCGCACAGCGCCGACAGGGTATTGACCCGCAGCATGGGATCCAGCCCATCGTCCGGATCAAGCTGCGGATGTACGGTATCCCAGCGCTGCTCCAGCAGTTTTTCTATCAGCAGCAAGCCGGCAGCCAGCCCGCTGACGCCCTGCAGTTTCAGCAATGCGCGGACCAGCGGCACCGCTACGCGCAAATCCTGGCTACGGGCAATCAAGTCCAGCGCAAGTGTTTTGACCTGTTTCCAGTCGGGAGGTACTTCGGGAGTAATGGTGCCGCCGTACTGGACTTCCGGCTTGCCTTTGGCAGCCTGCTCCAGCTCAAGAAAAGCGGGATCGTATTCAAGATTGGGGCCGGATGCTTCTTCCGCAGAAATTTCCTGCAGGAACTTGTCTATGTCCGCCATGCCTAGATCAGCCAATTGATTATTCCGTTTTTATTTAGTTATAAAACGAATACGACAGGCGTATCCGCAGTCTCTAAGAACAATTACAAATAGGGCAAGTTGGCAGATTATACTCACAAAAACTAGCGTAGCAGCATAGTTTTTGTAGCAGTCTGACACACTTTTTCATCTGTAAATTGACATGTAAATGACATGTCAATTTAGGTGTCAACTCAGGTGTCAATTTACGTGTCAATTTTTTGCTCTGCAGCATTTTTTGACCTAGCTTGTAAAGCATCATGCCAAAAAGTAAAGCCGCAAACTACACCGCCCCTCAGCGCCTGGCCAGACTTTTTCCCACTGGGCAAACACTGTCCCGCCCCTGCTGGAGGTGTTACAATCCCACCCCATGCATGCACTACGACTATCCCGCCAACTGATCCGCCTCGTACTCTTCCTGTACGTGCTGACCCTGGGTGTCGCCATTGCATCGCCGCTGGTCAATCCTGAAGCCATGGATTTGATCTGCACCAGCAGTGGATACAAGTCTATTAGCAAATTGGATGCCAGCAGCAAAAGCACAGGCGCCGGCATGTCGCACCTGCTGGATTGCCCAATGTGCATGGCAACCGGCATCACCCCTTTCCCGGTTTTGCACGACGTTCCCGAGCCGCAGCACACCTTGTCGTATGCACTGCGCGCCATTCCGGCTGCACGCCTGGCCTCCCTGACCTCCGCGCCTTTGCCAGCGCGCGGCCCTCCCGTACTCAGCTAATAAACTTGCCTGTTCCCCGCGCAAGCCGCATGGCTGGTCGCGCCCGTTTATTTTTTGGTACACCTTATTTATGAACTCTGTCAGCAGCTCTAGCTATGAGCACATGCGGATGCATGCCTTGCGCGCACTTTACGCCGCAGCGGCCGCAGCAATAGCCATACCGGCGTCGGCTTCCGCACCGGCCGCGGCCGACACCATCGCCGCGGACAATGATGTATTAATGCTGCAAAGCAATCCACCAACCCAGCAGCACGTGACGATCACTGCCGCCCGCCCCTCTTCTTTGCCTACCGAGATCCCGACCACAATAGAGAGCATAGACGCCAAAACCATGGAGCGCACGATCAACGCCACCGATGCTGAAGACGCGCTGAAGTACCTGCCCAGCCTGCTGGTGCGCAAGCGCTATATAGGCGATTACAATCATGCGGTATTGGCGACGCGCGCCTCCGGCACCGGCAACAGCGCCCGCTCGATGGTGTACGCCGACGGCATCCTGCTGTCCAACCTGCTCGGCAACGGGGCCGCATTTACGCCACGTTGGGGCTTGGTGACGCCGGAGGAAATCGAAAGGGTCGACGTGCTGTACGGCCCGTTCTCGGCGGCCTATGCCGGCAACTCGGTGGGCGCCGTGGTCGACTATGTGACGCGCATGCCGACCCAATTTGAAGCCCATGTCAAAGCCCAGGCGTTTACGCAAGACTTCAAGCTGTTCAATACAGCCAAAAGCTATTCCGGGCACCAGGCCAGCGCATCGATAGGCGACCGGTCCGGCCCCTGGAGCTGGTGGATCAATGTCAATGAAACAGACAGCAACGGCCAGCCGCTGGTGTTTGCCAACCGGCTGGTGTCCGCCGGCGTGCCCGTCACGGCGGGCAGCATTCCGGTCACCGGCGCAGTGCTGGATAAAAATCCGAAGAACCAGGACTGGCTGATGCTGGGCACGACGACGCAGTATCACACGGCCCAGGACCATGCCAAGATCAAGCTCGCGTACGACATCAGCCCGGCCATCCGCGCCTCGTACACCTTCGGCTACTGGCGCAATTCCACCGACGGCAATGTAGAGAGCTACCTGCGCGACGCAGCGGGCAATCCTGTGTACACCGGCAACGTCGTCATCAATGGGCTCCAATATGCGCTGACGGCGGCCGATTTTGCACCGAACAGGAATGCGCTGGAGCACTATACGCATGGCTTGGACCTCAAGAGCAATACCAAGGGCGTATGGGATTGGGAAATCGCCGCCAGCCTGTATGACTACCACAAGGACATTCTCCGCTCGGCCACGGCAGCACTACCGGCAGCAGCCAGTGGCGGCGCCGGCCGGATTACCGATATGGCGGGCACCGGCTGGAATACGCTGGCGCTGAAAGGCATCTGGCATCCGCAGCAGGCGCCGGAGCATATTGTGGAGTTCGGCTACCAGCGCGAAGCCTACCAATTGCGGACCTCCGTCTACGACACTCCTGACTGGACAGGCGGCCCCGCCGCCGGCCTGTTCTCAGGCTTCAATGGCGATACGCAATTGCAAAGCCTGTATGCGCAAGATGCCTGGCGCATCAACCAGCAATGGAAGACCATCCTGGGCGGCCGCGTTGAGCAATGGCGCGCCGACAACGGCTCCATCGCCAGCAAATCCGCGAGCCAGGCTTTCGGCACCCGCGACGAGCACTATTTTTCGCCGAAAGCAGCCATCTCGTTCAAGCCGGACAGCGACTGGACCTATAAGGCTTCCGCCGGCAGGGCGGTGCGCATGCCTACCGTTTCCGAGCTGTACCAGGGCTCATTGTCCGGCACCAACATCATCAACAACGACCCCAACCTGAAGCCGGAAAAATCCTGGACCACGGAGCTGACCGCCGAACGCGCATTGAACGGCGGCGCAGGCATACTGCGCAGCACCTTCTTCCACGAGCGCACCAGGGACGCCCTGTATTCGCAGGTCAATGCGGCAGCCAGTTCGACTGTGACGACCATCCAGAATGTCGACGATATCCGCACCAATGGCCTGGAGCTGGCCTACCTGGCCAATGATGTATTCATCCGCGGGCTGGACCTGAGCGGCAGCGTCACGTATACCGATTCCGAAATCGTCAGGAACAATAAATTTCCGGCCAGTGTCGGCAAGCAGCAACCGCGGGTGCCGAACTGGCGCGCCAACTTTGTCGCCAGCTACAGGCCGGACGACAAACTGTCGTACACGCTGGGCGCGCGTTACAGCGGCAAGCAATACGGCACGCTCGACAATAGCGACCCCAACGGCAATTCCTACACCGGCTTCGGCAGCTTTTTCGTGGCCGATGTCAGGGTACGCTACCAGTTGGCCAGGCAATGGAGCGGCTCGATAGGCATAGACAACCTGAACAACGCGAAATACTGGGCCTTCCATCCATATACCCAGCGCACGGTGATGGCCGAGCTGAAGTTCGACTACTGACAAGACACGGAGGCACATCATGCAAAATACCATAGCCTCTTCCAAAACCCGCGCAGCCTTGCTGCATCGCGTGTTTTGGCGCCTGCACTTCTGGGCTGGCCTGCTGACGGCGCCCATCATCCTGTTTGCCGCATTGACGGGCACCCTGTACCTGTTTACGCCACAGATAGAAGCATGGAAATACGCCACCCTGGATCATGTTGCTTCGCCTGCCGCAGCAAACCCGGTCTCGCTGGACGCGCAACTCGCTGCAGCGCAAGCCGCCTTCCCGAATAAAAGCCCGCGCATGGTGGTACCGGCCTACCAGGCGGCCGAGACTACCCAGGTCTACCTGGAAGATACGGAGGCAGTCCCTGATGCACACCTGCATCACGACCATATGCAACATGCCGGCGCAGCAAAGCCTGAACATGCCGGCCATGCCCAGGCAAAAGCAATCACCGTCGCCTATATCAATCCCGCCACCGGCGCCGTACAAGGCGCACTGCCCGAGGCCGACAGGTTCCGCAACTGGTCGCGTAAATTGCATTCTTCCATGTTGCAGGGAGAAGGCTGGCGCTGGATCATCGAACTGGGGGCGAGCTGGATGCTGCTGATGCTGATGACCGGCATTTACCTGTGGTGGCCGCGGGGCGGCGCCGGCTGGCGGCAGGCATTGCGCTGGCAGCGCTCGGCCAATGCGAGGGTCAACTGGCGTTACCTGCACTCCATGCTCGCGATCGCTGTGAGCCTGTTGAGCATCACTATCCTGCTGACGGGCCTGACCTGGTCCAGATATGCGGGCGACAATTTCAGGGCGGCGCAAAATGCCTTGTCGCAAAATGCACCGCGCTCACCCAGGCCCCTGCAATCGGCGCACCCGGCAGAAAACCTGCCCTTGCTGTCCGCGCAGGCTATTTACAACAGGGTGCGCGCCATCGCGCCGGACGTGCAGATGCAAATCACCCTTCCGCGCGGCGAGCACGGCGTATGGCGGATCGAAAACTATGACCGCAGCCAGCCGCAGAAACGCTTCCAGGCCGTGCTGGACGCGTATACCGGCACTACCCTGTTCCAGTCCGACTGGCAGCAATTGCCGTTGCTGGCGAAAGCCACCGCCGTAGGCATCCCCTTCCATCGCGGCGAATTCGGCTGGTGGAACCAGGCCTTATTGTTGCTGGTCGCCGGCACCGCCGTTTTTTCCGTCATCTCAGGCTATGTCATGTGGCTGAAGCGCCGGCGCGCAGCCAGCGTCTCCGCGCCGGAAATAGGCGCCGCCCATCTGCGGGCCGTCCCCTGGTATGTGGCCATTGCTATGCTGGGGTTGTGTTTTGCATTGCCTATGCTGGGAATCAGCCTGTTGCTGCTGCTGGCGATGGAAGCCGTGGCGGGATTTGGATTTGGCCGATACAGGGCTGTTTAAAACGGGCGCACTTGTTGCATAATGTAGCCAATTAATTGATTGGAGATGCCATGAGCGTTGCGATGATCGTGTTTGCCAAAGCCCTGGTGGTCGTACCGATCACCTTGCTGCCCATTTTGAACCCGATCGCCAACGCGCCCATCTTCCTGACGATGACGGAGCAGATACAGCAAGGCGGCGCCAACAAGCTGGCCAAGCGGATTGCAATCAACTGCTTCTTCCTGCTGGTCGGCGCTTTCTTTATCGGTTCGTATGTATTGGATTTTTTCGGCCTTTCGCTGCCCATCGTGCGGGTGGGCGGCGGCCTGATCGTGGCGATGGCCGGCTGGGGCATGTTGCACGACAAGGGGCCGGACCAGTTGCCGTCCACGGTGGCCGCCTCGCATGAAGGCTACTGGAGCGAAGAGGAGTTGCGGCGGCGCAGTTTTTATCCGGTCAGCTTTCCTTTGACCGTGGGTCCGGGCACGATCGCCGCCTCCATCACGCTGGGCGCGCAATTGCCGACCAAGCCGGTGGATTGGCTGATCACCAGTTTTGCGTCCATGTTGGGCGTGATGCTGACCACGATAGGGATTTTCCTGGCTTACCGCTTTGCCGGCAATCTGGTGCGTTTCCTCGGCGAGGTCGGCGCCACGGTGCTGCTGCGCCTGTCTGCATTCATCCTGCTGTGCATAGGCATAGAGATAGGCTGGGCCGGCTTGTCCGACCTGATTATGGAGCTCAAGCTTCACTAGTGGGCGACCCGGCTTATTTGGGGTGGCAGGCGCAAGCTTCTCCATGGGCAGCGGCTACCAGTTCATGCAGGATGCCGCAATCCCGCCCGGCATGCTCGGCATCGCATTGCGCCCTGAGTTTGCTTAACTGCTTTTCCAGCGCCTTCATGCTTTTCAGCCTGGCGCGCACGCGCGAGATCTGGTCGTCGATCAGATGATTGATATCGCCGCAATCGTCGGACGGATGCTGCATGAAAAGCACCAGGCGCCTGACGTCGGCCAAAGGAATATCCAGCGCGCGGCAATGGCGGATGAAAGACAGGCGCTCAAGGTGCTCCGCCGCGTACGTACGGTAGCCGTTATCCTGACGCGCAGGTTCCGGTAGCAAGCCCTCCTTCTCATAGTAGCGTATCGTCTCTATTTCTACGCCGGTCGCGGATGCCAGTTCGCTAATACGCATTGCTTCTCCTTTCTATTTCCTTAAGTGCATCGAGACTGTCCTGATCTGCTCAAACCAGTGCCTTAATTACAATCACATTTATGCTTGACCCTGTAGCTACTCCAGAGTCTACACTGATTTCAATTCGATGCAATCCAAGGGAAAATCATGCTGGAAAAAGAGTCTTGCTGCGGCCATCATAGCCATCCGGCTCCTCATGGCCACCAGGGGCATGGCCACGCTCACGGCCATGCACATAAGCACGGGCACCGGCACGAACACGGCTATGTAGCGTCCCCGGCTAGCGCAAAAACCGCCGCCATCACCGGCACCCGGCAACTGGCGCTGAATATCGTCAACATGGATTGCCCTACCGAAGAAGCGCTGA
Organism: Betaproteobacteria bacterium; assembly: GCA_013287275.1. Classification (GTDB taxonomy): domain Bacteria; phylum Pseudomonadota; class Gammaproteobacteria; order Burkholderiales; family Burkholderiaceae_D; genus Undibacterium. The sequence goes on from JABDED010000002.1 coordinate 70,144, forward strand.
TCCGGCAATGCCTGACGCCGCTGCCCGGCGTGGCGGCGCTGGATTTTGATTTGCTCAACCGCATACTGACCGTACATCATACCTTGCAGGATACTTCCAGCATCCAGGCCAAGCTGGTCAGCATAGGCATGCAGGGGCAGCCCGTTTCTGCCGCAAATGACGCCGGCCAAGCCTCAGCGCAGGCCCGCGCCACGCGCAAGAAATGGCTGGCTATGGGATTTGCCGGGATCATGGCGCTCGCGGCGGAAACCTGCGCCTACCTCACCGGCAATGACCGTTCGCTCCCGGTCGCGCTGCTCGCGCTGACAGCCATCCTGGCAGGCGGCATCCCCACCCTGAAAAAAGCCTGGATTGCGCTCAGGCATTTCACGCTGAACATCCATCTGTTGATGGCGGTGGCGGTCCTGGGCGCGGCTGCGATAGGCCAGTGGCCGGAAGCGGCAGTCGTGATCTGGCTGTTCGGCGTTGCCGAAATGATCGAGGCTGCCAGCCTAGATAGGGCGCGCAATGCGATTAACGGCCTGATGGCGCATGCTCCCGAAACCGCATGGCGGCAACAGGCTGACGGCAGCTGGCAAGATACCGCGACCGCACAGATAGGCCTGGGCCAGTTGCTGAGGATACGTCCGGGCGACAGGATAGCGCTGGACGGCAAAGTGGAAACCGGCCAATCCGCGGTAGACCAGGCCGCCATCACCGGCGAAAGCATGCCGGTCGCCAAAACCGTCGGCGACCAGGTATATGCAGGCACGCTGAACCAGGCCGGCATGCTGGAGATACGCGTCACCAGCCTGCAAAATGAAACCACGCTGGCGCGCATCGCCCGCTCGGTACAGCAGGCGCAAAGCCAGCGTGCGCCTACCCAGCGTTTTGTCGACAAATTTGCCGCCATCTATACCCCGCTGGTATTTGTGTTTGCCTTGCTGGTCGCAGTATTGCCGCCATTGCTGGCCTCGGCATCCTGGCATGAATGCATCTATCGCGCGCTGGTCTTGCTGGTGATCGCCTGCCCCTGCGCCCTGGTCATTTCCACGCCGGTAACCGTGGTCTGCGGACTGGCGCAGGCGGCCAGGCGCGGCATCCTGGTGAAGGGAGGACTGTATCTGGAACAAGGCCGGCAATTGACAAGCATCGCGCTGGACAAAACCGGCACGCTGACAGAAGGCAGACCTGCATTGACCGACATTGTCATCCTGGCCGGCATGCCGGAAGCACAGGCGCTGCGCACCGCCGCCAGCCTGGACGCACTGTCGCAGCATCCGGTAGCCCATGCAATCGTAGCCGCCCACGCTGACAGAAACCATCAGCAGGCTGGAAGCAGCACGGTCCTGGATGAAGTAAGCGACTTCCTGTCGCTCAGCGGGCGCGGGGTCAGGGGTAGGCTAGCCGGCAGGCTGTACCACTTGGGCAACCAGCGTATGCTGGACGAACTGGGCCTTGCCCTGCCCGCCGAACAACAGCGCCGACTGCAACAGGAATTGGCCAGGCTGGAAGCCCAGGCCAAAACCGTCGTGCTGCTGTGCGATGAACGTGAAGTCCTGGCGCTGCTGGCAATAGCCGACCGCCTGCGGCAGAGCAGCAAGGAAGCCGCGCAACAGCTGCAAGCGATGGGCATCCAACTGGTCATGCTGACCGGTGATAACGAACAAACCGCCAGGGCCATCGCACAGCAGGTCGGCATCAGCGACGTGCGCGCGCAAATGATGCCGGACGATAAGCTGGCAGCCATCAATGAACTCAGCAGCAGCGCGGTCACCGGTATGGTTGGCGACGGCGTCAACGATGCGCCCGCGCTGGCAAGGGCCAATATCGGCTTTGCAATGGGCGCGGCCGGCACCGATACCGCACTGGAGACAGCCGATGTCGCGTTGATGCAGGACGACTTGCGCAAACTGCCGGAATTTATCCACATATCCAGGCGCACCGCAGCCATCCTATGGCAGAACATCGCACTGGCGCTGGGGATAAAGGTACTGTTTTTTATCTTGACGCTGACTGGGCATTCCAGCCTGTGGATGGCGGTGTTTGCCGATACCGGCACCAGCTTGCTGGTGGTGCTGAACGGCTTGCGCATGTTGCGGCATAAAAAAATCCCCGGCTTCTCATCTTGAAGCCGGGGATATCTACCGATCTTGTACTGGCAGCGCGCTCAGGCGTCTGAAGACAGGTTTTCCTGCTGCAGCACTTCATGCTCTACATGGATGGACAGATCGCCGACCTTGCTCATCCATGCTTTCAGGAAATATTCTTTTTCCCTGGCGGTCGGCTCTGCAAACCAGATCACCATCAATATGCCCTTGTGGTCATGTATCTTGGACAGTTTTGCAATACATCCTGCATTGCCATCCACGTCCGCCAGCGCAATCGCGTAGCCGTACACCCGGTTCAGCCGCTCTATCCTGTCTGGTTCAGTTTCGCTGCGAGTCGCAGAAATGCGCGGGTGGTCTAGATACATCTTTGTCTCCGTGTGGAAATGATTTGCCTACATCAATATGTATTCTATCCGAACTTTATTGAATTTAGGTATCAATCGCCAAACGCCCCGCCTATCTGGGCCGGCTGCGTTTTTCCCACTTGCACTCCTGGGTACTCAACACCACGTCGTTGTTATCCACTGTTTCCAGATAGACATCAAAGCCCCATAGCCTGGCGACGTGCTTCAGCATTTCATTGGTTTGCGGATTCAGCGGACGGCGCAGGAATTGCTGATGCCGCAAGGTCAATGCACGGTCGCCCTGCATATCCACCGACCAGACCTGGATATTCGGTTCGCGGTTGCCCAGATTATATTGTCCGGCCAGTTGCTGGCGCAGGTACTGGTAGCCGCTTTCATCGTGTATCGCGGAGATGCTCAGCTTATCCTGATTATCGTCATCCAGCACCGCGAAAAAATGGAAGTCGCGGATCAGCTTGGGCGACAGGAACTGCGCGATGAAACTCTCATCCTTGAAGTTGCGCATCGCAAAGTTCAAGGTCTTCAGCCAGTCGCTGCCGGCGATATCCGGGAACCAGTAGCGGTCTTCATCGGTAGGATTTTCGCAGATGCGCCGTATATCGCGCATCATTGCAAAGCCCAGCGCATACGGGTTGATGCCGCTGAAATAACGGCTGGTCACCGGCGGTTGGTAGACGACATTGGTATGGCTTTGCAGGAATTCCATCATGAAGCCATCGCCGACGATGCCCTCGTCAAACAACTGGTGCAGGATGGTGTAGTGCCAGAAAGTGGCCCAGCCTTCGTTCATCACCTGAGTCTGGCGCTGCGGATAAAAATATTGCGATATCTTGCGGGTAATGCGAACGATCTCGCGTTGCCAGGGCTCCAGCAGCGGCGAATATTTTTCGATAAAGTACAGCAGGTTTTCTTGCGGCTCCGGCGGGAAACGCTGGATCTCCCGGCTGACAACGGTATCCTCGCGGCGCGGCAGAGTGCGCCACAAGTCGTTGATCTGCGACTGCAGGTAGGTTTCCCGCTCTTCCTGCCTTTCCCTTTCTTCGGTCAGCGACAATTTGGTCGGCCGCTTGTAGCGGTCGACACCGTAATTTTGCAAGGCATGGCAAGAGTCGAGCAACAATTCAACCGCTTCCATACCGTAGCGCTGTTCGCAATCGGCGACATAATTTTTGGCGAATACCATGTAGTCGATGATGGCTTCGGCATCGGTCCAGGCGCGGAACAGGTAATTGCCCTTGAAAAAGGAATTATGGCCGTAGGCCGCATGCGCGATGACCAGCGCCTGCATGGTCAGGCTATTCTCTTCCATCAGGTAGGAAATGCAGGGGCTGGAATTGATGACGATCTCATACGCCAGCCCCATCTGCCCGCGCTTGTAGCTCTTTTCGGTGGACAGGAAGTGCTTGCCGAAGGACCAGTGGTTATAGGAAATCGGCATGCCCACCGACGCATAGGCATCCATCATCTGTTCGGCAGTGATGATCTCCAGCTGGTTGGGATAAGTATCCAGGCCGAAGTTTTGCGCCACCCGGCGAATTTCTTCATGCGCCTGCTCTATCAGTTCAAAGGTCCATTCCGATTGTTCAGGTAAGCGGCGCGGATTCTTGAGCTTGTCGCTTGGGCTGTTCATGGCACACCTCACTTCGGCTGTTTTTTGAACAGCTCACGGAACACGGGATAAATATCGGCCGGAGCCTGTATCTTTTGCATCGCAAAATTCGGATGGTGGTCCAGCACTTGCGTATATTCTTCCCACAGATTTTGCGGATCGCCTTCGGTGATCTCTACATAGGCATAGTACTGCACCAGTGGCATGATGGTGTTGATCAGCAACTGCCTGCAGGTGACCGAGTCATTGTCCCAGTTGTCGCCATCGGAAGCCTGTGCGACATAGGCATTCCAGTCTGCTCCCGGATACCTTTCCTTGATGATCTTGGTCAGCAGGTTAAGTGCAGACGACACTATCGTGCCGCCCGATTCGCGTGAATGGAAAAATTCGTTTTCATCCACTTCCGACGCGGCTGTATGGTGGCGGATGAATACCACCTCTATCTTGTCATAAGCCCGGGTCAGGAAAAGGTACAGCAGGATAAAGAAGCGCTTCGCCGTATCCTTCTTTTGTTCATCCATCGACCCCGATACATCCAGCACGCAAAACATCACGGCCTGGCTGGATGGCTTGGGCACCTTGATACGGTTGCTGTAACGCAGGTCGAAAGGATCGATGAAGGGAATCGCCAGCAGGCGCGTCCTCAGGTGATGGATTTCATGCTTCAGGGCTACTACCCGCGGATCGCCCAGATCTGTAGCCTGCTCCATCAGGACAGCCATTTCCAGTTCAGCTTCTTTCAGGCGCCGCGCCGATTTGCCGCCGACTGCGATACGCCGGCCCAATGCGCCGCGCAACGAGCGCAGCACATGCAGGCTGGAAGTCGTGCCCGAGGTCTTATAGCCGGCGCGCTGGCTCTTGAACTCCGTCGTCGCCGCGAGCTGGGTCTTGACCATGTTCGGCAATTCCAGGTCCTCGAAGAAATAATTCATGAATTCTTCGCGGCTTAGCTGGAACACGAATTCGTCTTCGCTGATTTCATCGCTATTGCCGGCCTGCCCCTTGCCGGATCCTGCGCCGCCCTTGGGCCTCTGGATCTGGTCGCCCTTCAGGTATTCCTGGTTGCCGGGCTGCACGGTTTCCCAGATACCGCCGCGAGCGTGCCCAAACGTGGGTTCATTCACGTCCTTGACGGGAATGGATATTTTTTCGCCGCTCTCTATATCTGTAATGGAACGGCCCTTGATGGCACGCGCAACAGCTTCCTTGATCTGCCCTTTGTAACGCCGCAGAAAACGTTCTCGATTGGGGGCGGATTTGTTCTTGCCTTGTACACGACGATCAATTAGATGCACCAAAACGGTCTCCCTTTATCGGGCACTCATCCAAGCTGGGAGTTCCGGCTTCCGCCAGCTTGCATGAATTCCCTAGTGACCGTTGCAAAGTCGGCCTGGCTAGGCGCAGACCGGGACCGTGCTTGGGCACGGCCAGGCGGCGCAACAACGCCAGGCTGATTTTTCAACAGCCTCGCAGCAATCAGGATGATTTCCTTACACGTAAATACCACTCGCAAAGCAATCTGACCTGTTTCGCAGTATAGCCCTTGGCCACCATACGCTCTACAAACTCCTGATGTTTGTTGGCATCGTCGGCGCTGGCTTTGGCGTTGAACGAAATGACCGGTAGTAGTTCCTCGGTATTCGAAAACATTTTCTTCTCTATCACAGTGCGCAGTTTTTCATAACTGGTCCAGGTAGGATTCTTGCCGGCATTCTGTGCCCGCGCACGCAACACAAAATTGACGATTTCGTTACGGAAATCCTTGGGATTGGAAATGCCCGCGGGTTTCTCGATTTTTTCGAGCTCATTGTTCAAGGCATCGCGATCAAAGCTTTCCCCGGTATCCGGATCGCGGAACTCCTGGTCCTGTATCCAGAAATCGGCAAAGGTCACATAGCGGTCGAAAATATTCTGCCCGTATTCGGAATAGCTTTCCAGGTACGCCGTCTGGATTTCCTTGCCGATGAATTCCGCATAACGCTGCGCCAGGTACTCTTTGATATACGAAAAGTATTTTTGCTCGGTTTCCGGTGCAAATTGCTCGCGCTCAATCTGCTGCTCCAGCACATACAGCAAATGCACGGGATTGGCTGCCACTTCCGTATTATCGAAGTTGAATACCTTGGATAGTATCTTGAAGGCAAAACGGGTAGACAAGCCGTTCATGCCTTCGTCCACGCCGGCATAATCCGCATATTCTTGCCGCGACTTGGCCTTGGGATCGGTATCCTTCAGGTTTTCCCCGTCGTAGACCTGCATCTTGCTGTAGATGCTGGAATTTTCAGGCTCTTTCAGCCGCGACAATACCGAAAATTGCGCCATCATCTTCATCGTGCCGGGAGCGCACGGCGCCTCCGCCAGCGACGAGCCGCGCACCAGCTTCTCGTAAATCTTGACCTCATCGGTCACCCTCAGGCAATACGGGACCTTGACTATATAGATACGGTCAAGGAAAGCCTCGTTGTTTTTATTATTTTTAAAGGCCTTCCATTCGGACTCATTCGAGTGGGCCAGGATAATGCCGTCAAACGGGATCGCACCAAAACCTTCGGTGCCCTTGAAGTTGCCTTCCTGGGTTGCGGTCAGCAGGGGGTGCAAGACTTTGATCGGCGCCTTGAACATTTCGACGAATTCCATCAGCCCCTGGTTCGCCAGGCACAAGCCGCCGGAATAGCTGTAGGCATCGGGATCATCCTGTGCATAGTCTTCCAGCTTGCGGATATCGACCTTGCCGACCAGCGAAGAGATATCCTGGTTGTTTTCATCGCCGGGTTCGGTTTTGGAAACCGCGATCTGTTTCAGCACCGAAGGATAGCGTCTGACGACCCGGAATTGATTGATATCGCCATTGAATTCATGCAAGCGCTTTACCGCCCAGGGGCTCGGTATGGTGCGCAGATAACGGCGCGGAATGCCGAAATCTTCTTCCAGAATGGTGCCGTCTTCTTCTTCGCTGAACAAACCCAGCGGCGATTCGTTGACCGGCGAACCCTTGATGCAATAGAAGGGAATTTTTTCCATCAAGGATTTGAGCTTCTCCGCAATCGACGATTTACCGCCGCCGACCGGGCCCAGCAAATACAGGATCTGCTTGCGCTCTTCCAGCCCCTGGGCCGCGTGACGGAAATACGCAACTACTTGCTCGATGACTTCTTCAGTGCCGTAGAATTCGCGGAAGGCGGGATATATCTTGATGATTTTATTGGAGAAAATGCGCGAACGCCGGGAATCGTGGCGGGTGTCGACCATCTCCGGTTCGCCTATCGCCGCCAGCAATCTTTCAGCGGCAGAGGCATAGGCAAGCCTGTCCTTCTTGCATAACTCCAGATACTCTTGCAAAGAATATTCTTCCTCGCGAGTCCTGTCATAACGTGCTGCGTAGTTGTCAAAGATTTTCATACCGATCTCCTTTGTCGCCATCTACCACACAAAGACTTACGGGTACTGATCCGGTCTCGTCATCTTCGCCGTCTTCCAGTTTTCGGATTTGAAAAATCGATCTAAAAAATAAAGACGAACACAGCGAATTTTATTGCCTCTATGCACCCCACGACTTCAGTGTAGATGATAACGCAAAAAAAAGTGACGAAATTCTATAAAAAATTGTTACTGCTATTCAACGCATACAACAGTCTTTTTGTTGACAGCACCGACAGCGCATCGAGATCAAATAAGCTTATTTTCCCTAGTCATAAAAACCTCGCCATCATTGCAAGCACGGTTGAAGAGTTGTAACGAATACCGCTGCGGCCAAGCGATTAAAATTGATGGCCCAGCCGACACCATACACCGATTACAGGATTTTTACCGGCGGCTGAAATTCATCCGTTTGCGATTCAGGCCGTCCAATCCCTGGCCCGAAATGCGGCAAATAAATTAATTCGGCGAACGCCGTTAAAAACAGCCTGGACGTCGGCATCCGGAAAATCCGGCGCCGCGGGCCATAACAACACATTCGCGCCGGATATCACGGCATCGCAATGAATTCCGGCGTTTTACCGGATTAAGCTTTCCATACCGCAAAGAATTTGGTTAAATGCAACAAGCTCATCCAAACCATCCTTTCTTACTGGAAGAAAATGAAACAATTGCAATTTATCCTTTTGTTGGCGATGTCAGCCCTGTTGACCGCGTGCGCATCAGTCCCTATGGCGAGCTTTGACAAGGACGCTCAAGCCAAATCATTTGCCGCACAGAAATCCAAGGCACAGCTATATGTCTACCGAAATGAAACTTTCGGTGCGGGCATCAAGATGCCGCTGGAGCTGGACGGCACCGCCATAGGCGAAACCGCGGCACACACTTATGTCGTGATTTCATTGAAACCGGGCGGCCACACCCTGGTCTCCAAATCCTCAGACGAATCCCGTCTTGTACTCAATGTGAAGGCCGGACAGAACTACTATGTCTGGCAAGAAGTCAAAATGGGCTGGCTGACCGGGCGCTCCAACCTGCAACTGGTGGATGAAGCCGCCGGCAAGGCCGGGGTGGAGCAATCCAAATTGATCAGGCTGGATGGTCTGCCTGCAGATATGTCGATGCCGGACCAAAACACCGTCGCCGAAGATCAGACGGAAATAGAGAAAATACCTTTCCGCACCGGCATCTCGTCGGCAACGGTAGAAAAGCTGGCGAAGCAAAATAGTTGCGCTGGCGACCATGGCGCCGGTTTGCTGACGCCGCCCGGCCCGATAGAAGTTTACCGCGTGAGTTGCGACCAGTCCGTTGCCTTCATGGCAAGGTGCGAACTGCGCCAATGCAAAGCGATGCGCTAGTGTCCTGAGTTAGAAGTTCGTTGAAAATGAAAGATGATGCAATCAGTGTCAGGCTAGGCCTTCCCGGCCGGACGAAAACAGAGCAAGGGTGGTCCCCTTGCGAGTATTTGCAACGACGGTGCAACAGGGGTTTCGTGCAGCACTGCTGCACGCCTGTGTAACGACCTTGCCCTGCAAGGCAAGGTTCCCGCCTATGATTTCATCTTTTTTCTTCGGCGAATTTTTAACTCAGGACGCTAATATCTACAAAACCAGCTTATATTTCTCCGCGGCGGCGACTATGCAACGCTGCCGCGAACTGCGGGCCCGTTCATGCGGTGCAAACAGGCCAGACGCCTGATCCAGTACCCGCATTGCCCTGGCCAGTGCCATTCGCGCTTCCTCCGTCAATTCCTCCCGGCACTGCCTGTCGGTAATTTCATCGATGACCAGCGTGGCCATTTCTTTGTCTGCGATATCTTCCGGCAAACCTGATTTGGTGCACAGGCCATAGGTTCCCTTCAGGAAAGATATCCATTCCCTGCCTATATGCTGGTCCAGCGCGGCAAGATCGATTCCACCTTCTTTTGCCTTGAATGCGGCCGGCTGCATTCCCTGCTGAAACAGCTTGCGGGTTTGCGCCAAATAGCGCTGATGAAATGTGGCATACGCGTGTTGCTGGAGCGATATCGATGGCGATGACGATGACACATGCAGGAATTCCAGCCACGCCGCGTAATCTTTTGCGTAAAAATCAAGTTGCAGGCTCTCATCGTGTTTACCGAAAAAGGAACGGCAGCTGATATGCAGATCCAGGCTGTATGACGGCAACGGCATGCAGCCCGCCTGTTGCCATGCGCATAGCTGCTCCTTGCCAATATCGCTGGCCGCCAGTAATTGGCGGGTCGTATGAAAATGCTCATTCAAATACTCCAGCAAGTTCGTCATGCCACACTCGCTTCATAAAGACTAACGGCAGGCGCATGCTCACGGCGCTCACGTTTGCGGCAATCCCTTATCACTGCGGCAACGCGCAAGCGTAGTGTTTTATCTGCATGCGGCTTGACGTCAAATAGCACGGCTATCATGGGGTTTCCTTGTCGATTTTTGTCACGCGGCAGAATACAGACGCATCCTTACGTTGGCGGACGGCCGGAATTTTTGTGCCCCGGCCAATCTGTCGAAATTCAGCTCCATACTGCATAGTCTGGTAATTGCGGCATGGGCAATCTGTGCCGCCAATTGCTGGCCCGGGCAGAGATGGGCGCCATTGCCGAAGCTCAGATGGCGGCGCTGGCTGCGATGCGCATCAAAAATTTGGGGTCGCAGATTGATTGCAGGGTCGCGGTTGGCTGCCGCCAGCGTCAACAGGATGACATCCCCTGCCTGCACTGCCTGCCCTCGTATCTCGCAATCTTCAACGACAAAACGGCGCGTATTTTGTACTGGCGGATCCCAGCGCAGGATTTCATCTATACAGGCTTGCAGCAAAGTGGGATCCTGCGCGGCTCGCTGTCTCAGCGGCGCATCATTGGCCAGCAGGTATAGCGTATTGGCAATCAGGCCCGCAGTCGCTTCATAAGCCTGCGACATGAAACCTATGCCATTGGCCACGATGACCGCTGCATCCGTGCAACCGACCACGGCGGCTTGCTGCGCCAATAGCGATAGCAAGCCCCGGCTTTCCGGCTGCTTCAGCATGGGTTCGAATATCGCCAGCAAGCCGGCCGCCGCCTGCTTGCCCTGCTCCAATTTCTCCGCGCTGGCACCGGCGGCCAGGCAAGATACAAAGTCGCGCATCAGCAATGCGATTTCCGGCAGCGCGGTAGACGGGGCGCCCAACAGGCTGGCTACTACATACACTGGCATTTGAAAGGCGAAATTATCCAGCCAGGCGTCATCGGCACCGGCAGAATATGCCGCCGTCAGATGTTGCGCCCAGTAGCTGCCTTGCTGTTGTATTTGCGGAATATCAAGACTTTGCAAGGCGCTGGAAATCGCCTGCTTGAAAGGGCAATGGCCGGCGCCGTCATTCATCCGCACCAGGTGCCTGAAGATATCCCCGGCCGCAGAGCCGATCAGCGCCTTTGGCACCGGCTCCGCCTGCGGGCGCACCCGGCACATCGGATGATTCATTACGGCTTCGACGGTGACAGCGCTGGAGGCGATCCAGACACCAAGCTTGCCGTCATGGAACAATGATTCATTCAAAGCCAGTTCAGCATAGTAGCTATGGGGGGACGGACTAGTCACGGCACTGATGGCATCAATCGCGATGCCACCAGTATTTTCTGGTGCGGGCGTGTATGAAGGCATGGGACTACTCCCTGTCAGGCGGTATCAATAAGAGGTCTCATTGTCCGCCTGCCGCCCCGGATTGTCATTCTGGAATAGTTCGGCCTGGAGCAAACTATAGTCTTGGAAAACATGGCCGGAAAGAAGATGCTGCCGCCGCGACCATCTATTAAAACAGCACGCCCCCGCAAGAGCCTGTCGCGCGCTGCCCTCACCGATCAACTGGCAGCTTCGCCCAGCGACAGCGCCAGCCTGTTGTGGCGTTCCAGCACATTGCCCAGGTCTATCGTCGTGAACTGGCCGTTGCGGACCACGACGCGGCCGTTGATGATGCTATAGGCAACGTCGGCCGGCGTGCAGAACACCAGCGCCGCCACCGGATCGTGCCAGCCGCCGGCAAAACCCAGTTTGTTCAAATCAAACATCACCAGATCGGCCGACATGCCGGGCTTCAGCGCGCCTATGTCATCGCGATTCAATACCCTGGCGCCGCCCAGGGTGGCGATTTCCAGCGCCTGCCTGGCAGTCATCGCGTCCGGGCCGAATCCCACCCTTTGCAGCAGCATTGCCTGCCGCACTTCGCCCAGCATGTGCGCGCCGTCATTGGATGCAGAGCCATCCACGCCCAGGCCGACCGGCACGCCAGCATCCACCATCTGGCGTATGGGCGCGATGCCGGAGGCCAGCCGCATATTGGAGCATGGACAATGCGCAACACCGGTGCCGGTACGCGCGAACAGGTAGATGCCGGCCTCGTCCAGCTGCACGCAGTGCGCGTGCCACGCATCCGGCCCCACCCAGCCGCAATCCTCGGCATACTCAGCCGGCGTCATATTGAACTTCTCGCGGCTATAGGCGATATCGTTGGCGTTTTCCGCCAGGTGCGTATGCAAGGACACACCGTAATTGCGGGCCAGGGACGCCGATTCTTTCATCAAGTCACGCGATACCGAGAACGGCGAACACGGCGCCACCACGATCCTCTGCATCGCATGGCGGCCGGCGTCGTGATAGCTTTCTATCAGCCTTTGCGTATCCTTCAGGATCGCCTGCTCTTCTTCCACCACGCTGTCCGGCGGTAAACCGCCCTTGGATTTCCCCACGCTCATGGAACCGCGCGCCGCGTGAAAACGCATGCCTATCTGCTGCGCCGCCTCTATGCTGTGGTCCAGCTTGCAGCCGTTAGGATAGATATATAGATGGTCGCTGCTGGTAGTGCAGCCGGACATGATCAACTCCGCCATCGCCGTCAGCGTGGAAACCTGCACCATCTCCGGCGTCAGGTTGGCCCAGATCGGATACAGGTTGTTCAGCCAGTTGAACAACTCGCCATTCTGCGCCGCCGGGATCACGCGCGTCAGGCTCTGGTACATATGGTGATGGGTATTCACCAGGCCCGGGATCACTACATGGTTGTGCGCATTGATCACCTCGTCCGCGGTGTGCGGCAAGTCTGCGCTGGAGCCCACCTGCTCAATCACATTATCGCGGATGAACACCGCGCCGTCGGCGATTTCGCGGCGCGTGTCGTCCATCGTAACGACCACACGGGCATTTTTTATCAGCAAGGTTTTTGACATATTATTAAAGCTTCATTTAGTGGTCTGAGCTTTGCGCCGATGCCAGCGCATAGGCGCGGATATCTGCTTTTTCGCCCTGGCCGTTAAAAAACAGGTTCAGCAGCACCGCCATCGCCGACGCCAGCAAGATGCCGCTGTGCAGGATGGTGGAAAGATAGGGAGGCATCTGCGAAAAGAAAGACGGCGCGACGATGGGTATCATGCCGGCGCCGACGCTGACCGCGACGATGAACAGGTTATTGCGGTTACGCTGGAAATCCACGCCCGACAATATCTTGATGCCGGTCGCCGCCACCATGCCGAACATCACGATGCCGGCGCCGCCGAGTACAAACTGCGGTATCGATGCCGCGACGTGCGCCATCTTTGGAAACAGGCCGAAGGCAATCAAGATGCAGCCGGCGGCCACGCAGACAAAGCGGCTCCGCACGCCGGTGACGCCGACCAGGCCGACGTTCTGCGAAAACGATGTGTATGGAAAAGTATTGAAGATACCGCCGATGATGGTGCCCAGACCGTCCACGCGCAAACCGCGCGCCAGGGTTTCGTTATCCACTTTCTTGCCGACGATTTCGCCCAGCGCAATAAACATGCCGGTGGACTCTATCATCGTCACGATCATCACCAGGCACATGCTGAGGATGGAGCCCAGGTCAAACTGCGGCCAGCCATAGTGGAAGGGCTGTATCATCGCAAACCAGTCTGCATTCTCCAGGCCTGCGAAGCTGATCTTCCCCAATGCTAGCGCGATGATGAAGCCGATCACCATGCCCATCAATACCGAGATATTGGCGATGAAGCCTTTCATATACTTGGTGATCAGCAAGATAGAAACCAGCACCACCAGCGCTATCCCCAGGTTCACCGGCGAACCGTACTCAGGATTCGGTATCTTGGTAAATACGCCGTTGACGACGGTGCCTATCACCGGCTGGCCACCGGCTGCCCAGTTGATCCCTACCCCCATCAGCGAGACGCCGATCACCGTGATCACGGTGCCGGTGACGACTGGCGGGAAGAAGCGCATCAGTTTGCTCATGAAAGGCGCAGCAATCACACAAAACACGCCGCCAGCGATGACGGCGCCGTATATGTGCAGTATGCCCAGGCTGGGATTGCCCGCCATGGCCACCATCGGTCCCACGGCCGCAAAAGTGACGCCCATCATGACCGGCATCCTGATGCCGAATTTCCATATCCCCAGGCTCTGGATCACGGTGACCAGGCCGCAACAAAACAGGTCGGCGCTGATCAGGAAGGCAATCGCGTATTTCGGTAAATTCAATGCGCCGCCTATGATCAGCGGTACGGCAATCGCGCCGGCATACATGACCAATACGTGCTGCATGCCTAGTGCGGTGAGTTTCATCACCGGTAGTTTTTCATCTACCGGATGGGTGTCTGTGCTGGTGTCCATCTTGTCTCCTGGTGTTCAGAAAATACACTGTTGTGCTTTTTATAGTACAAGCCATTTTGCTTGTTACGACCGATACTATATGAAGCAGGGATCGGAGATATATGGGATAAGCGATAGTCGATCTTGCTATCTGCATATATCGATGATGGAGGAAGCAAGGTTAATGCCGCACCATCCCTGTGCCAGTGCTGGCACAGCAAAGTCACGGCATTTTTTATCGTGTCAGGATTGCGAACAAGTTTTAAATCAACGAATTTTTGGCCGCCGCGCTGACCTGGGCCCTGAGCCACTTGTGCTCGGTAGCCTGGTGTACTCTTTCATGCCACAACTGGTAGAAACGCAAAGGCGGAAACTTGATCGGTACTTCAAAGGATTTCAGGGGCAGCGATTTTTCGTAGAACTGTGCAAATTGTCGGCCGGTTGTCAGCACCAGGTCGGTGTGTGCGACCATGTATGGCAACATCCTGAAAGATGCAGATTCCACCACGACGTTGCGGTGCAGGTTTTGCTGGTCCAGGAAAGAGTCTATGGTTCCATGGTAACCAGGCAATACCTTCCATGGAGCAACATGGGGCAGGCTCAGATAATCCTCGACCGACATCTGTCCATCCGCCGTCCGCTTTGCAAATGCGCTATTGGCGCGCATCAGGCAAATGATGGGATCGTCAAATAACTTGGTCAGGTGCAGGTGGGCCGGCGGCGCATCCCAGTTTGCGATCACCAGGTCCAGTTCGCCGTCGGCCAGCAGGCGCACATAGTCGGCATCCTCGCCCAGTGCGTGGATCACCAGCCGGCTCTTCGGCGATTCACGCCTTATCCTTGCCACCAGTTCGACAAAAAACGGCGTGCTCATATAGTCCGGCGCCGCAACATGAAAGGTGCGCGCTTCGTCCTGCGGCATGAAACTGGCTTTTTGCGCGAATAGGCGCTCCGTCTCATCCAGTATTCGTTTGGCCGGCTTCAGCAGGCTTTCGCCATGTTCGGTAGGCAACATGCCCCTGGCGCCGCGCACCAGCAAGGGATCGCCGGTCAGTTCGCGCAGTTTGCGCAAGGAGGCAGAGATTGACGATTGCGGCTGGTTCAATTTCAGCGCCACCCGCGATACATTCTTTTCCACCAGCAACAGGTACAGGATGCGTATCAGGTGGATGTCCAGATGGTCTGGCAGCCTGGAGGTCATTGGCAGCGGCCCCGGTGTGTGCAGCGCATGTTTGAATTCCTGTTCATAGCTTGTTTTAATATATGGGAATGCAGATATCAAATATACCCGATCTGCTATCCGGACCGGCAAAAAAACGCTGCCGCCGCTGCCCCAGGAAAAGAATACTCGGCTTACAATTACCGGATGCGCGGACATCGCATGAAGCAGCCGGCCTTCAAACAAGAAGATGAGCAAGGAAGATGGAATGATGCAAATAAGGAATGCGCAGCTGGCCGATGCCGGCGCCGTGGCTGAACTGCTGGCGCAACTGGATTATTCGGCAGCAGGCTTTATCCATGAAAAGATCGCCGCGTTGCTGCGGCATCCGGACGCGCAGCTACTGGTGGCGGAGCAGGATGGCGATGTACTTGGTTTTATTTCGCTGCATTTCATTCCGCAAATCGCGCTGGCCGGAGATTTCTGCCGGGTCAGTTATTTTTGCGTGGACAGCAGGCAAACCAGCCAGGGCATAGGCAAGCTATTACTCGATCATGCGGAACAACTGGCCTGCGAACGCGGTTGCGACCGGATGGAAGTGCATTGCCATAGCCGTAGGATCAAGGCCCATCGGTTTTACCAGCGGCAGGCTTATCTTGAATCGCCGAAATATTTGATGAAAATTCTTGATTGAACAGGCCTAAGCCAGCAGCAAGCTATCTATATCGCGTACTTCCAGCGGCCGGTAGTACAAGAAACCCTGGAAGAACTCGCAGCCTATCGCTTTCAGGAAATCTTCCTGGCCGATGTTCTCCACGCCCTCCGCCACGGTAGTGCAGGACAGGATGCGGGCCAGCGACACGATCGCCTTGATGATCAGCTCGCTCTTCTGGTTGTAGCCGATTTGGGCGACAAAGGAGCGGTCGATCTTGATGCTGCGCGCAGGGAAATGACTGAGCTTGGACAGGGAAGAATAGCCGGTGCCGAAATCGTCGATCGCGATGCCGAAGCCGCGTATCTTCAATTCGTCCAGATGGCGTATCGCCAGCGCTTCATTGCCTATCAGGCCGGTTTCGGTGATTTCAAATTCCAGGTACTCGGACGTGATGTTATGGGCGGCACAACTGGATTCGATCAAATGCAATAGGTCGTGGCGGGCGATATCCACCGCGGACAGGTTGATCGCCACCGGCGGACAGGTGCCGTATTTGTCCAGCCAGAAGCGCACTTGCGCACAGGCGGCATCCACGACGAAATTGGTAATCTCGCGTATCAGGCCCGCGCTTTCGGCGATCTGGATGAACTCCCCCGGCGTGACTGCACCCAAGGTGGGGGATTGCCAGCGTATCAGCGCCTCCAGCCCGGCAATGCTGCCGTCGTGCTTTACCTTGGGTTGGTACACCAGCCTGAATTCCCTGTGCTTCAGCGCGGAGACGATGCCCACTTCCACCTCGACGCTGCGCCTGATTTGCAATGCATCGCCTTCATCGAACAAGGCGATGCCATGCCCGCTGGAGCGCCTGGCGCTGTCCAGCGCCACTTCGCTGCGGCGTATCAGGTCGTCCGGCTCAAGGTCCCCCTTGCGGGCCAGCGCTATCCCCGCCGACAGCTGCACCATCAGGCGCGCACCATCTATATCCATTTCCCTGGACAAGTCGTCGCGTATTTTTTCCACTGTCCTGAGCGTGTCCGCCGGGTCGCGCACTTCTTCAATCACAAAAGAAAACACGATGCTGCGCAAACGGGCGCAAAAACAATCCTGCGGCAGCCTCTCCGTCAGGTCTTCGGCAAAGCGCCGTATCATGACGTCGCCGGCATAGGCGCCGAACTTTTCATTCGCGTGCCGTATGCTGTTGACCCGGAAAGACACTAGCGCAATCAGATGGCGGTCATCGGTCTTTGCCAGGATGTCGCCCAGGTAAAGACGCAACATGTCGCGGTTGGGCAGATTGGTCAGCCTGTCATGGTTATGAAGAAAGCTTTCCCTTTCCTGGCTGCGCTGCAAGGCATCGTGCATAGAGTGCAAGCCGGAAACGTCGCGCAAGGCGACGATGTAATGGTCTTTCGAGGTTGCCGAAATATTCTCCAGCGCCACCATCTTGCCGTCGCGCGTGCGGTAGGCAGTGGCCGGGAGGTTGGAGACGTCGTCCATCACATGCTGCTTGAAACGTATGCTGCCGTCCAACGCGATCCAGTCAAACAGCGAGCTGCCGTCGTCGCATTGATGTTCCGCCCGCCCCAGCAAGGTATTGGCCAGGCGGTTCGCCTGCAGGATGCGGGAATCGGAATCACACAGCAAGATGGGGCTGCCGGCATTTTGAAATATTTCCTGGTATTGCTCGTGGCTGGTTTCCAGTTCGGTGCGGGTTTGCCGCCGACGCAGCAAGGAGGTATCCAGCGCGTGCAAGGCGCGGAACACGGACAAAGGCAGGCAGATGTTAAAGAGCAGGAATAGCAGGGACTGGATATACGAGTGCGTTCCCGGCAAAGTGATATCCGTCATAGGGAAATTCACTATCGGCTGGTTGCGCAACAGGAGAAAAAACGGCACGGCATTGCACGCCATCAGCAGCAGCGCCAGCCGGGTGCCGAAGAACAGCCTGGCAATGATGGGCGTAGCATAGATAAGCAGATAGCCCAGCTTGGATATCTCGAACTCGCGCACAAAGCAGACTATCGAAAAAGCGGTAGCGTATACGGTGGCGATCAGTATTGATGCACTCAGGTTCAAACGCCGTTGCGAATAGTAAAGGCCGATGGCCAGCAAGGCACAGGAAACGCCGGCTATCCATAACACGTAATAAGCGCCGACAGCCGGCGCATCCAACGAACTGTGCATTGCGACGATGGCGACGATGGCTTCCAGCATGAAGCCGGAGACGAGGATAGTGCGCAACGCGCTCGCTCTCCAGATGGAGTGCTCGGCAGGACTTAACCCGCCTTCGTTAAGAGAAAGCCAGCGAAACATTGCACATAGTGAGAGTGATGTAGTAGGAACTACAATAAGTTTCTTGGTGGAAATAGCATTTTCGCATGAAACATCCCAATATACTAATTACAAAATGATGTTTTGTGGAAATATTTCTGTATATGTGGTTAATTTATTGATAATAACCATGCCTAAAACATCAGCACATATCCTCTAAAAGTCTTGTTGCACGTTCAGCATCTGGCTCAATAGGCAGTGCCATCACCAATTCGCACCGCTGTTCTTTCGCCGTCATCGATACCGTCCGGCAGTTCAGCAGCACACGCGCTCATCGAGGAGCTTCCCGCGGCTCGTCTCCAACCAGCATAAGTGTTATTCCCTTGAGCCTTCTTCTCGCCACCGTGGGATGAACCCACACTAGGCGCACGGTCGATCGACGACAACGTCGTTGGCGTCCAGAGGCCCCGCTGAACCCAGCATCCCGAACCATAGCTCAATCTCAACCAAGGCGCCCCGGCGCCTGATAAAGGAAATATCATGTCGCTACAAGCAAAACTCGATGCATTCAAAGCCGATTTTATTGCAGGAAAACCTCCGTATAATGCCCCGCCCGAGATCCACCCGGTGATGGCGCGCGCCACCGCAGAACTGATCGCCTCCGGCCAGGCCGGCCGCGCGTTGAAAGCGGGGGACAGGGCGCCCTCTTTTATCCTGAATGACCCCGATGGCAAGCCGGTGTCATCCGCTGAGTTGTTGGCCCAGGGTCCCCTGGTCATCAGCTTTTATCGAGGCGTATGGTGCCCCTACTGTAATTTTGAACTGCAGGCCCTGCAGGAAGCCCTGCCTGCTCTCCGCGATACCGGCGCCAGCCTGATTGCTATTTCTCCGCAAAGTGCGGCCAACAGCCGCAAATCGCTGCGCACCAATCAACTCAGTTTCCCCATACTGAGCGATACGGGCAACGAGGTTGCAGCACTGTTCGGCCTGCGTTTCCGGTTGCCGGATTACTTGATAGAACTTTACAAGAATCTCAAGAATGATTTGCCTGGCTTTAATGGCGATGACAGCTGGACCCTGCCGATGCCGGCCCGCTATGTGATAGGACAGGACGGCATCATCCTGTATGCAGAGGTTAATCCGGATTACACCCAGCGTCCTGAACCGCAAGACATGCTGGCAGCCCTCGTGCGCTAGATTTATCCGGCTACGCCCTTCCGAAAAGGAATAAGTCATATGTCCGCCGGCCATCTACCGGACCGGCCTGAAAACACCCATAGTTAGTTCCAGCAAGTCCATTCACCCACAAGGAGCTCATCATGAACAAACCTGTCGTTCTTATCACTGGCGCCCTCACCGGCATAGGCCGCGCAACCGCTATCGCTTTTGCCAAAGAAGGCGCCAACCTCATCGTATCCGGCCGCCGAGCGGAAGCCGGCCAGGCCCTGCAGCAGGAGCTGCGCACACTGGGCGCCGACGCAGAATTCATTCTGGCCGACGTCAGCAAGGAACACGATGTGCGCAAACTGCATGCAGCAACCATCATCCGCTTCGGCCGCCTGGATGTCGCAGTCAACAATGCCGGCACCGAGGGCGAGCTAGGCCTGATAGAAACCCAGTCCGTTGAAAATTATCACAATACCTTCAACACCAATGTGCTGGGCACATTGCTCAGCATGAAGTACCAGTTGCCGCTGATGAAGGAGCAGAAGCAAGGCAGCATTATCAATATCTCGTCGGTCGCCGGCCAGATCGGTTTTGCCGGCGCAGCGGTGTATACCGCCAGCAAACACGCAGTGGAAGGCCTGTCCAAATCTGCCGCGCTGGAAGCGGCCAGCTCAGGAGTGCGGGTCAATGTCGTCGCGCCGGGTCCGGTCGCCACCGACATGCTGGAACGTTTTA
Organism: Betaproteobacteria bacterium; assembly: GCA_013287275.1. Classification (GTDB taxonomy): domain Bacteria; phylum Pseudomonadota; class Gammaproteobacteria; order Burkholderiales; family Burkholderiaceae_D; genus Undibacterium. Next base: position 90,220 of record JABDED010000002.1, read on the forward strand.
CCGGCGGCGATGAAACCGCCAAGGCCGGGCTGGTCGGCATGATTCCCGCCGGCCGGCCGGCGCGGGTGGATGAAATCGTCGAAACCATCCGTTTCCTTGCCAGCGATAAGGCTCCTTTTATCACCGGTCAGGCTATTACCGTCGACGGCGGCTACACCGCTCAGTAAGGCTACCGTATCAGCCCCCCTTTACCCAACCCATGAAAGAGAATGCCATGAAAAATTTTACCGTCCCTAGCCGGGAAACCGTATCGGCTGCCAACCAGACGATTTTTGATCAACTGAAAAAAGGCCTGGGCATGGTTCCTAACCTTTATGCCACATTCGCGCACTCAGAACACGCTCTGGGCAATTACCTGGCTTTGCAGAACGGCAAATCCTCGCTGAATGCCAAGGAACGCGAAGTGATCAATCTGGTGGTCAGCCAAGTCAACGAGTGCGAGTATTGTCTCGCGGCGCATACGATGATCGCCAAAATGCAGGGCTTTACCGATGCGCAGATCATCGAGATCAGAAAAGGCGGGGCCGCATTTGACGCCAAGCTGAATGCCTTGGCCAGGCTGGTAAAAAGCGCTGCCGAAAACCGCGGCGCTGCGACTGCCGAGCTGGTTGAACAATTCTTTGCCGCCGGCTACACGGATGGCCAACTGGTGGACACCGTGGTTGTCATTGGCGACAAAATCATCACCAACTATCTGCATGCATTGACCAAGGTCCCGGTAGATTTTCCCGCGGCACCCTCACTGTAAACCCCTGCCCGGCGCAATGCCACGCTTTACGGCATTGCGCCGCACCTCGGCTAACAGGTATGGTCGGGCGTGCTGCCGTATTTTTCCATAATGGATTGCACAAATTCGACAAACGCCCGGGCTTTCGCACTTGCCATGCGTCCGGATGGGTAGACCGCCCACAGGCCGACCGGCGGCAACTCCCATTCGGCCAGGACGCGGATAACTTCGCCGCGCCCCAGTTCCGGCGCAAACATCCACTCCGAGGCCACGGCGATTCCCATGCCGGCCAGCACTGTCGCACGCACCCCTTCCGCAGCGTTGACCCTCACGCGGCCGCCCACATTCACTGAAATCTCGGTACTGCCATGCCGGAAGGCCAGAGCCCCGCCTTCCATACTGGGGGAATGGATGATCACCTGATGAGCAGTCAGTTCGGCGGGTATCTGCGGCGTGCCGGCAGCCGCGAAATATGCCGGGCTTCCCACCAGGATGCGCTGCCCCTGCGCGATCTTACGCGCCGTCATGGACGAATCGCTGAGGGTCCCCATGCGCAGCGAAACATCGATTCCCTCTTCCAGCAAGTCAATATTGCGGTCATCAAGAATGATGTCAATATTCAGGTCCGGGTGCTGGTCCAGGAAAGTTTTCAGATGCGGCAGGATATGCAGCCGGGCAAAGGTCACCGCGGCCGAGACTTTGACCCGCCCCGACAGACTCGCTTTGGATCCGCGCGCGGCGTGCTCCGCCTCATCGGCTTCAGCAATAGCTTTGCGGGCGCCTTCATAAAAAGTCTGCCCGGCGTCGGTAGGGGTCAGCCCGCGCGTGGAACGCAGCAGCAGGCGCACTCCCAACCGCTCTTCCAACTGCGCGATCGATTTGGACACCGCAGGCTGCCCTACGCCCAACTGGCGTGCGGCGCTTGAAAATGAGCCTGTGTCCACGACACAGACAAAGGTTTCCATCAAGGCTAATCGGTCCACTATTTATTCCCCCAAGGAATGAAT
>JABDED010000002.1:92022-92254 GCA_013287275.1 Betaproteobacteria bacterium
AATGAATAGTATCCGTTCCAGCCTTCTTTTGCCACTGCCAGAAAATCTCACGCATGCCAGGCCGCAACGCTGCATTGGCAGCCCCGGCGACATCCCGGCGTATCGATCCCCACCGGTTGGATATCGGGAGAACTCCGGCCTGAACGATACGATTAATACATGATTAAAAGAAATACTTCGGAAACGGGTAAAATACCGCTCCGTTTGCCGGATAATGCGCGGACCCCGCGGT
>JABDED010000003.1:0-5621 GCA_013287275.1 Betaproteobacteria bacterium
GCACGGCACCCAGGCCGGCGGCAGAGACCAGCATGATCATGCATACCGCAGTGATGCTGCCTACCGCGCTGGCAAAGGTGCGGCGCGCGCCGAAATGTATGCCGTTGGTGATGCATAGCAAGACGCTGGGGCCGGGAGTTACGGTCAACACGAATACCGCCGCCACATATAACAGCCATAATTTAAAGTCCATCTGATGCCCTTACTGAAGTGTGGAAAAGGAATACCGAGGAAAAAACCAATCGAGGCCGGAGCCTAGCCGCCGGTCACCGGCGGAAAAAAAGCCAGTTCGCCGCCGTCGGAAACAGGCATGTCTGCGCCGCACATTTGCTGATCATACGCCATGCGCAGGGCGCGGCCTTCCGCCAGCACTTCGGCCCAGGCGCCGCCGCGCGCGATCAGCCATGAGCGCACATCGCCGACGGTCTTCACATCGCCGGGCACCGAGACTTGTTCGCCCTGCACGCCCAGTTTTTCACGCACGCTGGCAAAAAAACGTAGTTCCAGTTTCATCACACTCTCTCATCTCTCTGTTTCATTTTGCCTGATTTTCCTTCAAGACATTAGCTCTGCAAACGGGATGAAGCGCACCGTCTCGCCGGCGGCAATTGCCTTGCCCGGCGCCAGGTCTATCAAGCCATCGCCCCAGACTGTCGAGGTCAGCACGCCTGAGCTCTGGTTGGCAAACAGATCCAGGCCGCCGTCCTGGTTCATGCGGGCACGCAGGAACTCATTGCGCCGGTCCGGTTTTGGCCAAGCGAAATCCGCCCGCAACTGATATGAAAGCGGCGTCACATTGGCGACACCCTGCATGCGCAAGATGAACGGCCGCACAAACAGCAGGAAGGTGACAAAGCTGGCCACCGGGTTGCCGGGCAAACCCAGGAAGAATGCGGAACCTACTTCGCCAAAGGCCAGCGGCTTGCCGGGCTTGACTGCGATTTGCCACATATTCAGGCGGCCTTCCGCTTCCACTGCCGGCTTGATATGGTCTTCCTCGCCGACCGAAACGCCACCGGAAGTAATGATCAGGTCATGCTCCCGCGCTGCGCGGCGCAAGGTGTCGCGCGTGGCGTCCAGCTGATCCGGCACGATGCCATAGTCGGTGATCTCGCAGCCCATGCCTTGCAGCAGGCCGGTCAGCGTAAACCGGTTGGAATTATAAATGGCGCCGGGCTTCAGGGGCTCGCCCGGCATCGCCAGTTCGTCGCCGGTAAAAAACACCGCGACCCGCAGTTTGCGCACCACCGGCAAATTCGCCAGGCCGACCGATGCCGCCAATCCCAGCTCTTGTCCGCGCAAGCGGGTGCCGGCCGGCAAGATGGTCGCGCCAGCGCGTATGTCCTCGCCCTGGCGGCGTATCCACTCGCCGGATGCGGGCACGTGCCTGATCACGACTGTATCGATGCCGTCCACCTGCTCAGGCGTGCATTGCTCCTGCATCACGACCGCATCTGCGCCAGCCGGTATCATCGCGCCGGTAAAGATACGGGCAGCGCTGCCCGGCTCCAGCGCTTGTCCTACATGCCCGGCCGGGATGCGCTGTGACACGCGCAGGCGCGCATTGCCGTCGGCGCAATCTGCCGCGCGCACTGCGTAGCCATCCATCTGGGTGTTATCCATGGGCGGCACATGCAATTGCGATACCTGCGCCCGCGCCAGGACGCGGCCATGGGCCGAGAGGGTAGGCACGGTTTCCGTATCGGCAACAGGTCGTACCGCCGCAAGCAGGGTATCAAGCGCATCGGCAACGCTCAGCATGGGTTTCTTTTCGTTCATATCGGATTCTTATCTGGCTAATTTGGCTATATAAGTCTTATTGTATATCGACAGCAATAAAATGCAGCGAAGCCGGCGATGATAGTGCTTATAAGCTGATCTTGCCCCGCCCTAGTTCCACTACCCTTCCGCCTACCCTGATCTGCCTGTCTGCCGTCACCTCCAGGCTAAGCCGGCTGGGACGCTGCACCTGCTCTCCCTGCGAGATGCCCAGGCGGGCCGGCAATGCACGTCCCGACGCTATCCACCATCCGCCGAGATTGGCGCAAGCGGAGCCGGTGCCCGGGTCTTCGGCAACTCCGCCGCCCTGCTTGGTGAAGAAGTAGCGGGCCAAGACCTTGAGCTCTTTGCCGGCTTCAGCCGCTTCACTATCGAAGGCAAATACATAGGCGGTCTTGCGCCCTATGCTGCTTTGCGGCCATTGCCCCAGGCGCGTGCTGTCCGGTTGCGCCCGTTTTACCGCTGCGTAGCTTTTGACTGCGACCAGCAATTGATCGGCGCCGGTATCTACCCAGACCGGGTCGGCCAGCAAGTCGTCCGCGTCCAGGCCCAGCATCGCGGCAATGTCTGCAGCGGGCAATGCCGGCGCCGTGGTTTTGATTTGTCCATTGCCGGGTGCGGTGAAGGTCCAGTGATCCCGGTTCGCATTGGTTTGCACCACGCCCGCCTTGCATTCCAGGCTGAGGTCGTCGCCGGTGTTCAACAGCTCGCGCACTACATGGGCGGTGCCCAGCGTAGGATGGCCGGCGAACGGCATTTCATAGCCGGTAGTGAAAATACGCATCCTGGCCGTTGCCCGGTCCGACGGCAAAATGAAGGTGGTTTCCGACAGGTTGAACTGCAGGGCCAGCGCCTGCATCTGCTCATCCTGCAAGCCTGCGGCATTTTCAAACACGCATAGCGGGTTGCCGCCAAAGGTGGATTCGGCAAAGACGTTCAAAAGACGAAAGGAATAGGTTTTCATGGGCGATAAGAAAATATTAATGAAAACAATATGCCATACATTTATATTATGGCAGCAACTGCTTTCATCATCATGTCCTGAAATGTCCGCATCATGTCTGACAGCTGCCTGCCAATTTCGCCCGGAACTGTTATCCTTGCCGGCATATCTCCCTACTTCAAAACAAGGACATTGCCATGCTGGAACTTCGCCCTAACTGCGAATGCTGCGACCGCGACCTGCCGCCGGACTCTGCAGACGCGCGGATTTGTACTTTTGAATGTACATTCTGTGCAGACTGCGTAGACAATGTCTTGCAAGGCGTATGTCCTAACTGCGGCGGCAATTTTGTAGCGCGGCCGATACGCCCGGCCTCCAAGCTGGGCAAGAATCCGCCTTCGCAGAAAAGGGTATTTAATCCGGATTGCAGAAAGAATTAATCCGCACCAGCACATCAATCTTCACCCGGGTCCAACTCCATGTCCAAAAATGTCCCACATTTCCTGTCGCCGCGACAACTGATTACCGCACTGATTGTCATTTTCCTGTGGGGCATGAATTTTGTCGTGATCAAGATAGGCCTGAAAGGCGTCCCGCCTTTTCTGTTAGGCGCCTTGCGCTTCGCCCTGGTGGCGTTTCCCGCGATCCTGTTCCTGCCCCGGCCCAAAGTGCCGTTGAAGTGGCTGCTGGCCTACGCATTGACAATCAGCCTGGGTCAGTTCGCCTTTCTGTTTTCGGCAATGGCGGTAGGCATGCCGGCGGGCCTGGCGTCGCTGGTATTGCAGGCGCAGGCTTTCTTTACGGTCGGGTTTTCCGCGATGGTGTTTGGCGACAAGCTCAGGGCATCCAACCTGCTCGGCATGCTGGTCGCCAGCATAGGACTGGTTTTGCTGGGTGGCGCGAGCATCAGCAACTCCGCCAGCCAGGTCACTTTGCTCGGCTTTATCCTGACTTTGCTGGCTGCGGCCTCCTGGGCCAGCGGCAACGTGGTCAACAAGAAAATCGGCGCCACATCCTTACTGAGCCTGGTGGCCTGGAGCGCGCTGATCCCTGTCATCCCTTTCCTGCTGTTGTCATGGTGCTTCGAAGGCGCCGACGCCATCGGATCCAGCCTCGCCCATATCAGTCTGTCGTCGATACTGGCCATCGTCTACCTGGCATTTGCCGCGACGCTGGTCGGCTACACGCTGTGGGGCAGCTTGCTGTCCAGCCTGCCTACCCATATGGTAGCGCCGCTGACGCTGCTGGTGCCGGTAGTCGGCCTCAGCGCCGCCTGGATTCTATTGGGGGAAGCCTTGCAACCCCTGCAGTTGCTGGGTGCGGCGGTAGTCATGTGCGGCCTGTTGATCAATGTATTCGGCAACAAGCTGGCCGCGCAATGGCGGCGCGTGCCGGCTTGAAAATGGCGAGGTCCGCATGCAAAGCGTGAAACGTCACACCGTCTATTTCCTGCTATTGCCGGATACCCTGCTGATCGACATGGCGGGTCCGGCCGATGCGCTGCTGTTTGCCAATCGCTACCAGCAGGATATCCAGTTCGACCTGAAGTTCATCAGCCCCTTTCCGCAAATCCGCACTTCAGTAGGCTTGCAACTGGGCGACCTGCTGCCTTTGCCACAACAGCTGGAAGCAGACGCCATCCTGATACTGCCGGGATTGGTGGGCATGGAATTTCACTATGACACGCCGGAAGAACAGGCCGCCATCCGCTGGCTGCGCCAGCAGGTAACGCCAGGTAACCGGCTGATCTGCATCTGCTCCGGCGCATTGCTGGCGGCGCATGCGGGTTTGCTGTCCAACCACGCGGCAACCACCCACCACGATCACTGCAGGGACCTGGCGAAAATCGACAGTTCCATCCGGGTGGAAGAAAATCGCATTTTTATAGAGCATGGAATGATCAGCACTAGCGCAGGCGTCACTGCCGGCATAGACCTGGCGCTGCACCTGATCAGCCAGCTTGCCGGCCCGCTGACGGCGGCGGCGGTGGCCCGCAATATGGTGGTATATATGCGGCGCGCCGGCTCCGATCCGCAATTGTCGCCCTGGGTCATGCACAGGAACCATATCCATCCGGTCGTGCACAAAGTGCAGGATGCGATCACGAAAAATCCTGCCCACCCCTGGAGCCTGCCGGAACTCGCGGACATCGCCTGCACCAGTTCGCGCCACCTGACCCGCCTGTTCAAAACCCATACCGGAGTCTCGGTGCAAGAGTACCTGACCAGCCTGCGGCTGTCGCTGGCCAGCAACCTGCTGACCCAGACCGGCTGGTCGATGGACAGGGTGGCGCAGGCGTCCGGTTTCGGTTCGGCCAGGCAATTCCGCCGCGTGTGGGGCAATTTCCATGATGAGTCGCCGAAGGCCTACCGCGCGCCGCAAGGACAGGCGCACCACTAAGCCGGGATCAGGCTGGCACCCAGTCGCGGGTGCCGGGTGCAGAAAATTCCATTCGGCAATTTTCCGCCATAAAGTACGCTATCATAGGCGAACCGCCCTGCTTTTCGCACCGATATCCTATGCCACAAATTTGCCCCAAATGCAGTTATATCCGCAAAGCGACCGACAATTGCCCGGACTGGCAATGCCCGTCCTGCGAAGTGGCATATAGCAAGGCCGGCGGCGCGGAAGCAGACGCCAACTATGGCAAATACGGCAAGCCGGTCGTGGCGGCAAAGCCAGCCCCCTCAAGCAAATTGAAATTACTGGTATTGCTGCTGTTACTGGCAGCCACCATCATCGTCGCCAGGCCCATACTGAAAGCCCGCTCACTGCGCCACACGTCGGATATCGCGATGGCCAGCATGGCCCAGCCTGAAGTCATCCTGTATGGAACTACCTGGTGCGGTTATTGCGCCGCGGCCAGGAGGTTTTTTGCAGAGAACGGCATACGCTATAC
>JABDED010000003.1:5631-83804 GCA_013287275.1 Betaproteobacteria bacterium
ACGCTATACCGAACTGGACGTGGAGAAAACCACCGAGGGCTATTCCGGCCACAAAAAACTGGGCGGAGGCGGTGTACCGGTGATCACCGTCGGCGACCAGGTCTTGCATGGCTACAGCGAAGAAGCACTGAGCCAGTCGCTCAGGCCCTGGCTGAAAAGATCCTGATACACCAGGCTCGCTTGCCGCTGCAACCGCCATGGGCATTGTGCATCCCGGCAAACAGGCGCAGAATTTCCGCTGATGTCCCCATCACAAATGCCCGGAGACCAGCCATGCGCGCCTTCCCCTTCTTATTATCCCTGTGCTGCACTACTCTGCCCGGCCTGGCGAACGCCGCCGGCATTGCCGAACTGGACTGGCTCAGCGGCTGCTGGCAAAGCAGCGGGGGCGAAGCAGGTTCGGAAGAGCATTGGCTGGCGCCGGCAGGCGGCAGTCTGCTGGGAATGGGGCGCACCGTGGTCCAGGGCAAGACGGTGGACTTTGAATTCATGCGGATACAGCAGGAAGGCGGCAACCTCGTATTTACCGCCAAGCCCTCGCGCAAGCCGGAAGCCAGTTTCCAGATGATCTCCCTGCAAGGGAAAAGAGTGGTGTTTGAAAATCTGCAAAAGGATTTCCCGCAACGGGTCATCTACCAGCTAAAAGATGACGGCAGCCTGCTGGGGCGTATAGAGGGAAAGTCGAACGAGCAGGAGCGCACTATCGACTTTCCCATGCAGAGGAAGAATTGCCAATGATAGTGCGCAGCCGCCTAAGGCTGCGCCCGGTATTTCTATAAGCCGGTATGCCGGCTGATGTAGGCCTTCATCTGGTTGATGTCGGCCGTCATCACTTCAAAGCGCTGCGGCAAGGCCTCGATGTTTTCAAAACCCGCAGGGCGCTCTGCATCGTGGCCCAGCGCTTCGCGTATGGTTTCATTGAACTTGGCCGGCAATGCGGTTTCCAGCACGATCATGGGCACACCCGGCGCCAGGTTTTCTTGCGCTACCTTGATGCCGTCTGCGGTATGCGTGTCTATCGTGATGCCGTATTTGGCCTGAACCTGGCGTATCGTTTGTAAGCGGTCGGCATGCACGGACTTGCCTGACACAAAACCGAACTGCGCGATCTTCGCAAATTCGTCGCCGTCGCTGCCTGGATGGCCGGACAAGTCGAAGCCGCCTGCAGTTTCCACTTTCTTGAATAAAGCCGCAACCCGTGCCGAATCACCGTCCAGCAGGTCGTAGATGAAACGCTCGAAGTTGGACGCTTTGGAAATATCCATCGACGGGCTGGTGGTGTGATAGGTTTCCGCCGATTTGCGTACCCGGTACACGCCGGTGGTAAAGAACTCATCTAGCACGTCATTCTCGTTGGTGGCCACCACCAATTTATCGATAGGCAGGCCCATCATGCGGGCGATATGGCCGGCGCAGATATTGCCGAAATTGCCGGAAGGAACGGTGAACGAGACTTTTTTGTGCATTGCTTGTGGTCGCGCTCAGGTAGCCGCGGAAGTAATACACCACTTGCGCCACGACGCGCGCCCAGTTGATGGAGTTGACGGTGCCTATTTTTTGCCTGGCCTTGAATTCCAGGTCGTTGGACACCGCCTTGACCATGTCCTGGCAATCGTCAAACACGCCCTCTACCGCAATATTGAAGATATTCGGATCTTGCAGGCTGAACATCTGCGCGGTCTGGAAAGCGCTCATTTTTTTATGCGGCGACAGCATGAAGACGCGTATGCCCTTTTTGCCGCGCATTGCATATTCGGCCGCGCTGCCGGTATCGCCCGAGGTAGCGCCGAAAATATTCAGTTCCGCCTGCTGTTTGGCCAGCGTGTATTCAAACAAATTCCCCAGCAATTGCATTGCCATGTCCTTGAACGCCAGCGTGGGGCCGTTCGACAGGGCCTGCAAAACCAGCTTGCCGCCACTCCCCTCTTCCAGTACGCGTAGTGGGGTAATCTGTGCCGCGTCCTCGCCGCTACGTACGTTACGGTAAACGCCGGAGGTATAGGTTTTCTGGGTAATGGCCTTGATGTCGGCCGCCGGAATATCGGTGGCAAATTTGCTCAGTACGGCAAAGGCCAGGTCCGCATAGGATAGCTTGCGCCAGGCATCCAGCTCATCGCCGCTGACCTGCGGATAATGCACCGGCAAGTACAGGCCGCCATCCGGTGCCAGGCCGCCTAACAAGATTTCGGAAAAAGTTTGCTCTGCGGCGTGGCCGCGTGTGGAAACATATTGCATAGTGACGAGGGGCTAACAAGTGGAGTAAGGAGGATTTCCTTATTATATATCGCCCCATCTGCCAAAAACCTGTAAAAATTGGGTTTTTACAAAGAAAATTAGTGAGTTTATTTGGCGTGCTGCGCTCGCTTGTAGTTCGGCTGTATCAGGCACAGAGCGAAGCGCCACCCTTTATTCTGCCGCGACCCGCTCCGGATGGGTATACACGACAAAGCTGCTGCGGCGTACAAAGCCCAGCAGGCTGATTCCCGCCTGCTCCGCCATGCTGATCGCCAAGCTGGTCGGCGCAGAAATAGTTGCCAGCATGCTCATGTTTGCCCTGGCAGCCTTTTGCACCAACTCATAACTGGCGCGGCTGCTCATGATGGCAAAGCCGGCAACCCTGGGCGTCTTGCCGACAGCCAGCGCGCCTATCAGCTTGTCCAATGCATTATGGCGCCCTACGTCTTCACGCAACATGAGGATATTGCCTTCCAGGTCGGCCCAGGCCGCTGCGTGCGTGGCGCCGGTGACGGCATTGATCTGCTGCAATCCCTGCATCGCGGCAAAGGCCTTCTGTAAGGCGGACGGCGTGATCGACAAATGCTCCTGCAGCCTGGGCAGGGATAAATCCAGTGCAGCCAGGCTCTCCAGCCCGCACACCCCGCAGCCGGTGCGCCCGGCGAGCTGGCGGCGCTTGTCTTTCAGGCGGATGAAACATTCCGACGCCACGGTGAGCTGGATTTCCATGCCACCGGCATCAGGCGCGGCCATGCATTCGATATCATAGATCTGTGCCGGGCTATCGATTATCCTTTCGGACAAGCTGAAGCCTATCGCAAAATCTTCCAGGTTTTGCGGCGTCAGCATCATCACCGCATGCGAGATGCCGTTAAAAACCAGCGCGACCGGCACCTCTTCCGCAACCTGGTCGGTGACGGACTGTCCATGTAAGATTGCCGACGACTCTGCGCCCGGCAATTGATGGCGCACTACCGTCACTTCACGGTAGCCGGGCAATTCAACAGGATCAGTTTCCATCATGCTTTTCCTTCAGTATGAGCCCTGCATGCTTCCCTGCCTTTTTCGGTCAGTACCAGCAGCGCGCGGTCGCCGTCCTGGATCAGCCTGACCCAGCCCATTCCCGCCTGATCGCCAATCTGGTCTTCGCTCAGGTAAGTCACACAGCGCAATAGACTGCTCATGCGCACGCCCAGCTTTTTGGTCAGGCGCGCGGTGGATACCGGCTCGGCATGCAGCGCCAGCTCCGTCAGCAGCGCTGCAGACAAGGATTGCAGACTATCATTCATTAATGCGCTACGGCTGCCAGCTCTTGCTGCCGGTGCGGAGTCAAGATGACCGGCACTGACTTGGAAGTAGGCGTACGCGCAAAATCGGCAAAGCTGGACAGCGGCACCAGGTTGTTGGTTTCCGGGAAGTAGGACGCCAGGCAACCCTGCGGAATATTGTATTCCACCAGCATGAAGCGCTTGGCCTCCCTATGCACGCCGTCATCGGCGATGCTTGCCACATCCACCCAGCTGCCGGCCTGCAGCCCCAGTTGGCGTATGTCTTCCTTATTGATGAACAATACGCGGCGCTCGCCAAAAACGCCGCGATAGCGGTCGTTCATGCCGTAGATGGTGGTGTTGTACTGGTCGTGCGAACGCATCGTCGACAGATTGAACACCAGCTGATTATGCTGCTGCCGCGCCAGATGGATAGGCAAATTCGTCGGCACCCGGTGCACCTTGAAATTGGCTTTTTTACTGGCGGTGTTCCACTCGCGCTCCGCTGCGGTATTGCGCAGATGGAAGCCGCCGGGCACTTTTACCCTGGTATTGAAGCCGGCGAAATCATCAAATACCATCGCTATCTTGTCGCGTATCCTGTCGTAGTCGGCCACCAGCCACATCCACGGTGTCTTGCTGCGGCCTTGCAGCGTCGCAGCCGCCAGGCGCGCCACGATCATGGGCTCGGACAACAGATGCTTCGAGGCCGGCGCATTGATGCCCGAGGACAGGTGCACCATGCTCATCGAGTCTTCCACGCTGACCGCCTGCGGGCCGGTTTCCTGCATGTCGATCTCGGTACGGCCCAGGCATGGCAGGATCAGCGCTTCGCGCCCGTGCACCAGGTGGCTGCGGTTCAGCTTGGTCGCCACGTGCACGGTCAATGCGCAATTGCGCAAGGCCCTGTGGGTGGCATCGGTGTCCGGCGTGGCGGTGGCAAAATTGCCGCCCATCGCAAAGAACACCTTGTCCGGCTGCGCCAGCATCGCTTCGATGGCGCCCACGGTATCGTAGCCGTTGTCGCGCGGCGGCGTGAAGTCGAAGGTCTGGCCCAGCCGGTCCAGGAAAGCCGGGCTGGGTTTTTCATAGATACCCATGGTGCGGTCGCCCTGCACATTGCTGTGGCCGCGCACCGGACAGGGGCCGGCGCCGGGCCGGCCTATATTGCCGCGCAAAAGCAGCATGTTCACGATCATCTGTATCGTCGCCACCGAATGCTTGTGCTGCGTAATGCCCATGCCCCAGCAGGCAATGACCTTGTCGGAACCCATGTAGATATCCGCGGCGCGCTGGATCTGCTCACGCGTCAGGCCGGATTCGGTCACGATGACGTCCCACGGTTCAGCCAGCACATCGTTGGCAAAGGCATCGAAATTGGCGGTATGCCGGTCGATGAAATCGACATCGATCACGCGCGGCCTGCCGGCAATTTGCGCGGCATGGTCGGCTTCCAGCGTGCATTTGATGATGCCCTTGACCGTCGCCAGGTCGCCGCCGATTTTTAACTGATAATAATCGGAAGAGATAGGTGTCGCCGTATCCGCCAGCATCTCGATCGCGTTCTGCGGGTTCTGGAATTTTTCCAGGCCGCGTTCGCGCAAGGGATTAAATGAGACGATGGCGGCGCCGCGCTTGGACGCGGTGCGCAATTCGCCCAGCATGCGAGGATGGTTGGTGCCGGGATTCTGGCCGAAGATAAAAATCGCATCGGCGATATGGAAGTCGGACAGCAGCACGGTGCCCTTGCCCACCCCTACCGCTTCGCGCATCGCAAAACCCGAAGGCTCGTGGCACATATTGGAACAATCGGGGAAATTATTGGTGCCGAATTCGCGCACGAACAACTGGTACAGGAAAGCGGCTTCGTTGCTGGTACGCCCCGAGGTATAAAAGATGGCGTCGTTCGGCGACGGCAAGGCATTCAGTCTTTGCGCCACCAGTGCAAAAGCCTGTTCCCATGACACGGTCTGGTAGCAGTCGGTCGCCCGGTCGTATTGCATGGGTTGCGTCAGGCGCCCCAGGTTTTCCAGCCAGTAGTCGGGCTGTTCGGACAGGTATTGGACGGTATGCTGAGAAATCAGCTCCGGTGTGGCGCGGCGCGCGGTGGATTCTGCAGCAACCGCTTTTGCCCCGTTTTCACAAAATTCAAAGGTAGAAGTATGGTCCTGGTCCGGCCAGGCGCAACCCGGACAATCAAAACCGTCAGGCTGGTTGGCCGACAGCAGGGTACGAGCGCCTTTGGCCGGGATGCCCTGCTCAAAGATCTGCTGCGCAACGCTTCTCAACGCACCCCAGCCGCCTGCCGGCCTATCGTATACCTGGACAATTTTTTTACTCATGCTGATCTCGGTGATTGGGTATCTGGGCCTGCCGGCCTGCATTTATTTGAAGGATGTAGCCGGCCATACATACAAGTTGACTCCCCCTAGGCTACCACGCATGGCATTGCAGATTCAATAAGCTGAATTAAGCATATTTGCTGGCCGCAAAAAAACGCTGCCGGCGTCAACAGGCCAACATCGCACAGCGTTTCCAGTCCAGCCGGAATATATCAATCCGGTTTGACCTATCTGCTCCAAGGTGCGCAGGCTTTATGTAAAAAAAGACCGCGCAAGCGCGGTCTCTTGATTTGCCTTGATGACGCCAGGCTTATTTTCATGCAATGCAAATTATCATTTGAACAGCACTATCGCTTTTTGCAGCGTGATCCAGATACCGATGAACATAGGAATGCCGACGGCGACCCAGGCAAACAAAACCAGCGCAGGATTGGTCGCTGTTCCAGCCACAACCGCACCGGTAGCGCCGGTATTGGCGGCCACCGTGCGGTCATGCGCCAGTTTGCGTTCCGCAGCCAGTTCTTCGTCGGTCATGAACTCGCTATCCTTGACCGGGCGCACCAGCAGATTGCAGATGAAACCGAGGACCAGCAAGCCAGCCAGGATATACATCGTGATGTCGTATGCCTGTGCCTTGGCCACGCCGTGGGCCAGTTGATATTCGCGGATGTAAGTGATCAATACCGGTCCCAATACGCCGGCGGTTGCCCATGCCGTCAACAAACGGCCGTGGATCGCGCCGACCATCTGCGACCCGAACATATCGGCCAGATAGGCCGGCACGGTCGCAAAACCGCCGCCATACATGGACAGGATGATGCAGAAGAACAGCACGAACAGGCCCTGGCTGCCGGCGTGTGCGGTGGACGGGATAGAAGCATACAGCACGAAGCCCAGCACGAAGAAGACGAAATAGGTCGCTTTGCGGCCGATATAGTCGGAACAGGAAGCCCAGAAGAAACGGCCGCCGATATTGAACAGCGACAGCAGCCCGGTGAAGCCGGCGGCTATCGTGGCGATCTGCGCTTTTTGCGCAGTAGTCAGGTCGTTGAATGCGACGTTATCCAGGCCGATCAGCTTGCCGGCGAATACTTCCTGCAGCAGCGGCGATGCCATGCCCAGGATGCCGATACCTGCGGAGACGTTCAGAACCAGAACGGCCCAGATCAGCCAGAATTGCGGCGTAGTCCAGGCTTTGCTCAGGTGCACGTGCCTGCTGGTGATCATCGCATTATTAGCCTGCGCAACCGGTGGCGTCCAGCCGGCCGGTTTCCAGCCGGAAGCGGGAACGCGATAGCCAAAGGCGCCGGCCAGCATGAACACGAAATAGATCGCAGCCATCGCCAGGAAAGTTTCCCATACGCCGACCGAGGTCGGAGTGGCGAAATGGCGCATCAGCCAGTCAGCCAGCGGCGCGCCTATCATTGCACCGCCGCCGAAACCCATGATCGCCATGCCGGTTGCCATGCCGCGCTTGTCCGGGAACCATTTGATCAAGGTCGACACCGGTGAGATATATCCCAGCCCCAGCCCGATACCGCCAATCACGCCGGCGCCCAGATACATGATCCACACCTGGTGCACATACACGCCGAGTGCAGAGATAACCAGGCCGCCGCACCAGCACACTGCGGAGACAACGCCAGCCTTGCGCGGACCCGCGCGTTCCAGCCAGCCACCGAACAACGCGGCAGAACAGCCCAGGAAAATGAAGAACAGCGTATACATCAGGCCCAGCGTGGAAATTTTCCAGTCGCAGTTGCTGGCGAATAGCTCAGCAAAAAAACTGATGTCTTGCGCGCATGCCACCGGCTTGTCCAGGCCTATGGCCTTGGATAAGGGCAACCAGAACACCGAGAAACCGTAGGCCATTCCGATACATAAATGGATCGCCAGGGCAGCAGGCGGCACCAGCCATCGGTTGAAACCTTCGCCTGCGATCGTTCGCTCTTTGGAAAGCAAAGAAAATTGTGATTGTGACATTAAATTCACCCTGTATAAATTTATATTGGCTACCGGATTGCTGCCTTATGGGTTGCGTACTTATTCCATATGATCAAATAATGCCTGCCTCGCTGCTCCTGCCCATGCAAAACAAATTGCTGGGGCAATGAATTCGGAATTATTCCATTGCATTGTGTTTCAGAACATGCTTTCTGACAACTAATTTCTTTGCATAAAGCAACACTGAATTTAATTGACAGAATTGAAATAAAAATTTAGATTTTCGCGAGCTGCCGCCGGCAAATAACAAAGGCCTTGCCCGCATGATGCGGGCAAGGCCTCAAGAAATAAAAACCGCTGGAATTTAGCGGTGTATGACTACCATCAGCGCGCGGGCCTCGGTTTTTCCGGTATTGCGGATGGCGTGGTTCTTGTCGGCCTCGTACCGCGCAGTGCCGCCAACTTTCAGCTTTTTCTTCACGCCGTCCACTTCCACCTCCATAGAGCCGTGCAGCAGGGTCAGGTGTTCGGTGGCGCCCGGATCATGCGGACTGGATACCAGTTCGCCGGCCGGCGCCAAGGTCAGCTCGTACCACTCGTATTTGCCTGCCAGTTCCATCGGACCCAGGATGCGCAGCACATAGCCGGCGTGTCCGCCGGGCAAGGTCGGCGTCTCATGCGGCTCCAGCATGCGTATCGTGTCCAGCTTGCGGACCTCGGACGACAGCAGCTCGGCGATGTTGACTCCCAGCGCATTGGCCAGGCGCCAGGTCACCGCGATGGTCGGATTGGCCTTTTCCCTTTCTATCTGGGACAGCATGGATTTGGAGACACCCGCCGTGCGTGACAGGTCTTCCAGCGTCAGGCCGCGCTCCAGACGCATTCTTTGCAAGGTTGCACCGACTTCCGGCGGGGTATTGGCAACCGGTTTTTTCATAAATTTCCTTGCATAGTTTAATAAGCATAGATAAAATTCGATATATTGAACTTTAGTTCTCAATATCGAATTATTCAATGATTTGTAAAAAAATCCATAATACCAGAGTGTTGTAGCATAGCGACACCGGTTTATGCAAATCACCCAAAGGGGATAGTAATGAGCACAAGCAATTCCAAGCAGGCATTTTTCACCGGCCTGGCCGGCAATCTGGATACGCTGCGCCAGCAGGGACTGTACAAGCCGGAGCGCGTCATCGCCTCCCGCCAGGGTGCGGAAGTCACCTGCGACGACGGCCGCAAACTGATCAATATGTGCGCCAACAACTACCTCGGCCTGTCCGGCGATGAATCCATGGTACAGGCGTCGATCAAGGCAACCGAGCAATTTGGTTACGGCCTGTCCTCGGTGCGTTTCATCTGCGGCACGCAGACTGTCCACAAGCAGCTGGAAACCGCAATTTCCGAATTCCTGGGTATGGAAGACACCATCCTGTATGCAGCGGCATTCGATGCCAACGGCGGCGTATTCGAACCGCTGTTTGACGAGCAGGATGCCATCATTTCCGATGCGCTGAACCATGCATCGATCATCGACGGCATCCGCCTGTGCAAGGCCGCGCGTTATCGCTATGCGCATAACGATATGGCGGACCTGGAAGTGCAGTTGCAGGCTGCGGCAGGCAAGCGCCACAAAGTCATCGTCACCGACGGCGTATTCTCGATGGACGGCACGATTGCCCAACTGGACAAGATCTGCGACCTGGCCGACAAATACGGTGCGCTGGTCATGATCGACGAATGCCACGCCTCCGGCTTCATGGGAGCTACCGGCCGCGGCACGCACGAACACCACAATGTGATGGGCCGCATCGACATCATCACCGGTACGCTGGGCAAGGCATTGGGCGGCGCGATGGGCGGTTTCACCGCGGCGCGCAAGGAAGTAATAGACACGCTGCGCCAGAAATCCCGTCCTTACCTGTTCTCCAACACGCTGGCGCCTTCCATCGCCGGCGCCTCTTTGTCGGTATTGCAGCGCCTGTCTTCTTCGACAGAGCTGCGTGACCGCCTGCACGCAAACACCGCCTTGTTCCGGCGCGAGATCGAGGCACTGGGCTTCACGATCAAACCGGGCACCCATCCGGTGGTACCTGTGATGCTGTTCGACGCACCGGTGGCACAGAAATTTGCAGCTCGCCTGTATGAACTCGGCGTACTGGTCACCGGCTTCTTCTACCCGGTAGTGCCTATGGGCCAGGCCCGCGTCAGGGTGCAGTTATCGGCAGCACACAGCACAGAACAATTAAACACCGCACTGGCCGCTTTTGCGCAGGCCGGCCGCGAACTCGGTTTGTTGAAATAAGGAAATCAGCATGGAACGTATTCTAGTCATTGGCGCCAACGGCCAAATCGGTAGCGAACTGGTGGATGCACTGGCCGCACAACATGGTGCCGACAATGTAGTTGCCGCCGACATCAGCCCGCGCAGCCTGTACGGCGCAAAAATCTACGAAGTGGTCGACGTGCTGGACAACAGCCGGCTGGCGCAGATTGCCGAGCAATACCAGATCACCCAGGTTTACCAGTTGGCGGCCATGCTGTCGGCCACCGGCGAACAAGCCCCGCTGAAAGCCTGGACCCTGAACATGGACGGCTTGCTGAACATCCTGGAACTCGCGCGGATACGCGGCCTGGAAGGCAAGCCGCTGAAAGTGTTCTGGCCATCCTCGATCGCCGCTTTCGGCCCGAATACGCCGGCGGTGGAAACGCCTCAACTGACGGTAATGGATCCCAGCACGATCTACGGCATCAGCAAACTGGCCGGCGAGCGCCTGTGCGAATACTATTTCATCAAATACGGCGTGGACGTGCGCAGCATCCGCTACCCCGGCATCATCAGCTACAAATCGCCTCCGGGCGGCGGCACCACCGACTATGCGATCGCGATTTTTCATGCTGCATTGCGGGGTGAAACCTATCCCTGTTTCCTCAGTGCCGAGACTACGCTGCCGATGATCTACATGCCAGATGCCATCCGGGCAACGGTTTCGCTGATGGCCGCGCCTGCCGCCAAATTAACGGTGCGTTCTGCGTACAATGTCGCCGGTTTGAGCTTTAATCCACGGGAATTGGCGCTTGCAATCAAACAAAATTTGCCTGCATTTGACATACACTACACGCCGGACAGCCGCCAGGGCATCGCCGATACCTGGCCCGACAGCCTGGATGACAGCGTCGCCCGCTCCGAATGGGGCTGGCAGGCTGAAATAGGCCTGGCACAAATGGTCACCGACATGCTCGCCAATATCAAGGTAGAGCAAGGAGCGTTGAACCAGGCGGCTTGATAATTATAGAAGCACCAGAGACGAAAAGAGACGGAAACTGTATGGACATGCGTGTATTTGATTTGTTTAAAATTGGCGTAGGTCCGTCCAGTTCCCATACGGTAGGACCCATGCTGGCTGCGCGCCGCTTCCTGCTGGAATGTCCCGAATTGTACAAGGCCGCCAAGGTCCAGGTGGCCTTGTACGGTTCGCTCGCGCTCACCGGCCACGGTCACGCCACCGACAAAGCGATTCTGCTGGGCCTGATGGGGGAAACCCCGCAAGACCTGATACCCGACAGCGTGGACGGCAAACTAGCCGCGCTGGCCGGCAGCGGCACCCTGCATCTGCTGGGTGAATACGGCATCAAGTTCAATATCGCCGAGGACCTGCTGTGGCATAAGCAGGAAGTGCTGCCCGGCCACCCTAACGGCATGCGTTTCACGCTGACCCGCAACGACGGTACCATCTGCGAGCGCGTGTTCTACTCTACCGGCGGCGGCTTCATCTATGCCGAGGAAGAGCTGCAAAATTCCAAATCCTCCACTGAAGCGCCCAAGGTCCAGATACCCTATCCGTTCGCCAAAATGGAAGACTTGCTGGCGCACGGCCAGCGCACCGGCCTCAGCATTGCACAAATGCTGCGCGCCAATGAAAACATGCACGCCGATGATGCTGAACTGGACGCCGGCCTGGACCGCATCTGGGCGGTCATGAAGGGATGCATCGCGCGCGGCCTGCAAATAACGGGCGAACTGCCGGGCGGCCTGCACGTCAAGCGGCGCGCCGCCAAACTGTGGCAAACCGCAAACGAAAACAAGGACGAGCTGCCGCACGACGGCATGCACAGGGTCAGCCTGTACGCAATGGCCGTCAATGAAGAAAACGCCGCCGGCGGCCGCGTCGTCACTGCCCCTACCAATGGCGCAGCAGGCATCATCCCCGCCGTGCTGCGCTACTACGCCGAAGACTGCAAGCCCAGCAATCCGGAACAAGGTATACGCGATTTCCTGCTGGTGGCTTCCGCGATAGGCATGCTATGCAAGCGCAATGCGTCGATATCGGGCGCCGAGATCGGCTGCCAGGGAGAAGTCGGCGTCGCCTGTGCGATGGCTGCGGCCGGCCTCACAGCAGCGCTGGGCGGCAGCAATGAGCAAATCGAATCGGCGGCGGAGATAGGCATAGAGCACCATCTGGGCATGACTTGCGACCCGATAGGCGGCCTGGTGCAAATCCCCTGCATAGAGCGCAACGGCATGGGTGCGGTCAAGGCAATTACCGCAGCCTCGCTGGCGCTGCGCAGCGACGGCACCCATCATGTCAGCCTGGACCAGGTGATAGAAACCATGCGCCAGACCGGCGCCGACATGATGGATAAATACAAGGAAACCTCGCTCGGCGGCCTGGCTGTGCACGTGGTGACAGTCAATTACCCGGCCTGCTGAGCTTTTTTCCTTGCCCTTCGCCGGGCGCCATATTCGTGGCGCCCGCCTCTCCCCGCCTGCATGCCCCCTATCTAATGCGCGTTAGCGCACAGACCTCCTTAAACCCCCAAGCGATGATGAATGCGGTTCGCCGAGTATCGTTTCGATTCGCCTGCATCGGCCCGATGTTTCAGCTTGCGCCGCATCCGCACAAAGAAATTCCTGAAATTTTGCCCAGTTTTTCCTATTATCAAGTAAACAGGCTGTCAACGATGCGGCCCCGGCCTTGATTCCGGCCATGCAAACACCAGCCGGTGTTTCATGCAGCCGCATATCCTTAAGTTTTGAGAAGGAGCAAGCATCATGTACAAACGTATCCTCTTGCCCACCGATGGCTCAGACTTGTCGAACAGCAGCGTACAGGCCGGCATCGAGTTCGCCAAGCAACTGAATGCCGACGTAGTCGGGGTTTTTGTCTCGGCCAACTTCCAGTATCCTATCTATGTCGATATCATTCCGCCCAATACCCCTACCGAGCAGGAATATCAAAGCGCGATGCGGGTGCTGGGCGAAACCTACCTGAATACGATACGGGATGCCGCCGCCAAGCAAGGCGTGGCATTCCAGCCGGTAATCCAGTTCAATGATTCCCCGGCAAAAGAAATCGTCCATACCGCACATGCATACGGCTGCGACCTGATCTTCATGGGTTCGCATGGCCGCAGCGGCCTTGGCCAGTTCTTGCTGGGCAGCGTCACCACCAAAGTGCTGTCGAATTGCCAGATCCCCGTGCTGGTGCATCGCGTGAAACACCAAACCGCCCATGCGGCAAAATCCCCGGCATAATTACAAATACACAATTTGCTCCGGGATTTCATGTAAAAACATCCGGATAAGCCGCCCATACCTTCACCCAGGAGAAGAAGATGTCTTACAAGACAGTACTCGTGCATGTGGATGAATCGAGCCGTTCGGATTTCAGGGTGAAAATTGCAGCGGGAATAGCCAGGGCCGAAGGAGCGCATTTGATCGGCACTGCCGTTACCGGCGTTTCGCGCTTTATTTACCAGGATGGGAACATCAGCACCAGCGACCCCAATCTTGCCAACCACCTCAACTTCCTGCGCGAACGGGCCGAACACTCGGTCGCCGGCTTTGCCCGCCAGGTACAGGACCTGGGCGTGTTATCCCATGAGAGCATGGTTGCGCACGATGAGGCGGGCGGCGGCATAGGCGTGCTGGCCCGTTACAGCGACCTGGTGGTGGTCGGGCAGGCCAACCGGGATGAACCTTCGCCGTCGGTACTGCCGGATTTCCCTGAATACATCGTGATGCACTCGGGACGGCCGGTGCTGATTATTCCGTATGCGGGAGACTTCACGTCGATAGGCAAGCGCCCGCTGATTGCATGGGATGCCAGCCGCGAATCCACGCGCGCGGTCACCGATGCGATTCCGCTGTTAAAACACGCAGAACTGGTACAGGTCGCCATTTTCAATTCCAGCCAGGCCGCCCTGGATGCGCATGGAGAACAGCCGGGCTCGGATATCGTCCGCTACCTCAGCCGCCATGGCATCAATGCCAAAGTATCGCTGCATAAAACCGGCACCGACGTCGGCAATGCGCTGCTATCGCTCGCGCATGACCTGGATAGCGACCTGATCGTGATGGGCGGCTACGGCCATTCCCGTTTCCGCGAAATGATCATGGGCGGCGTTACCAGGACCGTCATGGAGAGCATGACGGTGCCGATTCTGATGTCGCATTGAAGGGATTCAGCCTTTCGCAAACAGCGCCTGCTTTTGATCTATTTCCTGTGCCGCACAGTCGGCGCAGCTACAGAAATGCAGGATCGTAGCCCGGAGGCAGCGCAGCGAAATCCGGGGGTGTTCCCAAGGCCGATGCCGTGCAGGGTTTGCACCGCATTTGCTTTATCATCGTGAAGCATTGCGGTCGTTTTCCCTAGGCGAGCCCCCGGATTGCGCTGCGCTCCATCCAGGCTACTTCTGCTGGATGGCAACGTCCAGGGAGCATACCACCCGCTTCGTAAAATCTACGCTACGAGCGCAGCGGTTTTTCGCGGTAAGAAAACCAGAACAATACGCCGGCGACAAAAGAAAACATCCAATAATCGACAGGCGCAAACAGAAACCAACGCTTATGCCAGCTGATATCTACGGCATTGAAATGCGCCAGCCCGAAAGCCGGGTTCAGCACAAACCACAGGAAGTCCTCGATAATCCAGAACAACATGATGCTGGCCAGCGCGCGTGCCTGCAGCTTCCATGACCATTGCTGCATGAAGAAAAACGGGAAATGGAAAAACATCGAGATAAACGGGAAGACCCAGGCGTGATAACCGGTCATCGCCCTGCCACCCCAGAAGATGTCCAGCAGCCAGTGTTTTTCTATGCGCCAGGTAGGCAAGTTGGCCGCCCAGCCGGCCGCGCCCTCTATCTGTATCTCGGTCTGCGCAAAAAACAGGCCCAGCAAAGCTATCCACGCCAGGGTCAAGCCTATCTGCAAGGGGCGGTTCGATTTATTCATGGAGCGGCAGCCTTTTCGGGAGACATGGACGGATCCGACAATCCTGTTAATACGATATCCAGCACGTCCCTGGCGGCGTGGGGCCGTCCCAGCTGTCTGGCCTGGTCCGCCATGTCATCCAGCTTGGCCGGATGCTGCAACAAGTGGCGTATCCGATATTCCAGCGTGACTTCGTCAAAGGCTTTCAGTGCGACGCCTTGCTCCAGCAAGAAATCGGCATTGCGCTCTTCCTGGCCGGGAATAGGCGCATTGACTATCATCGGCAAACCCATCGCCAGGCATTCCGACGTGGTCAGGCCGCCGGGCTTGGTGATCACCAGGTCGGCGCAGGCCATCAGCCGCTCCACCTGCCCGGTAAACCCTTGCGGGAAAAGCCGCCCCGGATGTTCGGCGGCGAGCGTCTTCAGGCTGGACAGCAAGGCCGCATTTTTTCCGGTCAGCACGATCAGCTGGAAGTTTCCCTCCAGCGCCAGCAGGCGCGCCGCTATCGCGCCCATGCTGCCCACGCCGGCGCCGCCGCCCATCAGCAGGAAAGTACGGCGCTGCGGGTCCAGCCCGAATTCACGCGCGCAGCTTGTGCGATCCGGCGCCTGTGCAAATGCCGGCATGATGGGTATGCCGGTGACATGGATATTGGCCGCGGCGATGCCCTGCGCCCGCATGCGGAACGCCACTTCGTCATTGGCGGCAAAATAACCGCTCATGTGCTCGTGCACCCACATGCGGTGCAAGTCAAAGTCCGTCACCTGCACCCATACCGGGCAATGCAGTTCGTCCTTGCGTATCAACCTCGACAACATCTCCGCCGGCAGGAAATGGGTGCAGATGATGGCGTCGGGACGGAAGGCCTTGATTTCCTTTAACAAGGCCCTGGCATTCATCCGCTCCAGCTGGCGCCGCAGCCGCTCCATCGTGCTATCGGCTTGCGCCTCATTGCTCACGTTATACAGATAGCCCCACAAGCCGGGCGCCTTGTTGACCAGCTTGATATAAAAATCGGTGTACAGCTTGCGAAAGGCCGCCGTCACAAAATCCATCGCATCAAGGTGGGTAACTTCCACGTCCACACCGCCGGCGCTGGCGCGAATGGCCTCGGCAGCCCGCATATGCCCGGCGCCTGCCGATACGCTCAGCAAAAGGATTTTTTTTGTCATGGATACCGTTCAGGAATGGGCATGCAGTCGCAAGCTAGTCAATTTTCAGGAAGAATAAAAACAGCGGCCACACACATGCTTGTAGCGTTCGTTGCCGCCTATGTCGATCTGTTCGCCGGTAGTAACGCGCTTGCCGTCTGCACCGACGCGGATATTCATCGTTGCCTTCTTGCCGCAGGAGCAGATATTCTTCAGCTCTTCTATATCGTCGGCCAGCGCCAGCAGGTAGGCGGCGCCTTCAAACGGCTCGCCCATGAAGTCGCTGCGCAAGCCGTAGCAGATCACCGGCACACCCTTGACCTGCGCCAGCTGATGCAATTGCTTGACCTGGGCCGCAGTCAGGAACTGCGCCTCGTCAATCAGCATGCAGCTGAGCTTGGGCACTTCCTGCAAGAAATTGAAGGACGCATCAAACACTTCCGCGTCACGCTGCGGCCCCAGCCGCGAGGTCACCTTGCCGCCGCCGTAGCGGTTGTCGATGGCGGCCGTGTACAGCTTCACCGTCTGTCCCTGCTCTTCATAATTGTGGGCGACCTGCAGCATCGCGGTGGATTTTCCGGCGTTCATCGCCGAATACCTGAAATAAAGTTTTGCCACTATGTTTCCTTAAAACTAATTCTTGATGCTTGTTATTGGGTAGCGGGTATTTTTTACCGGCTGCCCTTGCATTTCCGCATGACACCTCAATGCGTACAGGCGCCATTTTACTTGTTCTGGCACTGAAAATTGATGACAAATAAATCTGAATTTCTTTTTTCAAAAAAAACCTTGAAAAGCATGCCAGGCGTTCGTATATCGGTATCAGCGGATGCTCAACGAGGTCCGCGAGACGGCCCGCAGAAGTTTGGATCACGCGATTCCGACGGATGCATGCCCTTCACCATATCGCTTATATTGACAAGGATATTATTATGCGTACTTATGACTTTTCCCCCCTTTATCGTTCCGCCATCGGCTTTGACCGCCTGGCGCAATTGTTCAACGATGCGCAACGTGCCGACGCGCAGCCTAGCTACCCTCCATACAATATCGAATTGATCAGCGAAGACAAGTATCGCATCACGATGGCGGTAGCCGGTTTTGACCGCTCTGAACTGGAAATAGAAACCGAACGCAGCACGCTGAAAATTGTCGGCCGCAAGCAAAAAGATGAAGCCCAGCGCAATTTCCTGCATCGCGGCATCGCGGCGCGCGACTTTGAGCACAGCTTCCAACTTGCCGATCATCTGCGCGTTATTGGCGCCCAGCTCGATAACGGCTTGCTGAATATAGAACTCGTGCGTGAAGTGCCTGAGGCACTGAAACCGCGCAAGATCCTGATCGACGGCGTAGAAAACCTGCCGTTGCTGGATCGCCAGGCAGCTTAAGCTATCCCGGCTGATGAAGCAGGCAAACCCCGGTTTGCCTGCTTTTTTTTACCTGTACAAAACCGGCACGGTTCCTTCAGTGCGATTGCCGCTGGTTATACGCGAAGCCGGCCAGTATCGCCGTAACGCCTACGCACAGCTGGACCAGTATCGATCCAGCGTTGGCAACACCATTGAACCCGACCACGTCGATCACCGGCACAACGGGCACATTGTTTGCCACATACAGCCAGAATAAAAACAGCACCACGAAGCAGCGCGGGCTACGCGAACAGCGCCCCAGCAGTGTTGCTACTGCGCTCAGGCTCAGCACGCCAACCGCCAGCGCCGCCGCGCGCAAAGGATCGTGGAATACCCAGCGCAGCGCAATGACGCCCATGAACAGCAGCCCCAGCATGCCGGCGGCCAGCAACTGCCGCAGATAGCGCTGCACTATTCCTCCCGGGACGGCAGCGGTCAGCGCCTCCGTATCGGCCTGGAAATCGCGGGTGCTGATGTCGCTCACCAGCATTCCCCATGCAGCCACGGCGGCCACCAGCACCGCCGGCAAGCTGTCTATATGCACGATAAGCGAGAATGCCAGTGCCGCCATCAACGCCGCGATCATTGCCGGGGACGACAATAGTACCAGCGCAACATCGGCAAACGCCTGGCCCCAGATGCCCGAAAGCGAGGCGGCCAGTTTCGGCCAAGGTTGCATTATGCGCACCAGCGGGCGCAGCCAGCGATTGATCAGTTGCAAAGGCGAGCGCCAGTTGCGCGTACTGCCGGCCTTGACGCGGTCGGAAGAAAAACGATGGAACAAGGCGATAGCCGGCAACAGCGGCAGCAACGCCAGGCCCGCTGTCGCACAACGGGTCAGCACCATCGTGGCCGTCCACAATACGCTGGGCAAGGCCACGGCCTGCAGATGCGGGGTGTAGCTCGTCACGCCTTTCGATATGGCGGAAACAGGCAAACCCAGCTTCAGGCTCAGCATAGCGAGGGACATGCCCGCAGCCGAAACATCACCCAGCATCCAGGAAGAAAATTGACCGTCGCTACCCGCCAGAAAATGATCCAGCAAGGGAAATTGCAAAGTCCACAGCAAGAAATAAATCACGTCACCCGCCTTGCCCATCAGTGGCGCCACGCTATCGAACAACACGGCGCAACTGGCTACAAAAAAAATCACCGGCAACAGGAAGATGCAATAGGTTTGTAGATAGACCAGCGGTTGCAGCGGACCGTCGCCGCGCAGGCTGTGAAAAACCAACATGTTGACAACCAGGGCCGCGGCCAGGCAGCCCAGATACCCTACCCCGCCCAGCCAGCGGCTGAACAGGAACAGGCCATTGCCGGCCTGGGTCGATGCGATGACGCTGCCGACGCCGCTGCGCAGATCTTCACTCATACGGCCGCGCAGCAGATAAAAGCCCAGCAGCCCGAACAGGACGGCAAACAGCTTGGCGCTGGCCATCGCCAGCGCCGAACTAGTATACAGCACGCGCGCATGCTTGATCGATATCAGGGTCAAGGTACCGGTATTCGGATCAGGGACCATGGTCCAGAAAATAACGATCACCGCCAGCAATACCACCAGGCTGCCAAGGCGGCGCAGCCGCAGCCGGACTTCGTTCAGCGCCAGGACAGCAATAATACGGGGCATCATACCGGCAGCTCCTGCGCGCGGTTCAACGCATAGCGTTGTTCCATCAAAGCCTCTTCCAGGCTGGGTTCCGCGAGTTGCGCACCTTCGCAAGGCGAGTGGGGATGCGCTATCCGCAGGCTGAGCTTGCCGCCCTGGCGCTGCGCATGCAAGACCTGCACCCTGGCACGCAATGCATCATAGTGCTCGCTGCCGACCTGGGCCGACCATATCCTGCCGCGCGCCCTGCCGACAATCTCATCCGGCGTTTCAAAAGCGATCAATTTGCCGTTACGCATGATGGCCAGCTGACTGGCCATGCTCTCCACATCCGAGACGATATGGGTAGACATGATCACCAGTTTCCTGAATCCCAGCTCGGACAACAGGTGGCGAAAGCGCAGCCGTTCTTCGGGATCGAGGCCGGCGGTCGGTTCATCCACGATCAGGATGTCGGGATCGTTCAGCAATGCCTGCGCAATGCCCAGGCGGCGGCGCATGCCGCCCGAGAATGTGGAGGCCGGCCGGTCGGCATGATCATGCAGGTTCACCATTTCCAGCAGCTGGCGTATCCGAGCCGGGTCGCGCAGCTTCTTGAGCGCGGCAAAGTATTGCATGAATTCCAGCGCCGTCAGATTCGGGTACACGCCGAAATCCTGCGGCAGATAGCCTATGCGGCGGCGAATCGCATCCGGCGTCTTGACGATGTCCGCACCTTGAAACAGGATCTGCCCGCTACTTGGCCGCGCCAACGTGGCAATCATCTGCATCAGCGTCGTCTTGCCGGCGCCGTTATGTCCTATCAATCCCACCACTCCATGCGACAAGCTAAGGGAAACGCCATCGACGGCAGTCACATTTTTTCCAAATGTTTTTACCACATTGCGGATTTCAAGCATCTTGTTCCTCAAAGGAGAGTAGGACGATGCTGAGAATGTAAGGCAGGCGCCTGGACGGTGCACGCGGCATGCGACGGATCGCACAAAACGCTGCACAGGAAGCTTGGAATGTGGACAGAACGCTAAGGCTTCATTTCACGCTCCTGGCAGCAAAAATACTAAAACGGGCCTCTAAACAAAAACGGCGCCGGAAAACCGGCGCCGTTTTTAATCAGTGGAAATCGGTGGCACACCGCCTGATTACTGGTCGCCTCCAGAGGCGGTAGTTGTTTCTATTGCCGCCTGGTTGATGGTTACTTTTGCTTTTTTCTTCAGGTTTTCCACATAAGAAAACATGTCCTGCTGCGCCTGGGCGCCATCCAGCTGCGTCCTCTCGCTGGCGCGGCGGGCTTCGTCCGGCGTGCCGGCGCGGACCTTGCTGATGCGGTAGACCACATAGCCATTGCCTGGCGCTTCTATGCCTACAAAAGCCGGCAATTTTTGCGTGTCGGCCTTCAGCAAGTCTACCAGGGCCGGGCCGGGAACGTCCTGGTTTTTCAGGCGGGAAATCGTTTTGGTGTCGGAAAAGCCGGCAGTATTGTCAGCCGCCTTCAATGCCTGCAATTTCGCTTCGCCTTCTTTTTTCGCCAGTGCGGCAGCCTCTGCCTGCGTAACGGCGGCAGTGATGGTCGCCTTCACTTCTTCAAACGGACGCTTGGACGCGGGCTTGTATTCCACGACATGGCCGGCGATCAAGGTCGATGGAGCTGCTTCCACCGCATCGGTATTCAGCTTTTTCTTGATCGCGCTATCGCCGAAAATCGCGGTCAGGAATTTCTGGTTATTGGTCAGCACCGTCGGCGGCAAAGCCGGGTTAGGTTTACGGGTCAGGCCTTCCACGGTCTGTATCTTCAGCTTCAGCTTGTCCGCAACCGGCTTCAGGCTGTCCGCCTGCTCATACACGGTATTGGTGAAGGTTTCCGCCGCTTCGGCATAGGCCTTGGACGCTTTTTGCTTCTTGATCTCGGCAACGATGGCCGGCTTGACTTCTTCCAGCGGCTTCAGCGCGGCAGGCTTGATCGCGGTCAGCTGGATGATGTGGTAGCCGAAATCCGATTGCACGACGTCACTGATCTCGCCTTGCTTCAGTTTGTAGGCAGCGTCTTCGAATGGCTTGACCATGGCGCCCTTGCCAAAGAAATCCAGGTCGCCGCCGCGTTCTGCGGAACCGGTATCGGCAGAATTTTCCTTGGCCAGTTTGGCAAACGAAGCAGGATTCTTGCGCACTTCGGCCAACAGGCTTTCCGCCTTGGCTTTGGCTGCCGCCTTATCCTTGTCGCTGGCGTCTTTCTTGACCTCGATCAGGATATGGCTGGCGCGGCGTTGCTCTTCAGTGCTGTAGTTCTTCTTGTTTTGCTCATAATAGGATTGCACGTCCGCATCGCTCACGTCAATCTGGGCTGCCAGCGAGTCATTGCTCAGCACCACATATTCTGCCTTGATCGCTTCGGGAATCTCAAACATCGCGGCATTCTTGTCGTAGTATGCCTTCAGCATTTCATCGGTGACCTTGACCTTGGATGCATAGTCGGCCGCCTTGAATATCAGGGCCTGGACGTCACGCTCCTGCTCATTCATTGCCGACAGGTTGGCAGCCACTGTTTTTGGCACGAAGGCGCTGCCCTGCACTGCATTCACCAGTTGCTGGTACACCAGATCCTGGCGCAGGCGCTGCTCGTAACCGGCCGTGCTCATGCCCTGCGAAGCCAGGATGCTCTTGTAGCGCTCTGCATCAAAACTGCCGTCTGGTTTCACCAGGCCCGGCGTCGACAGGATGTTTTGCTGCAAAACCTGGTCCGGGATGCTCAAGTGGTTTTTGGCGACTTCCGCATTCAGTGCGTGCTGGGCTATCAGGTTGTCCAGTATGCTTTTCCGAGCTTCCGGCGTATTCAGCATCTTGCTGTCGAACTGCGCGCCATACATCTGGCGCATGCGATCTATCTGCTCGCGCTGGGCGATATTGAATTCCTGCTGGCTAATCGACTTGCCGCCGACTGTCGCAACGCCGCCGCCGTCCTGGAAGGATTTATAGCTGAATACGCCGCCAGCCACGAAGGACGGGAAAATAATGAGCAGCAACAGAAACTGCATCAAGCGCTGATGTGTACGGATATACTCAAACATGTTCGACCGATCACTAGAATAAAACTAAGCTAAGGCTACCGAATATAAAAAAAGGCGAACTCGCGTTCACCTTTTTGATTTTTGACGGCACGTGCGGGTGGGTGAAAAATGCCTCAAACCATCACAAGCATCAATATAATCAAAGACTTAGTAGCATTATTAATTAATAAGCAACAGGAAAATTGTCGCCAATCCCCGTTACGACTGCTAAACGATCTGCGATTTTATCAGTGTTTTCCGGCTTGTTGCACTGGTAAAAACAAAAAAGCACCTGCTCCGGTGCTTTTTATGCCTGCATTCATGGAATTTGGCCGGGTCTGGCCGCACTTCCCCATCTGGAATACACAGCCCTTAGCTTGCAGCCCGCGCCTTGGCAACGAGTGCGCCGAATTCCTCGCGGCCAAAGGCAGTACCGGCCAATCCCCAACCGCCTTCGGCCGCTTCGGTGAGCAGCACCCAGGTACGCCCGGCCTGGGTCGGGTCGCCGGAAATTTTCGTCACGATCTCGGTCACTTCCCTGACTAGCTGCTTCTGGCCATCGCGGCTCAGCGCCGCCGGCGGCGTCACGACCTGAACGCGCACGGTACGCGCCAGCGCGGTGGCGGCGGTTTGCACCGCGGCCGAATCCATGCGGTGAATGTAGGCGGCCGTATTATTCAAGTGAAAGGCTCCGGGGCTGGCCACACCCTCGGCACGGAGTACCGCCAGCGTAAGTTCTTCGCCAAGCTGGCGGTCGGTGCCGGCGGGGAACAGGTCGGCAGCTGCGTAAACGTCGATCATGGGCATGGCTAAACTCCTCGGTATAAAGTAACAATGCTGGAAACTACGGCAGTTTTACACATCAAAACTTGCCGTTCGGATTCTTCCATTCGGCGCGCGGCGGGATGGCTTCTATGGTGTCCCAGTGCTCGGCAATTTTGCCGTTCTGGATACGATAAAGGTCGTAATACGCCGACGGGCGGCCACCGAAAGAACCTTCTGCCACGACCAGGACGAAATTACCCTCTGCCAGCACCTGGCGCACCCTGCCGTATTTCACGACCAGGCCCTGTTTGGCCAGCGCCTGCAACCCTGCAAACAGGCCGCTCAGCTGGTCCGCCACCAGCGGGCTGTGCTGGATATAGTTGCCGCCATCAAAGTAGCCGGTAAATTTTTCCTTGCGTCCCTGCAGCAGGTCGTCCATATACACCTGCATCAGGGCCTTGTTGGCGGCAGTCTTGTCCAGGTCGGAGGCGGTGGCCGGCCCATCGGTCATCGTATGGCCGCTGGGGCTGGGCTTGGCGGCGGCCTCTTGCAGATTGTCCCAATGCTCGACGATCTTCCCGCTTTCAAAACGGAAAATATCGAAGCCGGTTTTGGGGCCGAAGAAATTGTATTCCGTATGCGCGAACACGAAATCGCCATCCTGGAAAACCCGCACCGTGTTGACCCTGGTTGTTCCCTTGGGCAGCGATTGCAACAGGGCTTTGACTCCGGGCAAGCCATCGGCTACGGCCAGGTTGTGCTGAATGTATTTGTCAGGGTTGATGTAGGCGATCGGCCTGCTATCGCCGGTTTCTATACTCTTCAGCAACTCGACGACCTGCTGCTTGTGGTCGGGTGCAACTGGTTTGTCGTGCGCGGACTGCGGATTTGCCGTACACGCGGCGAGTGCAAAAACGCCGGCGGCAAGCAGGCATGAGCGTACAGGATAGCTGAAGTACATGTTGATCTCCCGGTTCAGCGCCTGCACAAGGAAGAATATCCCAGGGTGGGCGGCGATTTGTAATGGCAGTGCTCTTGGCAACATTGGCCTTGTGAATGATGACCATCATCCTTGTAAATGATGATGTCGAATATAATCCTCATTGTCAAGCCCCATCTGGAGGAATTTTTTATATGGGCCATTCAAAGGCAGACAAAGCCAAAAGCCACGAACGCATAGTGCGGGTGGCAGCCAGCCGATTCCGCGAAACCGGCGTCGACGGCATAGGCGTGGCCGATCTGATGAAAGATGCCGGTCTCACCCACGGCGGGTTTTACCGGCACTTTGATTCGCGCGAAGAGCTGGTGGCGGAAGCAGTAGAGTGCGCGCTGCAAGACGGCAGTGAGGCGGTCGCCGCCGTGGCCAGGATCAAGCAAGCCCCTCTGGCTGCCGTGATAGACGCCTACCTCAGCATGGTGCACCGGGATAACCTGGCCGCCAGTTGCGCCGTCACCACCATGGCGGCCGACGTTGCGCGCAGCAACGAGCGGGCGCGCTCGGCGTACACGCAGCAAGTTGGCGTCTACCTGGATTTGCTGACTACGCTGATTCCCGGCGACAAGGAAAAGACCCGGCGGATGAAGGCGATTGCCGCACTATCCACCCTGGTCGGCGCAATATCGATGGCGCGCGCAGTAAACGACGAAAAACTATCCCGCGAAATTCTCAAATCCGCCGCTGACGAATTGAAGGCCCAGCTTGGCTAAAGTCCTTGCCATCCATGCCTGGATTCCCTGAAAATCACGAAGAGCCTTGAAATGGGCCGCCGGGCTCCCCCCAGCCCCAGCGAGGCATAGGTTCGCCTGGCTTCATATCAATTTCCGTCTCCTGCGAATTAATAACCGCTATTCGCGTGCCCCATTCAATATAGGCGGCAAATGCCGAACGGAATTCAGGGTCGTCCGGCAAATTAATTTCATCCGCCGTTTCCACTAAAAGCTGCACCCATTTTTTTCTGTGCTGCTCCGTCAGATGCTTGCCCAGGTGCTTTTGGATCATCTTGAAATGCGTCCCTTCCGCGGAACTATACATTTTGGGGCCACCAAAAACTTCCGCGATAAAGTGCGCCACATGCAGCTGGTGCTCGGGAGACATGTGCTTGAACACAGGCTCCAAAAATTCATCCAATAAAACTTTTCTATAAAAAGCATTCATCAGTTTTTCAAATACCGGCATGCCTCCGGCCCATTCATAAAGCGTTGGAACGTTTTTTTCGGTGACCATTTTTGTTTACCGTCCTCAGGTTTTCAATATCCGATTTTATTTGATCGCGCAGCAAGAAAAACTGCGTAAAGTTACTGCTTGCTTCCTTAAACATTTGCAGGGTGTAAGATCGTAATGCCGCTTCCTCGAGCTGTTTCATGCCGGATACAGACACACAAGTTAAAACGAACGAAGCTCGAAATCAATAACTTACCAAAAAGTAGGTCAGACCATGGATGGTTTTGGAAAAGACGATGATTAAACTGAATAATAGAATTTATACCTGCCCCATCGACGTCACGCTTGGTTTTATAGGCGGCAAATGGAAATTGCTGATCCTTGCCCATCTTCATCAATTCGATAAAAAGAGTTATGTCGAATTACGGGATAATCTTCCGGGGATATCAGAAAAAATGCTGAGCCAGCAGTTAAAAGAACTGGAGCGGGACAGCCTGATAGAAAAAGACATCTTGTCGTCAAAACCCTACAGGGTCGAATATTTTCTATCGAATGACGGAAGATCCCTTGGCCCTTTATATGAAATCGCCAGCGCCTGGGGAATAAGTCATTTAAAAAAGCACGGTATCGACTATTTGAAGGATCAGCATTTATACAAATAACCGATAATTTGAAATGCTTCAGGTTAAGCCGCACTGCAGCGGTACCAGTAGCGGTAAGCCGGGGTAAACCCCAAGCTTTCATATAAGCCTATCGCCGGCATATTGCACGCGGCGACCTGCAAATAAGCGGTCCTGGCGCCATGCTGCCTGGCCTCGTCCAGGAGCTCCGCCATCAATGCACGGGCATGGCCGCGCCGACGTAGCACCGGATCGGTGTTGATGTCAAAAATGCCGGCATAGTCGCCGTCAATCACCGCCAGACCAATAGCCGCATAGCCCTCCCCTGTTTGCATGCCGCCGTAGACGGCCGGCAAAGCCAGCCTCTTTAGCAATTCAACGTGCTTCTGTTTTCTCTCCGGAGATCCCTGATCGAGGAGCATCATTTGCGAAAACCATGTTTCAGCATCCGGCTGATGCAATTCTGAGTTAGTGCTCGCCATGGGATGATCAAGCGGCTTCATCAATACCAGGCTATCGTCTATGCGCTGCAGCCCTTCGCGCTCGAGGCAGGCGTCAAGCTCCAGGTTTTGCGGGTGGTCTGTCAGCCTGAATGTCAACGGCAAGCCTTGCTGCTGAAATAGATGTTCGCAGTAGCGTATTTTTTGTGCGAAGGGAATTGCCGATGCAGTCAGGACATTGACAGAGTTTGCTCGTTTCGGCCCACCGCCAGCCAGGCGGATCAGCCATCCGTCGTATAACAGGGTTTGAATGGAAGGCAGGCTGTTGAAGCCGGCTTCTTCGATTCTCCGGTGGAGCGGAGGTAACATGCTTGAAGTTCCTATGCGAAGCAAATATAAGCGACGAATGATTGCGCAGAGGAAGGAGCGTAGCACAGGCATCCGGGAGACTGAAGCCGATGCCTCCATCCGGAAATGAAAAAGGCAGATAGTTCTACGATGCTGTGCCCGCAAGCGGGCATTCATGTAAGTACAAATAAAAACGCCCGCTTGCGCGGGCATTTGTATTCTTGGCGGAGTGGACGGGACTCGCCCACACTTTGCAGGCCGCTGAATCGCTGGTAAGCGATTCCCTTCGAGTCCCGCCGGAAGCCGCGCAGGCGGCTTCCTCCACTCCGCAAAGTGCGATGCCCGCAAGCGGGCATTTATTTAAGTACAAATAAAAACGCCCGCTTGCGCGGGCATTTGTATTCTTGGCGGAGTGGACGGGACTCGCCCACACTTTGCAGGCCGCTGAATCGCTGGTAAGCGATTCCCTTCGAGTCCCGCCGGAAGCCGCGCAGGCGGCTTCCTCCACTCCGCAAAGTGCGATGCCCGCAAGCGGGCATTTATTTAAGTACAAATAAAAACGCCCGCTTGCGCGGGCATTTGTATTCTTGGCGGAGTGGACGGGACTCGAACCCGCGACCCCCGGCGTGACAGGCCGGTATTCTAACCAGCTGAACTACCACTCCTAAGATATTGCATTATGTTGAACAGTTTTATGGTGGGCGCTGAGAGGCTCGAACTCCCGACCTAAGCCTTGTAAGGGCTCCGCTCTACCAACTGAGCTAAGCGCCCCACGCACAACACTGACAACATGGTGGTGCTTGTCACCGCACCACGAAGTCCATTAGTTTACAGCATCTTTCAAAGCTTTGCCAGGCCTAAATTTAGGAACTTTGGCCGCCTTGATCTTAATTGCATCGCCTGTACGAGGATTACGGCCTGTCCTGGCGGCACGTTTGCCTACGGAAAAGGTGCCGAAACCTACCAAAGTGACTGTGCCATTCTTTTTCAATGTCGTTTTTACCGCAGCAATCACTGCGTCCAGTGCGCGTGACGATGCAGCTTTGGAAATGTCCGCAGTTTTCGCAATGTGATCGATCAATTCAGTTTTATTCACTTACGCCCCCTCACAAAAGTTTGACTTCGCAACGATGTATCCGATTATTTTATTTGTCGAGCATCCATCACGGCAAGCAGAAAATCTGCAGCCAGTATTAAATCAAGCGGCAAAGCCTTGTGTCAAGCGGTTTGCGTATTTTCATTACAATCTATGCCGGTTTTTCATATTAAATCGAAAGTATAATTTCGGCTATCCATTTCGGCGTGAATCGGCTGGTGTCAATGCGAGGCACATACTGGCCGGCACTGGCAAAACATCCGATAATCGCACGCCCTGATACCATGCATGCCCGGAATATTGCGCTGCCATATTCCGTCATGCAGTTTCCAGGCCGATGTGACAGCGCCGATGCCAGCCGCTTCCCGCTACTATTTCCTACTACTTACTAATGACTATGAACACGATAAAACGACTGGGCACGCCTTTATCCCATACTGCAACCAAGGTAATGCTGCTGGGATCCGGCGAACTGGGCAAGGAAGTGATTATCTCACTGCAGCGGTTGGGTGTAGAGGTCATCGCCGTGGACCGTTATGAGAATGCGCCCGGCCACCAGGTCGCCCACAGGTCGCATGTCATCGATATGACGGACGGCGCGGCCCTGGCAAAACTGATAGAGCTGGAGCAACCGGACCTGGTAGTGCCGGAGATAGAAGCTATCGCCACTCCTACCCTGGTAGAGCTGGAAAATGCCGGCAAGGTCCGAGTCATACCTACAGCGCGCGCCGCATGGCTGACAATGAACCGGGAAGGAATACGGCGCCTGGCGGCAGAAACCCTGTCCCTGCCGACATCGCCGTACCGCTTTGCCGACAGCCTGGCGGAACTGAAGGCAGCTTGCACGGCCATCGGCTTCCCCTGCATCATCAAACCCGTCATGTCCTCGTCCGGCAAGGGCCAGTCCAAAATCGACAACGCCGACGAAGTGGAAGCCGCGTGGAACTATGCGGCCGCCGGCGGCCGCGTCAACTCCGGTCGCGTCATCGTCGAAGGCTTTATTGATTTCGACTATGAGATCACACAACTGACGGTGCGTGCGATAGGCAAGGACGGCGCAGTGGAAACCCATTTCTGCGATCCGATAGGTCATGTTCAGGTACACGGCGACTACGTAGAATCCTGGCAGCCGCAAGCAATGCACAGCAAGGCGCTGGAGCGCGCACGCGACATCGCCAAGAAAGTCACCGACGACCTGGGTGGCCTGGGCCTGTTCGGTGTCGAACTGTTCGTCAAGGACGATATGGTCTGGTTCTCCGAAGTCAGCCCGCGCCCGCACGATACCGGCATGGTGACGATGGCCAGCCAGGTACAGAATGAATTCGAACTGCATGCGAAGGCTATCCTGGGCCTGCCTGTGAATGTCGCATTGAAATCACCCGCCGCTTCTGCCGTCATTTACGGCCAGCACAATGAGAAGGCGATTGCGTTTGAAGGCGTGGCAGAGGCGCTGCAAATCCCAGGCGTGGATATACGTCTATTCGGCAAGCCTGAGTCCTTTACTCGTCGAAGGATGGGCGTGGCGCTGGCTGTGGCGGCGGATACGGATACCGCGCGCGAGATTGCCAAGCGCGCCGCGGCTACCGTGAAACCGGTGGTAGTGCCCAAATAAATACAGGAAACCTCGTGCCCCATCCATGATCCGCGTTCTACGCAGAGCAATCAGGTATTGAATGAGAACTGTAGCCTGGATGGAGCGAAGCGTAATCCGGGGGCATTGAGGTTCGCGATCCGCACAGCCCCGGATTACGCTGCGCTCCATCCAGGCTACAAGTCACGTTACCGCCGCAAATCTCTATCGCACTAAAAAATATCAATCAAAGTGCCCAAGCCGAAAATAGTCTATAGTTTAGGATCATTTTGGCACGCCCACCGTGGGCGCCGCGCCGGATGGCAGCAAAAGCATACGCTCACTGTAGCAAAACAAAGCCCTAAGCACTGTCCGCCATAGCCAATGTATATCAAACTCATATGAACATGAAATTCGACGTTGCAATAGTAGGTAGCGGCCTGGCGGGCCTATCAGTCGCGCTGCACCTGGCAAAAACACGCAAGGTGGCGGTCATTTCCAAACGTGAATTGCTGGACGGCGCCAGCAACTGGGCGCAAGGCGGCATTGCCGCCGTGCTGGATTCCGGCGACAGCCACGACCAGCACATTTCAGATACGTTGATTGCAGGCGGCGGGCTGTGCGATGAGGGCGCCACCCGCTTCATCATCGAACACGGCCGTGAAGCGATAGACTGGCTGATAGAGCAAGGCGTTCCGTTCACCCGCGACGACAGCGCCGAACTGGGCTTCCACCTAACCCGCGAAGGCGGCCATAGCCAGCGCAGGATCATCCACGCGGCAGACGCCACCGGCCACGCGGTGCAAGTGACGCTGGAAGAGAAAGTCAGGTCCCACCCCAACATCACGCTGCTGGAACACCATTACGCGATCGACGTCATCACTACCGCCAAGCTCGGCGACCACACGCCCACGCCGCGTTGCGTAGGCCTGTATGTGCAGGATGTAAAAACCGGCAAGGTGCATACGGTATCGGCGCACCATACGGTGATGGCTACCGGCGGCGCCGGCAAGGTCTACCTGTACACCACCAACCCGGACACCGCAACCGGCGACGGCATTGCGATGGCATGGCGCGCGGGCTGCCGCGTGGCGAACATGGAGTTCATGCAATTCCACCCTACCTGCCTGTACCACCCGTATGCAAAATCTTTCCTGATCACGGAAGCGGTGCGCGGCGAAGGTGGCGTATTGAAATTACCAGCGGAAGCCGGCAGTGCGGCCGGCACCCGCTTCATGCAGGCGCATGACGAAAGGATGGAACTGGCGCCGCGCGATGTCGTCGCGCGTGCAATCGACTTTGAAATGAAAAAACGCGGGCTGGATTATGTGGAACTGGATATCAGCCACCAGCCGCCGGAATTCCTCAAGGAACACTTCCCCACCATCTATGCAAAATGCCTGGAACTGGGCATAGACATCACCAAACAGGCGATCCCCGTGGTGCCTGCAGTGCACTTCACCTGCGGCGGCATCGTCACCGACACTACCGGCAGGACCGACCTGCCCGGCCTGTATGCGGTAGGCGAAACTGCCTATACCGGCCTGCACGGCGCCAACCGCCTGGCCAGCAACTCGCTGCTGGAATGCTTGGTAATCGGCAAGGCCGCGGCACAGCATATAGCCAGCCAGCCGGAAGCGGAATTCCGTAAACTGCCGTCCTGGGATGAAAGCCGGGTATCGGATGCCGATGAAGAAGTCGTCATCGCCCACAACTGGGACGAACTGCGCCGCTTCATGTGGAACTATGTGGGCATCGTGCGCACTACCAAGCGCCTGGAAAGGGCCAAGCACCGCATCCGCCTGCTGAAGGAAGAGATTGACGAATACTATGCCAACTTCCGCATCTCCAATAACCTGCTGGAATTGCGAAACCTGGTGGAAGTGGCCTCGCTGATCGTCAATAGCGCGCTATCGCGCCGCGAAAGCCGCGGCCTGCACTTCAGCCGCGACTATCCGGACACCTTGCCGAAAGCGCTGGCGACAGTGCTGTCTCCGAAGCGGAAGAAATAGCTGTACCCGGAAACGAAAAGAGCGCCCGGATTTTTAGCGGCGCTCTTTTTTTATTTGAGGTGATAAATTATTCGTAGGGTGTGATAGCGCAGCGTATCGCACCAATGAGCTTTAGAAAAAATGCATCGCCACTAATTGGATGGAACATCGAAACCCGCTGCATGGCGTCAGGCGTTGACTGTGCGATACGCTGCGCTATCACACCTACTTTCATTCTCCGCTAGATGATGCGCAGCGAAAAATCTGTCGCCTTCACATCCTTGGTCAGGCTGCCTATCGATATCCTGTCCACGCCGGTCTCGGCGATCGCCCGCACCGTCGTCGCATCCACGCCCCCCGAAGCTTCCAGCACTGCGCGCCCTGCTGTCAACCCTACCGCCTCGCGCATCATATCCGTCGTAAAATTATCCAGCAAGATGGATTTTGCGCCCGCCTGCAGCGCATCATCCAGCTCCTTCAGGTTTTCCACTTCTATCTGTATGCTGACGCCGGCATTCAGCGCCAGCGCCGCCTGCATCGCTGCGGTAACGCCGCCCGCTGCTGCAATGTGATTTTCCTTGATCAGGATGCCGTCATACAGCGCCAGCCTCTGGTTCTTGCCGCCGCCCACGCGTACCGCGTATTTTTGCGCCAGCCGCAAACCCGGCATGGTCTTGCGGGTATCAAGTATCGCCGCGCGCGTGCCTGCCACGATCTGCGTATAGCGGCGTGTCGCGCTGGCGACACCGGACAGTAGCTGCAGGAAGTTCAAGGCGCCGCGCTCGGCAGTCAGCAAGGCGCGCGCCGGCGCCTCTATCTTGCACACTACCGTATCGGCAGCCATCAGCGCACCTTCCGCATATTGCCAGCTGATGCGGATGCCGGCATCCAGTTGCTTCATCACTGCCTCAAACCACGGCGCGCCGCACAGCACGGCCTGCTCGCGCACGACTACGTGGGCATTGACCCATTCATCCGCCGGCACCAGCTTGCCGGTCAAGTCGCCGCTGCCCACGTCTTCCGTCAGTGCGTCGGAGACATTGCGCTCAAAGGCCGCAGCGAGTGCGCTATCGAAAGGGGCAAAGGGATTGTTCAGCGTGGATGGGAAATCTTGAATTTGCGCGCTCATGCGGGGCCTATACCGGAAAACAGTTTTTGCTCTTGCGCCAGGTCGCCGCTCGGACGCACATTGGCTTTTTTCTTTGCTGCGAAGTCCAGCATGCGGTCTATGCAGACCGTCGCCTTCTTGCCAAGCTCGGGGTCGACGTGGATCTCATTGGCGCCGGTTTCCAATACCTGCGCCAGGTTGGCCAGGCCGTTCATTGCCATCCAAGGGCAGTGCGCGCAGCTCTTGCAGGTGGCGCTGTTGCCGGCGGTGGGGGCAACGATAAAGCGCTTGTCCGGCGCCGCCATCTGCATCTTGTGCAAGATGCCGTTGTCGGTGGCGACGATGAATTCTTTCGCATCCATATTTTTGGCGGCGTTGATCATTTGCGTGGTGGAGCCCACCACGTCTGCCAGCGCCACTACCGAGGCCGGGGACTCCGGATGCACCAGCACCTTGGCGTTCGGATATTCTTCCTTCAGCGTTTCCAGCTCGACTGACTTGAACTCGTCATGCACCAGGCAGGAGCCCTGCCACAACAGCATGTCGGCGCCGGTCTGCTTCTGGATATAGGCGCCCAGATGTTTGTCCGGCGCCCACAGGATTTTTTTGCCTTGCGCATGCAGGTCGGCAACGATGTCCAGGCCTATGCTGGAAGTGACCATCCAGTCAGCCCTGGCTTTTACCGCTGCGCTGGTATTGGCATACACCACTACGGTGCGGTCAGGATGCGCATCGCAAAAGGCGCTGAATTCATCTGCCGGACAACCCAGGTCCAGCGAGCAGGTCGCATCCAGGTCCGGCATCAGGATGCGTTTTTCCGGACTGAGTATCTTTGCGGTCTCGCCCATGAAACGCACCCCGGCGACCACCAATGTCTTGGCCGGATGGTCGCGCCCAAAGCGGGCCATCTCCAGCGAATCGGACACGCAACCGCCGGTTTCTTCCGCCAGGTCCTGGATATCGGCATCGACATAATAGTGGGCGACCAGCACTGCATTTTGTTCGCGCAGTAACTGTCTGATACGCTGCTTCAGCGCTGTTTTTTCCGTAGCGGAAGGCACGACCGGGATTTTGGCCCAGGCATTGGCGACACAACTGGTGCCGCTGTCCATCTGTGGACGTTCAAACTCTACAACTTTGGTAGCTTCCATCTGCATGATTCGTTTGGGTCTTAAACGCCTGCCCTTGCATATCGCCAGGGCTCCCGGCATTTGTTGCCTAAAAAATTAAAGTTCTTAAAGTGTACCCTAGCTTAGGCTTCGTCGCAGGACGCAGGCAGGCGGCGGGATATCAACTTGTTGCAAGACGAGGATGATACAAGCCCTATTCAGGAAATTGCTAGTGAATTCATATTCCTTGCGATATATTCAACACGTTGTTTAAAAATATGGCACGCTGGAACGCTTCATGCACCGAAGAAGCTCGTTGTCGAAAATGTTTGCCGGTTTATAAATTCTAATAATATGGAGATACCCGAATGAAACATCGTTTGAAGAAAATAGGCCCGGCATTGTTGCTCGCCGCGCTTGCCACTACGGGCTTTGCAAGCCATGCGCAGGCGGAGAACGTTAAAATTGCCTTTATCGACGCGCTGTCCGGCGCCTTTGCTCCTCCAGGGCAGACCGCCCTGAAAAACTTCCAGATGATTGCCGATTTGGCAAACCAGCAAAAATGGGCGGGCAACAACACGATAGAAGTGGTCGGTTTTGACGGCAAGGGCAGCCCGCAGGATTCCTCCACCCAGTTGAAGAATGCAATTGACCAGGGCTACCGCTATGTGACGCAGGGCGGCGGTTCCGGCGTGGCATTTGCACTGATAGAAGCCATCAACAAGCACAATGAGCGCAACCCCGGCAAGGAACTGGTGTTCCTGGATTTTGCCGCGCTGGACCCCGACCTGACCAACGCCAAATGCAGCTTCTGGCATTTCCGTTTTGAACCCAACTCAGACATGCGCATGGAAGCGCTGACCAGCTTCATGGCCAAGGACCAAGGCATCAAGAAAGTGTTCGTCATCGGACAGAACTATGCGCTGGGCCACCAGGTGAGCCGGGCCTCCAAGGACTATCTGAAACGCAAGCGGCCCGATATACAGATCGTCGGCGACGACCTGCACCCTATCGCTACCGTCAAGGATTTCTCACCCTACGTGGCCAAGATCAAGGCCTCCGGTGCCGATTCCGTCATCACCGGCAACTGGGGCAATGACCTGGCCTTGCTGATCAAGGCCGCCAAAGAAGCCGACCTGAAAGCCAATTTCTACACCTACACCGCCTACACCACTGGCGTGCCGACCGCGATGGGTTCCGCCGGCGTGGACCGGGTAAAGAATGTCAGCAACTGGAACATCAATAACGAAACCTATGCCGGCCACGAGATTGCGGAAGCCTTCAAGAAAAAATACAACGAAGACTACTGGCTGATGTCCAGCCACAGCGAGATCGCGATGCTGTCCAAGGCGATCAAGGACACCGGCTCCACCGATCCGGTGAAGGTCGCCTTTGCGATGGAGGGGATGAAGATCAAGAGCCTGAACGGAGAAGTGGAAATGCGCAAGACCGACCACCAGGCGCAGCAGCCGATCTATATCACGACCTGGACCAAGACCAATGGCAAGGACGTCAGATACGATCAGGAAAACACCGGTTATGGCTGGAAAACAACACAAAAGATCGATAGCTTTGTAGCAAGCCAGCCC
The DNA here is from genome assembly GCA_013287275.1 of Betaproteobacteria bacterium. Taxonomy (GTDB): domain Bacteria; phylum Pseudomonadota; class Gammaproteobacteria; order Burkholderiales; family Burkholderiaceae_D; genus Undibacterium. The sequence goes on from JABDED010000003.1 coordinate 40,641, forward strand.
ACCTCCTGCGAAATGAAGCGCCCAGCCAGGTAAGCGGCATGGCCAGGTGAGGATTCTTTGCATCCAAATAGTGTACGCGATGCAAAGAGCCCTCAAAGAGCCTTGTTAATGGCCTGGCCAGGCTGGAAAACCCCACGATTGGGAATTGCGGCATGACGCAATTTAATTGCTCAAGTCCCTTGGGCAAAGCGTAGAATAGTTTAGCGCGACATCTGCTGCCTGATTTGTCCGCGCTCCCCCACAGCATCACCAGCTAGCGAGGAAGACATGAACCTTCTAAAACCACCGACCTATGTAGTCGACTTCACGCAAAAAACGATCCTGGCTGTGCTGTCCCCTGCTGCAATGGAGGGGGATGAGGTCGACCTGGACGTCTATGTCAATAAAGACGTTGCCCAGAAATTTGAAGCCAAAGGCCAGAGGCTGGCGGAAGATCGGGATAAATTCCGGGTAACGACTAACGTCGGCGGCGCCATCGACACGCATGACTGGAACTATACGATATTGCGGGAATCTGCAGACCGGCATCGCAAGACAAAAAAATAGACGCCGCCAAACGCAGGCCGGGAAAAGCGGCCGCGTTGCCTGTTTTCAGCGCGCTGACAACATCTCCCTGGCTACTTTAAGCGCGGCCTCTTGCGCGGCCTGCTCGCTGTTGAATACCTCTTCCACACAGACTTGCTGGTTAGGGAAAACACTGTGACGGTGCATGGGATTCGAGCTGGGGCCATAGATCGTGAGGTAGGCGGTCCAGTTGCTGCTATTGGCTACCCGCACTCCAGATATCTCGATCTCGTGCCCCTTGATCTGCTCTGTCCGCATAGCTGCCTCCGTTATATTTGTTAAAAATCTTATCACGGAGCGCGCATGCGCACTTTTAAAGTTGGCAAGCCATTCGTATCAGGAATGTTTGCCGGAGCCGCCGGCTACCAACCGACGAATTTATCCGCCTCTGCCGTTGCCAGCCTCGCATTGACTACCAGTTGCGCTTCCACCTGTTCCGCATGCGATCTTTTTTCATCCGCCTCTGCCGCTGTGGCGCTACGGTCCGTCGCCGCGCCGCCGCCCATTTTCTGTTCGCACAAGGCGGTCCACGCAGCCATCGCCTCCAGGTCGCTGATGGTGATCTTGAGTTCAGCCGGACAGTTCCTGGCCTTCAGCGCAGCGATGTTTTCGCGTATCGCCGCCATCTTGGAGGAATCGTAGGCAAAGCCGCCGTTTTCCAGCGCCAGGCGGCACTGGCGGGCAATCTCTTTCAGTTCAGACGCGGTATCCCTGGCGATACGCCAGGCCTCAACACAGACGGCGGCATAGTCGTCCGCCTCTTTCTTGCGTTGCGCGCGGCTGACAAATACCGTTTTCAATTTTTCTTGCAGCAACGCCATGACTGTCGTTGCAAACGAATCTTTCCCGACCATACCTGAACTCTCGTATTGATAATGACTTGGCACAACCCACTTTCAAAAAGTGTCGTGAATATGTGCTCTAAAACGCAGCATTATACCTGCAGGCAATTCTGCCCAGATGAAACAAAGACCGAATCGAAACATTCGCCTGAACGAATCGTCATTTGCATGATTTATCAATGAACAATCATGTTGCAAAAGCTACAAGCGCGGCAACCCCGCACACAACAGCATTGTCGTCCTTGGAAGCCAGCTTTGGATGAGATTTTCTTGTACGTAAGATTATTCCTACACAAGCACGAGAGTTTCCTCCGTTATCTTTTTAACTATGGCGAAGTAAGATGAGCTTATTGGAATTTTTAACGCAGTGCAGCAAATGGCAAAAAAATCTAAAGAAATGGAAAAAGCTGACAAAACGAGCGCGGACGCAAATGCCTGGAGGCTGAGCGTGATCCCTGAAGTAGCGGCCCAGGGCGCGAAGACTGAAAGTCCGGACGAAGCCAGCTTGCGCCTGTATGCCGAGATGGTGGAACATGCAGTCCGCCCCACTCCGGAAAGCTCATGTTGAAATCCCCTGCAGCACCCTTAACCCGCCGCGCGCGGGTTTTTTTGTGCTCTGGTGAAATATATAGCTGCTCTGGAAGAATATATAGCCGGGCTCTTAAAGACTAGAAATCGCCGCCCACCGGGCTGGCAATCATGTCCACGATCTTTCTCTCCGCCTCATGCAGTGCGGCATTTTTTGCATCGGCTTCGGTAGCCGCCTCAAACGGGCCGGTGAAGCTTTGCGAGATTTCCAATCCGTCCGCCCCCATCTTTTGTATCTCGGTCGTAGCCGACCACCTGCCGTCTTTGGCGGGAAGCGCTATCGTAAAAATGTCGTAGCCTTTAAAAGACTCGCTCGGCTGTCTGCTCATGGCGTTCTCCTCTTTGAGTGGAAACCATAACATCTGTACTCAATCTGCTCTGTCTGTCGGCGTACAGTAGGCTTGCCCAGGCAGCAGGCAGTGCATGTGCAGCTTATTCGTCGTCAAAATCGGGGCCGGGGACGCCCAGCGTCTCGCGGCTATGCTGCGATGAAGAGGCAAAATCGACCTCGGTATAGGTCTCTATATTCTTGAGGAACTTGGCAATATGCCGCTCAAAGCGGCGCATGCGGTTGCCGGGGTGCTTCACCAGTTCCTTGATCGTGTGCGGGCTCCAGAAAATGGTCAGCCCTAACGGAAACTCATATTTGCTGCCGCCGGCCGCCGGTCCGCCGTGCAAATACACGACCTTGGCCTGGTTCGCTTTCCCATCGAGATCATCCGCCACAATTTCCGCTGGCAGCTTGTTGCTGATCAGTTGCTTGAGCTTGGGAAAATATGTTTCATTAAAGATATGTGCGGTCTTGGCATCCATGACAGACTCTTATTAGGCTCGTTAGAGGGATATGATAGCCTCAATTCGGTTCGGCTGAATCGCCTTTTGCCCGCATACCGGTGCATTGCATGAAGTGCGGCCCTGTCGTGCCGCAAGCAGCTCCGCTACGCTTCAGTCCACCCAGTTCAGCCTGGGGAATTTTTGATGGATTTCTTCCGGCATGGGCACCACCTTGCCGGTCTTGTACGCAAAGCAGACAAAGCCGGATTTGGCCATCGCCACCAGCGTGTTATCGGCAGGCCGGGTTATGCGGAAGGTGATGTCGCCGCCATACTTGTTAAAGTCCATCACGCCGACTTCAAACAGCAACTGGTCCCGCGCATGTGCCTCTGCCTTGTACATCGTCGCCAGGTCGGTGACGATAATGCCCGGCAGGCGCCCGCCGCTGGCCGTCTCGCCTATGCCGAACTCAAATAAAAAGCGGGCACGCGCTTCGGAGATCATCGAGATCATGGAATCGTTGCCGAGATGGTTGGCGCCGTTGATGTCGGTGACGCGCACCGTCAATGTCGTGGAGTAGTAGAACTGGTCGTCGGGAAAAGTGAGATTGAGGCGGGCCATAGAGGGATTGTTTCTGAATTATTTAATGATGCAACCCCAATCCTAGCATTGTTCCAGACTGAGTTGAGCAAGGACAAGACCGGATATTGCCAAATTCTCAAAAGGCCCGTCATCACGAATTGCAAGGAATCCCAGGAAAATTTGCCCGTCGATGCATATATCAGCGCTCTTGCAAGCGCCGTCTGGAGTTAAATTATTCGCCGCACCAGAAGCTTTGCGAACTCCCGGCCCCATGGCCCACCCTGGCAACTAACTATTCCGCCCCTCTATGTCTCCCTGAAGATACGTCGCGTAGCCGCTTATGCATGGGCAGGCTTATCGAACCACTTATTTGTCCTATAAGGTGTAAATGTCATTGCTGATGGAAGACCTATCTGGCAATATTGGAAATCTATAAGAAGTCCGATATACGTTATCTCACCCACTTGATTTCAGGAGGTACAGATGAGCGATGAGGCACCACTCCCCCCACAGCGGCGGAATTTCTTGCGGCAAGTTATTACCATAGCAGGAACCGCACCTTTCTCTTCCCAATTGATCACCGGCGCCGGCGCTACCGCTGTAATCGCCGCGTCACCAGCCGCATTGGCGGCCGACGCCGCGCCGGCACCGCCAGCCCCGGTCGGCTATGCATGCTTTAGCGCCGACGAAGCGGCATTTGTCGAAACCATGGTTAACGTCATGTGCCCGGCAGACGAATACACGCCGAACGGCGTCGATTGCGGCCTGGCGATTTTTATTGATCGTCAATTGTCAGGGGCTTTCGGCAAGGGCGCGGGGCGCTATATGCAAGGCCCGTGGCAAGAAGGAAAACCGGAGCTCGGCCCGCAATTGCCGCTAACGCCGGAAGCGTTTTTCAAGCTTGGCGTGGAAGCGGCCAACCGGCAATGCCAGAGCCAGTTCGGCAAAACCTTTGACCAGTTGCCGCCCCCCGACGCCGACGCCTTTCTAAAGAATATTGCAGACGGCAAGGTTAAGGACGACTCCGTTCCATTGGCATCCTGGTTCAATGACCTGATTTATCCCTTGTTTTCGCAAGCCTGCTTTGCCGATCCTCTGTATGGCGGCAATAACAACAAGGTGTTCTGGAAAATGGTCGGTTATCCGGGCCTGCCGGCGACGCATACGCTAGACATGGTCAACTATCGTGGCAAACCCTTTCCAGGCGCGAAAGACCCCAAATCCATAGTTGATTTCAGCTGAAGGAAAAATCAAATGCTCAAGAAACTAGACAAGCGGACGGTCGTCATCGTCGGCGGAGGGCTGACTGCCGCCCTGATTTCAAGGCGGCTGACAGAACAGGGTGTGGATGTGGTAGTGCTGGAACGCGGCGGCGATCATACCAACGGTGCCGAGGCCAAATTGCCGAGCCAGCGCGATGAGTTGCGCTGGGATGTAAGGCAAGGCCTGGTACAAAAATGCGATGTGCAAACCTATACCTTGCGCCATTCCCGCAATGACGTATCGCTGCCGGTGCGCTGGATGGAGGCTTTTCTTCCCGGTGAAGGCATGGGAGGGGCGGCCAACCACTGGAACGGCCACACCTGGCGCTGGGCGGAGTACGACCCGACCTTGCGCACCCATTACGCTAACCGGTACGGCAAAAATGCTATTCCTGCCAACATGCCCTTGCAAGATTGGGGGGTGACCTACAAGGAGATGGAGCCTCATCATGAGCTGTTTGAAAAGCTGTTCGGCTTGTCAGGCAAGGCCGGCAATATCGAAGGAAAAATCCAGCCGGGCGGCAATCCTTTCGAAGCACCGCGCCGCGGCGAATATCCGCAAAAGCCGCTGGAAATTACCGAGGCCGGCCTGATCTTCAAGCAAACGACTGAAAGCCTGGGCTACCATCCCTTCCCTACCCCTGCGGCCAACTCCTCCGGCGTGTATACCAACCCGGACGGACAAAAGCTCGGCCAATGCCAGTATTGCGGCCATTGCGAACGATTCATTTGCGAGGCGCAAGCCAAGGCTTCACCGGAGGTCTTGTTATATCCTATGCTGAAGCAGCGCAAAGGCTTTGAACTGCGCCTGTTCAGCCATGTGCTGGGCGTTAACTACGACCGCAAGACCAGGCGGGTGACGGGCGTGCGCTATGTCAACCTGCACAACGGCCAGGAATATGAGCAGCCTGCCGATGTCGTGGTGCTGGCTGCCTTCACCATGACCAACAACAAATTGCTGCTGCTGGACCGCATTGGCACGCCCTACAATCCGGCGACCGGCAAGGGCGTGGTCGGCAGGAATTTCTGCTACCAGACGACTTCCGGAGTGAATTTGTTCATGAAGGACCGCTGGATCAATCCCTTCCTTGCCACCGGCAGCACAGGAACCGTGATTGACGATTTCAATAATGACAATTTCGATCATACCGGCCTGGGCTTCCTTGGGGGCGGCGCAATCAGTTGCAATGTTTTCGGCGGCCGCCCCATCACATCGCGCCGGGTGCCGCCGGGGACGCCGCGTTGGGGCACGCAATGGAAAAAAGCCAACGCCGACTGGTATGCGCATTCGTTCAGCTTGTCGGTGCAAGGCAGTTGCTACCCGCACACGGAAAATTTCCTCGACCTCGACCCTGTGTACAAGGACGCCTACGGCCAGCCGCTGGTACGCATGACTTTTGACTGGCGCGACAATGAAATGAAAATGTCGGTCTACCTGACAAAAAAAATAGAGGCGATAGCCAAATCCATGGGCGCCGATATCGTTAGCCCGGCAACGCCGCGCAAAAGCCCGTTCGACACGCGCGTCTACCAGACCACGCACATTACCGGCGGTACGCCGATGGGTATTGATCCCGCCACAAGCGTGGTCACGCCACGCTTGCAGCACTGGGATGCGCAGAACCTGTTTATTGTCGGCGCCTCCGTATTCCAGCATAACTCCGGCTACAATCCGACCGGCCCGCTGGCTGCACTGGCGCTACGCCTCGGTGACGACCTGGTGCAGTACGTGCAGCATCCGCGGATGCTGTGACAGGAATGCTGTGATACGACACAAAAATCATATGAAAATTGATCAAGGAGTACAGAAATGAAGCGACTGAACAAAGCGGCACTGGCTACCATCGTTGCCCTGTCTTGCACGCCCATCGCTCCTGCGATGGCGCAAGACGCCGACGCAGGGAAGCAAGTCTTTGCGCAATGCACTGCCTGCCATGCGGTCACCGCCACCAACGGCGTGGGCCCTGGCCTGCTGGGCATAGTCGGCCGCAAGTCGGCGTCGTCTCCAGGGTTTCGCTATAGTCCGGCAATGAAAAGGGCCAACTTGAGCTGGGACGAGAAAGCCCTGGATGCCTACCTCACAGATCCGCAAAAAACCGTCCCCGGCAACCTGATGCCTTTCTCCGGCCTTGCGGATGCAAAGCAGCGCGCGGATTTGATTGCGTATCTGAAAATGATTAAATAAAGCAAAGAAGCATACGCGTCTTGCCCCCCCGGGACGACGAATTCAGGATCCGGGTAAGGAAAGCGCCGTATTTTCCTGGATACGAAAAAACCGCATATCTGTGAAGATATGCGGTTTTTAAGTTTCTTGAGCTGGCGCCCGAGGCTGGAATTGACGCGGTACTTCTATTCAACGCGCGTGCATTGACAACGAGAACCGAGTTCTCACATCAATCCAGCGCACAGATTTCTTCCAAGGTAGCTAGCCGGCGTTTGGTCTCACGTACGTAAGGATTGCTTTGGTCCCACGCATAACCGGCCAATATCGAACAGATCATGCGCCGTATCTCCGGCAACTGCCCTTCCTTGAAAATAATTTTCTGGAAGGCGCCCGCATACCAGGATTCGACAAAAGCCCTGAACGTATCCACGCCCTGTTTCAGCGGCGCGCCGTATTCGCTCTGCCAATCGACGGTTTCGCCCGCGAACTGCCGCTTGAGCAGGGCCGCCGCCATGCTTGCCGATTTGAAGGCGATGGTCACGCCGGAAGAGAATACCGGGTCCAGAAATTCACCGGCATTCCCCAGCAATGCGTAACCGGGGCCCCATAGCGATTTGACATTGGCGGAATACCCGACAATTTGCCGGGCCGGCGTATCCCAAACCGCATTCGCCAGCAAGCGCTGCAAGGAAGGGTCTTCATTCACCAGGGCCTGCAAACGCTCGCTTTCTGATCCCTTGTATTGGGCCAGAAATTCCGTTTCTGCCACTACGCCCAATGAGCAGCGTCCATTGGCAAACGGTATCAGCCAATACCAGACATTGCAGTGCTCGGGATGAACGGTAACCCTAATCTTGTTCCTGTCAAATCCGACCAGCGGAATGCCGTCTTCCACGTGCGTAAAAATGGCGCCGCGCACAGGAAAATTCGAAGGCGACTCCAGTTTCAGCAGGCGCGGCAGGATACGGCCAAAGCCGCTGGCATCAAGGATAAAACCGGCCTCAATGACATACTCGGTGCCTTCCGGATTTTTGACCACAGCGCTCGGTTTGTCGGCATTCACCTCCACGCTGACGACTTCGTGCCGATACCTGACTTCTGCACCCTGGCGTTCTGCCTCCGTTGCGAGCAGGTGGTCGAAGTGGGCGCGTTGCACCTGATAGGTCGTGCCCCAGCCTTTGGAAAATTGATCGCGGAAATCGAATTCTGTGGAGCGCTCCCCCCTGACGAACGCGGCGCCGTTCTTATATTGGAAACCGGCCTCCACCACGGCCTTCAACATCCCCGCCTGCTCCAGGTACTCCATACTTTGCGGCAGCAAGCTTTCACCGATGCTGAAACGCGGAAATTGCTCACGCTCGATCACGACTACATGCCGCCCCTGCTGCCGCAGCAGCGCCGCGGCCACGGAGCCGGCCGGACCGGCGCCGATGATCAGCACTTCGCAATTCTCATTCTTTTGGCTCATGGCTATCCTATTTTTTTGTCTCTTTTTATACTAATTTATACCAACTCGTTGTGAGATAAGGCAAACCGTTAATTCCAGATCCAGTTCCAAAGTCCGGGCAAATGAACCTTCTGTGACGCATCGCCGACAGAGCGGGCTATCGCAGCCCGCTCCAACGCGGCAGGATCGTCATAAAAGGGCTTGGCGGCGGTCGGCATATTCAACTCGCGCGCGCTATCGGCCAATATCTGCAAATATTCTCGCATATGGCGCGCAGTGTAGCGATTGATATCGTGGAAAGTGACCACCACCGGTATGCTGCCGTCGACTGCAGGCAGTGCGCCCAGCGCTATCTGCTCGCGCACTTCGGCAAGCTGGTGCAACATGCTGGAGCGCCTTCTCAGGCTGAAATTGACTCCCCAGACTTTGCCGTCGTTTGCACTCAGGTCGGTCAGCAGCATATGCAATCCATGCTGCCGGTACCCGGCCAAGGTGCGCTGATCATAGCTCCAGAATGGCGGCCGCACCAGCGATGGCGCGCTGCCGGTGACGGCGCGGATATCGGCGATGCCGTCATCCAGGGAGTGGGTAAATACCTCGGGACTGAGGTAGCGATGATTATCATGCCCGGCGGTGGCGCTATGCAAACCCAGCACATGCCCGGCGCTATATTCGCGCTGCATGAACTCTCGCCCCAATGCAGAACCGCCGGCATCGCTGGCTCGCGTTTGTAAAAAGAAAATTGCCTTGATACCAGGTTGCAGCGGATTATCCGCGAGGTCGTCCAGTATGGATTGCGTGGGGCTATTTTCTTTGGTAGCGACAGGGCCGTCATCAAAGGTCAATAAAAATCGGATCGGCAATTGATTTTGAGGCAGTCCGGCCACCGCAGCCGATTCACTCACAGGCGCCACTGAACAAGCCGACAATCCCAGAAGCAGCGCTATCGTTGCCAAAAATCCAAAAATGTTCGTCGACTTGCTTGTTGCACGGGAGAACCAGGCGAAAACATGATGCATAAACGAGTGCCGCTGAAATAGGGAATATTGAGTTGAAAAACCAGCGGAAGCAGGTGGCGGAGTCAAACAGGCATCATCTTAGCAGTATTTTCCTTGAATTCAGGCGCAAAACCTCCTTATCCAGCCCTGTCGCCGGATGCCGACATAGACGGGAGGTCTAAAATTCGTCACAATGTAGGCCATAATGGGCCATTAACGGCTAAAAATCTTCAGGCTGGTCATCTAAAACCTCAGACCAACCTCCAAATTACCGATAGCAGGCCCGTTTCATCGAGTGGCTATCTTATTTTTACAGCAAAACAATGAGTGAACAACGAACAACGGAAGCAGAATTGGCAGAGTTGGTAGTGCAGGTACTGAATCTGGAAATTAAACCTCAAGACATCGATCCAGCGCAGTCCCTGGTTGAAGATCTGGGACTCGATTCATTGGATGTGCTCGAAATCGCCTTGACCGTGTCAAAAAAATACGGTGTGAAGCTGCGTTCTGACAACGAAAACAACAAGCAGATTTTCTCTTCGCTGGCAAGCCTGGCGCAGCACATCAACCAAGAACGCGTTAAATAGGCGCGGGTTACCACTTATCAAATCCATGCGGACCAAGGCTATTGTCAAGTTCGTGACGACAGCGCTGGTTTTGTCGTATCCATTCCTTACACACTGGATTCTGCCGCATTGGCAGACCGCCCCCGCTTTTGCGCTCATGCTGCCGCCGACGATACTGAACGCCCTGCTGGCCTGGGTATTTGGACGCACGCTGATGCGTGGGCGAGAACCGATGATCAGCATGTTCGCCAGGATGGAACATGCAGCTATCAGCAAGCAGGAAAATGCCGAGTTGCCGCAGGATCTGATTGCTTACACCCGCACACTGACCAAAATCTGGAGCAGCCTGTTCGTGGCCATGGCGCTGGTTTCCGCATCGCTTGCATGGTCCGGCCTGCACGCATGGTGGGCACTGTTTACTGGTCTCATTAGCTATGTATTAATGGGCCTGCTGTTTTTAGGTGAATACATGTTTCGACGTTTCCGTTTTACGCAATATCCGCACGCCAACCCATTTCAGTTTGTCTTGTCGTTGATAAAATCGGGCCCTATCTGGATGCGCGGTAAATGATGCCGGCGCTTTCACAACAGGCTTTGCCGCTGATCCGGCACTTTCCTGCCGGCAGCCCGCTGGCCCTGGGCAACGAGGCAGTCAGCCCTGCCCAGTTCATCGCCCTGGCGCGCAAGCTGGCAAGCCGCTTGCCGGATTGCCAGCATGTGATCAATTTGTGCGACGACCGCTATAACTTCCTGCTCGGCTTTGCTGCGGCCTTGATCGCCAACCGGATCACCTTGACGCCGTCCAGTCGCGCCACGGAAGCGATTAACCGAATACAAGATGATTTTGCCGATACGTATGTACTCACCGATGATTTGTTAGCAGGCTACCTGGAACACCCGGCCGCCGCCGATCCAGCCGATCTGCAGGCTGCCGCGGAGCTGTCCATACCCGGGATTCCCGCAGACCAGGCCGCCGTGATTTTGTTTACATCGGGCAGCACCGGCCAAGCCTCGGCGCATCTTAAAACCTGGGGCATGCTGGTGCAGGGAGCCGACCAGCTCCAGCACGCATTTGGCGTGCCGCCCGGCTCCTGCATAGTGGGTACGATACCGCCGCAGCATATGTTCGGCCTGGAGAGCACTATCGTTTTCCCACTGCAGTGGGGCTGCACGATTCATCGCGCGCGGCCATTGCTGCCGGCGGATATTGAACATGCTGCAGAAAGTGCGAATGCCCCCGTGTGGCTGATGACTACGCCCGTGCATCTTCGCGCGCTGATCAGCGAAGACTATGCGCTGCGCGGTATTGCCGGCGCCATTTCAGCGACTATGCCCATCGACCAGCCGGGCGCTGTCGCTGCCGAGAAAATATTGAACGCGCCCTTATATGAAATTTACGGCTGTACCGAAGCGGGCATTACAGCAACGCGGCGCCCTGCCGAGTATCTCGAATGGACACTATGTCCGGATTTTCAATTGCGTATTGAAGGTGAGCAAAGCTGGCTGGAAGGGCCGCGTGTTGCGCAAGCCCTGGCACTCACCGACCATATTGAGATGCACAGTGCAGATAGATTTACGCTACATGGCAGGACCGGCAGCATTCTCAAAATTGCAGGAAGGCGAACTTCGCTAGACGCATTGAACGCAGAATTGCTTGCGATTGATGGCGTGGTTGACGGCTGTTTTTACCTGCCGCCGTCGGCCCAGGAAAATCAAAGATTGCAGGCCTTCGTGGTCGCGCCGCAGCTGGACGCACGCGACATCACTAATGCATTGAAACAGCGCATCGATTCAGTATTCCTTCCGCGGCCCCTGTGGAAGGTGCAGTACCTTCCTCGCGACAGCAATGGCAAATTACCGCATTCCGAATTGAGTAAACTGGCAAGCAGCATGACAGCATCCGGTGCAGTCGCAACCCTCAGCCTGAGCAGTGTCGTGAACGAAGGCCATGCCGCACTGGATGGCCATTTCCCCGGCCGCCCTATCGTGCCTGGGGTATTGCTGTTAAGCGAGGTGATAACGCTGGCAACCGGCCATTATCGTGTCAGCGGAATCAGGCAAGTCAAATTTCATGCGCCGCTGAGCCCGGGCCAGGCGTATGAGATCCAGCTGCACCAGACCTCCCCTTCCTCGGTAAAATTTACCATTCAACACGAGCAATCCACGATAGCCACTGGACTCCTCCAGTGCGAGGCGCAGCATGTCTAATAATAATAATAATAAAAACTGGCTGGACCAATCAGAGCGCGGCAGCTTGCTGGCCATGAAGATCCTGGCGTGGGTCACACTCAATTTTGGGCGTGCTTTCGGCCGCATTTTCCTGTATCCCATTTGCCTGTATTTCATCCTGTTTTCCGTGGAAGCCCGCCGCAGTTCTGTGGAATACCTGCGCCGGGTATTGCCGCAAGCACCGCGCTGGCGCGACGTGTTGCGCCACTACCATACGTTCGCGAGCACCATCCACGACCGCTTGTATATGCTGACCGGGCAATATCAATATTTTGATGTGCAGGTGCACGGATACAAGGAAGTGGAAGCCTATATGCGCGGACGCGGCTGCATCCTGATGGGTTCGCACCTGGGCAGTTTTGAAGTATTGCGGACCCTGGGCATGTTCAAGCAGTCCCTGCCTATCAATGTATTGATGCATGAAGGTAACGCCAACAAGATAAATCTCGTGCTGAATGAGTTGAATCCAGCAATGAAGCCCAAAATTATTGCCATGGGCCGGCCGGATACGCTGCTGAAAGTCCACGAATGTATTGAGCGCAAGGAGATCGTAGGCATGCTCGGCGACCGCACCTTTACCAGCGAAAAGCGGGTAGTCTGCGATTTTCTGGGCGACAAGATTACCTTGCCGCAAGGGCCTTTGGCGGTGGCGGCTATACTTGACGTGCCTATCATCCTGTTTTTCGGCTTGTACCGCGGCGGCAAGCGCTATGATCTGCACTTTGAATTATTCGAGGCCAGCCCGGCCGTAGAGCGCAGCCTGCGCAATGCCCGCATCAATGAATGGGCGCAGCGCTATGCGAACAGGCTGGAGCACTATTGCCGGCTGGCGCCGTATAACTGGTTTAATTTCTACCGCTACTGGAATGAATAAAATCTACCCGCGCTTCTACCCACTATCCATCCTGTTGACCCTGTTTATCCTGCTACAGCCGGGAGCAGTGCGCGCCGAAGCATGGGATTTGCCGCAATTGATGGCCGGCCTGGCACAGGTGCAATCGCACGAGGTTCGCTTCACTGAAAAGAAAACCATCGCACTATTGAAGGCCCCGGTTGAGTCAAGCGGCATTCTCAGCTACCGGCGGCCGGACCACGTCGAAAAACATATTCTGCTGCCCAAAGATGAATCTCTGATCGTCGACGGCGATGAAGTAAGCTGGAAAGACGGAGCCAGCGGAAAGAAACACAGCTTGCGCCTGCAAAACAATGCAATGCTGGCGGCACTGGTCGATAGCGTAAGGGCGACCCTGGCCGGCGACCTGCCTGCCCTGCGCCGTTATTTTGCCGTCAAGCTGGACGGAACGCGGACACGCTGGACGCTGACACTGACGCCGGCGGAAGACACCATGCGACGCAGCTTGAAGCTGATGCGCATCGAAGGCAGCGGCACCCAGGTTTCCGTCATCGATATACTGGAAGTGGGCGGTGACCGCTCGGTCATGGTTCTGCAGCATGACTGATCTGCGCCGCCGCTTCTCGCTATGCATCTGGATATCCGCGCTGGTATTCAGCGCATGGATAGTGTTTGCCCATACAAGGATATTTACCGACCTGACCGGCTTCCTGCCGACAACGCCTGATCGCACACAACAGCTCTTATTGGATCAACTGCGTGACGGTCCGGCATCGCGCCTGATCCTGCTCGCGATAGAGGGCGGCACACCCCACCAACTGGCAGATGCCAGCCATGCGTTAACCGAAGCGCTGCGACAGGACAAGCGCCTGGCCTTTGCGCATAACGGCGAACTGGATGCCCTGGAGGTGGAAAAGGATATTCTCACCCGTTATCGCTATTTGCTGAGCCCGGCCGTCAGTGCTGAACATTTCCAGGCGCCCGCGCTGGAAAAATCGCTGCAAAAGAGCGCGGAACTGCTGCAATCATCCGCCGGGGCCCTGCTTAAGCCTTTAATCCCGCTGGACCCGACAGGCGAAGTGCCGCGCATCGCAGCGCTGTGGACACCAACGTCCACGATCAAGATGCAGGAAGGCGTCTGGTTCTCGGCAGACAGCAAACGGGCGCTGCTGATTGCGCAGACCAATGCCTCCGGCATGGACGCGGTACAACAGCAAGAGATCATTTCTTCGCTTCAGCAGCATTTCCTGGCTGTGCAAAAGACTTTGCCCACAGCCAAAGAAGGGGCAATGCATCTGCTGATGTCGGGCACTCCAGTGTTTGCGGCGGAATCGCGCCAGATCATAGAACGCGATTCGTGGCGGCTTTCCCTGGTTGCCGCCGGCCTGGTATTGGCGGTGCTGCTCGTGGTGTATCGTTCCCTCAGCATGACGATGCTGGCATTCGTGCCCGTCGCAGCCGGATTGCTGATTGGAGTTGCCGTTGTTTCACTCACATTTGGCGGAGTTCACGGTATTACCCTGGCGTTTGGCGCCACTTTGATCGGCGAAGCGGTAGATTACCCCAATTATGCATTTTTGCACGCGGCTCGCGGCGAAGCGGTGAAAAATGCGTTGCAGCGCATAGGCCCCACCTTGCGGCTCGCTGTGATGACCACTGTATTGAGTTCGACTGCCCTGCTTTTCTCCAGTTTCTCGGGTTTGGCGCAACTGGGCCTGCTATCCCTGACCGGGGTTGCGGTGGCCGGCATCACAACCCATTTCATACTGCCCATCCTGGCGGGAGCCAATGTCACTGCCAGGAAAATCGAAATGCTGCCTTTCAGGCTGGTTCCGGGCAATAGCTTGCGCCACACCGTACTCCCCCTGCTTTTGCTGGCGCTGGCCGGGATCGCCTGGCAGCATGACAAAGTCTGGGACGATGACCTGGGCAGCCTGAGCCCTGTGTCCGAGCAGGCTAAACAGCTGGACCAGCAACTGCGCAGCCAACTAGGCGCACCCGATATCCGCCATATACTGATGACCAGCGGTAAAGACACAGAACAGGCCTTGCGCAATAGCGAACTGTTGCAAGACGATCTGCAGCAATTGGTCAAGGATGGCGTGATCGGCGGTTTCGATATGGCTGCGCGCTACCTGCCCAGCCAGCAGTTGCAAAGGCAGAGACAGGCCGCGCTGCCGGATGCTGCAAGCTTGCAAACCCAGTTGCAGCAAGCCTTGGCTGGATCGGCCTTCCGCGAAGACGCCTTCCTGCCCTTTTTGCATGACGTGCAAGCCGGCAGGCAGCAAGCGCTCCTTCGCATGGAAGATTTGCGCGGCAGCTCTATCGGACTGAAGGTGCAGTCCCTGCTGCTGCACGATAGCCAGGGCGCCGTTGCCTTGATTACGCTGAACGGCGTTGCCGACTCGGAACGACTAAAGGCAGCCGTTGCCCGCCTGCAAGCTAAAGGAATTACTGCTATCGACCTGAAAGACGATACCAGCCATCTCATCAACGGCTACCGCAAGCAGTCCCTGATATTATCCGGATTGGGCATCCTGCTGATTGCGCTACTGCTGTTGCTCAGCCTGCGCTCTATCCGCGACACCGCGCGCGTACTCTATCCGGTGTTGACAGGCACCGTCATCTGCGTTGCGCTCACTGTTTTGCATGGAGAAAAACTGACCCTGTTCCATCTGGTTGCACTGCTGCTGGTGATAGGCATAGGCTTGAACTATGCATTGTTTTTCAATCGCCATGAGCACAGTGCCGAAGATACGCGACGCAATCATTTATCATTGCTTGTATGCAGCCTGACGACCTTCCTTTCTTTCGGCACGCTCATGCTGTCGCGGATACCTGTGCTGCATGCAATCGGCCAGACGGTGGCATTGGGCTCATTGCTGTGTCTGATATGTGCATTCCTGCTGGCAAAACGAAACCCTTGAGTGCGCATTGCATTATCATGACTGCTTATTTCACAATTTATTCCACTATTCCACGGTGAATCAATCGTGCCATCGCCAATTTACCTATCAGCCTTAACCGCCACCAGCGCACTGGGCGCCGGCCTGGACGCGACCCTGGATGCCCTGCAGTCTGGACGTTCAGGGCTGCGCGCCAACGACTTCCAGCTAGCCCCGATTGATACCTGGATAGGCCGGGTCGACGGTGTAGAAGAAGAACAGCTTGCCTCCGGCCTTGCCGACTACGCCTGCCGTAATAACAAGCTGGCGCAACTCGGCTTGCGCCAGGACGGTTTCATAGACGCAGTGAATCGCGCCAAGGAGGCCTATGGTGCCCATCGCGTAGGCGTGATCGTCGGCACTTCGACCTCCGGCGTGCTGGAAACCGAACTCGCCTATCGCAGCTACAGCAAGAATGGCGCCTGGCCGGAAAACATACGCTACCGCGAACAGCATAATCTGTTCGGCCTGGCCGACTTCGTGCGCAGGTACCTGGGCCTGCAAGGCCCGGCGCATGTGATCTCCACCGCCTGCTCTTCCAGCGCCAAGGTCTTTGCCAGCGCAGCCCGCTTTCTGCGCCAGGATCTTTGCGACGCAGTTGTGGTAGGCGGGGTCGATTCGCTGTCATTGACCACGCTGTATGGTTTTACCGCGCTGGAACTGGTTTCGACCCAAGCTTGCCGCCCCTGGGATGCCCACCGCAACGGTATTTCCATCGGCGAGGCAGCCGGCTTTGCGCTGCTGGAAAAGCAGGAAGGCAGCGATATATTGCTGACGGGATACGGCGAATCCAGCGACGCCTACCATATGTCCACCCCCCACCCGCAAGGGAAAGGCGCGGCGCAAGCCATGCAGGCGGCACTGCAGCGCGCGCAACTGCAGCCGGGGCAAATCGATTACATCAATTTGCACGGCACCGGCACCCCCAGCAACGATGCGTCCGAAGACCTGGCGGTGCTGGAGGTGTTCGGTGCGGAAGTGCCGTGCAGTTCGACCAAGGGCGCTACCGGCCATACCCTGGGTGCGGCGGGCATGATGGAAGCGGCCATCAGCGTGCTATGCCTGCGCCATGGGTTGATACCCGGCGGCGGCAGTACAACCCAGATCGATCCCCAGCTAAAAGCCAATTTTGTCCGGCATACAAAAACGGCGACGGTACGCCACGTACTCAGCAATTCATTCGGCTTCGGCGGCAATAACTGCAGCCTGCTCTTTTCACGGATGGACGCATGATCAGCATATTTGTTGAAAGCATAGGCCTGCTCGGCCCCGGCCTGCTCGGGTGGGAGCAAGCCCGCGCAGTCTTGCGCGGCGAAACCGGGTATGCGTGGCAGGACGTTCCGATGACTACGCCGCCGATCTTGCCGCCGGCCGAGCGCCGCCGCTGCATAGCATCCGCGCGCCTTTCGCTGACCACCGCGCATGAAGCCTTGCAACAGGCTGGCGGCGACGCGCCACGGCAGCTCGCTTGCGTATTCAGCAGCTCCGACGGCGATAGCCAGGTGATTACGCAAATCATGGAGGGGCTGGCGCAAGAAGCGCCCGACGTGTCGCCCACCCGCTTCGCCAACTCGGTCCATAATGCCACTGCCGGTTACTGGAGTATTGCCACCGGCATGAAACAAAGCTCAACCTGCCTGAGCGCATACGACGACAGTTTTTCTGCCGGCTTGCTGGAAGCGGCTGTGCAAGTTGCCGACGAGGGCATGGATGTTTTGTTTACTGCTTCGGACGTCAAGTTCCAGGAACCGTTTTTCTCGCTGAGGCCGATTGCAGTGGATTACTCGGCAACCTTGCTGGTAGGCCGGGAACGTTCACCAAGCAGCCTTGCTGCTTTACAGCTAACGCTGACTGAGCGCCAGGCCGCTACGGCCATGCCGGCGTGGGTACCGGCATCTTTCGCCAGCAACCCGGCAGCGCATTCCCTGCCTTTGCTGGCGGCCCTTGCCGATCCGCGCGGGCAAACTGTCTGCCTCGATTATCTTGAGCAGACATTACAGGTAAAAGTGACACCATGCTGAGCAAAATTAATATCCCCTCCCTGATACCGCATCAGCGCGGCATGTGCCTGCTGGAAGAAGTCGTTTCCTGGGATGAAGCACGGATCCGCTGCCTGACCTCCAGCCACCGCAATCCGGCCCACCCTCTGCGTGGTAGATCCGGCTTGCTGTCTGTCTGCGGCATCGAATATGCGGCACAGGCGATCGCGGTACACGGCGGCCTGGTGGCAGCGCAGCAGCCTGATTTTCGCGCGCCCGGTATCGGCTATCTGGCCAATGCCAAGGATGTGAGCTGGAGTGTCGACCGCCTGGACGATATCGACGCGGACCTGCAGGTCGACGCAGAGCAGTTGATCAGCGAAGGCGGGCGTTCTATCTATACCTTCAAACTGTCGGCAGACGGCCGCGACCTGATGCAAGGCCGCATCGCGGTCGTACTGGAAGGAGCGGCAGCATGAAGCGCGCATTGGTTACCGGCGGCAGCGGTGCAATCGGGGCGGCGGTCTGCCGGCGCCTGGCAGCCGACGGCATGCATGTGATCGTGCACGCCAACAGTAATCTGCCTGCGGCCGAAGAACTCGTCGCCGAACTGCGCTCTGCCGGCCAGGCTGCGCAAGCAGTGAGCTTCGACGTCGGCAATGCCGAGCAGACTGCGCAGGCATTGGAAAAATTGCTGCAGGACGGTGCAATCCAGGTGGTCGTGAATAATGCCGGCATGCATGACGATGCATTGATGGTCGGCATGGACGGCAATCAATGGCATCGGGTGATTGATGTCTCGTTAAACGGTTTTTTCCACGTCACTCAGCCCTTGTTGCTGCCGATGATGGCGACCCGCTGGGGGCGCATCATCAATATGTCTTCCATCGCGGGCCTGATGGGTAACCGGGGCCAGGCAAATTACGCCGCTGCCAAGGCGGGCTTGCATGGCGCGACAAAATCCCTGGCGATGGAACTGGCAACGCGCGGCATCACGGTCAACGCAGTTGCACCTGGCATTATTACGTCCGCGATGAGTGCGGAGGCCTTCCCCGCAGAAGTCATTAAACAATTGGTCCCGATGAAACGTGCGGGACGCCCCGACGAAGTGGCCAGCTTGGTGGGCTTTCTGGCGTCCGATAAGGCGGCATATATCTCAGGGCAAATCATTTCTGTAAATGGAGCAATGGCGTGACCGTAACAGCATCTATCGACAAAAAACTTACGGGCTACGAAATTTCGGGCTACGATGACTTCACCGTCGTCATCCCCGCCTATAACGAGTCGCACACGATACGCGACCTGGTCGAGCGCACGCTGCTTCAGATTAAGCATGTCATCGTTGTTGACGACGGCTCAACAGACGGTACCGCAGACGCACTGAAAGGGCTGGACATTACCTTATTGCGCCACCCAGTCAATGAAGGCAAGGCCAGCAGTTTGTGGGACGGCATGCAGGAAGCCCGCAAGCGCGCTATCCAGGGTATCGTGACGCTGGATGGCGACGGCCAGCATCTGCCGGAAGATATTCCCAGGCTACTGCAGTATTTTAAGCAAACGCCGGACACCATCGTCATCGGCTCACGCCTGCATGAAAAGGCCAATATTCCGCGCGCGCGTTACAACGCCAACCGCTTTGCCAATTTCTGGATAGCCTGGGCCGCCGGCTATCCGATTATCGATAGCCAGTCGGGCTTCCGCATCTATCCGGCCGACCTGCTGGACAAAGTCAGGGTTGCGCATCACCGCTCTTCAGGGTTTGTGTTTGAAAGTGAAATATTGATAGAAGCCGGCCGCCAGGGCATCACCAGCCTGCCGATTCCAATCTCGGCAATCTACATGCCGCAGGCGCGCGCCAGCCATTTCAGGCCCGTAGTGGATATTGCCCGCATTGTCCGCATGGTGGCGTGGAAATTAATATCGCGCGGCTTCTATCTGCAAGGTTTGAGGCGCAGCCTGCGGAAAGACGGCGAAAAACACGCAGCTCCGTTTGAATCTATTGCCGAATCAAAAAAATAAAACCGCTTTTGATGCAGGGGCCGGAATCGGACCGTCCCCGATACAGGAAGCGGCGGATTTCAAGCCCATAGCAAAAATCCATGGACCACATTCCATCCAAGTAAAACACAAAAGATCGACAGCACTACGGCGGCGCCTCGATTTAAAGCCCCGGGATGCAGCCAGGCATATTTTGTTGACGCCAGCGATGCGCCCAGGCATATCCACCCCATCCCTATCGGAATAGCCAAAGACGCGAACAAGGACAGCGACTGCGCGTATTCTTTCAGGTCCGTAAAAGCTGCAGGCGGAAAAATCACACTGGCGAAGATCAATCCCTTGGGATTGAGCAAGGTCGCAAACAAAAGATCGACAGGCCTGGCCGTCCGCGAGCTTGATCCTAACTGCGGGGCTGTTTCCTGCCAAAATTTGACCGCCAGATATCCGATATATATTGCGCACAAAAATTTAATGGCATGGGGTATCCAGGGATTGCTTGCAGACGCGACATTCAAATACGCGCCCCAGATACTTATCGAGATGCAGTAGCCAATAAGCTCGACCCCTATCATGTGCACGGACTTTCTAATGCCGCGAGTCGTCCCCGAGATCAAAAGCAAGGTGTTGGTGGGACCAGGCACCACAAGCACGCTGGCGATCGAAAATATCATGTATATCATTGAGAAGTTTTTTCATTTTACTAGTGGACTGTAACAGTGAAATCGGGAGTGAAAGGCGCGTGCCCGCCGCACATGACAGGCACTTCTGATTTCACTGTTACAGTTCGCTAGGTCATTCATTCTGGAGAACAGCGCGCTAAACAACGCGCGGGGCCAACTCTTGCCATCAGACATTGCGCAATTGTACTGGCATGTCTACGATTAGAAAGCAGAATGTGCTTTATGAAAGCTCCAAATACATGGGATCCATGCCGGACGTCATGAAGAGGCGAGCTTAATGCAAAAGCCTATGCTTTTCACTTCCCTTGAGTAAGACACTCGCCATCAATATTGGAGAATGGCAACAATTTATTTACAGAATTTCATCACATTGACTTGCGTTATCACCTAGACTTGATTTAGAAGGTCGGCAAAAGTGCAAATACGCTAGATAAAGGGAGGAAAAAATGAAAACCATCCCAGCGATTGGCCTCTCTACGTTTCAGCATCTCAAGCCAGGCAATTTGTTTTATACCGCGAAGCGCCACCAGAGAGGCGGCGACGACACCTTGATCGGCATCAAGGGCTTGATGCCAGATGGGGCAGGATTAGCCCCCGTCGCCGTTATATTGCAAAAGACCGGTGAACATCAGCAATTCCGTCTGGTCGACCTTTCCGAGATCAGCACCCAGGCAGTGGACCTTGGCGCGACGTGGACCTTGAAGGTATCGACCGATCCATTCCAAAGAATCGCACTTGATTATGCTCCGGACAATACCCAGCTTGTCGCCATAGAAAACAAACCTGGTAGCGCCGAACTATATTTAAAAAGCATTTGGACCGCCCCTGACAATCAGCAGGACTGCATGTTGACCAGACTATCTGACGGCGCCACCGATTTTGCCCATAAATTTCCACCAGAACGGATACACATTAAATCCTGGCAAATCTATATCCAGAGCGAGGGATTCCCGCCGCAACTGGTGTTTGACTCACATACATGAGCATGGAGAAGCGCACAATGCCGAACAACTGGCGCGCAGACCGGTGGTAAAGAAATGACCAGGATATGGCTTCCTTGCTGGACGATACCGTCAGCAAGCCGGGGAACACAAAAGCCCGGCGCTCGCAACGGGAGGAATGTAGCCTGGATGGAGCGCAGCGCAATCCGGGGAATTTCCACGGACCGCTGGTATGCCCCCTAGGCGCCCCCCGGATTACGCTCGCCTCATCCGGGCTACAGGTTGCGGGTGATGTTCGGACTCTTTGAAATTGGAGCTTGCAATACTCCATGAAATAAAAGCGGCAACTCATCGCGCAAACTGCAAAAAACTTATCCGTGCAGCGTGCGCGCCGCCGCTTCGTAGAAATACTTCGCGTCCAGAGTGAAATATTTATAGCCCTTCAGGCTGGCCGAATGCTTGAGCGCGGGGTCCGGCCAGGCCTCAAACGCATGCAGGGCCTCGCCATATTTCTTGTCGACCTGGATCAGTGCCTTGCAAAAATTTTCATCCACCAGCACCACGTCGGCATTGCGCGGCGCATGCGCGACCATCTTGGCGGAGCGGTTGACGCAGGGGCCCATGACGGTCGGCACCTGGAACTGGCGCGGCCCGATATTGGTGGAAATCACCGGCCCCAGCGCTATCGATATCCTCAGCTTGATCGCGGCAGCGCCATCCTTGGACAGCGCATTCCAGCGCAGGGCCTTGAATTCTTCAAAATGATCAAGCAGGTCGGCCGCCGCACATACCGACCTATAGGCCGGATTGCTGGTGGGCAGGCGGGTGTCGATGCCGCCGTAATGGAAGCGCAGCATCGTTCCATCGCCGTTAAACCTCTCCACCACCGCTGCAAAGGGCGCAATGCGCTTATACACTTGCTCGTTGAAACGGCTGATCAGGCGTACCGCTTCAATCAAGGGCAAAGCGCCGTAAAGCGTCGATGAGCCCGTCAGATCCAGGTGCATGATGACTGCGTTTTCCAGATTGAGCTCGCCCTGTAGGCCGAGGAAGCGCATTGCATCGGGACTGGTCAGGAACAGATGCGTGTCCTGGACCATCCGCGCACCGGATTCCGTCGCCAGCCATTGCGTCATCGCGCGCACATCCTCGTCGCTGAAACCGCGCACATCGAGCCTGTCGGTATCAGCCACCATCTTGTTGAACACCTGCAGCACGCCCACTTGCCGCCCCTGCCAGGATACCGGCAGCGCCAGGGCCTGGTAAGGTACGAATTTGGAATACTTGTCGTAGGACACGACATGCCGCACATCGCTTTGCAGTTCGTTGGTCCACAAGGGACCGGCATTGGTCCAGCAAGCGCCGACGATGGTCCAGGCTTCCACCAGCTTGATCTTCAGGATGGCCTCGGTCGCCGCCGGGTCGACATTGTAGACGGCAACAAAGGCGAAGCCGCGCGGCGACTCGGCGCCGTCATCGCGCGCATTGAATACCGGGATATACAGGGACGCGGCCTGCACATGGAAATCGCGCGCCAGTTGCTCCACCGCGTCGGTCAGCTGCCGGCGTAGCCTGGCGAGGTCGAATTGCAAAGGGATAGGGTTGTCGGCGGCAGCCTTGGCGTGCTGCTCCGCCTTCAGCAGTTCTGCGCGTATGCGGGCAATCTCGGCGTCCTTGCCCTCCACGACTTTGCCGTGATACAGCTTGGCGATAGTGCCCAGCGCCCCGACTCCAAGCAGGGAACCCGCCAGCTTCAAGCCTTCAATCCAGTCGCTCATCGATAGCTCCCCGATCAAGCCCCGCCCGCACCAGCAGGCCCGCACGCCATCAAAAAGACAGGCAGTAAGGTGAATTTTGCGCCAGATTTGTCCGTTTGTCATCTTTTCAGCGATGCAGGGAACGAATTGTCGGCAGCGTTCAATCTCAATGAACAAATTGTTGTGCCGACTTTGCTCCTTCGGTAAGCATCAATGGCACCTAAGGCACGTGCCAGTTTTTTATAGACGGTTTCACTGTTCTTGCTTATCCTTACCAAGGTGAAAATTCCGCGCAGCTCCTGGCTTTGGATTTTTACTCCCCCAGATTCTTCCCTTCCAACAAGATATTCTTCGTTTTGGAGATCAGATGAAATCGTCTATTGCCGCCCTCACGGCGACTCTCGCCTCAGTGTTGGTCCCGCCCCTGTGCCTTGCTGAACTTCCAAACGGTTTGAGTGAAAGTGCAATCCGGTCTGCGGCAGTGGCGTCTTTTCCGGAATACCTTGAATTTCTCACCCTGCCCAATGACGCCATGGTGAAGGGGGACGATATCAAGAAAAATGCCGCCTGGTTAGAGACGGCGCTGCAAAAAAGGGGGTTTAAGACGCACCAGTTTGCCAATGACGGCA
The DNA here is from genome assembly GCA_013287275.1 of Betaproteobacteria bacterium. Lineage (GTDB taxonomy): Bacteria > Pseudomonadota > Gammaproteobacteria > Burkholderiales > Burkholderiaceae_D > Undibacterium. Next base: position 64,439 of record JABDED010000003.1, read on the forward strand.
AGCCACTGGTATTGGCTGAATACCCTTCAGACTCGTCAAAGAAGACGATCCTGTTCTATATGCATTTCGACGGCCAGCCGGTTATCCCCTCACAGTGGTCGCAAGCCAGCCCATGGCAGCCAGTCCTGAAAAAGAAAGGCGTGGATGGCAAATGGCAAGTGCTTGACATGCAGCAGCTGATGCATGCCGATTTTGACCCCGAACTGCGGGTGTTCGCGCGTTCTTCGTCGGACGACAAAGGCCCTATCATGATGTTCATGGGCGCCATGGATCTCTTGAAACAGCAAGGCCTGTCCCCCGCGATCAATATCAAACTGATCCTGGATAGCGAGGAAGAAATCAATTCACCCGGCATTGCCGCTGCTGTGCACCAGAACAGCGATTTCCTGCATGCCGATGCGCTGGTCATCCATGACGCCGCCGCGCATATCAGCGGCCGACCAACCGCCATGTTCGGCAATCGCGGCGTACAAACCTTGACGCTCACCGTCTACGGCCCCAAGGCTCCGCTGCACAGCGGACACTACGGCAATTACGTCCCCAACCCTGCCTTCAATCTCGGCCGCTTGCTAGGTGCAATGAAAGACGCCCAAGGACGCGTCACCATCCCCGGTTACTATGCCACGACCAAATTCAGTGCCGACGACCGGAAGATTTTCGCTGACAGCGGTGACGATGAGCCGGCTTTGCAGCGCAGGGTCGGCATCTCTCGCAGCGACCAAATAGGGAAAAATTATCAGGAGTCCTTGCAATATCCTTCCCTCAATGTACGCGGCCTGGCTGCGGGCGGCGTGGGCAAGCAAGCCGCCAACATCATCCCCAAAGAGGCGATTGCCGAAATAGACATCCGGACGACGACAGACGCCAACGGGAAATATCTTACCGGGCTGATTCGGAAATTCATCGAAAAGCAAGGCTTTACCTTGGTAGACCACGAACCGACTGACAGCGACCGCCAACGCTCTCCCCTGCTGGCTCAGTTACAGGAGGGCTTGCCGGCCGAAGCTGCACGCCAGCCGATGAATTCACCCGTCCGTTATTGGGTAGAGAAGGCATTGAACGCGGCCTTCCAGGGTGAAGCAGGCAATTTGAAGCCGGTCATGATCCGGGCGATGGGCGCCACCGTACCCACCGCCGAAATCGTGGAGCCCCTCAAACTGCCCTTCGTCCTGGTGCCGGTGGTCAATCCGGATAACAATCAGCACACCTATGATGAGAATTTAAGAATGGGCAATTATCTGTTCGGCATGCGCAATATGCTGGGTCTGTTGACCACGCCCTTTCAGTAAGCGGGGGCGTGCGCCGGGGACTGGACCGCACATGCCTCGGACGCGCTGCTCTATCAGCTTGTAATCAGCTGCTGTCCGCTATATCCCATGCTGGCCGACAAGTGCTGCGCGTGTCCTAGTGCCAGTTCGACCAGCTTGGGCACATCCTCATCGCTGATACGGCTGGCGGGGCCGGCAATACCGAGCGAGGCAACCACTTCGCCGGTGTGGTCGCGTACCGGAGCTGCCACTGCCACCGCGCCGGGCGACATTTCCGCTATGGAAACGGCGTAACCCAGCTTGACGATCTTGGACAGCTCCTGTGCCAGCTTGCTGCGCTGGGTGATGGTTTCATCCGTATAGCGCGCCAGCGTACTGCTGAGCACGGCCTGCCGCACCTCTTCCGGCGCAAACGCCAGCAAGACCTTGCCCGAGGCGCCGGCGTGCAACGGGCGGCGGTTGCCTACATTGCCATGCACACGCACGGCCTGCGTAGACTCCCAGCGCGCGACGCACACGGTTTCCAGGCCGTCGCGCACGCGCAACTGCACGTTTTCATTGCATTTGGCGCCGATCTCACGCAATTCGCTGCCGGCAATGCGCACCAGGCCTACCTGTTCCTGCGCGGCCACCCCCAGGTAAAGCGCCTTGTAGCCGAGGCTGTACAGCGAGGCCTGCGGATCCTTATGCACCATGCCGCGTTGCTCCAGCGTATATAGCAAGCGGAAGGTGCGTGCCTTGGTGTTGCCGGAGCGTTCAGCCAGCTCCGTAACGCCCAGGCCGGGATTCTGCGCCACCAGCAGCATTAGTGCCAGCGCTTCATCGACGGCAGCTACCGTATAGTCAGCCATGTTTCCCTATCGTTTTATAAGTCGTAAAAGCGGTGAATCGTAGTGTAACCCTGCCGGAACAGCGCGCCATGCTCCAGTTGCCGGCCGGGCGGGACGGACTTATATGCCGGCGCGCACATAGCCGGCAATGCGTGCTGATAATTGGGTCAGCTTATCCTGCAGGTCAAAAAACCCAGCGTTGGGCGTAAAGCGTTCTTCATCCATATACAGCCGCCGGTTGATTTCTATCTGTATGCTGTGCCGCTGCTGCGCAGGCGCGGCATAGGCACTTACCAGTTCCGCGCCCTTGTACGGATCGTTGATTTTAACGGAATAGCCCAGCTCGCGCACCTGCTGCGCTATCCAGGAAGTGAATTGAGGATCGGCGCTGCTGCCATTGCGGTCGCTAACCACAAAATCCGGCCTGGGCGCGCCGGCATCAATGTTCATGGCGTTGCCTACCGATTTCATCGAGTGGCAGTCAATGTGCCATACCTTGCCGAAGCGGGCGTGCAGGACATCGAGCCGCTCGCGCAAGGTCTCATGATAGGGGATGTAGTAATCTTGCAGCCGCGCTTGCACCTCGGCCACACTCAGCTTGCGGTCATACATGGGTACGCCCGGCAGGGCCAGGCGCCTGATCAGGCCCATGCCCGCCTTGCTCTTCTCTGAAGTCTCCAGTTTTCCTGGCCATGGCTGATCCAGCAACACGGGATCGATGTCGTAGCGGCTGCGGTTGAGGTCGATATAGGTGCGATGAAAATGCGCCGCCAATAGCGCAGCGCCATGGGCCAGGGCGCCGCTCCAGAGTTCGTCGATGAAGGCATCGCAGGCGCTCATCAGCGCTTTGGGCGGGGCAACGCACTGCATGTCCAGCGGCAGATCCGTGCCGCTGTGCGGGGAATCGAATACCAGCGGCAGCGCACTGGCGGGATCGGGTAGTTTCCAGGTGTAGGGTAAGCTCATTGTAGGTCTCTTGATTCAATAGCCGATCTGGACGGCGACGACCATCATCACCATCGACAACGCGGTCAGTATGCAGAACAGCGGCAGGATAAAGCGCAGCCAGGCGGAGAAAGATACCCGGCCGGTCGCCAGGTAGGCCAGCAGCATGCCGGAAGTAGGCGTCACCATGTTGGTCAAGCCGTTGCCAAACAGAAAAGCCAGCACCACGGTTTGTCCGCTTATGCCGGCGAGATGGCCGATCGGTCCCAGGATGGGCATACTGATCGCCGCCTTGCCTGAAGTGGATGGAATCAGCACGTCCAGCACCATCTCTACCGCTACCATGCCTTGCGCAGCCAGGGACGGCGAATGCCCTTCCACCAGCGAAGCAAGCTGGTAAATCACGGTATCCAGCACACGGCTCTCATCCAGTATGATCTCGACTGCCTTGGCCAGACCGATCAGCAAGCCGCCCAGCATCATGCCCTTCATTCCCTCAATAAAGGCTTCCGATGCTTCGCGGGCGGACATGCGTGCGATGACCGCGATCAGCATGCCCACAAAGATGTAGTAGGCGCCCAATTGCGGGTTACCCCAGTGGGAGCGGCTGGTGCCAAGCACGAGTCCGGCTACGCTGGCGCCCAGCACCGCCAGGACCAGTACATGGCGGGTTGACAGCTTGCTTCCGTAATCGAGGTCGGCGGGAATGGTATATCCGGTTTTTTTGACATGCAGCAGCAAATAGGCGATACCGATGACCAGGTAGAGCACGAATATCGCTGCCCGCAAGCCGGCGCCGCTCAGCGGCGGCACTTGCACCAGGGGCTGCGCCACCAGCAGTGCCAGCGGATTGGTCACAGACGCCAGGTAGCCGATCTTGGCGGCGATGGCAACCAGCGCCGTCGCAAATAGGGGACGCAGGCGCAGTCTTTCCGCCAGCATCAAGACCATGGGGATGATGACCAGGTATTCCGAGATCAAGCCGAGAAAGGTGCTGCCGCAGGCAATGGCGAACATCAGTATCGGCGCCAACGCATAGACATTGCCGCGCGTGAGCGCCAGCAAGCGGTCTATGCCGGCATCGAGTGCTCCGGTTTTGCGCAATACGCCGAACATGCCGCCAATGAACATCACCATGAAGACCAGCGAAGCGGACTTGACCAGGCCGTTAGGGATGGCGACCATGGCGGACACCACGCTGGCCGGATAAGCCTTGCCACCGTCGCTCTTGGCCGGCGCCGGTTCAAACAGGCTGTGCAGGTCCCTTGTCTTGTCCAGGGTCTTGTAGGTGCCGGGCACTACCATGTGGCCGCTGCGCTGGAACTCGCCGGAGTCGAGCACATAGGTCAGGCCTGCAGCAACCAGAATGATCAGGAGCATCATCATGATCGGGTGCGGCATGCGGCTTTTTACATGCACGTCCTTTATCGGCAATGTTTCGGTTTGTTGGTTCATCCTTATCTGTCTCCTGTCTTCGATGCCGTCTATTTTGAGCACTGGGAATAAGTGTTTATCGCTCGCATGATATTAAGTTTCACTGAATAAAACAACATATTTATCTAAAAATAGACATTGAAATGCATTTTTAAAATATTTTACGTATGCATAGCTTTGCATTATCTTCCTAATAAAATAAGTACATCATTGATTATATTGGAGTTTTTTTCGAGAACAACAGTAATGAGACAGTCTGTTTGACAGTTTTAACAAACCAACATACTATCGTATCAACTGGTGAATTTTTGTTTTATTAGATGAAACAATATTTCATCACGCATATCAGGCAAGCCGGCCCGATACGCGTGAAACAACAATAGCGACGAACCAGCCAACAAATTCGATGGCAATATCAAACTTGAGGAGAGCAAGATGAAGAAAAAAACGCTGGCCCTGGCCACAATCGCGGCTTTTGCAACAGCCTACGCCGAAGCCCAGAGCAGTGTTGTGATCTATGGGATCCTGGATACCGGGATGTCGTATGCCAACAAGATCGCCGCCCCGACCAGCGCCGCCCCCAGGGCGACGGGCGGCAAATGGACGCTGGATTCCGGCACTGTCCAGCAATCGCGCTTCGGCTTTCGGGATACAGAAGACCTGGGCGGCGGCCTGAAGGCATTCTTTAACCTGGAGGGCGGCTTTTCTGTCGATAGCGGCGCGTCCGGCCAGGGCGGCTTGACATTCGGCCGCACCTCGGTGGTCGGCCTCGCCGGCGACTTTGGTTCGGTGCAGTTGGGACGCCGCAAGGACTATACGGACGATATCTCGTCCAAATACTCCAGCGTGGACGACTATGGCGTCTTTGGCAACGGCGTGCATGACAACAACCTGGACCGCTACGGCGGCAACCGATCCAATAACCAGATCCGTTACGACACGCCCGATTTCAATGGCTTGAAATTGAATGCCATGTATGCTTTCGGCGAAACGGCAGGCTCTATTTCTACCGGCCAGTCATTCGGATTCGGCGCCAATTACAAGAATGCCGGATTCGGCGTGGGCTTAGGCTATTTTCAGGCGAAGCTGGGCACGCTGGTTGGCGGCGTGAATTCCAGCAGCGACCAGGGAGCCGGCAGCGCCGCCGCTTGCGCGCCCAGCTTTGGCACGCCAGGCGATACTTGCCTGAAAACCTGGGTCATCGGTTCCAGCTACACAATCGACAAGCTCAAGCTGCGCGGCACGCTGTCTCAAGTGCGCCAGCCGCTGGCGGTGGCAGGAGCGGCGGCGCCGAATTTTACAGCCAAATTCACCGGTGCTGCCGGCTCGGCTGCGTTTGCCGCGGGCGGCTCCAACAATGACAAGACCAACATCGCCGACCTGGGTCTGGACTGCAGCCTGGATGGCGGTTTGACAGTGACGGGAAGCTTGCTGCAGTCCCGCTATGACTTTGTCGGCAGCAGTGTAAAAGGCCGGCTGACCCAGGTCATCCTGGGGCTAGACTACCGCTTGTCCAAGCGTACCGACCTCTACACCTTTGCCAGCAGCCTGCGCGCATCCGACATGTACAGCCCAGGCATCATAGGCGGAGCACCGGGGGCAAACAATAGCAGTGTCGCCATGACTGCTGGCATTCGCCACCTGTTTTAATCCCTAGCCTTGTCGCTTGCCATTATCTTGGCAGCACGCGCTTATGCGGACGAAACTCGCTGTCCCCGCTACAACGATGCAATGCATCGTTGTAGCGGGGTGTCTTTTGCGAGAGGCGACGAACGTTTGTACTGGCAATGCTAAGGGTTTCGCTTGCAATTGCAAGTGCCGCTTCCTTACCTTGCAACTGGCAGCGCGGAATTTGGACAGTGAATACGATTTGCTTGATCATTGTTTGTCACTCTGACTATCAGTCGACTTTGAAAATGGCGTATGCGGTACAAAGCAAATATTGACTTTCCCGCCCAGGCAGGCGAGCGAGGAAATGTACGATGCGAACAACCCAACTATAAAGGGGTTGAACGGTGTCCGTTGTCAATTGGATAGAATGAACGCCGTCAAAATTGGACGGCGTATTGTATCGGATGTCTAACCCGGAGATACTATGCGGCTTTCAATCAAGGGCAAGTTGATGGCGATCGTAGCCGTCATGTTATCGCTGGCGATTTTTGCGGGTGCTATGGGCATATACGGGATGACCGTAGCAAATGGCAGTTTGCGCGAAAGCCACGAAAAGCAACTGGCCTCAGTTGTTTTGGTGAATCGAGCGGCTACCGCCGTTGGTAGCGTACGTTTGAATCTCGACCGTGCGCTTCTGCATCCGGACGCGGATGACGTACCGCGTCTCATGAAACGCACCGAACAACTTCTGGCAGAATCGGATGCCGCTTGGGAAGCTTATCGTAAGTTGCCGCTCTTTCCCGGCGAAGAAGAGCTTGCCAAGGAGGTGAGCGAGAGTCGCGAAAAGTTGATGCGCGCCACACTGCTTCCCCTGATCAAGGCACTCGGCAATCATGACAGGGAGGCGACGGAGGTCATGGAGAAGGCAGTCGTGTCTCCGTTTCATGCCTACCGTGTTGCATCCGACAAGCTCGCCGAATTTCAGGAGAGGGCCGCGGAGAGCGCGTTTGGAGCCGCTACCCGGCGACTAGAACAAATGATCTACCTTTCGCTGGGAGGCCTCGCATTTGGGGTGTGCTGCTCTGTTTATTGCTTGAGCATGTTGCGCCGTAGTATTGCAAATCCTCTTTCCATCGCAGTCTGCCATGTAAAATCAATAGGTACTGGCGATTTGCGATCACCGATCGATTTTACGTCCCGGGACGAAATCGGATCTTTGATGGACGCTTTGCGGTTCATGCAGGCCAGTCTCGCAGACACCGTGGCTGGCGTGCGAAATGGAGCCGATTCAGTTGCACTAGCAACGGCGGAGATTGCGGATGGAAACACCGACTTGTCCGAGAGGACGCAATCGCAAGCCGCTTCAATTGAACGGACGGCCGCTGCGGTTGAAGAAATTACCGCTTCTCTCGAGCAGACTTCCGAAAATACTGCGTTGGCCGGAAAGCTTGTGACCGAAGCGGTAATCCTGGCGGAAGCAAATGGGAAAGCCTTCGACAAAATCACGGAAAACATGCTCGCAATCGACAAGAGCGCTACAAGAATTACGGAAATCATCACCGTCATCGAAGGAATTGCATTTCAGACCAACATATTGGCCTTGAACGCTGCTGTGGAGGCCGCGCGGGCCGGTGAGCATGGTCGCGGGTTCGCCGTTGTAGCTTCAGAAGTACGAACGCTCGCCAGCCGAAGTTCACAGGCAGCGAAAGAAATTGCGACCTTGTTGTCGGAGTCGGAGAGCTACGCGAAGGAAGGAACACGCTTGGTCTCTGTAACGACTAAAACAATGTCGAGTGTCGGCCATTCGATTTCCCGTGTTGCAGAAATCGTAAGCGAAATCGACACCGCCGCAACACATCAAGCCAAAGGTATCAAGCTCGTGAACGGCGCGATAGTAGAAATTGATATGGCAACACAACAAAACGCGGCACTGGTTGAAGAGGCTGCTGCCGCCGCAGAGAATTTGCGCGACGAGGCTGACCGTCTTCGCAACCTCACCAAGGCATTTCAAATTGAATCAGAACCGGTCCTGGTTCGTCAACGAATAGAAATGCCACGTCATGGGGTTAGCGTCCGTAGTTCAACTCCGGCAGTCCTACGGGCAGTTGCTTTTAAATAGCTGCGGTCGTCATGCGGTCGCTGAATTAATGAACGTACGGAGAAGTCGATGTCGACACATAAGCCAACAGAGCGTGGTATGGCTAAATCTATTCTCAAGGGATGTACTCATGAAGTGAGCGTCGCGCGGCAATCGCCAGAAATATCCGGTAACACTCATCAAAGTTCAGGGAAGTGCCTACCTCTGACAATTATTTTTTTGACGACAGTGATGCTCACGGCCTGCGGCGCCACTCCCCGTGTGACAACAAATCACAGTCAGCAATTCAAATTTGTCGAAGCCACGATTGCCGACATGCATATAGCGATGCAGACCGGCGAGTTAAGTTGCCGCACTGTGGTCCAAGGCTATATCGATCGTCTCAATGCTTTCGATCTGAGTGGCCCGTCGCTGCACACGGTGATTACGCTAAACCCCGCCGCCCTGGACGAAGCAGACGAACTGGATCGAAAATTCAAACTGTCCGGTCTGCAAGGTCCCTTACACTGCGTGACAGTGATGGCAAAGGACAATTTTGATACCGACGACATGCCCACCACGGCAGGCGCCAAGGCCTTCCAAAACAATCGTCCCACGCGTGACGCCTTTGTCATCACGAAGCTGCGTGCCGCTGGCGCGATCATCCTAGCCAAGGCCAACATGGATGAATTTGCCTTCACATACAAAGGTTCATCATCGATCGCTGGGCAAGTCAGGAATGCTTACGACATCAACATAACTCCAGGCGGCTCCTCGTCTGGCACCGGAACTGCGGTGGCCGCCAGCATGGCGATGGTAGGACTTGGCACTGATACCGGCGGTTCGGTACGAGTGCCAAGCGCGGTTCAGGGACTGAGCGGCCTCCGCCCCAGCCTCCGCTTGCTCAGCCAGAACGGCATCGTTCCCCTGGCCCATTCCGAAGACACTGCCGGTCCGATGTGCCGGACCGTGCAAGATTGTGCGCTCATGATGAATACCCTGGTCGGATACGATCCCGAACCCGACAGCGGCCAACGGCGCACTATCGAACATGACGCCCCGCAAATCGGCAGTGTACGCGAGTATGCTGAGATCACCAAAGCGCCTACAGACTATATGGCCTACCTTGACACAAACGGATTGCGCGGCGCCCATATTGGTGTCGTGCGCCAGTTTTTTCCGCTGGCTGCATCTGCCGATAAAATCCTCTTCAACGACGGTCTTGATGCTGCGCTGGAGCGCATGAAAGCGGCAGGCGCGATTGTCGAAGACGTAACCATCCCCGATCTAGACCGTATCCTGGTCGAGTTCAAGACCGTCAAACCCTATGAATTCAAAGGCGACCTGGAGCGCTACCTGAATCGCTGGTCCTCGGAGCGCGATCATCATGTCCGCAACTATCACGCGATGCTGAGCACGGGCCTCTATGAGAGCCGAAATATCGAGCCTATTGCAGAATACGCCAAGAGCGGCGACGACCTTATACGCAACGCTGATTACATGAAAAATATCACGGAACGTTTTCCATTCGTACGTGCCCGCTTGATGCAAACCCTCGACAATACCGACAGCAATGGCAAGCAATACGGTCAGCGTTTCGACGTACTCATTTATCCGACACGCGCCGGACTCAATACAAGCCAGGATGGCAAATCGTCCAACAGTCCTGCCACTAGTCGCCTGAGTTCTTTCAGCGGTTTTCCGGCCATGACCATCCCGGTCGGCATGGTGACGCCACCACTCATGGCGTCAAGCAAGGCAACGAAAGCTCAACCGATAGGACTGGAAATGCTGGCGCGCGAATTCGACGAGGGCAGCTTGATCAAAATTGCGTATGCCTGGCAGCAAACCGCCAAGCCGCGACGCCCTCCGACATTGACGCCGGAATTGTCTATCATCAGTACTAAATAGCACACTTAAACGGTTAGTATTAGCGCCGATGGAGTGTTGAATCAGACTGCCGGTTCCAACTGACCCAACTAAAACCATTGGAACCATTGGAACCATTGCTGCGTGGTTATTCTGACCATTTACGTTCAAGCAAAAACAAAAAAGCGCCGAAAACCAAAAAGGTTTGCGACGCTTTGTAAATGCATATTTATCTGACAACTGGTGCCCGAGGCCGGAATCGAACCGGCACGCCCGCTATTAACGAAGCGGCGGATTTTAAGTCCGATGTGTCTACCAGTTTCACCACTCGGGCACTTGCCTGCGACCAGCCACATTGATAATGCCACTGGTTGAAGCCGAAAAAAGCGCCTGTAGCGCTTTTTGTAATCTGGAGGCGGGGACCGGAGTCGAACCGGTCTACACGGCTTTGCAGGCCGCTGCATAACCGCTTTGCTACCCCGCCAAGGGTTGCTATTTTAAAGCAAATGAAATCTTCTTGCTGTAAGCCTGAAGCATTTGTACTTAAAAAGCGGAGGACACTTTAACTAAATAAAAAGGGAAGCCACCAGCTTCCCTTTAAAAATCTGGAGCGGGAGAAGAGTCTCGAACTCTCGACCTCAACCTTGGCAAGGTTGCGCTCTACCAACTGAGCTACTCCCGCAATTTTTACTACTAGTCCTACATACTACGCCAAAAACTGGAGCGGGAGAAGAGTCTCGAACTCTCGACCTCAACCTTGGCAAGGTTGCGCTCTACCAACTGAGCTACTCCCGCAATTTCTGCTACAAGACCTACAATACTACGCCAAAAAACTGGAGCGGGAGAAGAGTCTCGAACTCTCGACCTCAACCTTGGCAAGGTTGCGCTCTACCAACTGAGCTACTCCCGCATCAACAACAGGCGCACATTATATAACACCTGTTTAACTTGTCAAGAATTTGGTACTAATTATTTTTTTCAGTGATCTCTTTAATCAGCGGCCAAGCCTTGCGTAGGTAATAAAACATTGACCACACCGTCAAAACCGCGGCCACCAATAATAGCCAGGCTCCCCAGTAAGCAGTGTCTATGACGCCGAACAGCGTGTCGTAGTACAGCAACATGGGGATGGCCACCATTTGCGCAGTAGTCTTGATCTTGCCCAGCGAGCTGACCGCCACCGATTTGGAAGCGCCGATCTGCGCCATCCATTCGCGCAGCGCGGAGATGGTGATTTCGCGGCCTATGATGACAAAGGCGAGCACGGCATTGACCCTGTCCAGCTCGGTCAATATCAGCAAGGCGCCCGCTACCATCAGCTTGTCTGCGACCGGGTCCAGGAAGGCGCCGAAGGAAGATGTCTGGTTCCAGCGGCGGGCCAGGAAGCCGTCAAACCAATCCGTCACTGCGGCGACGATGAACACGATAGTCGATGCGACACCCTGCTCATACGGGGTGAGCCATTCCCTGGGCAAATAGAACACGCCTACTACCAGGGGAATTAATGCTACACGCAGCCAGGTCAGCAGAATGGGGAAGTTGAAAGGCATTTTTTTTATTTAAAATCGATTACGCACATTATATTTGTTAAGTTTGCGCTACGGTTTTTTTAATCCGTATCAAAAGATATCGTTTGTGCACTGCATCCAGGCGCCTCTCGCCGGCCTCCCTGGCCTATCGCAGGCGCTTGTATATTTCTTCGGCCAGCTGGCGGGATATTCCATCTACCGACTGCAAGTCTTCCACGCTGGCGTCGGCCACGCCTTTCAAGCCGCCAAACCTGACCAGCAGCCGTTGCCGGCGCTTGGGCCCTATGCCCTCTATCTCTTCCAGTTGTGAGGTCTGGCGCGCCTTGGCGCGCTTGGCCCGCATGCCGGTGATGGCGAAGCGGTGGGCCTCGTCGCGGATCTGCGCGATCAGCATCAGCGCGGCGGATTCCTTGCCCAGTTCTTTCTCGGCGCGGCCATCGACAAAAACCAGGGTTTCCAGGCCGACCTTGCGGCCCTCCCCTTTGGCCACGCCGACGATCAGGCTGATATCCAGGCCCAGCTCCACAAACACCTGGCGCGCCATTTCCACCTGGCCCTTGCCGCCGTCGATCAGCACGATGTCGGGCATCACGCCGTCGCCATTAGCGACTTTTTCATAACGGCGCAGCAAGACCTGGCGCATCGCTGCGTAGTCGTCGCCGGGCGTGATGTCATTGATGTTGTAGCGGCGGTATTCGCCGTTTTGCATCGCGTGGTGGTGGAACACTACGCAGGATGCCTGCGTGGCTTCGCCCTGCGTATGGCTGATGTCGAAGCACTCCACCCGCAACGTCTCTATGTCTTCGACATCGATTTCCAACACGTTGACCAGCGCGCGGGTGCGGGCCTGTTGCGAGCCCTGCTCGGACAGCATGCGGGCCAGCGAGATTTTTGCGCCCTTGACGGCCATGTCCAGCCAGGCGCGGCGCTGCTCCTGCGGCTGGAAGGACAGATGTATCCTGTGGCCGCATTGCGCCGCCAGCGCCAGCATCAGGTCCGGTGCGTCCAGCTCCAGGTTCAGCACCAGCGTAGACGGGATGAACTGGTCCACATAGTGCTGGGCCAGGAAGGCCTGCAGCACTTCGGATTCTATCGAATCTTCTGCGGCCAGCTGTGCATCGTCGACGTGGGTAGGGAAATACGCGCGGTCGCCCAGATGGCGGCCTCCGCGCACCATGGCCAGGTTGACGCAAGCCCGCCCTCCTTCGACGATGACGGCGATGATGTCGATATCGGCGTCGCCGGTGGTTTCCATGCTCTGCTGGTGCAGCACGCGCGACAAGGCCGACATCTGGTTGCGCACCAGCGCCGCTTTTTCAAACTTGAGTTCGGAGGCAAAACCCAGCATCTTGCTCTCCAGCGTCTGCATCACTTCCGATTGCCGGCCGCGCAGGAACTTGGACGCGTTCTCCACGTCGGCCAGGTAGTCTTCCTGCGAAATAATGCCGACACAGGGCGCGCTGCAACGGTGGATCTGGTGCAGCAGGCAGGGACGCGTGCGGTTGGCAAACACGCTGTCTTCGCAGGTACGCAACAGGAAGACCTTTTGCAATATCTGCATCGACTCCTTGACCGCCCAGGAGCTGGGGAAAGGACCGAAATACTGGTTCTTCTTGTCCACTGCGCCGCGGTAGTAGGCCATGCGCGGCGTGGCCTGGCCGGTGATCTTCAGGTAGGGATAAGACTTGTCGTCGCGGAACAGGATGTTGTAGCGCGGGCGTAGCGCCTTGATCAGGTTGTTTTCCAGGATCAGCGCCTCCGCCTCGCTGCGGGTGACCGTGGTTTCTAGCCTGGCGATGCGCTCCACCATCATCGCGATGCGTGGGCTGGTCAGGGTTTTCTGGAAATAGCTGGATACGCGCTTTTTCAGGTCGCGCGCCTTGCCTACGTACAGGACATTGTCCTCTGCATCGAAATAGCGGTACACGCCGGGCAGGTTGGGCAGCTTGGAAACGGTTTCCAGCACCACTGCGCGGGCGTCGGCTTGATTCTGTTCAGACATGGTGAGGACAATTCAAAATGCGCACTGCCTGGATCAACTCGCGGCGCTAATGATGTTTTTTTCCACGATGACGAAGGCTACTGCGTAATCCGTCTCATCGGTGATCGATACGCGCGCGGTGAGCCCTTGCTCCGTCATCCATTCGTGCAGGCTACCGCTGGTGACGGCAATCGGCTGGCCGCTGGGTGCGTTCAGGGTTTGCATGGCACGCCAGGTCATGGGCATGCGCATGCCCATGCCTATCGCCTTGGAAAAAGCCTCCTTGGCGGCAAAGCGCGTCGCCAGGAAACGGATGCCGCGCGCCTCTACCTTGGCCTTGCGGCGGCGATATTTTTCCAGTTCTTCCGGACCGAGTATTTTCCCGGCGAAACGTTCGCCGTTGCGAGCCAGTGCAGCCTCTATGCGCGAGATCTGGATGATGTCGGTGCCTATGCCATAGATCATGCCCGGGCCTTCAAGATCTGACGTCCGCCAGCAGGCGGGCATGCGTCATCAGCGCCTTCATGTCGCTGACGGCCTTTTTCCAGCCGACAAACAGGGCCTGTGCGACGACCGCATGGCCGATGTTGAGCTCAGTGATATCGTGGATGGCGGCTATCGCCTGCACATTGGTGTAATGCAGGCCGTGGCCGGCATTCACCTTCAGGCCGCGCCTGATGCCTTCCAGCGTGGCTTGTTTGACGCGAGCCAGCTCGCGCGCCTGTTCTTCCATGTCGTGCGCTTCGGCATAGCGTCCGGTATGGATTTCTATCACCGGCGCGCCCGATTCGGCGGCGGCCTGGATTTGCTGCACATCGGGATCGATGAACAGGCTGACCCGGATGCCCTCCGCCTGCAACTGGCGGATGGCGGCTTGCACCTGCGAAAAATATTTGACGACATCCAGCCCGCCTTCGGTGGTCACTTCCTCCCGCCGCTCGGGCACCAGGCAGACGTCCTGCGGCTTGATCTTGCACGCGAAATCGACCATCTCGGTGGTGACCGCGGCTTCCAGGTTCATCCTGGTCAGCAATTGCGGGCGTATGCGCTCGACGTCGGCGTCCTTGATATGGCGGCGGTCTTCGCGCATGTGCAGCGTAATGCAATCGGCGCCGGCCTCTTCCGCCATCAGTGCCGCCTGCAGCGGATCGGGGTACGATGTACCGCGCGCATTGCGCAAGGTCGCCACGTGGTCGATATTGATGCCGAGGTCGATCAATTGGGTTTGTTGATGGATATTCATAGGTTCTGTAGGTCGATCAGAATTTGTCGTGTATTCAGCTGCGCGCCATGCAGATGATGCGCCAGCAGATAGCGCATCAGCAGCTTGCTCTGCGCCTGCGTGGTGGCATCCTGATAGTTCCCTGTATGCATATCGGTCAGGGTTTTTCCAAGTACCCGCGGCGCCATATCTGCGGGCCGCGCCGGGCGCGCACCCAGTTCCGGGTCTATCACATAATATTCTTGCGCGAAGACGGTCCTGCGAGTCAGCGTGCACAAGGTCAGGTTGCCGACCAGGCCGGATTCCCACAGCAGGGCCAGCTCGAATTTCCTCAGCACGATGGAGGCCGGTTCATTATGCGCGAGCTGGTTCAGCGTCGATACATAATGGTCAAACAAGGCCGGATTCGGATCGTCGCGCACCATGAACTTGATCAGCAATTCATTCAGGTAAAAGCCGCATAGCAGCGCGGATTTTTCCAGCGGCAGCATGCCGCCCACCCATTCGGCGTCGATCAGCGTGCGCATTTCCGATTTACCGGTCCAGCCCAGCGTCAGCGGCTGGAAGGTTTGCAGTACGCTGCGCAACTTGGAATGCGGGCGCTTGGCGCCCTTTGCCACCAGCGCGACGCGGCCATGGTCGCGGCTGAACACCTCGATGATCAGGCTGGTTTCTTTATACGGGTAGGAGTGCAGCACAAAGCCGGGCTGGCCGGCGATGCGGATTTCTTTTGCCGCAGGCCGCGCGGCACGCGGTGCGGCTGTAGGTCTTGGGGCTTTTTTTGCGGCGGGTTTGCGGTTGCCTGCCAGTTTCTCGGGCAGGCCGGGGGACAGCCTGTTCAGCGTCGCGCTGACGCTCTCGTCAGGCAAGGCTAACTCTTTGGTATCCAATTCGACTGCATGTTCAGTCATGTGGAGTATCAGTTCCTATTCGTAACCGTAGGCACGCAAGCCGGCTTCATTGTCTGCCCAGCCGGATTTCACCTTGACCCAGATTTCCAGGTACACCGGGCCGCCGAACAGTTTTTCCATGTCCTGGCGCGACTGCGTGGAGATGTCTTTCAAACGCGCGCCCTTGTTGCCGATGACCATGGACTTGTGCGTGCTCCTGTCCACCAGGATGGCCACGAACACACGCCGCAGATTGCCTTCCTGTTCGAACTTTTCTATCAGTACGGTGCTGGTATAAGGCAACTCGTCGCCGACAAAGCGGAACAGTTTTTCCCTGACGATTTCTGCCGCCAGGAATTTTTCGCTGCGGTCGGTAATATCGTCTTCGGCAAAAACAGGCGGATTGTGCGGCAGGTATTTCTTGATCTCGCCTTCCAGGCTGTCCAGCTGGAAACGCAGCGTTGCCGACACCGGCACCACCGCGGCAAACGGGAACAAGTCCATGATTTTTTGCGCGAAGGGCATCATCACGGCCTTGTCCTTGACGCGGTCTGATTTGTTGATGACCAGGATGCAGGGTACGTTCTTCGGCAGCAGGTCTATCACCTGCTGGTCGGCGGCGCCAAAGGTGCCGGCTTCGATAATGAACAGGATGACGTCGGACGCGGTCAGCGTATTGGTGACTGTCCTGTTCAAGGTGCGGTTCAGCGGATTGGAATGGCGGGTCTGGAAGCCCGGCGTATCCACATACACATACTGGGTATTGTCCTTGGTCTGGATGCCGGTGATCCTGTGGCGCGTGGTCTGCGCCTTGCGCGAAGTGATACTGACCTTGGCGCCTATCAGTGCATTCATCAAGGTGGACTTGCCAACATTAGGCCGCCCTACGATAGCGATATAACCGCATCGGAAGTCGTCATTGGAATCTGGTGCTGCTGTTGTTGGCTCGGTCATGCTGTCTTCGGTTGCGTTATTTGCGTATGTTGCTGTGAGGCTGTATCAGTTGCTGATGGTGCCGATGTTACTGCTGTCGCTGTTGCTGGTGCGGTTGCTGGTGCGGCTGCGGCCGGCTCCAGCAGGGATTTTTGCTTGGGCGATCCAGCCGGCTTGTCCTTGGCTGACTCTTTACCTGCATCCTTGGCCGCTTCCTTGCCGTCCTTAACCGCTTCGGTTTGTACAGTCGCAATACCGGCCAATTTCAGCTGTGCGGTTCTTTGCTTGCTCTTGCGCGCCGCTGCAGGCGTCTTCGCCAGCATGGCCAGCGCAGTTTCCAGCGCCAGTTTGGCAGCGGCCTGCTCTCCTGCGCGGCGGCTGCCGCCGGTGCCGAACACCTGGATTTCCAGTTTGGGAACCAGGCATTCGATCTCGAATTCCTGATTATGCGCCGCTCCATGGGTGGCCACAACATTGTATTGCGGCAAGGCGATTTTTTTGCTTTGCAGGAACTCCTGCAGCAGGGTCTTGGCATCCTTGCCCAGCGTGGTCGGATCGACCGACACCAGCACCGGCGCATACAGGCCGCGTATCACTTCACGCGCGGCATCAAAGCCGGCATCCAGGAAAATGGCGCCGAACAGCGCTTCCAGCGTATCGGCCAGGATAGAAGGACGGCGAAATCCGCCGGACTTCAACTCACCCTCACCAAGGCGCAAGAATTGCGACAACTCTATTCTCTGGGCAATTTCATACAGGGATTGCTGCTTGACCAGATTGGCACGCACACGCGACAGATCGCCCTCGTCTATCGTCGTGAAACTCTCAAACAATAAAGAAGCTACAACACAATTGAGTATCGAATCGCCTAAAAATTCCAGGCGCTCGTTATGCAAAACGCTGTGGCTGCGATGCGTCAGGGCCTGCTGCAACAATGCGGCATCCTTGAACACATGGCCTAGCCTTTTTTGCAATAATTGATCATCCATACTAAGACTTACTGCTCCTTCATTTTGGCAGGCACGCCGGTTTTTGCTGTCGTTCCCTCATAGTCCATCACCAGGCTGGCGGGCCCGACCAGGGGTATTTTTCTTTGGTAAGAGAAGCTGACCTCAAAGCCGGAATCGCCCTTGGTGATCACCAGGTCTTTGCCCTTGATGGATTCCAGGTAGCCGACATCGGCTTGCTTGTCGAACGAATCCATGATTTCCCGCGGCGTAGTTCCGGTAGCCTGGGCAGTGACAATGGCTTTTTTAATGCCGACAAACTCGATCACGGTAGGCACCACCTTTGCACCTATCATCACCAACATCCCGAGTATGGCCAAGGTCAATATCAAGCCTATCAGGGACATGCCTTGCTGCCGGGCCAAACGATGTTCTTTATTTTTCAACATACACGATCCTGTCAGATGAATTATTGAAAACTGCAATTATTGAAAACTGCCTATGCGCTTGAGGTCACCCAGATTCATCCAGATGAAGAATGCCTTGCCTACAATATTCTGGTCCGGGACAAAACCCCAGTAACGGCTGTCCTCGCTATTATCCCGATTGTCGCCCATCATGAAATAGTTGGCTTCCGGGACGGTACATGCAAATCCTTCCGAGTTGTAGCTGCACAGGTCCCGATGCGGGAAATCAAACGGATTGTTCACAAACGTAGGAGCGGCTTCGTTATTGAGTATCCTGTGCTGTACGCCGGTCAGATTCTCTTTGAATTGCTGCGAATAGCTGAGACGCTCATCATCCAGGAAGTCCGGCATAGGCTGATAAGAAACCTCTTTACCATTCACCGTTAAACGTTTGTTTTTATATACTATTTTATCACCAGGAACACCGACTACACGCTTAATATAATCCAGCGATGGATTACGTGGATATTTAAATACCATCACATCGCCGCGTTGGGGATTGTTAACTTCGATGACCTTTTTGTTGATCACTGGCAAGCGGATGCCATACGTGTACTTATTCACAAGTATCAAATCGCCGACGAACAGCGTGGGCAACATGGAACTGGAAGGTATCTTGAACGGCTCCCATAAGAAGGAGCGCAGGAAGAACACCAGCGCAATCACAGGGAAGAAGCTGCCGGAATACTCTATCCATACCGGTTGCTTGAGCATGCTGGATTCCAGCTCCACCCGGCCACCCGCCTGCAAACGTATGCCTTCTGCGGTCAATTTTGCATTACGCGCATCAAAATCGGCTAAAGCCCGGTCTGCCGCCTGGCGGCGTTGTTTGGACAGGTAAAAGGTATCCAGGAACCAGATCACCCCGGTGACTAGGGTCAATACAAACAGGATTAACGCAAAATTGCCTAAGATTGTCTGAAAATTCATTTATCTTCCACTTGTAAAATCGCCAGAAACGCTTCTTGCGGAATCTCTACCGAACCAACCTGCTTCATCCGCTTCTTACCTGCCTTTTGTTTTTCCAGCAGTTTGCGCTTACGGCTGATATCGCCACCATAACATTTTGCCAATACGTTCTTGCGCAAGGCTTTGACATTTTCGCGCGAGATAATGTTCGCGCCGATTGCCGCCTGGATCGCCACGTCAAACATCTGGCGCGGTATCAGTTCGCGCATCTTGGCCGCCACGGCACGGCCGCGATACTGGCTATTGGCCCTGTGCACGATAATCGCCAGCGCATCGACCTTTTCGCTATTGATCAGCATATCGACCTTGACCACATCGGCCGCGCGGTATTCCTTGAACTCGTAGTCCATCGACGCGTAGCCGCGCGATGTGGATTTCAGGCGATCGAAGAAGT
>JABDED010000003.1:83814-91192 GCA_013287275.1 Betaproteobacteria bacterium
GGTCAAGGTCGATATGCTGATCAATATCGAAGAAGTCCAGCACGATCTCGGCCATCGGCATTTCATAAGTCAGCTTGACCTGCCTGCCGTGGTAATTCATATCCAGCTGCACGCCGCGCTTGGACGTGCACAAAGTGATCACGGAACCGACATATTCTTGCGGCATGTACAGGTTGACGGTGACGATAGGCTCGCGGATCTCCTCAATCTTGGAAGGATCGGGCATCTTGGACGGGTTATCCACCATCAGGATGCTGCCATCGGCCATCACGACCTCATAGATCACTGTCGGCGCAGTGGTGATCAGGTCCATGTCGAACTCGCGCTCCAGGCGCTCCTGCACGATCTCCATGTGCAACAGGCCGAGGAAGCCGCAACGGAAGCCGAAGCCCAGCGCTTGCGATACCTCCGGCTCGTACATCAGAGCAGCGTCGTTCAGTTTGAGTTTTTCCAGCGAGTCGCGCAACGCATCGTATTGATTCGCCTCGACAGGGAACAGGCCTGCAAACACCTGGGGCTGCACTTCCTTGAAGCCGGGCAAAGGCTTGGAAGCCGCTTTGCCGACGATGGTGATGGTGTCGCCGACCTTGGCTGCCTTCAACTCCTTGATGCCGGCGATGATGAAACCTACCTGGCCGGCGGACAGTTCGTCGCGCGTCAGGGATTTGGGGGTGAAGACGCCAACGCTTTCGACCTGGTGCTGCGCGCCTGTGGCCATGAACAATATCTTGTCTTTTGGACGCAGCGTGCCGTTCTTGATACGCACCAGCATCACCACGCCGACATAGTTATCGAACCAGGAATCGACGATCAGCGCCTGCAACGGCGCAGTCGGATCGCCCTTGGGAGGCGGCACCTTGACGATCAGCGACTCCAGCACATCCTGTACGCCCAGCCCAGTCTTGGCGGAACAATGCACGGCGTCGGCGGCATCTATGCCTATGACTTCTTCAATTTCGTTGATCGCATTTTCCGGATCGGCAGACGGCAAGTCGATCTTGTTCAACACCGGCACAACCTCGACGCCGAGATCGATCGCGGTATAGCAGTTGGCCACGGTTTGCGCTTCCACGCCCTGGGAGGCATCGACTACCAGCAACGCACCTTCGCAGGCGGACAGCGAACGGCTTACTTCGTAACTGAAATCGACGTGGCCCGGGGTATCAATCAGATTCAGGTTATACACCTGGCCATCGCGCGCCTTGTAAGATAAGGCTGCGGTTTGCGCCTTGATCGTAATGCCACGCTCGCGCTCAATATCCATTGAGTCCAGCACTTGCGCTTCCATCTCGCGATCAGCAAGGCCGCCGCATAGCTGGATGATGCGATCCGCGAGAGTAGATTTACCGTGATCAATGTGGGCAATAATCGAGAAGTTGCGGATGTTGTTCATTAATACCAGAAATAATGCGATGAAAAGTTTAATTACAAAAAAGGCGCTCCGTGCCGGGCAGACATCCCCAGGCGAGCGCCTCATTTTGGGTTATGCAAAACGCCATTTTACCGGATTTCAGTGGGGAAAGCCGATAAATCATGCTTATCACATTAGCAATAACCCCAAATTACTGGACCTAAAGCGGGTTTTCTGTGCAAACCAGCAACAGGATAAAAAAGGGCTTGAATCGGAAACATTGCCACAAGGACACAAACTATTTTCAAGCTGCGGCAATGCCTAGAAATCCAGGAAAATGTCCCTGGTCCATCTGCGGCAGCGCCCACTTCTTATCATAGTCAATCCTGGCGAGATACAGGCCGTCCGGCATGAAAGTCGGCGCGGACAGGCTGCGATCCTTGCTTTCCAGCAATTCCGCCAGCCAGTCCGGCTCGCGGCGTCCGGTGCCGACAAAAATCAATGCACCGACTATATTGCGCACCATGTGGTGCAGGAAGGCACTGGCGCACAGCGTAAATACGATCAGATCGCCCTGTTGCCGGATCTGGATGTCGTACATTTGCTTGACCGGGGATTTTGCCTGGCAGGAGGCCGCCCGGAATACGGTAAAGTCATGCTCGCCTATCAGATGAACCACAGCCGCCCGCATCTTGTCCACATCCAACGGCCGGAATACCCAGCCGGCCCTGTCCGCCCAGATAGGCGAGCGGATGGCGCTGTTATGCACAACGTAATGGTAGGTGCGCGCATAGGCGCTGAAGCGCGCATGGAAGTCTGCCTGGGCATCATGGATCTGATCTTCCCTGGCCACGTGCGGCGCCTCAGTCGCCCACTGGACGGCAATCGATGACGGCAAAAATGCATTCACACCGCTCACCCAGGAATACATTTCCCGGTCCAGTTCAGTGTCGAAGTGGACGATCTGTTCCAGCGCATGCACTCCGGCATCGGTGCGGCCGGCACAGGTCGTCGCTATCGGCGTTTTTGCAAACGCGGCAAGCGAGCGCTCCAGCGCATCCTGCACGGTGTTGCCATTGGGCTGCGTCTGCCAACCGCTCCACGGACTACCATTGTATTGGACACCTAAAACAATACGCTTCAATTCAATTCCATTATCAAAATCGCTGTTAGCACGGAAAATTCATGCCCATCATCGGTAAAAATCCCCGGCAAAAATAAAACGGGCGCCAGCGAAAGCGGCGCCCGTCCTGAATTATACAAGGCTTGAAACTATCCCATTTGTGCCAACATGGAGTGCGCCTTCTGTATCTGATCCGGCGTGCCGCCTTTCAGCACTTCATCCAGCAACTCGCGCGCACCTTCCTTGTCGCCGATTTCATGATAGGCAACCGCCAGGTCCAGCTTGGTCGCCATCTCCGCATTATAAGCCTGGGCATCGGCCTCTGTAGCTGCCGGCTTGTGTCCCTCCTCATCCAGATTCAGGTCAATGCCGGACAAATCGAAATCGTAATTGGCAGGCGCTTCAGCCTTGTGCGCTTCTTCCTGATGACCTGTGGATATGGAGTGATCCAGACCCGGCAAATCAGGAATATCGGCCATGATATGAGGCGCCTGCTCCGGGGCCTGATGAGCCGGCACTGCGGATTCAAACGCGATTTCATTACCATGGTGCGCCGGCGGCGCCAGGTCCAATGGCTCCATGTCGATGGAATGGCCGGCATCGTGTCTGGTTGCATCCAGGTCAAGCGGCTTGCTTTCAGGGATGTCCAGATGCGCCGTGGCGGCATGCGCTGCCTTCGCCGGCTCTTCCGCTCCCAGGTCAAAATCGATGGAGTCAAAATCCACCAGCGAGTTGTGCTCTGCGTGCTGATCGTCCAGTTTTGCGACAGGCGCGCTGCTCGCTTCAGGTATCAGCGGCGCTTCTTCCATCATCGGAGCATGGGTATGGTGCGCTTCCGGCGCCGATGCAGTCGGGATATCCAGGTCAAAGTCCAGCGGACCGATATCCATCGCCGGCGCAGCTCCCGGATGCGCAGCCGCATCACCGGCTCCATGCCCGCCTTTGGCGGAAGCAGTATCGATAATGCTGATGGATTCCAGCATATCCTGTGACAGGGAGTTCCCCAGCAAGGCTTCAGGATCGAGATCTTCTATTGGTTGCGTAGACGAACCCAGTGCGGCAGCAGTGCTCAATGCATCCGGGGCTTTGCCGCCGGCATACAAGGGATTGCCGGGTTCCAGCGCGATACCCATCGATGCTGCCTGCGCCCATTCTTCGCCTTTGCCGCCGGTCATGCCATACAGCTCACTAGCCAGACGCTCAAACGATTTGGTGTCTTTACGGTTGGAATAAATTTCCAACAGCTTGACCCGCACAGCGTGCCTGTCGGGCTGTGTACGCAGCGCTTCCTTCAGGATCTCTTCCGCTTGCGAATCCCTGCCGTAGGCAATATATACATCGGCCTCTGCAACCGGATCCACTTCATTGGCATCCAACTGGCTGGCCGAAGGCGCAAAATTGGAGTTGAAGACGCTATTATTGGTATCTACGCTCTGGCCGCCGGTAGAGCCGAACATGGAGTTCGCCTTCATGCTGGAACCGGTCAGGATACTGTCTTCAAATTGCTGCAGTTTCTTTTTGCGGCGGCTGGTAAAGATACCGTAACCGCCCAGTAACGCAACCAGGCCGCCGACCAGCGGCAAGGTCAGGGGATTATCCATCAGGCCGTCAAAAAAGCCGGGTTCAGGTGGCGGTGGAGGCGGTGGCAAGGCTTTACGCTTGGGCGCCGGTTTGGCCGGCGCGGGGGCCGCAGCGCTGGCGCTGGCCACGGTCGCAACTGGCGCCGCAGCGGATGCTGATGCTGATGCGGAAGCTGCTGGAGCGGGAACCGGAGTTGGCGCTGGAGCCGGCGCTGGAGCAACTGCAGCAGGCTTGGCTTCCGGCTTGGCATTCGCGGCAGCCTGCTTGGCTGCCAGGTCCTTGTCCTTGACTTCCAATATTTTTTGCAGGTCGCCGACGTTCTTTTCCAGCTCTTTCACGCGGGCGTTTGCATCTGCAATCGCCTTATCCTTGGCCAGCTTGTCTTCTTCTGCCAACGGTTTGCCCGCACCTGCTTTCGCCGCTGCTGCAGCATTAGGATTGGCTTTGGACAGTTTCAGCTTGTCGGCAGCTTCATTAGTCGCCGTCGGCAATTCTTTTACCTTGGCAGTGATGCTGCCGCTAGCGCCTTGCCGCGTGGCGGTGGCCTTTTCTGCCGGCGCCGTAGCGATCTGTCCCGCCAGTTTATTCCTGTAGGCGCTGAAATCAGCGGCATGCGCCATGACGACGGAATGCGCCTCGCCGCTACCGGCTGAACGCGCAGTATCCGCATCCGGGACCGTGAGTATCTGGCCCGCCTTCAGGCGATTCATGTTGTTGCCGGCAAATGCCTGTGGATTGGCCCGGTACAGGCTGACCAGCATCTGGTCCAGCGAAACGCCTTCGGGTTTGTAGTTTCCAGCTATCCTGCTTAAGGTATCGCCGCTTTTTACCTGGTAATCGCCGGCAGGCCTGCCCGCCGCCGCTTCCTGCGATCCGCCGGCCGCTCTTCTGGACGGGGCGGCAGGAGCGGAAACAGGTGGCGGAGCAGCAGGTCTGGCTTGCGCAGGCGCCTGGGACGCAGTCGATTGCGACGGCAGGTTCGCGATGCTGACCGGATTGGCCACTTGTGCCGATTGGCTATTCCTCAATTCCGCCGGATCCAGCAGGAAGGTATATTCGCGCAATAATTTGCCATTGCTGGAATTCAGCTCCAGCAGCAGGTCGACGAATGGCTCATTCATTGCCTGCGAAGAACTTACCCGGATGACATAGTTGGGGCCGCGCTGCTCAACGGCGAAGCGCAATGATGTCAGCGCAGGATTGAAGTCGATATTCGCTTGTTTAAAAGCGTCCACCGACGCCAGCTTAGGTACAAGGGAACCAAGATCTTCCTTGCTTGGAGAGGTGAGCTCGATCTCCGCGCGCAAAGGCTGGCCAAGGGCGGAGAGTACAGTCAGGCGTCCTAGACCAGTAGCATTTGCGCCTGTGGCGAGCAACAACAACGCCGAAGCGACTGCGGCTCCCAGCGCTTTGCGGCCAAACAACATGGATGGCGAGCTTTTATAGTTATGCATTTTATAGGACATTTTTGGGAAATAGAGATACTCGAATACTGTTAAGTACGGCGATTACATCACACCATGTTGTCAAGATTTGTCACCAAACCCTGCCGTATGGACGTAATCGGGGTCATGTGTCGCAATCATGTGGGTACCGCCCACCATGCGTCACTCTTACATTATCGTCTTCTTGACATGCGCCACCCGCAAAAGCCCAACCACTAGCTGTCGTGAACGCTAAGCTAAGTAAGGCTTGTAACACTTGTTTCAAGATAACATCAGCTACCTAGCCCCGCAAGCTTAACTCTATTTACTGTTATGGTAAATACATTAAGCGCCTAAGAAGCTGTTGCGAAATCGCCCCGTCCAGCACTATTCCAGACGGAGATATGTTCGCAACAGCTTCCAGGTAGCCTTGAAACTCATTTCATAAATGCCAGCCAAATGTCATTTATGAAATGGGTTCTGC
The DNA here is from genome assembly GCA_013287275.1 of Betaproteobacteria bacterium. Lineage (GTDB taxonomy): Bacteria > Pseudomonadota > Gammaproteobacteria > Burkholderiales > Burkholderiaceae_D > Undibacterium. The sequence continues at coordinate 89,778 of JABDED010000003.1, forward strand.
CTATAGTATAAATCCTTGTTGCCGTTTGACAATGAAAAGTAGAGGGGTAAAAGCCTTTCTAAGCCTAGTTTGTCGCATTTCAGGTAAACATCGGGACTTGAAAACAAAAAAGGAGCGACGAATCGCTCCTCTTCCACCGACAACAAAGGTTTGGCTTACTAATCTGCTATCAGAATGCGCAACATGCGGCGCAAAGGTTCGGCAGCGCCCCATAACAACTGGTCGCCGACGGTAAAGGCGGACAGGTATTCACCGCCCATTTGCATCTTGCGTAAGCGCCCGACAGGGATAGTCAGGCTACCGGTAACGGCTGCCGGAGTCAGGTCTTTTATTGACGACTCCTTGTCGTTCGGCACCACTTTGACCCATTGGTTGTTGCTGGCGATGATGTCGTTGATCTCGTCCAGCGGCACATCCTTTTTCAGCTTGATGGTCAGCGCCTGCGAGTGGCAGCGCATCGCACCGACACGGATGCACAGACCGTCGACCGGAATGGCCTGGCTGCCGAATGATTCGCCCAGGCCCAGGATTTTATTGGTCTCGGCGCCAGCTTTCCACTCTTCCTTGGAAACGCCGTTGCCCAGGTCCTTGTCTATCCATGGAATCAAGTTGCCGGCCAGCGGCACGCCGAACTGCTTGGTTTCATCGGCGGAAAAAGCGTGCTGCTTGGCCAGGACCTTGCGGTCTATCTCAAGGATCGCCGCTGCTGGATTGTCCAACAAGGCCTTGACTTCCGCATTGATGCTGCCGAACTGGGTCAGCAGCTCGCGCATATGCTGCGCGCCACCGCCGGAAGCCGCCTGGTAGGTCATCGAAGACATCCAGTCCACCAGCTTATGTTCAAACAAGCCGCCCAAGCCCATCAGCATGCACGATACCGTGCAGTTGCCGCCGATATAGTTTTTCACGCCGCGGCTCAGCGCGGTCTTGATCACATCCAGGTTGACCGGATCCAGCACGATGATTGCATCGTCCTTCATGCGCAAGGTGGAGGCCGCGTCGATCCAGTAGCCATCCCAGCCTGCTGCGCGCAATTTCGGGAAAATTTCCGTCGTGTAGTCACCGCCCTGGCAGGTAATAATAATGTCGCACTTCTTCAATGCATCAATATCATTCGCGTCTTTCAATGTTTTTTCATTCTTGGCCATTGCAGGGGCCGTGCCGCCTGTATTGGAAGTTGAAAAAAACACGGGCTCAATATGGGCGAAATCGCCCTCTTCCTGCATGCGTTGCAGCAGTACCGAACCCACCATTCCACGCCAACCTACCAGACCTACTAGTTTCATCATCTTTCCCTAAACGTTCGCAGGACGTCCCTGCCCTTCTCTTGCAAAATCTAACTTAGCGCCCTTACCACGGCCTCGCCCATCTCGGCCGTGCCCACCTTGCTTGTGCCGGCTTCATAAATATCCGGT
>JABDED010000004.1:0-73075 GCA_013287275.1 Betaproteobacteria bacterium
CTGTTCCCAGCAGCAGGTAATCATCGTGCTGTAAAGGCGAGAGCGTGTTGGGTGTTAGTACAAAATTAATGAGCAGATAACTCAAGACAAGAATGCACAAATTCTTCATGACGTTGAGATAAGGGCTAGGTCGCGCTTGACCAGAGGAATGGGAAAACAAAGAAAGAAACTCCCGATGACAGAACAGTAACAAACGTCGGAAACTTAATCCATGCTCTCACCTTCGCAAAGGGAAAATACGAAAGCGATGTGCTGACACGAGAGCACGTTTCTGGCTGCGCGGTACAAGTCACTTGTTAAGGCCACGCAGTGTGGATTGCTATGTGCTTACAAAAAAACTAACAGTCTTCTAAGCAAAAAAGGCGGCTTACGCCGCCTTTTTACCAGAGACTAACTAACAAGATTAGTTAGATGGCGCGTTCGCTGTACCGTTGATAGCACTGAGGTTAGTGATAACGCCGGTTGGGTTCAACAGCAATGGCTGAACAGCCAATTTGCTTGTTGCTGCCGTCACCAACAATGCAGTCCAGCCAGACGTCAGTCCCAATTGTGAAGATACAACTGCTGTGTCCAGAGTAACAGAACCACCAGATGCCAATGCAGCTTTAACAACAACTGGAGTACCAACTGCACCAGTTGCGGAATTGTATGTGGCAACATTGATGTCAGCAGCGATAGAACCTGTGTTCATCACACGCAGGTAGGCACCGTAGCCTGTACCAACTGCACCTGTAGGTGGAATGAAGGATGGAACGATTACAGAAGCACCGTTAGAAACCAGATTGTAAACGTTGCCACCTGTCAAAGCGCCGCCTACGATTGTTGCAGATGATGCAACTGCATCAGCACCGAACGCAAATTGAACGCCGTAAGGAATCGCTGATTTTGTAGAAACGGTATAGCACAGGAACTGATTCGCGTTAGCTGTTGCAGCAGCTACGCCAGCAAATTTCACACTCTTTTTATCCGTTGCAACAACACCTGCAACACCAGCGGAGCAATCCTGGTTGGGAGACAAAGATACGTTGCCGTTAGCCGCATTAGCTGGATCTACGATACCAGAGAAGTCACCTGTTGCAGACAGATCAAACGTCGTGAAGTCACCCAATGCAGCTGTTGGAGCTGAGCCATTAGGCCTTTTCAAAGTCAGATCTTGGGTAACAACAGTTGCACCCAGGTTGATAGTTGCCAAAGATGCGCCGGCAGCCAACGATGCTACGTCAAATTTCTTCAAGCTCGCATTAACTGCGTCAACTTTTTTGGTTTCAGCTGCAGTAAAGAAACCAGCTTTGATCGCGTTAGAGTTAACGTTCTTTTGGCTCAAAGACACGGCGGAAGTCAAAACAACAGCCGTAGATGGCGCCTCAACAAAAGTCATTGCTGGCGAAAAATCACCAGGTTGCGTGCTGTAACCAACTGTTGCAGCAACCGTACCACCAGCACTCAAGCCAGCAGCCAAAGTAGTCAAAGCAGTTGTGCCTTGTGTAATATTAACAATCGCGCCTGCAGGGATACCGCCCTTGCCAGCTACTGCTGTCAAAGTGAAGTAGTAACCAGCTTTATCAGCGTCGATAGTTGCAGCTGTAATTGTGTAATTCGCAACAGCAACTGGACTACCGTTCAAAAACAAACCGATATCTGTGTAGTTAGTAGCAGTGGCCGTGATGGTTGGCAAAGTTGCAACTGCGCCAGCCGAAAAACGCACGTGAACTTGAACAGTTGCACCATCATTGATCAGGGATGCAGTTTGATAAGTGATAGTTGGTTGATTAACTACAGCAGCATTTACCAAGTATTCAGCAGCTAAAGTAGAACCAACGTTCACACCGATTTGACCAGCGTTTGCAGCTAACGCTACAAAACCCAGCGTCGCAGCAACAGCAACACGCATCATAGAATGTTTCATATTTTTTATTTCCTTGTATACAAAGTTAAATTTGCAATTGCAATTGCGTCTTTCTCTAAAGACCGACGTAGCATATCAAAAAATATTGTTATGTCAAAGTAATTCAGTATTGCGGAACAGCAACAAGCAGATTCAACAATTGAATTACCCCCTTTGGCGATGGCTTACCGCTGCCTTCAAGCCGGAATGTAACCTAACATTCGTATAAAAATCAATATATACATGGCCATTCAGGGCATTAATAACAAAATAATTATTTTTTCACTCCCTGCTGTAACGCCCGTATTTCCTCAATGATCTTTGGGTCAGTCACTACCTGTCCTTGATTTTGTTCGGCTTTGGGCGGTTTTTCCGGGGTCGCCTCCTTTTTGTCTTCCATGTTATTGACATTAGACTGATTCACAGTTCCAGCTTCGTCAATATCAGAAGAATAATCACTCGAGCTTTTTTCACTACCTGTCTCTTTTTTGCCACTTTGTATGTTTTGCGGCGCCCGCTTCAATAGAGAGACCGGGGTATTTGCAGGAATCGGCGCCGCCGCCGCCCAAGTACCTAACTGATTACGGAATGCCTGGGTGATCGATTGAGCAGTCTGATCATCTTCCACTATGTAGGGGGTGATCAGCACAATCAGTTCGGTCTTGTCATTAGTATCAGCCTGGTTGCGGAACAAGGCGCCTAGGAGCGGGATGTCTTTCACTAAAGGCACGCCATTGTTTTGACGTGAGTTATTGCCAGAGATTAGACCAGCCAACAACACGGTGGCACCATCCTGTATCGACAGCTTGGTTTCGATCTTGCGGTTGCTGAAGGTCGGGGAACTACTAACCCCCGTGGTAGTGGTGCCAGCAGAGCTGACCTCTTGTGAAACATCGACATCTATACGCCCGCCGGCATGGATCACTGGTTTGACCTTCAGAATGATACCTGTATCTTTATATTGGATGGTTTGGGTCACGCCGGGCACGCCTGGTATTGTTGTACCGGTGGTCTGTTGACTGGTCAGGATGGGAACTTGCTGACCGACAGAAATGGTCGCAGTTTCGCCATTGCGCGCCATGATGCGCGGGCTTGACAATATCTGCGCACGCTTATTACCTGCCAATGCATTCAAAGCGGCCTTGACATTGCCGTTGACCAGATTAAAGCTCAAACCGCCAGTCGCCAGGCCAAGGTTACCAAGCGTACCACCGACAACGTGAGCGGTGCTACTACCATTATTCAACGCCCATTCAACCCCGAGGTTCAGGCTATCGGTCAGCGTGACTTCCGCCACGGTCATTTCTATTAAGGCCGAACGGGCGGGCTTGTCGAGTTCTCGCAGCAAGCCTATCCATTGCGAATACTGGTCGGCGGTACCCTGGATAATCAGGGTATTGGTTGGTTTATGTACGACCACGCGCGCCGCGACTTTGGCGGTGGTAGTTGCGGTGGCAGCTGGCGTGGCGGCGACGGTCGCGCCGCCCAGTAAATCCTGCACGGTCTTGGCCAGATCATCGGCATCCAGATTCTGTACTGCATAGGTGAAGTAGCCATTACCGCCACGTGCCTTGGTCGGCTGATCAAGTTCTCTGACCCAGTCGGCGACGTGTTTCAAAATCGCATCGTCACCCGCAAACACGATCAGGCTATTATTCGCGGCGATAGGCAATAACATAATCGGCATGCTGGTCGCCCCCTGCCCCATGCCGACTTGGGTAGTATAACCTTCTGCCGCTAGCAGTTCCCTAAGTTTGGACGCCAACTCATCGACTGTCCAGTACACAGGATTAATGCGTTGGCTGGTACGGCCACGCATAGTAGGCTGATCCATGACGCGTATCACGTCTAGTGCCGCTTTGACATCTTCGGTCTCGCCCGACACCAACAGGGCGTTAAATTGTGCACTTTCCGTCAATTGCAGGCGGTTACCAAACATCTGCGCCAGCCAGGCTCGCATCTCTGCGGAGCGCAATGCATTCATTTCTACATACTGATAAATCGGCCGCAAGGCCATCGGCACTTCCGGCAAGGCGCGGCCACGACGGATTTCCGGCGAATAGCCAAGTTGCGCATTGTCCGGCACTATCCTATAAAAGCCGCCAACATCATTGACGGTGACGCCATAGCTTTTCAATAACATCTGGGCGGCACGCAACACCTCAGTCGGAGTTTGCGCGCGTGAGGTGCGCAGTGTAACCAGGTCTTTGCGTTCCAATACCTTCGGGTCAACGCTGAAGTTGGTCTTCAATACCGCGCCATATACGGTGTTGATAAACGCAGGCAATGCGATCTGGTCGAACACCAGCGAAATATTGGCTTTTTCATTTGCCGGTACTTCTTGCGGCTTACTGACTTTGCCCACCGCCTCAGTTGGCGGGTGCGGGGTCTTTCTAAATACGGGACGGCCTTCCGGCGCTGTACTGTTGTCTACCATAGCAGCGGCAGCGTCGTCGGCCCCTGGTGCAGGTACTTGCAAAGGCGTAGGCAAATTCGGCGCTTTAGTCAGGTTGAGTAAAGGATCGTATTGCGCACAACCGGACATCCCCAGAGTGATCAGGCTGGCGATGATGCTCAGTGCAAAGGGCGTAGATGTGAATGAGCGCATAGAAGTACGGATACTTTTCAAATTATTTTGCATGGGAACTATCTTAGTTGCGTCCTACGGACAGCATACTGTGCTTGCCATTGATCGCAATGACGACCCAGTTCTGCTCAATACGGACAATAGGAAAACCCCCAGGCAATTTGTCGCCAATATTCAGGGTTTGCAAATTGTTGGGATTATCTTTAAAACTGATGACCATCTGATTAGAGCCGCCGACCTTGATGACGGCGGCAATCCTCCAGTCTGGTGGCGTCAGCGGCTTTTCTTCGGCGGCGGGATTATTACCGGCTGCGACAGGCTCTTTCCACAAGGTGCGGCTAATTAATTGTTCAACTTTTAATTTTGGATCTTGTTTAAAAACAGTAGGGATCTCCCACTGCTGGGCATCGCCATTGACGAGTTTGACCACCGGTAAGGGTGGCAAAAACACTTTCATTAAAAGTAGGCTAAACAGGCTGAGCAAGGCTGCGACGATGACGCTGAGACGAATTTGCTGCCACATCATGACTTGCCTTTCTCTGCATCGCTTACGGGGCTTTTTACTCTGCCTTTGCCGGCGGCATCGTCTAAAGAGTCGCTTTGACTGACCGGATTGGACGCCTGTCCGGACAAATGGGTAAAGGCTTTGAGGTTGATTTCGGCTCTGCCGGTGGTTCCCAGCCAGTTATAGGTAAGGGTTTCCACCACCATGCTTTGTTTGTTGGTATCGATGACCTGTAAGATGTTATACAGGGTTTTCGGCACCGCTTCGAAGCGTAATTTTGCTTTCATGATGCCCATGCCCGGTACACCACTATTGCCCACCCCTTGACCACTCTTGGCGGCTGCCTCATCGGCGACGTTTTCCGACAAGGCGACGGAGGCATTGACGGTTTGTTCCTGATTCAGCAAGGTTTGCAGGCTATCATTCCATTTGGACTGAATCAGTCCGTTGCTGCTGTCTATCCAATCGCGTCCACGCAATTCTTCTAATACCTGACTGGCTTCCTTGCTACGGCTGAGCCAAGCGGTGTCGGTGGCTTGCTGACGCGCCTGTTCGAGCTGGACGCTGAGCTTACGATAGTCCTTTTGATGTTTGGCGACTTGTTCCGATTTATCCAGTGTCAGGTAAGCACCCACGATGGCAATGATCAATGCTAGACCTACCCGTAATCTGACATTGTTGGCGAGTTGCGTGCGTATGCTATCAGCCATTGCTACCCCTTCCATCGGCATTCGGTTTGTCTTGTAGCATGCTAACGCCTTTCTTCGGCAATACCACCATGCGAAAAGACAGACTCTTATTGTCGCGCGCCAACAAGTTTTGCACTTCACTGAAATAGCCACTGCTCATCAGGGTTTTGGTGATGTCTGCACGCGATGGGGTTTCCAGACCGCCATAGACGATGATCCTGAGTTTATTTTCAGTAAATTCCCATTCGCGGATGGTGGAGTCCGATGGCAGGGCGTCGGCCACAGCGCTCATCATCTCCAACTGGCTGGGATAGGGGTCAAGCCGCTGGCGATTGGCAACTTCATCGACGGCTTTTAATGCGGCATCACGGGCCTGCACCAGGCTATTCGCCTGCCCGGTAAGTTGGGCCATAGCTTGTTTGTTGCGCTCGATCCCGTCGCTAATTTGATGATCGCGCATACTATACCAGCCGTACGGCAATGTTACGCATAAGAACAATAAGACGTACAGCCATTGCTCCATGGCTGGATTGACCGACAACAAGCCAGCACCAGTCACTACCGGCAACCACGGTTGCACCTGATCGCCAGCCGATTGTGCTGGCGGTACTTGGGTAAGGTGAGCGACCGGATGACCAACTTCACGACAAAAGGCAATGTACTCCTGCATTTCCGGCATCTGAGCCCACCATCGACTGGCGTACAATTGGCCATTCTGCCAATACTGTACCTCAACGCCATCGAGACAACGAAGTATGCGCATACTATCGACTGACGGCGCCCAAAGTACGGTTTCTGGCATCACTTCGGCGTTGTGCCAGAGTGTTGGCAGCTGGGCGCGCTGAGTTTGTAGCCACGTTGCATCCCAGCACCACACCAATGCAGCATCAGCCTCAAATATGATCGCAAAATCGGGCTGGGCAAACGGCGCCCATTGTTTAAGCTGCAATTGCAAAGCCTGAGCGCGGCGCTTGATAGGTATCGCCTTCAAATCAAAACGTGAAAAACGGCAAAAACCGCGCGCAATAACGATCTGACCTGGTAAATACGCCTTCCCAGGCTTATTGTGGGGGGGCTTCGAAGATAGATATATTCGACGCGGCGCTGGGAGGCGCAGCCTTAAGGTCGAAAGGATTTGACGAAATTGCGTCATTGTTTTTTTGTGTGATTCGTTGAGGAACACTATAGTAATAATCGATACGCCACGGTGCATCAGCGGCGATCGGGGTAAGCGCGACATTATATCTGATCGAAGTCTCTTGCCCGCCAGAACCGAGACTGACCCGTATTGTGTCTGCTGGAAAAGCAATCACTTTCAAAAGCAGTTGCTGTGAATCTATACCTAGTAAATTTGCCAGTTGCACTTCATTCAAGATGGGTTCAATGCTACGGTATTGCAGTAACTTTGGCAAAACCGTCGGTGTCACCCCCGGCAAAGTCAGCAATACCGGTGCAGGTGCTGTATTCGGGTTCAACGCTATCGCTCTGGCAGTGGTGATCCAGTCGGTCAACGGTTCATCGCCCTGCCACAAGACTTTCTGGTCTCTCCAGCCGTACACCTGACGCAATTGATCCGGGGTGATCAAAGGATGTCCGGTAGGCTCCGGTAGACCTGCTTCTTTGTAGGCACTTTTAGCGACCCCGTTGAGCCGGTGCACGTTCGGATTCGGATCTACATAATCCATTAGCGTGTCGTACAGTTTGTCATGCTCGGATTCCGGCACCGCTTTTTGGTTCAGCAGAATACCGAGCGAATCGCGATTCGCTCCATTGATCAGGTACAGTCCGCGGGTGTCTTGCAGGCGGGCGATGCAATCACCTTCCATCCGGTATGCCTGATTATCGAGCTTGATATGGGCCGCCACATCACCTATGCCGTACATACTCAGCGGCCTAGTCGCGAGTATATAGGCGATTTCTGCTTTGCTATCACTACACGCAACCTGACTCTGGATGTGTGCATCATATTGTTTTGCCAATTGTATCGAGCTGGCTATTCGTTGCGCGAAAAAGGCAGCGGCAATAGTGATGCCGGCCAGTATCCACAGTGTAGCCACCAGAATAAATCCACGCTGTTTCAATTTAATACTCCAGCGAGCGCTTTTTGCAGGTCAGGCAAGGGATTGACCGGCCCGGCGGGATTAAATGACAGTATCCACGGCTGACCGTCGCGCTCTGTTTCCAGACGTATGCTGGCTGGAATTTGCCGGCTGTGATCGAGTTCCGGCGGCCAACTCTCATACTCACGCTGTTTGTTATCAATGTAGATAAATCTACCGCGACTGCCCTCCCAGCTCCATAGCTGTATGGGCCTATCTTTGTGTAACTGGTCCGCGTATTCGACGACTGTGCGATTATCAGTGATGTCGTAACGCATTTTCAGGCTGAAGGGGGTCGGCATACCGAATTGTTCGGTCAACACCGAAGTACTGAGACCACTGATCTCGTTACCATTGCCCTGAAATTTATTTCCACCATCGTCAAGATCGGGCTGCAATCCTTCCATCAATTGCCTTATCCACGACTGCGCTATGGCTTGTTGTCGGTTGCGGTCCAGTTCCACTCCGAAACGATGGTGCAACGTCATTACATGTTGCAAAGCCTGCAATAAAATCATGACGATCATACCAGACATGGCAATCACGACCAGCATCTCCAAGATGGTAAAACCCGCAAGACGTCGCCTAGAAAATACCATTTTGCTCGCGTACTTTCTTGAAGCCGGCTAATTTCAAGTGCAAGGTGAACCAAGATGGGTCTTGAGTCGTTTTGGCGTTTACTTCCACGTCATACAAACCCACTTGATACAAACCTATGCCCAACGGGTAGGCTCGGTTATCTGCGACCGGGCCTAATACCTTAGATTGCCACTGGATACCGTAGGCACCGAATTCTGCCTTGCCTTCAGGATTTTGCATGGGATTGATCGCCTGCATATAGCTAATCACATTCGCAATAGCATCGTTGCGGGCATTAATAGACTGGACTTTACCTAGCGAAATGATACTCGTGTTGATCCATGCGAACAAAGTCATGCCTATCGTACCGACCAGAGCAAAGGCGACGATCGCTTCTAGCAGAGTAAATCCTTGTTGTTTTTTATTCATTACTGACTCCACATCCCGGAGCCTGTAAACGCAAGGATTCAGGTGCATGATCCGGCGCATTCAGGATCACCACTCCGCCACCGCAGTAACCATTGAACTGATAATGTATCGGAGTCGGCACCCGCACCACCCATCCGGCCGGCACATCAAGTGCAGGCTGATCGTCTTTGAGGGTATCGCTGATATTTTCGGTGCGCAAAGTATAATCTTGCGCTAGCAGGTAATTTCGATAACTGAGGGCATTGATCTGCGCAATCACACTTGAACGTTCGCTACGATAACGCAGACTGTCTATCAGTTTTCCTAGTGCCGGGACAGCGAGCGAACCCAACAATCCCATCATTGCCAACACGATCAGTAACTCCAGAAGCGTAAAACCGTACTGTCGCGACGCCGATTGCTTATTGCTGTTTGTCGGCATGGCTGCCAGTGGGAACGATACCAATCGCGCCTTCACCATTCTGGTTACCGTCTGGGCCCAGTGAATACAATGCAAATGGTTTCCCCGCCGGGCCAGGTACTGCATACATATACGACGCCCCCCATGGATCGGTAGGCAAGTCTTCGTCGAGGTAAGGGCCTTTCCACTTGTTTTTGATTTTTTCGTCCGTCGGAGGGTTATTCAGCAAGGCCAGCCCTTCGGATTGAGTAGGGAAGCGGCCAAGGTCGAGACGCATGGTTTCTAGTGCGCCTTTCAGCATTTTGACCTGGGTTTGCGCTGTCTGCACTTTGGATGAGTCCAGTTTGCCGAATAATTTAGGCCCGACCAGACTCGCTAGCAAACCTATGATCACAAGAACAACTAACATTTCTATCAGCGTAAAACCCGCTGTGCGGTACATTTTTTTCATCAATTTCATATTCACTCTCGCTTATCTTGTCGACAAGACATATACAGGGCATACATAGCATTGGAACAGCAAAATATAGCGACGAGGGAAATACGCTTCGCCTATACTTTGTGCCATTGAGATCCGTCACGCCATTGGTGCGGCGTTGCGTCACTTTACTTTAAACAGCGATATCACTGAGGCTGGTAATAGCCATCATGATAGCAGCCATGATCAAGCCTATCACAGAGCCTATCAACAAAATCGTGATCGGTTCCAGCATAATCAAAAATCGTTTCATGCGTTCTTGCCCAGCATTGGTATGCAGTACTGACAAAGTTTTGAGCGTCGTCGACAATTCGCCGGTACGCTCACCGACTCTGACCAGATTCAGCCCCATAGGGTTCAAAGTCCGATGCATGCCCAGGGATTCGGCCAGTGATTTCCCCCCCTTTAAGTCTTTTACGGCAAGCCCTAATTGCTGCTTCAGTAAGCTGATCTGCACTCCACCCTGCGCCAGTTCCATGGCTCTGACTATGGGCACCTTGTTTTCCAACAGGGTCGATAACATCCCTGCCCATCTGCCGATTTCAGTTTCTATCAACCAAGCACCGATTAAGGGCATACGTGCCAGCCCGTCCCAGAATTTTTGCCGCACTTGCGGTCGCGAAAATAGGCTCGCCAAAAAAAACACGGCAATCGCCACACCGGCTCCTAGTATCAGCAAATGTTCTTTGACAAACATCCCCGTCTGCAACACCCACACTGAGATGTCCGGCAACTTGCCCTTGCTGTTTTTTAATAGCCCGGCGAACTTTGGTACGACGACGATAAAAATCAACAAGGTGGCGAGTACCCCGGATACCGCTAGTACGGTAGGGTAAGTCAGTGCATTGCGCATTTCCTGACGAATTTTTTCTTCGTATTCCATCTGATTCGCACCGTGATGCAAGGAGCTTGCCAGTTTGCCGGTCATTTCACCCGCAGAGACCAGTTGTATCAGATAGTCAGGAAAGCTGATGCCGCAAGAGGTCAAGGCACGGGATAAATTGCCGCCACCGCGCAACACATGATAAATCTGGGTTGATGCCTGTCCGACCGGGGACGCGCCGGCAGCTTCGCTCATGGACTGTATCGCTTCGACCAGAGGCACGCCCGCCGCCAGCAAGGTTGCCAGTTCGCGCACCATCAACATCTTATCCTGAGCGCTGACGACACGTCGCCCGCTCGCCTGTCTGGCCGCCGGCGACTCGATCGCGTGGAGTGCAATCGGCGTTAAACCTTGCTGTTTGAGTAAGCGCATCGCATCGGTTTCGTTCGGGGCTTCGATCTGGCCTTTGACCAGGCGCCCATCCGCAGAGCTGGCTTCGTATTGGTAAGCCATCAGCTCGCCACCTGATTACTCAACCCAGTCACGCGCATCACTTCATCTATGGTCGTCATGCCGTTACGCGCTTTGATTAGGCCATCTTCCCGCAAATTACGATAGCCATCGCGTTTGGCTAAAAGATTGACTTCATGCGTAGGCAAGCGCTGCACGATCGCAGCCTGCAACTCGGTAGTGACTTCGACAAATTCATAAATGCCGACGCGACCGCGATAGCCGGTGTTCTGACATTGCGGACAACCAGTCGCATGGTGCCACTTCGGCGGCTCGGCCATCAAAGCCGGGAAACGTTCCTGCAGCTCCTGCATTTGTTCAGCAAAGTCGGCGGGCGCCAGTTGCATCAACTCTTCATCGCTTAAGCTTTGGGCGCAATGAGGGCATAAGCGTCGTACCAGCCGTTGTGCCTGAACCGCCCGCAGAGATGATGCCACCAGGAAAGGCTCCAAACCCATATCGATCAGACGGTTGAACGCACCTATCGCATCATTTGTATGCAAGGTCGAAAACACCATGTGACCGGTCAATGCAGACTGTACGGCAATTTCTGCGGTTTCCAAATCGCGGATTTCACCGATCATGATGATGTCTGGATCATGCCGCAAGATTGCCCGCAAAGCGCGGGCAAAAGTGTACTCGATCTCGGCATGGGTCTGAATCTGGGTAATTCCATCCATCTTGTATTCGACCGGATCTTCAACGGTGATGATTTTCTTCTCACGATCATTGGCTTCCGCCAGTGCAGCATACAGGCTGGTACTTTTGCCGGAACCGGTCGGTCCGGTCACGAGGACTATGCCATGCGGCTCTTTAATCCATTTGCGGAACTTGTCCAGATGATCCTGTTCCATGCCGAGACGCTTGAGGCTGAAATCCTTGCGTTCTTTGGGCAGTAAACGCAATACAATCGATTCGCCATGGACACCGGGAATCACGGATACACGAATGTCGATATCGATGCCGCTGGCACGGATACTAATGCGGCCGTCTTGCGGTAAACGCCGCTCCGCAATATCCAGGCCGGAAATCAATTTGATACGCGATACAACGGCATCAAAACGATCGCGGCCAAAACTCATTTTGGTGGTTAGGATGCCGTCAACCCGGAAACGAATTTCAAAGCCGTGTTCCTCCGGTTCTATGTGGATATCGGAAGCACCAATATCAATAGCCTGTGCCCACGTATTATTTACCAGCTCAATGACCGGCGCTTCTTCAGCCAATTCGCGTAAGTGCGCGACTTCATCGGAAAACGCAGCAGAGATGGAATCCGAGCGGATTAGATTGGCGATACGTTCAATATCGCGCGAACGAACAAAACCCCACTGCAATTGATGTTGCGGGTAAGCATTGCACAGCGTTTCCCTGGCAAAGCTGTTCAAGGGATTGGTGGAGGCGCAGGCGATCGTACCGTCGGCACTTTCCCATAAAATAATTTCTTGTTCCAATAGCCATTCGGTACTTAATCCGCCAAGCTGGGCCGCCTGCTCGACCAGCTGTGCGGTGGCTGGTAACAGGGCCTCGTCCAGCAAGGGAATATCCAACTGTTGTGCCAGCACTGGCAATAAATTGTCTTCGGATATCGCGCCAATACGGATCAAAATTTGCCCAAGACGCGCCCCAAGCTGGGGTTGCAGCTGTAATGCGCGTTCTATGTCTTGCTCTAAAACCAGTTGCTTCGCAATTAATAATTCACCAATTGGTGTCAAGTTCATGGACATGCTGAATTCTAAATGGTGACGGGAAAAGCTTCGATCGCGGTTTTACCCGAATTATCCAGCCACTCAACTTTGATGGTGTCTTTTTTGAGTATATGCTTTGCCCTGAAAACTAGATTCGGGCGGGATGCCATACCCGGATTGAACTGGGCAGAAAACAGGACGCGTTCATTACAGGTGACGCTGAGTTCCTGTATAAAATTTCTATAATTTACTTTTCCGGAATGAGCCTGAACTGCGCTGTCGTCACGAAAAGGGTTATCGATAGACATAGTCATTTCCAGATAGTCATTCTGGCGTTTAAATGTCATTGCAATCATGGTTATTCAGTCAAAAGTTTGTTGTCCAGAGGCACCGCGATTTTGACTTCTTTTTGCGCGGTATAGAGTTTGCCTCCGGCACGGACCACCAGTTGCAATGTAGTCGTCCCTTTTAATTTAATCTGGGTTTGAATATCGGCTTCTGTACCGACCAGAATATTAAACTGAGCCAGTACCGGAGGAACGGTATTGGCAGTCATCAACAACATCATATCTGTACCTGGCAACTCACTACGTAAATGTATGGCAACGCGATCCGGATCCGCACTGATTTCCGGTACCCCGATCAGCAAACGGTTGCTGGGCTCGAGAGCATCTTTCTCCGGCAAATTCTTCAATGCTTCCGCCGTCGAATTTGCTTCAAACATTTTTCTGCTGGCAGCAGCGAAAGACAGTTTGGCAAGAAACCCACTGGCTATAGTGACTAATCCGGATAAAATATAAAGACGTCGGGATTTATCTAACATGTCGGGAAAGCAATCATTGGAAAAGTAATAGTATCTTAATGCGCATAAAGAAATCCTCTGAAACCCTTTTGGGACGCCAGCAAAGCCGTCACAGCAACTGGCTTCTTGCCCGCGCCTTCTGCTTTTTTGCAGTGACAGGCACGTACTTTACACGTTTCTTTGCACGTTTATGCCATTGATTTTGTCGACATAACAGGAAATCATCCGTGACGTCGATGTCAGCAGCTACGATTCGCGTCCAAAAACCGGATACCGATATGCAATCGTATCGACTGAGATTATTGCAAAGACACTGCAAAGGTGCAGCAAGTGATGGCATGTCTCATGAAAAATCCAAACAAAAACATGAAATAATGTTATTATTGCAACTAAAATACCATTCTTGCTATACTTATGGATTTTACATCGGAAAAGGCATGTAAAGATTCATTTCAATGCCTGCTGGAGTGCAACAATTTGTATTTTCCAGCATCAGTCTGCAGGCATAAAGTAAAATGCGGGGCGATTATTCAAAACCGCCCAACCGCGCTGTGCGGCTCCTAGCCTTATGGTTGTACTGTCTTCGCTACGCCTTGCTATAGCAATTTTGCTTAAGCCATACAATATTTGTCTCGATTTACCCAATGAATCTTTCTTCTGCAATAAATTCATCTGCTAATCCCCTCCAACAATGCGTCTGATCAATTCTTTACTGAGTTTCGCTCAGGCGCCGTGGACCGTTTTGTGGAAAAACCGGACCTTGCTCTTTCAATTGTGCCAGCGTGATATTAACGCCAGGTATAAGGGCGCGTCCCTGGGCTTAGCATGGTCGATTTTGTTGCCGCTGATGATGCTAGCGATCTATGCTTTTGTGTTTGGTGAAATCTTCAAATCGCGTTGGGGAAATTTACCTGCGCCACAAACTTGGTCAGAACGGCTGAGTTTCGCATTGATCCTTTACGCTGGCTTGATTGTTTTCAATTGGTTTGCAGAATGTCTGTCTAAATCGCCGACAATGATATTGAATAATGCCAATTTTGTGAAACGCGTCGTATTCCCTCTAGATATTTTGCCGGTTATTCCTGTAGTTATTGGCGCGTTCCATTTCTCCATGAGTTTTGTGGTGTTGATGGTGTTTACCGTACTTTCGCCAATGGCATTCAGTTTTTATTGGCTGATGGTACCTATGCTGCTGATTCCTTTTGTCTTATGCCTGATAGGAATTGCATGGTTTCTTGCATCGCTGGGGGTCTATTTCCGAGATATGGAACAAGTGATGCCAGTATTGACCAGCGCGTTAATGTTCTTAAGCCCCGTGTTCTATTCAATAGAGGTGTTACCCGCTTTTTTTCGCCGCTGGCTGATGGCGAATCCACTGACTTTTATTATCGAAGCATTAAGAAATTTACTATTTTGGCAAACTCTTCCCAATAAAATCGAAATTGCTCTGCTTTACCTGATGGCGGTCATTGTTTTTTATTTGGGCTTTCTCAGTTTTAAAACCTTGCGTAAAGGGTTTGCCGATGTCCTCTGATGTCATGATCCGCGCAACCGGACTGGGAAAGGCTTTTACTCTGGATGCTAGCCCGTTGAAGCAATTGCTCGCGCAATTGATGCCAGCAGCCCGAGCCTCGCATGAATTTTGGGCCTTGAAAGCGCTTGATCTGACGGTTCAGCGCGGTGACGTAATCGGTATTATTGGTCAAAACGGTTCTGGCAAATCCACGTTACTGCAAATGCTGTGCGGCACCCTCACACCTACTTGTGGCGAAGTTCAAGTGAATGGGCGCTTAGCGGCATTGCTGGAACTAGGTGCTGGCTTTAATGCCAACTTTACTGGTTGGGAAAATATACGCTTAAGTGCATCCCTATATGGGTTGAGTGCCGAGGAAGTAGAGCGAAAACTACCTGCAATAGAAGCGTTTGCCGATATCGGTGAATTTATTAACAAGCCGGTAAAAACTTACTCAAGTGGTATGTTTGTTCGCCTTGCCTTCGCTGTCATTGCCAATATCGACGCCGATATTTTAGTAATTGATGAGGCGTTGGCGGTCGGGGATGTATTTTTCACTCAAAAATGTATGCGCTTTTTGAAGGAATTCGCAAGGAGAGGAACAATTCTCTTCGTCAGTCACGATAGCACCAGTGTAGTTAGCCTTTGCAACAAAGCGCTATTGCTCGATCATGGACAGTTACTGGCGGTCGGCGCCCCGAAGACAATAACTGAGTATTATCTCAAGAGGCAATATGATAGACGCCAAGCAATAGATACTGGAGGGGTGCCGGTTTCATCTGAAACGAAAGCCAGTCAAATCGCTGCGACTGCATCTTTCGAACAAAACAGCTTCGGCTTAGGTGGTGCGACAGTAACCCATTGCATCGTGACTGACGAAAAGGGGCACCCCGTGTTACAAGTCAATGGTCCAACAAAACTACGGCTGGTAATTCAAGTCTTTGCTAACGCTGCAATTGCTAAACCTATTGTGGGATTCTCAGTGAAAGACCGGCTTGGACAGGTTCTGTTTGGTGGGAACACTGAGAATTCACTTTCCAGTATCGATCCATTAACCGCTGGGCAGTCTGTTGAGACAACCTTCGACATCACTGTGCCCGGATTAGCACTCGGTGATTACATGGTAAGCGTTGCTGCTGGAGAAGGAACGGCTACGGACCATGTCATGCACCATTGGATACACGATGCTTATCCTTTCCGGTCCGCATTACCCGTTCAAAGTGGAATGATAGAGCTTCCCATTGAACAAGTTAGCTTTAGGACGCTCAATTAAAAATGAATAACATTAAAAATGACGTCATGTCGGTAGCGCAACGCTATTCATATGATATTGACATCAATGCAGGTACGGCTGCAGCACAAGTAATCCGCCTAACAGGGCAAAATAAACGTGTTCTAGAACTAGGACCGGGCCCCGGCACCATCCTGCGCTTTCTTGCTCAACATAATCAATGCGAAGTAAATGCTGTGGAGTTTGATCCTGAGTGCGTGAAATTACTGCAACAGGTCTGCCATACAGTCGTGGAAGGTGATTTGGATAGAAGCGATTGGCTGACAACTTTCGAGGGCCAACAATTTGATGTAATCATTGCCGCCGACGTATTGGAGCATCTTAAAAATCCTTGGCAATGCTTATCGAATGTACGCAGCTTACTCGCTCCAAACGGGTATTTGATTGTTTCAATTCCAAACGTTGGCCATAATTCGGTATTAGCCTCTCTAATCAGCGGGCGCTTCCCGTATCAGCATCGTGGGCTGCTGGACAAGACACATCTTCGATTCTTTACTCGTCAAGATTTCGGAAAAACATTATTTGAGGCCGGCTTTTTACCGAGTCATTGGTACGCAGTTCAAATGTCAGCGGCACAGGCTGAATTGGGTCACCATTGGCTCAATTTAGATCCAGCGCAACAAGCTGCACTTAATTCCAATCCGTACGGTGAAGATTACCAATACGTAGTAAAAGCCTTTTCAAGTAACGAAGCTGGGACTGTGGCTAGAAGCGAGCTGCTACAAGATGAATTACAAGCCATCAACACCCGCCAAGCTGAAGAACTTACAGATGCTCATAAAAAAATTGCGCAACTGCTTGCGACATATGAACAACAAGAAAATCATTATTCGGATCAATTGGCTCAAGCTATAAAACAGGTGGGCGACTATCGCAAATTGCAAGAAAATTTAGCGCAGCTTGAACAACTGCAAAACCTCACCTCGGACCAAAATGTAGAGTTACGAAGGAAAATTGAAGACATATGGACTTCAACATCTTGGCGTTATACCGCACCTTTCAGGGGGATGAAAAAAATCCTGACGGGGACATCAAAACATAGTTTTCGCGACTACCTGCGCAGCTTTTACAGGATACTTCCCTCGGGAGTTAGAGCCCTCTTGGATCGAAGTGGCATAAGTTCCACCGTCCGCGGCATTGCGCAGGACATGCCGGCGTCGAATAGATTAACTCTTCGACCTGGAAGCATAGGAAATGCTCACGCGCTGAAGATAATAGAAAATCCATTCTCGCAAAATAGTGCGACGCAGGATGCATCGCCAACGGAAGACGTATTTTTTTGGGGCGTAATTGATTGGAATTTTCGATTTCAACGTCCTCAACAGCTCGCCCTTGGATTTGCGAAGCGTGGGCATAGAGTCTTTTACATAAGCTCAGAATTAGTCAATGATAAAGAGCCCGGATTCCAGGTAGAAGCAATTCCCAATCATTCAAACATTTATCAAATTCGCTTTCATGCAGAATCAGCACCCTCGATATACGAGAGCAAAGCAATTGGAAAACTACTTCACCAGCTTCTACAAGGTTTAGCGTACCTCGTTCAATCCGCAAATACTAACGATTCAATTTCAATTGTGCAGCACCCATTCTGGCTGCCGCTGGCACGGAGTTTGCCAACAAATCATATGGCCTATGATTGTATGGACCATCATGAAGGATTCGGCAATGTTCCCCCAGAAGTAATCTCAGCTGAACGGGCGTTAATGCGCGAATCTGACACTTTAATTGTCACTTCGGATTGGCTGTATAACATTGCAGAACATAAAAATAGAAATGTTTCCGTTGTACGTAACGCTTGCGAATTTAGCCACTTTAGCCCTTTTCCTGCTGTACGATTTCAAGATTCAAAAGCTAGAAAAATTATCGGCTACTTTGGAGCAATAGCAAACTGGTTCGACTGTGCCCTGATCGCAAAATTATCCGTCGAGCTACCTGACTGCTTGATATTGTTGATAGGCAACGATACCTGTGGGGCTCAAGAGCAATTTTCCAGTTTTAAAAATATAAAAATGGTCGGCGAAGTTAGCTATGAAAAATTACCGTATTACTTGCACGCGTTTGACGTTTGTATTTTGCCATTCCAAATTAGTGACCTGACACTGGCAACGAACCCCGTCAAGGTATATGAGTATTTATGCTCAGGGAAGCCTATTGTGAGCGTAGATTTGCCCGAACTACATGGCATGAGCGAATTGGTTCACTTGGCAAAGGATCACCAGCAGTTTGCCGATAAATGCAAAGAAGCATTGCAAGAAACAATCGATGCTCCCGTTAGAAAAGAACGCGTTGAATTCGCCAGTAAACAAACTTGGGCCCATCGCGCGCAAGAATTTGAACTTGCTTTAGAGAAAAGTAAAGCTGCTTTCGTCAGTATTGTTGTAGTGACTTATAACAATTTAGACCTTACCAAACTTTGCTTAGCAAGCATCGACTCATATACCACCGGCGTCCGTTACGAAATTATTGTTGTTGACAATGCCTCCGCAGACGAAACGCCAAAATATTTAGAAGATTTCGCTAAGAATCGGAAAGACGTTAAATTAATTCTAAATCAGGACAACCTGGGTTTTTCCAAAGCAAACAACCAAGGCCTTAATCTAGCGACTGGGGATTATCTCGTTGTCCTTAATAACGATACGGTAGTAACTCGCGGTTGGGCGAGTGGTCTTATTCGTCACTGCCGAAAAGATCCAACTATCGGTTTAATCGGTCCTGTGACGAATAACATAGGTAACGAAGCGAAAATCAATATAGAGTATCAATCCTTAGATGAGATGCCAGGCAAAGCACGTGAGTATACACTTGCTCACCTCGGAGAATCTTTTGATATTCATACCCTTGCGTTTTTCTGCGTCATGATTACTCGAGGCGCTTATGAAAAAATTGGTGGATTGGATGAGGCATTTGGTCTTGGATTCTTTGAGGATGATGATTATTGTCGCCGAATTGAACAGGCAGGTCTTCGCTTAGTTTGCGCAGATGATGTATTTGTTCATCACAATCTTTCCGCATCCTTCAATAAACTTGGAGAAGAGCGGAAGAGAGAATTATTCTTGCGAAATAAAACAATTTATGAAGCCAAGTGGGGTCAGTGGATCCCCCATAATTATCGCGTATAAATTTCCAGCTTAAATAAAATTCCAACTGAGAATGTTTTGATACCCTCAAGCATCTGAATACACGAATGCTCAAGCTCACGTGAGCAGGCCATAATGAATATGAAAAAAATTATTTGCGTAGTAGGCACCAGACCCGAAGCCATCAAGATGGCACCTGTGATTCAACACCTATCAAAAGAACCGTGGGCCGAAGTCAAAGTTTTAGCAACTGCGCAGCATCGTCAAATGCTGGATCAAGTTCTCAAGTTATTTAAGATAGAACCGGACAGGGACCTTAACGTAATGGAGCCAAACCAAACTTTGACTTCGCTTACGTCAAAGCTGTTAAGTGAGTTAGATACGGTGTTCAAAGAAGAGCTTCCCGACGCTGTGTTAGCGCAAGGTGATACAACTACTGTCATGACGGTCGCTTTATGTTGTTTCTATCATCGGATTCCATTTGGACATGTCGAAGCGGGTTTAAGAACTGGTGATATTTGGAATCCCTATCCTGAGGAAATGAACCGGGTTGTTGCCGGTCGCCTCGCTAAATGGCACTTCGCTCCAACGGAGGGCGCGCGTCAAAATCTATTACGAGAAGGTATCGCAGAAGAAACCATACATTTGACAGGCAACACTGTGATTGACGCACTTTTAAGTGTTTCAAAAGAAAGTGATGCACTCGATATGGCTATCGGGCATGATAAACGACTTATATTGGTGACATCTCATCGTCGTGAAAATTTTGGAGAGCCGTTTAAAGAAATTTGTCGAGCGATTTTGTATTTAGTTGAGAAAAATCCCGATATTGAAGTCCTTTATCCTGTGCATCCTAATCCGAACATTCAGGCAGTCGCCCATTCACTTCTGGGTAATAACCCCCGTATTCGTTTGTGCGAACCGCTTGATTATTTACCGTTTGTCACGGCTATGAAGAAAGCGTATTTAATACTAAGTGATTCGGGAGGAGTGCAAGAAGAGGCTCCCGCCCTGGCAAAACCGGTACTAGTTCTGCGCCGTGAAACTGAGCGCCCGGAAGCGGTGGAACATGGGGTAGTCAAACTCGTTGGTACCGACTTTGAGGCTATAGTTTCTGAGGCTCAACGATTACTTGATGATCCCGAATATTATAGCCAGATGGCAAAGGGGGTTTCCCCCTATGGCGATGGTTTCGCTAGCGAGCGAATTACGCAAGTTTTGAAACGTGCATTAAGTTAACATGCGCTTACTCTATTTCGCACCTGTTCCATATCGGAGTTATTGGCAGAGGCCTCACTATATGGTTCGGTCTTTGCTTGAGACTTTATATGATGAAGTTTATTGGATTGATCCAACCATAACTCGGTTACCGCGCTGGTCTGATCTACACCGCTCAACTCAAGCAAGTGAGCATCGTGCTGCGGAACCACTCCTACCGAAGCTAACTGTTTTTCGTCCTGGCAGCTTCCCTGTTGAGCCATTGCCAATTATTAACCGTATTAATGACGCCTATGTATGGCGCAATATCAAATCCCAGATTAGCAGTCTAGAAATTGACGAAAGCTGGGATATAGGTATTGGGCGCCCTAGTAGACTGGCCTTGTGGGCGATGCGCGCATTATCACCTCG
Source organism: Betaproteobacteria bacterium (assembly GCA_013287275.1). GTDB lineage: Bacteria > Pseudomonadota > Gammaproteobacteria > Burkholderiales > Burkholderiaceae_D > Undibacterium. The sequence continues at coordinate 20,982 of JABDED010000004.1, forward strand.
GGCTAGGTTTATGGACGTGATGGACGATTTCCCCGCATTTTATAGAGGAATCTCGCGCTACTCCATGGAACGCATACAAGGTGATTTGGCGAGGCGTTGCGACTATCTTTTTTGTAGTCAGCAATCGTTAATAGAAAAATTAGCACTGTATGCTCCAGAAACGCCCATTCGGCTGATACCAAATGGTTACGACATGCGACGTTTGCCGAATTTCTTTTCAATTAAGCCTGAAAAGGAAATTATTGGCTTTGTTGGCACTATAGCTGCTTGGTTTGATTGGAAATTAGTAATAGAAATGGCGCAAGCGTTACCTAACATTTGTGTTCAACTCATTGGCCCGAGAGCTGGGTACATACCAACGAACTTGCCTGAAAATATTGAGCTTTTACCCGCCTGTACCGTTGAAGAGGCTATAGTTTATTGTCAAAACTTTAATGTTGGCCTAATCCCTTTTGTTAATAATCAGTTGACCACGTCAGTCGACCCGATCAAATATTATGAGTTACGTGCTTTAGGGATTCCAATTTGGACTACCGCTTTTGGCAGCATGGTTAACCGTATTGGCGAACCTGGCGTCTCAAAGATCCAAAGCGGTATTGATTGGAAAAAATTGTGGAATGAAAAATCGAATGATGGAGTTGTTAAAAGCGACATGTCGGTGTTTCGCAATAACAATGATTGGAGTGAGCGATTTAAAAGTATGCCTATTTGGCTAGACCTTGCCGCAAGCAATATTGATGAACATGAGATCGATACCAAATAAAAATGCACTGACTCTGTGAAGAGTCAGTGACCTGCTCCCCAATTTAGTCAATAGATATGAGTTTCACAGAAACGAATTATCGCTGACGCGGTTTGGGCACTGCACTTGGTACCATCCCCATTGGTCGCAGCAGCTTTTCGGCCGTGGCAAGTGTAGGGCTCGACTCTTCGCGTTCGATATCCTGCAATGTCCGCGCCGACACGCCGCATAGCTTTGCGTATTCAGCTATCGTTAGGCGTAAGTTCGCGCGGATCTTCCTAATTACTGCCGGAATCGGCATACTGGGATCAGCTGCAAGTTCGTTAGCCAACACTCGTCGTGCTTGCAGTTCTTCAGCCGGCGAAAGCGGTTTAAATCGTTTGTCCATCTAAAGCTTCTCCAGCTGCGCGCGAACATTCTCTACCGTCTTTACTAGAGGAGTTAGAAATTGTTCTTCTATGCCTAGCGCTCGTGCATCAACAAATAGCGTTTCTAGCGGTGTGGCCATCATCTGAATGCTGTTCTTCACACTTGTGTGGTCCACTTTTGCTGCGTCGCAGGCTTGGTCAATGGCACTCGCCCAATTGGGAGAGCCACCGTCGTCGTCTTGCCATCGGATACGTCTTGCTATTCCATCAGGGTGGAGCCACATCGGAGCGAAGTCAAATAAAGGAGTAAGGGATACTGTGCCGTCGTGCCTGCGTTGGATCGCTGTGTTGCGCGCATGATTGTCTTTGTTGCCAAGGGCGATGTTCGCAATATCTCGCTTTATGTACTCAATAACTTGGTGTGTCGGATCGGTTACCACTTCCCCTAACCGCCGGCAAACCTCATTATGAGAGGGGACTGCTCCGAATCCACCGATAAGGCAGAGCGAAGCGATGCTCTCTTGACCGTAACGCATTACTCGGCCGCCTGTTACATCTCGGTCGAAACGCGGTATGAACAAGGCGCGCTCGCGCAGTGTAAGGTCCGCATAAACATTGAGTCCTAGCCCTTGTGCAAGACGCATGTATGGTGCCTCCAAGCGCAGGATATTGGCCAAAGATTCGTCTTTGCCTCGTCCAAACTTAACAATAAAGTGCTTTTGTGCCTGATTGTCTGAAAGCGTGTGGTCGAGGTAGAAAAGCCCATCGTTTGCCTGTGTGAGTAAGATCTTTGGCCATTCGCCTTGAATGCCCGAAGAACCCGCTAAAAATAATCCGTGTTGTGCTAAGTATTCGTTAAAATCACCGGCTCTGGATGCGACTTCATCCATGGTGAATCCACGTGTCGTGTTTCCAGTTCGAGCAGTAACCCACTCGTGCGCTTCCTTTACTCGGACGTTGCCGATTGGATTGCCAGCACCTGCACACAACAGCACCCAATCTGCGGCGGATCCGGCAGCTTCATCTCTTTCTAATTGTTTCAACAACTCAATTCGCCCATAGCCTTGGGGAAGCAAGTCAACTAGAAAAGGTGGCCAAGTTTCAGCGGGATAGGTGATCAAATCAACTGGGACGTTTACAGATAGTGCCGCCGCGTCGGATCTGCCCCAATACCCGAGGGCATGGTTAGGCAAGTAGATCAGATAAGTAGAGGCATTCATTCCAAGTCCAATATTACCTGTCAAGTCGAGCGCTGCCGCATCTCGCCAAGCGTCATCAATGAATATCTGAAGTGTGCAAGTAGAGGAGGTCATATGCACATTATAGTATCACCAATAAACTAAATAAAGTGTTCATTCATGATAGAAAAGTACGGAAGTGTATTATCCGAAGGTGCAATGGTAGATATAATAACCATTGCCGAATGATAGGCAAGTGAAAGAACTTTTCGTTAGCTTTCTCACTGAAACGACGGAGATCCGAGACGCAAGTATGCGCTATCCGATCAGTTAGTGCGCTCTATTCCTTGCACCAAAAAAAGCTGCGCCGAAGATAGAAAAACGACCGTCAAGGCACAGAGTGGGGAAATCCATAAAGGCCCTCTCCACTAGCTTCGTCGCGATTCCTTGTCTGCGAAATGTATCGTCAACATAGATGCTTGCAATTACAGGCTGATTCAATGAGTTTACATTCAATGCCAAGGCACCTAATGTCATTTCCGGATGTGAAGACAATTGATAAATTTTCCTCTCACTTTTTCCTCGAGTCTTCGATGGAAGTTGAAGATAGCGAATGTAGTAACTGCCGGTACAAACAATGAAATTATCGTCCTGGAACAAAATACGTTCGTCACCAAATAGTGCGCGCGCCAATGCCGTGTTTGGGAGTGCTGCCATCGAAATCGTCGATTCCATTGGATTGCACGGACCGATTGTCACCGGTCCCATTATTGGCAACCTACTTGGCAGCGGGCGCTTACCTTTCCGGCATTTAGGTTTTGACATGAATTACTTTCAGCCAAAAAAAGGAAGAAATAATTATGCCAATATCTTGAGAGAATCACCGTATCGGAATGTCTAAGCATGTAACCAAAGTGTAAAAAATGTATGTGGATTTTTAACGAATAAAGAGAGCGACATTCAAATACTATTAACTTCTTGGCGGATTACCGTGGCATGGAGCATGACTTACGGTTGAGTACGGTTGACTGTGAAGATGGTACTCGATCGTACGCATACGTTTGATGCTTGCCCACCTCGTATCTAGCTGGCTTCGCCTAATTGTTTGCCTCGCAAACACGCAGAATAGGAAGTGGCATGGGCTGACAAATGTTCGTTGAACTAGACATTGAAACTGTCGACCCTCGCATTGTCGATCGGCTTACCTGGATGAAAATGATTGTTCAATGTCCCGCCCGCGTCAAAAGCAATTTGCTCTTGGTTGAGTTTCCGCTTTTGACATCATTGATTCCAAAACCATCAGTAAAAAAATAACGCCGGAAGTTCTATCTTTAAACGGACTATTTATTGGGCCAACCTAAAACCCAAAAATTAACCCTTCTATTGGTCATCTTTATTGTAAACTACACATCAAATTGTTATTTTCTACGCAATACAAATAATGAGGTAATGTCCATTTCCCGTCATAGCGGCGTTTTACCGATGGACCGCAAAAATGGCTCGTGAATGCGTAAAAACGCTCAAGCATCATATTTCATTGTGACTGCATTACCCTTAAACAATCGCAGGTCGTTGCAGGATCTATAGAAAGACCACATGTTACTTCAACCAGTGATTTTATCGGGCGGCTCCGGCACGCGCCTGTGGCCGCTGTCCCGGGAAAAGCATCCGAAGCAATTGCTCGCCCTGGTCGGCGAAGAAACCATGCTGCAAGCCACCGCTACCCGCCTGCAGCAGTTTGCCGGCGACTTGCCGGTGGCCCAGGATATGATCGTGGTCTGCAATGAAGAATACCGCTTCATTACCGCCGAGCAATTGCGTGCGGTCGGCTTCAAGGCTTCTACCCTGCTGCTGGAACCGGCCGGCAGGAATACCGCGCCGGCGCTGACCCTGGCGGCCCTGGCGGCCACCGCCCAGCAGCAGGATGCGGTGTTGCTGGTGATGCCGGCCGACCATGTGATCGCCGATACCGAGGGCTTCCACCGGGCTATCCAGCAGGGCTTGTCGCAGGCGGTGGACGGGGCGATGGTGACCTTCGGCATCGTGCCGGACCGGCCGGAGACCGGTTACGGCTATATCCATGTGGGCGAGGCCTTGCCGGGCTCGCCGGTGCGCAGCTTGCAGGCCTTTGTCGAGAAGCCGGCGCTGGAGACCGCGCAGCAGTACCTGGCCGGCGGCGCCCATGTATGGAATAGCGGCATCTTCATGATGCGCGCCAGCGTCTGGCTGAGGGCGATTGGGCATTTCAATCCGGCCATGCTGGAGGCTTGCCGGCAGGCCATGCAGCAGGCCAAGGTGGATTGCGACTTTGTGCGGGTGGATAAGAGCGCTTTCCTGGCCTGTCCTGCGGATTCGATCGATTATGCGGTGATGGAGAAGCTGCCCAAGGCGACGGCGCTGGGCATCGCTGGCTGCGTGGTGCCGTTTGATGCGGGCTGGTCGGATGTGGGGGCCTGGGATGCGGTGTGGCAGGTGTCGGCCAAGGATGGGGACGGCAATGCACTGCAGGGCGATGTGATGATGGAGGACTGCCGGGATTGCCTGGTGGTGTCGGACAGCCGCCTGGTGGCTTGCCTGGGGCTGGAGGACGTGATCGTGGTGGAGACGCCGGATGCGGTGCTGGTGACCACCAAGAGCAATACCCAGCATATCAAGCGTATCGTCGGCCGTCTGCGCGACGGCAATTATGCGCAGGCCGACAATCATCGCAAGGTGTACCGTCCGTGGGGGCATTATGATTCGGTCGACAGCGGCGAGCGTTTTCAAGTCAAGCGCATTGTGGTCAAGCCGGGGGGACGTTTGTCGATGCAGATGCATCATCATCGCGCCGAACACTGGGTCGTGGTCAGCGGCGCCGCTCTAGTTACCCGGGGTGAAGAAACCATGACCTTGGTCGCCAATCAGTCTACCTACATCCCACTGGGAGTTAAGCACAGGCTGGAAAATCTTGGAGAGATAGACCTGGAGCTGATCGAAGTGCAGTCCGGCACCTATCTGGGCGAAGATGATATCGTCCGCTTTGATGACGTCTATGGACGTATAGGCAATTAACCTTTTCGACTCAAGATTTGGTGAATCCAAAATTAGTAGACACCACGCCAATTACCAAACACATGGGGCACAAGAAATTAGAGAACTCCAATTAACACTATCAATTCATTTTACATAAACGTAGCGTTTTAAATTCCAAGCAGAAACGACGCTGTCTATACACTCATCTACTAAACATTAAACATCCAGGCCAAGGTTTCTCGTATAGCAATTTGTGGTTGGTCACCGATACAGGCCTTCAGCTTATTTGCATTCCCGGTAAGTATTTTGACCTCATTCGCCCTGACAAACGCTGGGTTAACCTTCACTGTGATCCTATAGCCTGCCAGCTCCGCCACCTCGTCCAGTATTTGCCGCAGAGTATAGGCCCTGCCTGAACAGATGTTGAAAGTCTGCCCCGCTGGTGCTAGTTTCAGTAAGCAGGCATAAGCTTGAGCAACGGTCCTAACATCAGAGAAGTCACGCGCCACATCCAGGTTGCCAAGTTCTATCAAACTGGCGCGACGACGATAGTGGCTGACAATCTTTGGCAATAAAAAATTCTCTGCCTGCCCTACGCCAGTATAGTTGAAAGGTCGAGTGATAATAATTGGCAATTGCTCCATCCAAAGCCGGGCGACATGCTCCATCGCGAGCTTACTGATACCATAGTCATTAGCGGGTTGTGCAGCCTCTGTTTCATCAATGACTTCCGTACGTGTATTCCCGTAAATGTTGGCACTACTGGCAAGTAACACAGCTTTGGGAGATTTCTCCAATGCTGCCAACGCTTCCAGCAGATTGCGGGTCCCAACGACGTTGGTACGATAGATAGCCTCAACGTCTCCATGTGCAACAAAGGAAACCGCAGCTAAATGAGCAACAATATCAGGCTGAACTTCTTCCACCACTTGCTGCACACGTCGACGGTCCTCCATAGCAACCGCATAGACACCTTCACCACAATTTTGCCGCATGTGAGTAGTGCCGCAGATTTGGTAGCCGGCGGCAGCTAGTTCTAAAGCCAGATAACGACCAGTGAAGCTGTGCAATCCCGTAATCAGAGCACGCGGACGCATTGATTCGGATTGTATGCTACCGTTAGATGGATGCGCCATATTTCTGTCGATAGCTTTCTACAGCATCTCTATATTTTGTAAGCTGTGTATCGGAACCCGCTTTGGATAAATAGTCGAACAGATCGTTGAGATTTCCTATAGAGATTACTGGCAAACCGTAAGTGTCGCTAACTTCTTGAACCGCGGAAAACTTAGACAAAGCACCGTCTTTGCCAGATCGCTCCATTCTATCTAACGCAATCAGCACTGCACACGGTGTTGCGCCTGCAGCATTGATAATTTCTATTGATTCGCGCACAGAAGTTCCTGCGGATATTACATCGTCAACGATAACCACATTACCTTGTAATTTAGCACCCACGGTCAAGCCACCTTCGCCGTGGTCTTTGATCTCTTTGCGGTTATACGCAAACGGAACATTACGCCCGCGCGACGCTAATGCGACAGCAGTCGCAGAGGCTAATGTAATACCCTTATAAGCTGGACCATAAAGCATATCAAATGCAATCCCAGCATTAAGCAATGTCTGAGAATAATAATGGGCCAGCTTCCCTAAATTTTCGCCGTCATTAAACAAGCCAGCATTAAAAAAATAAGGAGAGTTACGTCCAGCTTTAGTCAGAAAATTCCCAAAACTAATCACACCAGACTGGACAGAAAATTCTATGAATTGTTGCCTTAGATTATCCAAGTTATTCCAACCTTTGAGCTTATATTTTAGTTAATCGTAAAAATGCAGTAATACTCTTAGAATAACATATGGCTTACATTAGCCCAAAAGACTATTGGGCGCAATTACGCTTGATTAAGTCCAAAAAATAAGCCCCCCCTTACGAATAAATCGGATTCTGGTATTCTCTCCACGACAATTATCACGGTACAATTTTCATGACAAAAATCATCTCCGCCAATTTGAATGGCATACGCTCTGCAGCTAAAAAAGGCTTTTTCGAATGGGTGGACAAAGAATCCGCCGATTTCATCTGCGTACAAGAATTAAAAGCGCAGGCCGGCGATATGACACCAGAATTCCTTGCCCCTGCCGGCTACCACGGCAATTTCCACTATGCTGAGAAGAAGGGGTATTCCGGTGCCGGCGTATACAGCAAGAGCAAACCTGACGCCGTGTATATCGGCTTTGGCAGTCCGGAATTCGATGCCGAAGGCCGCTACGTACGCTGCGATTTCGGCAATTTGAGCGTTATTTCCGTGTATTGCCCTTCCGGCTCCTCGTCTCCTGAGCGGCAAGAGGCCAAATTCCGTTTCATGGAATTATTTTTACCGCATCTGGTCGCCTTGCAGGCGGAAGGGCGTGAACTGGTCATCTGCGGCGACTGGAATATTGCCCATAAAGAGATCGACCTGAAAAACTGGAAGAGCAACCAGAAAAATTCCGGCTTCCTGCCGGAGGAACGCGCCTGGATGACGCGCATCTTTGATGAGCTGGGCTGGGTCGACGTGTATCGCCGGCTGTATCCCGATACGACCGGGGACGCCTATACCTGGTGGAGCAATCGGGGCCAGGCCTGGGCTAATAATGTGGGGTGGCGCATAGACTACCATGTCGCCACCGCCGGCATCGCTGCAAAAGCGAGCAAAACCTCGATCTACAAGGAGCAGCGTTTTTCCGACCATGCGCCACTGATTATCGAATACAAGCACAAGCTGTAAGACCACAAGGCCGCCGCCCCGCTAGCCGGTGCGCTGGCGGGCCGCGACCTCGCGTATCGCATGTATCATCGCCTCCGTCACCGGCGAAGGCAGCACTGCATTCGACAAGGCCAGCCCCACCATTTGTTCCGACCCCGCCATGGAAAAAGGCAGGCTGCACAAGATGCCATTTTCCAGGTCCAGCCTGACTGCGCTGGTAGGCACGAACCACACTGCATCATTGCACAGCACCAGTTCGCGCCCCAGCGATACCGACAACACCTCGATATAGGAAGTGGGATTACCTACTCCGTGCGCGTTCAGGAAACTATCGGCGGCGTTGCGAATCACGGTACTGAGCGGCGGCAATAGCAGGCTGTAGGCCATGATGTGCTCCACCGACAGCGTAGGCAGCGCCAGCAACGGGTGATCAGCGCGGACCACGACCGACAACTGGTCGGCAAACAAGTGCTCAAAGGTCAGGCCCATCATGCTATCCGGCTCCGACAGCCGTCCTATCACCAGGTCCAGCTCTTGCGCCTTCAGCTGCTGCATCAGTTGCACATTCAAGCCGGATGTGATCCTCACCACCACGTTCTTCCAGTGTTGCTGGAATAATTGCAAGGCCAGCGGGATCAGCGACGGCGCCACTGTAGGCAGCACGCCCAGCCTTATCGTGCCGCCGCTGACGCCGCCATCGGCGCGATCTCCGCCGGACAGCACGTCCATGCCCTGGCGTAGCGTGCTGACGGTCGCCCCGGCATAGCGCCAGAACAGTTCTGCCTTGCCGGTCGGCCGAGCGCCGTTGCGGCCCCGTTCGAACAGGCGGGTGCCCATGATTTCTTCCATCTCGGCGATAGTCTTGGACACTGCCGGCTGGGTAATCGACATCGCATCCGCCGCTTTCTGCAGACTGCGATGCTGCATCACTGCCAGGAAGCACTGCAAGTGCCGAAGTTTGATCCTTCCATCCATCGCCTAAGACCCAATTCATTCCAGTTAGTTATGGAAAACCTGAAATTTGATCAATTGTACCTATATTTTCTCAGGTATATAGTGATTGAACATATCAATAACAATTGGCAAAAAAATCAGGAGATGATCTTGTCTGAGCCCACTCTTTTAAACCCGCGTGACTGGGAAGCCCATCCCGCCTACCTGTCCCGCGACTACAAATCCACCACTTTACGCGGCCCCACCCGTCCCTTGCTGCCGGCCAGAGCCAGCATGCAAAACTTGCGCGCGCCGGTCTACGGCCATGATGCGGTCACAGCGCTGGACCATGACTTGACCCGCAATGCGGTGCGCAACGGCGAGCCGATAGGCGAACGCATCATCGTCACCGGCCGCGTACTGGATGAAAACGGCAAACCGGTGCAGCATACGCTAGTGGAGATCTGGCAGGCCAATGCCGCCGGGCGCTACGTGCACAAGGTGGACCAGCACCAGGCACCGCTGGACCCCAACTTCCTGGGCGCAGGCCGCTGCATCACAGACAAGGACGGCCGCTACCGTTTCATGACCATCAAGCCCGGCGCCTACCCGTGGGGCAACCACCCCAATGCCTGGCGCCCCAACCACATCCATTTTTCGCTGTTCGGTAATTACTTTGCGACCCGGCTGGTGACCCAGATGTACTTCCCCGGCGATCCGCTGCTGGCATTTGACCCTATCTACCAGGGCACACCGGAAAACGCGCGCGAACTGCTGGTATCCCGCTTCACGCTGGACGTGACCGAACCGGACTTTGCGCTCGGCTATGAATTCGACATCGTACTGCGCGGCGAGCGCCAGACCCCAATGGAGAGCCGATGATGAAACTCAAACAAACCCCTTCGCAAACCGTGGGGCCCTACTTTGCCTACGGCCTGACGCCGCAACAATACAACTACGACATGGCGAGCATGTTCGACGCCGTCATCGCCGACAATAGCGCCAAAGGCGAGCACATACAAATCATCGGCCAGGTGCTGGACGGCGCCGGCAAGCCGATCGCAGACGCCATGCTCGAATTCCTGCAAGCCGACGCCGACGGCAACTATGTCGCCAGCACCGGCGACATTGTCAATACCGGCTTTACCGGCTACGCCCGCATAGGCACAGGCACCGACGCCCAGCAGCGCTATATTTTGCAAACCGTCAAACCCGGCGCCATCGCCCCCGGCCAGGCGCCGCACATCGACATCATCGTCTTCATGCGCGGCCTGCTGGTGCATGCGTACACCAGGCTGTACTTCGACGACGAAGCGCGCGCCAATACTGAAGATGAAGTTCTCAACTCGGTGCCGGAGGATCGCCGTCACACGCTGATCGCAAAACGCGAGCAGCAGGCGGGCGGCGCCGTCTATCAGTTCGACATACAGATGCAGGGACAGGACGAGACCGTATTTTTTGACGTGTGAATACATGTAGCGAGGAAACCGACCTTCATGATGTAAACCAAAATTATTAAGCAAAAAAAATAAACAGGCAAAAGAGACCATCATTATGCGTACCCAAGTAGCCATCATAGGCGCCGGCCCGGCCGGCCTCCTGCTGGGCCAGTTGCTGCACAAAGCCGGCATAGACAATGTGATCCTGGAACAGCGCAGCCGCGACTATGTGCTGGGCCGTATCCGCGCCGGCGTGCTGGAACAGGGCACGGTCGACCTGCTGGATGAGGCCGGCGTCAGCCGCCGCCTGCACCAGGAAGGCCTGATCCACGACGGCGCCGCATTATGTTTCGGCGGCGCCAGGCACAGGATCAATTTCAAGGAATTGATAGGCAAGTCCGTCACCGTCTACGGTCAGACCGAAGTCACCCGCGACCTGATGGATGCGCGCGACGAGTCGGGCGCAGGTATCGTGTACGAAGCCGAAGCGGTAAGCCTGCACGATTTCGACGGCAAATCACCTAAGGTACGTTATCGCAAAGACGGCGCATGGCAAGAACTGGACTGCGAATTCATTGCCGGTTGCGACGGCTTTCATGGCGTCAGCCGGCAAAGCGTGCCGCAAACTGCAATGCGCACTTTTGAGCGGGTCTATCCATTCGGCTGGTTGGGCATCTTGTCGGACACGCCACCGGTATCGCATGAACTGATCTACGCCAATCACGAGCGCGGCTTCGCCCTGTGCAGCATGCGCTCGGCGACGCGCAGCCGCTACTACCTGCAATGCCCATTGACGGAGAAGGCCGAAGAATGGTCGGATGCACGCTTCTGGGAAGAGTTGAAACGCAGGCTGGATGAAGAAGCCGTTGCCGCCTTGGTCACCGGTCCGTCGATAGAAATGAGCATTGCCCCCCTGCGCAGTTTCGTCGCCGAACCTTTGCGCTTCGGCCGCCTGTTCCTGGCCGGCGATGCCGCCCACATCGTACCACCTACCGGCGCCAAGGGCCTGAACCTGGCGGCCAGCGACGTACATTATCTATCGCGCGCGCTGATTGAATATTATGCGGAAAAAACCAGCGCCGGCATCGACGCCTATTCGGAAAAATGCCTGCGCCGGATCTGGAAGGCGGAGCGCTTTTCGTGGTGGATGACGTCGATGATGCACCGCTTCCCGAACACCGATGCATTCGGCCACAAGATACAGGAAGCCGAGCTGGATTACCTGGCCAACTCGCGCGCAGCGCAAATCGCACTGGCGGAAAATTATGTAGGCTTGCCCTTCGGCGATTGACCGAAAAAAAGCCAGTCTGTCCGGACTGGCTTTTGTGTTCATCCTGCATCTAGCGAGCCGGTTTACTCCAGGCGCTTGACCCTCTGCATGTCGACATCCGACAGCTTGGCGCCATTGGCAACCATATACGCTTCCATCGCATCGATATCGCCGCCCAACAGCTGGCGCTGGGTACCGGATTTCAGCACCGTATAACCATCGCCGCCGTCCGCCATGAAGCTGTTGACCACGACCGCATATTGCTTGCCGGCGTCTATCGGCTGGTCGTTCAGACGCACATCGGTCAAGCGGTCCGCTATCGGTGCTTCGGCGCGCCAGCGATAGCTAAAACCTTGCGATACCGACATCATCTTGGGGTTATCCGCCGGGCGTCCATCCCACTGCTGCTTCAGCAGTTCGATAAGCTGGGCCCCGCTCAAATTCATGCGCACCACGCCATTCCCGAACGGCTGCGTGGCATAGATATCGCCGAAAGTGACATTTAAATTCTGCAGGTCGCTGCGGATGCCGCCGGAGTTCATGAAAGAAATGTCCGCCGCGCCCGAGCTGCGTGCAAAGCTTAGTTGCGCATCCGCAATCACATTGCCCAGGCTACTGTCGGAGTACGGATAGCTATGTTTCCTGCTGAGCAGGGTGGTCAGCGTAGCGATAGGGCGCTGGCGTATCTTGTCGGTCAGCGCGGCGACCTGGTCTGCCAATTTTTTAGCGTCCGGATCCGGCGCCAATACGCGCTGGTCTATCGCATAATTATGCGCCGTTGCAGCTATCACCTGGTTACTGGTCCGGTCTATCTTCAGCTTCACCTCGGTCAACAGCGAGCCGTAATTACGGCCGGACACCACCAGCTTGCCGCCGATTTTGCAGGTATACGCCTGGTGCGTATGCGCCGACACGATCAGGCTGATTGCAGGATCGAGTTTGTTGGCGATATCGATGATCGGCCCCTGCAGGCCTTCGCAACGATAGGATGGATCGTTCGCAGCACCCTTGTAGTTGGCGCCCTCGTGGATAAGCACGACGATCGCGGCGACGTTCTGGCGCTTGATTTCAGGCACATAGCGGTTGATCGCCTGCGCCTCGTCGATGAATTGCAGGTTCTGGATACCGACGGCGGAAACGATGGACGGGGTTTCCTTGGTCACGGCGCCGATGAAGGCGACATTGACGTCGCCTACCTTCTTGATCACATACGGTTTCAGCCACGGTTGCGAGGTCGATTTATCCAGCACATTGGCCGCGATATAGCTGAATCTGGCGCCGGAAAACCCTGGAAATTTGCAGCCTGTGCCCGGACACTCCCCTTTGATCTTGCGCTCCAGTTCCTGTTGCCCGGCGTCGAATTCGTGGTTGCCGACCGAACTGACCTCCATCCCCAGCTGGTTCAATGCCTCTATCACCGGCTCGTCTTTCAGTATCGAAGAGCCTGCCGGGGACGCGCCGATCAGGTCCCCGGCACCGACCAGGATATTGGCGGGCGCCTGCTTGCGGCGCTCTTTGAGCATGGTCGCCAGATAGGCGAAACCGCCGGACGGCACGGAGATTTTCTGGCCCGGATAGACGGGATCATCCTCCTGCTCCATATACGGCACCGGATTATCCGATTGCACATGGCCATGGAAGTCGTTAATGCTGAAAATCGTGATTTCCGTGGTGCCGCCGACTTGCGTGGACGGCATTGAACAGGAGGCCAGCAATGAAAAAGCGAGCACGGGCAGCAAGGCGAGAGGTTTAATCGACGGCATGATTGCTTTGAAACACAAATAGGAAGAAAAAAAGAGAAACATCAATGCAAATGGGCCTGCAACATCGCGATGCGTTGTTGCAGGCCCATAATTCCATCACAGGCGGCCTCCGCTGGCAGAGGCCGCCATGTCAATTAAAAGTCCGCTTGCAAAGTGACTGTCACCAAACGCGGCGCGCCCAGGTAGTAGAACACAGACTTTGCAGTCACCGACCCAACCGGCTGTGCATTGAGCACCGATTGCGAAGATGGGTTGCGATACTGTTCATTGAAGATGTTGCTGACGTTCAGGCGGATAGTCGGTTTCTTCAACCAGCCGCTGTTCGGGAACTGATAGCCGGCATCCAGATCCGTCAGGATATAGGATGGGACGAACTCATCATTCATCAAAGTGGCTTGCTGGCCGCTGGTGTATTTGGTTTTCAAACGAGTGTACCAAACGCCGGTTTCGTACTGCGCGCTCAAGCCGAATTTCCATTGCGGTGTCAGCGCCATTTCCTTGCCGGCCAACGGCAATACTTGCGGAGCACCGGTTTTAGGATCCTTGCCCACAATCAGATTGTCCTTGATCTCGCTCTTGCTGTATCCCAGCGAGCTATAGAATGACCAGCCGTTGACAGGTGTGTTACCGGCTTCCAGTTCAAAACCCTGGGTTTTGACTTTACCAACGTTGGCCAGCGAACTTGTCTGCGTTACAGGATCATAGGCGGTCGCCTGACGGTTTTTGAAATCCACCGAGTAGATAGTCGCCTGGGCAGTCAGCTTGTCGCTTTGATGGCGATAACCCAGATCCAGATTGTAGGAAGTTTCAGCCTTGACTTCATTGTTCAGGTAAACATTGCCCTGGGCATCCAGTTTAGGTTTGCCAGTCGCATCCACGGCCAGGTTGTTGGTGCCGGAATAGACAAAATTTGGCGGCGCCTTCATGTTTTTTGCCAGGCTGGCAAAAACTTGGTTATACGTATCGATCTGATAGCGTCCGCCCAGTTGCGGCAGCACTTCCGAGTAGTTACGCTTGATGTTGTACGTATACGCAGAGTTGGAGCCTTCGTTTGCGTAGTTGGTGAAGTCGCGCTTCATGGTCGGTGCGCGCACGCCGAGGTTCACGCTCAGCTTGTCGTTCAACAGGCTGATGGTGTCTTGCAGGAAGAATTGATAAGCAGTGCTGACCGTCTTCCAGTCGCGCGATTGAAATGGCGTACCGTCTGGACGAGTGATCCTGCCGTTACGCAACCAGATATCTTCCGCATTACCGGCAGCATCGACCGGTACCATAGGGCCGAACTGCTCATGGGTTGCGCGCTCAAACCAGAAACCACCGAGGATTTCGTGATTTTCGTAGCGGCGTATCAAAGAAGCAGTCAGGCCGGGACGGTTGGTACGGGTAACGCTGCTGTTTGCAACGATTACTTTGTCCAGCGTGTCGCCATCGCCGTTCAGGTCGACGCCGGCAGTATTCTTGTGGGTAACCGGATCCAGGAACGCGTTTTCAGCCTGCAGCCTTTGCTGATTGCTGCCGGTACCGTAGCCATACCAGAAATAAGGCAAGATCTTGATGTCGGTGTCTTCGTTCAGGCGGAATTTGCCGGTTGCCGAAGCGATCACGTTTTGGAACGGATTCTTGGTCAACTGGTAATAGGCATCTGCAAACGCAGGGTTAGGATCGTTGTCGGCCTTGCCTTTGGTCGGTGTTACGTGACCCTGGAAAGTCGGCGAGTAATCGTAGTAGTAGCCGTGCTTGGCCAAGTCTGCCAGATTGAAAGTGCTGATGTTTTGGTTGATCGCACGGTTGTACAAGATGGTGCCGTTAATCGAGTTGAAACGGTCGAAATCGATGCGGAAGCCGAGATCCATATGATCGCGCTTGGCGCCGCCTTCGCCTTTCCATTTGTCCGCCTGGGCATGGGACGCGGAAATAAAGAAGCGGCTCATGTTATCCGACAGCAGGCCGGTGTCGAAACGGCCGTAGGTTTTGGACAGGTGCAAGCCGCCCACCGTTTGCATGATGCGGAAATTGCGTTCTTTCAAAGGATCGCAGGTGGTGATGCCGAAGTTACCGCCGGTCGCGCCGATTTGCGGCGAATCGACGTCGGTCGAGCCCTGGGTCACAAATTGGCTGCAAGTGTTTTCAGGATCTACGAATTCTTGAGGATAAACGGAAAAGCTGCCGGAATCATTGACGGGTACGCCATTGATGGTCGCGCCGATCTGGTCGCTGTTGAAGCCGCGCAAAGTCAGGCCGCCGCCGAACAGGCCGGTTGCGTCGTAGTTATAACTATTCACTGCAGGCAACAGCTCCAGCGCCTGGTAGGCGTTACCTGTAGGGCGCTGCTTGCTCAGTTCTTCCGCAGTGATCGTGCTGCGAGCTTTAGGCGCGCTTTCTTGCACCATCAAACCCATACCGACTTTTTTGCCGGTAATCGTTACACGTTTTACGTCGTCTTTTTCGGTTGACTCAGCATTTTGCTTTGCTTCGGCCGCCGGCGCGGTTTGTGCATACGCGCTGGCCGACATGCCCAGGCACACCAGTTGGCATGCCACGGCCAGCATCGACAGGCGCGACGGGAGTGGTGAGAATTGTCCGGATTTCTTCATTACTGCTCCTAGATCGTGGTGGATTTATATTGAATGCTTCAAATTTAAGATTTCTGCTGCTCATGAACCGAATTGCCAGCGCATCGCTCACTGCCTAGCTTCAACTAATTGTGAAAATGCGACAAATATTACAAATACTTACCAGATGTATCTTCCCGAGATCTTGTGACGTCTTGATGACTGCTATCCGCTTCTAGTTGGCAAACGATTGCTTTTTGTAATAAATGTTTGAAAAAGATACGCAATCGATTGCTTTGTATCTATTGAACATACGAACAAAAGATTTTTTATGACAAAGTTCTTGCCGGGTGATTGCGAAATTAGGCATGAAAAACAAAACCCGCTGAGTGTGGCAGTGATTTATGAAATCTTAATGACAAGATAAAACGCTCGCCGCGCAAGCTTTAACGTCATTAGAAGATGCACTTTGACATGATTTATATCAATATTTTGGAAATATGCCTCGAATAATGGCAAAGAGCAAGAGACTGGACCCACGCTGTATTTTTCGGGACACAGGACAAAATGAGGGGATGGACAAGCAGGAGTCTGGATGCGTGCGCAAAATTTGTGCGTTACATTTACTTACATCCACTGGTAGATATAGCTTGCGCACAGAACAAGTGCAGCAGCTTATGTATCAAAATGTGGCGAAAAGTGTAAAGACATTGATCGTTCCCGCTTGCTTTCAATGACAAAAATTAGAGTGTTTACTCTAATTTTTAACGACATCGCCGACCCTGCACTGCATCGCCAGCATGATTTTATTGCACCGAAGCTTCCTGCCGCATCTGCGCCGTGTGCGCCTGAGGCGATATTGCCCCGCCTGGCTCAATCAATCTGCGCACCGCGTTCCGCAAGCAACTCACGCAATATGGACCGATGGCAGTGGGCTTCGTTTTCGCAATAGCAGCCGACAGAAAAACTGGTCTGGCGCGACAAGGCCACCAACAGGTCCAGCACGCGGCCATTCTCGGTCGTCGTCATTTCTGCCCGGTAACGCCTGGCGAAGGACTTCCAGTCCGCCTCGCTTTGGGCATCCTTGGCCGCCTGCATGACTTCCACACTGGGGGCAAGATTGGGGAACCAGACATCGTAATAATTCCGGCTGGAGAATTCGGCCTTGGGCACCCCGCGCGGCGGGCGTCTTACCGTGCCTATGCGCAGACCCTCGCCTTCCAAGCGCGGACTACCTAAACGGACGATATGTATGGCCATCTCGGCTCTCTCGCTTTAACTGGGATTAGTTGATCGCCGCAATCCCTTTGACATTGCTTTGGTAAGGCGGCAATGCATTCAGGCTGAGCCCTTTGGCCCTGGCATACAGGGGCATCACTTCAGGGAAATGGCGCTGAATCTCGGCGATGCGGGTGGGGCCAGCCGGGTGGGTGGACAGCCATTGCGGCGGCGCGCTCTTGTTGACCATGCCCATTTTTTGCCACAGCGCCACGCCGGCGCGCGGATCAAAGCCGGCGCGGGCGGCAATATCCAGTCCGACCACATCGGCCTCGGTCTCGTCATCGCGTGAGAATTTCAGCATGGCTCCCTTGGCAACCATGCTGCCGGCAGCGCCGGCCAGATTGGGGTCGTAACCCTTGGCGCCGGCAAACAATTCCAGCGCCTTGATCCCGAGATTTGCTGCCGCAGCCTTGCCGGCGCGCTCGGCGCCATGCTCGCGCAGCGCATGGGCCATCTCGTGCCCCATCACGATCGCAACTTCATCGTCGGTCAGCTTCAGCGTGGTGAGTATGCCGGTGTAAAAAGCGATCTTCCCGCCCGGCATGCAATAGGCGTTGATCTGGTTGGAGCCTAGCAGATTGACTTCCCATTTCCAATCCTTGGCGCGCTCATTCCAGCGCAAGGCATATGGAATCAGTTTCTTCGCGATGGCGCGCAGGCGTATCACTTGCGGATGATTGTCCGGCCCCAGCGCCTTTTGCTGCTCGGCCTGCTGCATGGTTTGCGTATATTGGAGCGCCGCCTGTTTTTCCAGCGCGCCGGTTGGTGCGAACTTGCGCATGAAAGACATCTCGCCCACCTTCACGCCATCCTGCACCGGTGCGGCATTGCCTTGTGCAAACGCGGGAGCCGCCAGGGATAGCGCAACGGCGGCGATCAACGGGCCGATAGCTTGCTTCATGATTCTGGACCTAGTCTGAAAGTAATAGGGAAAATGGTAGCACCATCGCCCGCTTACGGCAGTTTTTTTTCAGCTATAAGGGCCGGCACCGGTTCATTCCACGGAGCGACCTTGAGCAGCAGCAGCATGCCCGGAATCGCCAGCAGGAAGCAAATCAGGAAAAATTGGAACCAGCCGGTTTCTGCGACGATGAAGCCTACGCTGGACGTCGCGAAGGTGCGCGGTATCGCGGCCAGGCTGGAAAACAGCGCATACTGGGTCGCGGTGTAGCGGGGATCGGAGGTTTTCGCAATAAAGGCAACAAAGGCCGCGGTCCCCAGGCCTACCCCGAAGGCCTCAAAGCCGACTGCAAACCCTAAAAACCAGGGGTTGGGGCCGGCGTGCGCCAGCAAGGCGAAACCAAGGGAGGTGGATGCCTGGACCGCACCGAATATCCATAAGCCCCGGTTGATACCCAGCCGTATCATGAGCACGCCGCCTACAATCCCGCCGACGATACTGCCCCAGAACAAAGTCAGCTTGGCGATCGCACCGATCTGCGTCAAAGGAAAGCCGAGGTCGATGAAAAACTTAGTGGCCAGCGTCGCCGCCATGCTGTCGCCCAGACGGTACAGGAAAATGAAGCACAATATCCATAGCGCGCGCGACCAGCCGTCACGGGAAATAAACTCGCGAAAAGGCAACACGATAGCCTCTTCCAGTGTTCTCGGCGGCGCTCCGTAAACAGCAGGTTCCTTAATTAGCAAAGTGCAAATCAATCCGGGCAGCATGAAGGCGGCGGTAATCCAGAATACCGATTGCCAGGGCATCAGATCGGCCAGGATCAGCGACAGGGCGCCCGGTACCATGCCCGCCACCTTGTAGGCGTTGACTTTCACCGCCGCGCCAAGGCCCTGCTCATTATCGGTCAATATCTCACGGCTATAGGCGTCGATCACGATATCCTGGCTGGCAGACAGGAAAGCAATGCCGACCGCCGCCAGGATGACCAGCGACACCTGCTTCAGCGGGTCCAGCATCCCCATGCCGCCTATCGCCAAAAATAATCCGCACTGCGTAAGCGCCATCCAGCCGCGCCTGCGCCCCAGGGGCCCCAGGCTGAACCTGTCCATCAGCGGCGACCACAGGAACTTCCAGGTATACGGAAACATCACCAGCGCAAACAGGCCCAGCGCCTTGACATCCAGGCCGGCCTTGGCCAGCCATGCCTGCATCAGGTTCAGCAGGATAAACAAAGGGAGGCCCGAACTGAAGCCGAGGAACACCAGCGTCAGCATGCGCCGGTTCAGATAGCTATGCCAACTGGCGGAAGGAGTTGTCACGAAGGCGTTTACTTTTTCTTTAAGCGGAAGACCGCAAGACTACCACGCAAATTCGGCAAGAAGGTGATCGGCTTGCCTTCATGCAGGGCCACGCATTCCAGCACATCCAGCCCGACGTCGTCGGCCAGGTCGGCAAAATCGTAGATCGTCGCGCAGCGGACATTCGGCGTGTCATACCATTCATACGGCAAGGCTTTGGACACCGGCATCTTGCCGCGCAGCAGCGCGGTGCGATGCGGCCAGTAGCCGAAGTTGGGAAAGGAGACGATAGCCTCGTTGCCGACGCGCGCGATATCGCGCAGCAAGCCTTCCACGTGCTTCATCATCTGCAGCGACGACAGGCACAGCACCGTGTCGAAGGCATTGTCGGCAAAAATACCCAGGCCGTTTTCCATATCCTGCTGGATCACGCTGATGCCGCGCTGCGCGCATACCAGCACCTGTTCATCCGCGATCTCGATGCCGTAGCCGCTGCACTGCTTGTCGCTCTGCAGGTAGTCCAGCATCACGCCGTCTCCGCAGCCGACGTCCAGCACATGCGCGCCCGGTTCGATCCAGTGGGCGATGAAGGCCAGGTCGGGCCGCAGCACTTTCAATTCCGGGAAATTCATGCCAGCTCCGCTGCGATACGATTGTAATAGGCCGCCACCAGGTTCAGGTAGCGGGAGTCCTCCAGCAGGAAAGCGTCGTGTCCGTGCGGAGCGTCGATCTCCGCATAGGTCACCTTGCGCTTGTTGTCGACCAGCGCCTGCACGATCTCGCGGCTGCGCTCGGGTGAGAAACGCCAGTCGGTCGTGAACGAGGCCAGCAGGAATTCCGCCTTGGTATTGGCCAGCGCCCTGGTCAGGTTGCCGCCGTACGCCTGCGCCGGATCGAAATAATCCAGCGCCTTGGTGATCAGCAGATAGGTATTGGCGTCGAAATAATCGGAGAACTTGTCGCCCTGGTAGCGCAGATAGGATTCAATCTCGAAGTCGACGCCGAAGCCGAACTGGTATTCGCCGGTCTTCAATTCACGGCCGAATTTTTCCGCCATGTCGTCGTTCGACAAATAGGTGATATGCCCTATCATGCGCGCCACCCGCAAACCGCGGCGCGGCACTATATTGTGCGCATAGAAATCGCCGCCATGGAAATCCGGGTCGGTCAGGATAGCCTGGCGGGCGACGTCGTTGAACGCGATATTCTGCGCCGACAATTTCGGTGTAGAGGCGATCACCACGCAATGCCGCAGGCGGTCCGGATACAGCATGCTCCAGGCCAGCGCCTGCATGCCGCCCAGAGAACCGCCCATCACTGCGGCAAACTGCCGTATCCCCATCACGTCGGCCAGCAGCGCCTGCGCCCTGACCCAGTCTTCCACGGTAACCACCGGAAAATCGGCGCCATACGGCTTGCCGGTTGCCGGGTTGGCGTGCATGGGGCCGGTGGAACCGAAGCAGGAGCCCAGGTTATTCACGCCGATCACGAAAAATTTATTGGTATCCAGCGGCTTGCCGGGACCCACCATATTGTCCCACCAGCCTATGTTCTTGGGCTGGTCGGCATAGTAGCCGGCCACGTGATGCGAAGCATTCAGCGCGTGGCATACCAGCACCGCATTGGATTTATCCGCATTCAAGGTGCCGTAGGTTTCCACCATCAGCGTGTAATCCGAGATGGTGGCGCCGCTCTGCAAAGTCAGCGCCTCTTCAAACCGGTAAGCCTGCGGCGTAACGATTCCTATTGATGACATACACTCTTCCATTGAGACTATCGGTCTCTAATTCTTCTGAATTGTAACGGGGAGCTAAAGGTGGGGCTGAATGAAGGGACGGGAGAGCATTCAGACTCGCTTTAGCCGTATTTATTATCCAGCGGACAAGTCCACTGGAAGGCGCCCGCAAGCTGATCTCAAATCGGCGCAATAATGCAAGGATAGCGAAGTATGCGCCCCTCGTCAAACCGTGATAAGCGTGATATTGACCCGCACCTACGCGACACTGCCGAGGAAATGCAAGGTTTCCTGCACCACCTGCGGATCATAGGAGCGCAATATCTTCTTGATGTAGGGCTGCAGCGCTTCCAGATTGGTGTTCAGTATCTCTTGCTTGATCTCCGGCAGCTGTGCTGCCGGCATCGACAATTCGCGGAAGCCCATGCCTATCAGCAGCCGCGTCAGGCGCCGGTCGCCCGCCATGCCGCCGCATATCGCCACCGGGATGCCGGCCTTTTCACCGGCCGTGACCGTCATATGCAATAACTGCAAGATGGCCGGGTGGATATCGTTGTACAAGTGGGCCACTTCATGGTCAGCCCGGTCTATCGCCAGCGTGTACTGGATCAGGTCATTGGTGCCTACCGACAGGAAATCCAGTTTTTTGACGAACAGTTGCACCGTCAATGCTGCGGCCGGAACTTCTATCATGGCCCCGACCAGAATATTGTCGTCGAATTTCTTGTTCTCCGCCGCCAGTTCGGACTTGGCCTGCTCTATCATCGCCAGCGACTGGTCGATTTCAAACGAATGCGCCATCATCGGTATCAGGATCTGCACCGGGCCGAACGCCGAAGCCCTCAGCATGGCGCGCAACTGCGTCATGAAAATCTGCGGCTCGGCCAGGCAATAGCGTATCGCACGCAAACCCAGCGCGGGGTTCAGGATATTGTGTTCGGTCGTATCCAGCGGCTTGTCGGCGCCGACATCCAGCGTGCGTATCGTGACCGGCCTGCCCTTCATCGCCTGCACCGCATTGCGATAAGCGATAAATTGCTCTTCCTCGGTCGGCAGCCTGTGGGTATGGCCGGTGCGCCCCATGAACAGGAATTCGGAACGAAACAGGCCGACGCCGCTGGCGCCGGCCTCCATTGCCGCCATTGCGTGGTCGGGCAATTCGATATTGGCCAGCAGCGTAATTTCTACGCCATCCAGCGTTACCGCCGGGGTTTTTTTCAATTTCAGGAGTTTCTTGCGGGCTTTCAGCAGCAGTGCCTGGCGCTCGCGGTATTGCTCCAGCACCAGCGGCGACGGGGCGACAATCACCACCCCGGCGTCGCTGTCGACGATCAGCCAGTCGTCCTGCTCTATCAGCCTGGACGCGTTGCCGGTGCCGACCACCGCCGGAATACCCAGGCTGCGCGACACCAGCGCGGTGTGCGAGTTCTGGCCGCCTTCATCGGTGATGAAGCCGTTAAAGGCCGCATCGCGGAATTGCATCATGTCGGCCGGCGAGATATCGCGCGCCACCACGACCATGTTGGCGCTGCGTTCGTCTATGCCTTCGGCGCGCGGCAGCGCGTGGGCCGAGCCGGTCAGCACCTTCAGCACGCGCTCTGCGACTTGCTGGATATCGGCCTTGCGTTCACGCAGGTAGTCGTCTTCTATTTCGTCAAACTGTGCGGACAACACGTCGATCTGGGTTACCAGCGCCCATTCGGCATTGTAGTGGCGGGTGCGGATGATATCCAGCGGCGCTTCGGAAATCATGGGGTCGGACAGGATCAGTGCGTGCACGTCGAGGAAGGCGCCCAGTTCGGTCGGCGCATCCTGCGGCAGGTCGGACCAGATCATCTGCAATTCCCTGTGCACCTGGACGATGGCCTGCTGCAGCCGGCCCACCTCCGCCTCGACCTGCTCCTGGGCGACCAGATAATGTTGCACATCCAATGCCGCCGGCCGCAGCAAATGCGCTCGGCCTATCGCGATACCGCGTGAAACGGGGATGCCTTGCAATGTGAATGAAGCCATGCTGAGTCCCCTTATTGTCTTTTATGGGCTTGTCTTGCGCTTGCCTGCCTACCGGGCGATCTCCATCGTGCCGGGCCCCGCCCCCTGATATGCGGAACCATGGCAAGTTGCACGCCTGCAGCCGGGAACGACCAGGCAAGCAGATCGCCAGCTATATAGCCGGCGCTACTCGCCCTCGCCGA
The DNA here is from genome assembly GCA_013287275.1 of Betaproteobacteria bacterium. GTDB lineage: Bacteria > Pseudomonadota > Gammaproteobacteria > Burkholderiales > Burkholderiaceae_D > Undibacterium. The sequence continues at coordinate 44,399 of JABDED010000004.1, forward strand.
ACTTGTCGTTGATCAGCGCCACTATCGCATCAAAGCAGGCTTGCTCATCGGTGCCTTCGGTTTCCAGCGTCACTTTGCTGCCCTTGCCTGCCGCCAGCATCATTACCCCCATGATGGATTTGCCATTGACCCTGCGGTTATTCCGGGCCAGCCAGACTTCACTTTTGAATTTTCCTGCGAGTTGCGTGAATTTTGCCGAGGCGCGAGCATGCAGTCCGAGCTTATTCACAATTTCAATTTCTTGTTGGATCATTGTTCTGTCACTCTTTCAAATTCAAATTCTGCTGGGGAATGGTGATTCAGACTGGTATCAGGTGGGCGAAAGCCGCACCCGGTTATCTATCCTCAATGCGCCGTTCTGGCCGCCCGCGAGCGCCATTTCAACGACCACATCCAGGTTATCGGAACGATAGGTAATCGCGCGCAGCAACATCGGCAGGCTGATGCCCGCAATCACCGCTACCTCGCTGGGGTCACCCAGGTGGCGGCAGCAGTTGGAGGGCGTTCCGCCCATCACGTCGGTAATGACCAGTACGCCGGAACCGTCATTCAGGCGTTTGACAGCTTCCCTGGCCAGCCGGTTGACGTCGTCGATATTCTGGTCGGCGATCACGTCGATAGCTTCCAAGCGTTCCGGCATGCCGCGAAATACATGGCTCGCCGCCTGCACGAAAGCAGAGCCCAGCGGAGCATGCGTCATCAGGAGAATACCTATCATACTATTCCGAATTTCTTATCTTAGTACGGCATATTAGCGGATCGCTGCTTCCAGCGCATCGATAAACATGCCGGCGACATTGAAGCCTTTTTGCTGCGTGATTTCCTGGAAACAGGTAGGACTGGTGACATTCACTTCAGTCAGATAGCTTCCTATTACGTCTAATCCTACCAGCAACAGGCCTCGCTGGTACAGTATAGGGGCCAAAGTTTCTGCAATTTCCAGATCCCGGGCCGACAACTCCTGCGCCACGCCTATGCCCCCCGCCGCCAGGTTGCCGCGCACTTCGCCGTTTTGCGGGATGCGCGCCAAAGAAAACGGCACTACCTTGCCGCCTATCAGCAAGATGCGCTTATCGCCATGGACGATATCGGGAATGTAACGCTGTGCCATGATGGTGCGGCTGCCGTTATGGGTCAGGGTTTCTATCATCGAGCCCAGGTTCATGCCGTCGGCGCCGACCCGGAATATGCCGGCGCCGCCCATGCCGTCCAGCGGTTTCAGGATGATTTCCTGATGGGTCCGGTGAAAGGCCCGGATACGCTTTTCATCCCTGGTCACCAGCGTGGGCGCGGTAAATTGCGAAAACTGCGCGATCGCCAGCTTCTCGTTGTGATCGCGGATCGCGGAAGGCTTGTTGAATACGCGGGTACCCTGCTGCTCTGCCATATCCAGCAGATAAGTCGCATACACGTATTCCATGTCGAAAGGCGGATCCTTGCGCTGCAGGACCGCGTCAAAACTACCCAGGCGCTGACTGACCGGCGGTTCCGCCCGGTACCAGTCGTGCGCGTCGCCGGTCAATGTGATTTTACTGATATTGGCGACGACGACGCCGTCTTCCAGCGCCAGGTCATCCGGCCCGAAGGCGTGGATTTCATGGCCGCGCCCGCTGGCTTCGCGCATCATCGCATAGGTGGAATCCTTATAGGTCTTGAAGTGCGACAGCGGATCGGTCAGGAACGCGAATTTCATGGGAACCTCAATTCATTAAGACTGTCTAGTAGACTTCAGGATTCGGATCGGTTTTTTCCAGCTCCAGCGATGCAGCCAGCAAGGCCAGGCGGGCCACTACACCATACATGTAAAACCGGTTCGGTGCAGCGGTGCCCGGCTTGGCCTGCATGTCCGGCACCGCGTGCTGCTGAGCAAATGCCAGCGGCACAAAATGCATGCCGGGCGCATTCAGGTTTTCATCAACGCCGCGCTCTTCGTGCACTCGGTAGAAGCCGCCCACCACATAGCGGTCCATCATGTACACCACGGGCTCGGCCACCGACTCATTGATCTGCTCGAAAGTCGGCACGCCCTCCTGCACGATCACGTCATGCACCTCCCGGCCGTCCTTGATCACCGACATCTTGTTACGCTGCTTGCGGTTCAGGTCCTTGACTTCGCTGGCGTCGCGCACCGTCATCACGCCCATGCCGTAAGTGCCGGCATCGGCTTTCACGATCACGAAAGGTTTTTCCTTGATGCCGTATTCCTTGTATTTCTTGCGCATCTTGGCCAGGATGGTATCGACCGTCGCCGCCAGCCTGTCTTCGCCGGTGCGCTCGTGGAAATTCACATCGGCGCATTTGGCAAAGAAGGGATTCAGCATCCAGGGATCGACGTCCACCATCTTGGCAAACTTCTTCACCACGTCGTCATAGGCGGCAAAGTGGTTGGATTTACGGCGCACCGCCCAGCCTGCGTGCAAGGGCGGCAACAAGGTCTGTTCATGGATATTTTCCAGTATCGACGGGATGCCGGCCGACAGGTCGTTATTCAGCAATACCGTACAAGGGTCGAAATTCTTCAGACCCAGCCGGCGGCCGTTGGCGGAGCGCTCCAGCGGTTCCAGCACCAGCTGGGTGCCGTCCGGCAGCTCTATCGGGGTAGGCTCCTTGATATCTTCATCCAGCGTGCCGAGGCGGACATTCAGCCCGGTCTGGCGGAAAATCTGCATCTGGCGGGCCAGGTTTTGCAGGTAAAAGCTATTCCTGGTATGACGTTCCGGGATCAGCAGCAGGTTTTTTGCATCCGGGCAGTATTTTTCTATCGCCGCCATCGCCGCCTGCACCGCCAGCGGCAACATTTCCGTCGACAGGTTGTTGAAGCCGCCAGGGAACAGGTTGGTATCGACCGGCGCCAGCTTGAAGCCCGAATTGCGCAAGTCCACCGAGCAATAGAAAGGCGGGGTATGTTCCTGCCACTCCAGCCTGAACCAGCGCTCGATTGAAGGTGTCGCTTGCAGTATCTTTTTTTCTAGATCTAGCAGAGGGCCGTTCAAGGCAGTGACGAGATGCGGAACCATATTGACCTTTGATTGTTATTTGCGCGCTCGGCATCCATCATTCTAAGGCTGGACCGAACTGTACACACCAAGCTTGGGGTTGAGGCGCAGATAATCAAGAGCAATTACATTAAACCAGACTAAATTCAAGGTCAATTTGCCAGCCGCAGCCGGCTGGCAAACACATCAATAATAAATTGCCAATAAATTCTGGTACTGCTGGCCGGATATTTTCAATATATTAAGATTTTGATGTTTAATCTGAAATGTTGGCTAATGCTTCAATACTTGTTTCGCTGGTTACTTCGATTCGGTCAGCAGCTTGAAGTGCTCGACAGTCGGCGGCACCGCAAAAAATGGGCCGACGATGGAACGCCATTGCTGGAAAGCCGGCGATTCGCGGAAGTCGACGGTATGGTTTTCCAGTGTTTCCCATACGATGGTCAGCACATAGCGTTCCGGCGACTCTATGCCCTTGTGCACCTTGTGGCTGACATAGCCCTTGGCCAGGTGGATGACTTCTTGTATGCCTTTTTGGATTGCCGCATCAAATTCCGCCTGTTTGCCGGGCTGGATGCGTATATCTGCTAATTCGAGAATCATGGTCTTTCCTTGCTGAGGTTGGAAGCTGCCTGCAGAATACCCGCCAGGCTGAGGAATGAAGATTATGCCATTTCCACGAAAATGCGCCAGGGGAGCACAAAATCCAGCCTCTCTACTATCAACCCTACACTTAAGCCGACCAGGATTGCCTTGCAAAAATTGCTTAAATGAAAATATTTAATGCATTCTCTAGGTGTTTGATAGTGGAGCATGTGCGAAGAACCTGACGTTTCAAGCGTAACTAATAGGTCAAGACAATGAGTTGAAAAATGATGCTGCATTTTGTCAGGCTCTGCAAGTTGCACCAACATAGATCAACAAGATCCGGCATGGCAAGCTAGCAATCAGCGCGGACGTAATGCTATGAATGCACGAAATATTTCCAACCTACACATCCTCCTTGCTTTGTTACTGAGCCTCTTTCAACTGCTCCAGAATTGCTGGATTTTCCAGTGTGGAAACGTCCTGGGTAATCTCCTCCCCCTTGGCCAGCAATCTCAATAGGCGACGCATGATCTTGCCGGAACGGGTTTTTGGCAAGTTGTCACCAAATCGAATTTCCTTGGGTTTAGCAATCGGACCGATTTCTTTGGCAACCCAGTCGCGCAATTCCTTGGCGATCTGCTTGGCTTCATCGCCGGCCGGACGGCTGCGTTTGAGTACCACGAAAGCGCAGATCGCTTCGCCGGTTGTCTCGTCCGGCTTGCCGACCACGGCTGCTTCGGCAACGATAGGATTGGCAACCAGTGCTGATTCGATTTCCATGGTGCCCATGCGATGGCCGGAGACGTTCAGCACGTCGTCGATGCGGCCGGTAATGGTGAAATAGCCGGTATCTTTATTGCGTATTGCACCGTCGCCGGCGAGGTATAGCTTGCCGCCGAATTCGGGTGGGAAGTAAGCGCTCTTGAAACGCTCCGGATTATTCCAGATGGCGCGGATCATGGATGGCCATGGGCGTTTGACTACCAGGATGCCGCCGTGGCCGTTCGGCAATTCTTGCCCGGCTTCGTCGACGATCACTGCCTGAATGCCTGGCAAGGGCAGGGTGCAGGAACCTGGCACCAGCGGCGTGGCGCCCGGCAGCGGTGAGATCATGTGGCCGCCGGTTTCGGTTTGCCAGAACGTATCCACGATGGGGCAACACTCGCGGCCTATGTGCTTGTGATACCACATCCAGGCTTCCGGATTGATAGGCTCGCCGACCGTACCCAGCAAGCGCAGCGACGACAAATCGTACTGCGAAGGATGGATGTTCTTATCAGCATCGGCAGCTTTAATCAGAGAGCGGATCGCGGTCGGCGCGGTGTAGAAAATGGTGGCTTTGTGCTTTTGCACCATATCCCAGAAACGGCCGGCGTTAGGATAGGTCGGCACACCTTCGAAAATGATTTGCGTGGCGCCGACTATAGTCGGGCCGTAGGCAATATAGGTATGGCCGGTAATCCAGCCGATGTCTGCAGTGCACCAGTAGACATCGTCCGGCTTGATGTCGAATACCCATTTCATGGTCAGCGCGGCCCACAGCAGATAGCCGCCGGACGAATGCTGCACGCCCTTTGGCGTACCGGTGGAACCGGAAGTGTACAAGATGAACAACGGATGTTCGGCGTCGACCCATTCCGGCTCACAGATTTCAGCCTGCGATTCGACCAATTCGCGCAGCCAGAGATCGCGGCCCGCGATGAAGTTGATGTCGCCGCCGGTGCGCTGGTAGACCACCACGTTTCTGATGCTGTCGCAACCGCCTAGCGCCAGAGCTTCGTCGACGATGGCCTTGAGCGGCAAGCGCTTGCCGCCGCGCACTTGTTCGTCAGCGGTCAGAATGGCAACCGCGCCGGCGTCGATGATCCGTTCTTGCAGCGACTTGGCGGAGAAGCCGCCGAACACCACCGAATGTGTGGCACCAATGCGGGCGCAAGCTTGCATCGCGACCACGCCTTCTACCGACATCGGCATGTAGATGACAACCCGGTCGCCCTTTTTGATGCCCAGTGATTTCAGGCCATTGGCAAACTGGCAGACTTTTTTGTGTAATTCCTGATAATTGACTTTAGTGACATCGCCGCTATCGGTCTCAAAGATCACCGCAGCTTTGTTCGCATTGCCATTGTGCAAATGCACATCGAGACAATTGTAGGAGACATTCAGCTTGCCGTCGTCAAACCATTTGTAGAATGGCGCATCGGACTCGTTCAGTACTTTGGTGAAGGGTGTTTGCCATTGCAGGTTTTCGCGGGCCAGGCGGCCCCAGAATCCTTCATAATCCTGCTCGGCTTCGGCCACCAGAGCACGGTACGCGTCCATGCTCGAAATTGCAGCGTCCTTGGCAAACTCCGCCGGTGGAGGAAAAACACGGGTTTCCTGGGAAAAAGTTTCGATGTTGGCCATTGTATGTCTCCTGCTATTAGAAAGTATTGATGCAAAAAGGCTCTGTCGAAAATTTTGATAAGGCGAGCAAGGATTCTGGTTTGGAACTTGCTTATGCAGTCAATGGGCTTTGTTACACAAATAAATTGCTGAGCGCAATATCTCCATGCCAGAAAATTCAGGACAAGCGAATGAGGCCAGGTGCACTCAATTGGGTTAATCGATTAAGGATAGCGATTCATATTTGTAGTTCCGCCATCCATCGCGAAAACTCCCCTGTCAGCGCAGGCGTGCCATTTCCAGAGTGGTGCTGAGTTTGCCGAAACGGATGGTAATATCTTCAAACGCCTTTTGCTTTTGCACAGCGCTCAAACTGGCATCGTACATATTGCTGCGCAATAGGCCAAACATTATGAGATCGGCGATCGGTTTCAACTGGGCGTCAGTAGAATGCTGAAAGCCGGATAAGTCGAGTATGTTTTGCAGCAAATTGGGTTGACTGGCTGGATTTTTCGGTTTGCCATAAGTGATGAAAAATTCTTCGATCTTGCCTTTGGTAGCGGCCGGTAAATCCTTGCGGTACAGCAGCGGATCGTTGGAGATCAGAGGCGAGGTCCAGATTACCCGCACCTTGTTGAATTGCTCAGGCGCCTCTTTTTTCAAACGATCCAGTTCTTCGGTATTGTTGGTCGCAACATCGACTTGCCCGTCGATCACTGCTTGCAGATTTTTTTTGTGATTGCCGACCGTGATTTTCTTGAACAGTCTTTCAGGCTCTACCTTGTTTTTGGCGAATGCATAGTAGGCAGGCACCAGATAACCGGAGGTCGAGCCCTTGTCGCCATCGTAGAAACTATAGACGCCCTTGTCCGCCAAAATATCTGTCAACGATTTTATCGGGCTGTTGGCCGGCGTAATCAGTACCGAGTTGTAGCCGCGCGAGCCGTCTTTTTTCACCATCTGCGCAAAAATTGTTGACTGCCGGTCTTCCACTGCATCCAGGGCGGCCTTGTTGCCTAACCACGCTACCTGGATGGTATTGGATTTTAACCCTGCCACAATCTTGTTGTAGTCGGCGGAAACGACAACATGGACTTGCATTTTTGTGTATTTTGCAAAATCATCGATGACCGGCTGCCAGCGTTTTTGGGTATCTTCAGCCGTGGTGGTTGCTATCAGGCCGATGGTGAGTTGTTTTGGAAGGTCGTCATCCCTGGCGAATACGCATGACGCGGCCATGGAACACAAAACAAGGAAGATTTTCTGCAATATCTTCATACCTTACCTATCTGCATGTTGTTGAAATTTGATGGGAGGTACCTTGCGTCGCCGCTCTACGAGCGAGGTGCCGCACAAGATATTTACTGTGGCGGTGAACGGCGATCCCTGCCGAAACGGATTTTCTGCGGCGCTCGATTTAAAATTCGATCACTCTCCGGCGATCTACTATACCGGCGACCCGCTTAGCTTCTAACTATCTTGTGCTTCGAAATGCAACCGGGTAAAGCAGGCGCTGCTGCGGGCGTGGTGCGCCCCAACACCACGCCCGCTCAGCTCTCGCCAACTTAGTCCTTGCTGCCGCGCCGGATACCCATTTCGTCCAGCGTATCGCGCACTGCATTGACCGCCGAGCGCATTTCGGCTTGGCCTATCGCGCCTATGCAGCCGACCCGAAAGGTTTCCGCCTGGGTCAGCTTTCCCGGGTACAGGATGAAGCCTTTGTCGCGCACCCGCTCATAGAAATCCTTGAAGTTGTACTTCGCGTCGGCCGGGGCATTGATCGTGACGATGATCGGTGCCTGGATCTCGCGCTTCAGGAATTGCGTCAGGCCCAGTTCGGTCATCCCGGCCATCAGCGTTTCATAATTCTGGGTGTAACGCGCCAACCGCGCCGGCTGGCCACCTTCGGCGAAGAACTGGTTCAGCGCCTCATGGAAGGCCACCACGATATGCGTGGGCGGCGTGAAGCGCCATTGGGTGGTTTTTTCCATGTACACCCACTGGTCATACAAATCCAGCGATAGCGACAGCGAATTGCCGGCGCACTTCTCCAGCACTTCCTTGCGGGCCAGTACAAAACCCATGCCCGGAGGGCCTTCTATGCATTTGCCGCTGGCGGCAATAACGGCGTCGAACGGTATCTTCTGCGCATTGATCTCCAGTGCGCCGAAGGAGCTCATGGCATCAATGATCAGGCCCCTGCGGTGATGGGCGACAACCTCGGCAATGTCGGCCAGCGGATTCAGGATGCCGGTACTGGTTTCACAGTGAATCAGGCCGACATGGGTAATGCTCTTGTCGGCGGCCAGCAGGCGCTCCACGTCCTGCGCCGTGGTTGGCACATCTTCGGCAGTCTCGAACACCGTCACTTTGCGGCGCATCATCTCGACCAGGCGCGCCAGGCGCTTGCCGTAGGCGCCGTTGATCAGCACCAGCATGTGGCCGTTGCGCGGCACCAGGGTATTGACCGCGGCTTCCACCGAGAAGGTGCCGCTGCCCTGCATCGGCACGCACACGTGGGTCTCGTGACCGCTGATGATGTCCAGCAATTGCTTACGTATCTTCGCGGTCACGGCATTGAACGAGGCATCCCACGATCCCCAGTCACGCATCATCGCGCTCTTGGTTTGCAGGGAGGTGGTCAGGGGTCCCGGGGTCAGCAGGACAGGGTCGCGGCTCACTAAACTCATGATATGTCTCCTTTATTTATACAAGTTGTCAGGGTGGTGTCAAGTCTGGCGCCGCCAGCCTTGGGTTTTCAGTAACAGCACACGGGTAATCAGCGCATACAGCAGGCAGACGGTGGTCGAGGTCAGCACGATCAAGGTCGCCATCGCCGCCGCCGGGCCGATATCGCCGGCCTCTTCCAGATTCAGGATGGCGACCGAGGCCAGCGTGGTATCCGGCGAATACAGGAAGACCACCGCGGAGATCGTCGTCATCGCGTTCACGAACAGGTAGCGTCCTATATCCAGGATCGCCGGCAGGCAAACCGGCACGGTAACGCGGAAGAAGGTCTTGTAGAACGGCACTTTCAGCGACGCCGAGACTGACTCGAATTCATTGTCGATGGCCTTCAGGGCGGTGACCGCGGTCAGGTGACTGGAGGTGTAATAGTGGATCACGGTGGACACCACCAGAATCGCCATCGTGTGATACATGAAGTTCAGCGGGTTGCCGGGATGGTTGAAGAACAGGATGTACCCCAGGCCCAGCACCAGCCCCGGCACCCCCATCGGCAGTATCGCCAGCAGGCGGATGATCGGCCGCACGCCATCCATGCCGCGCGTTTTTTCAGTCAGGTAGGCGCTGCCGAACACCAGCACGATGCCGCAAACCACGACCCAGCACGCCAACCGGATACTGTTAAAGTAAGACTCCAGGATGCCGCCTTCGACCAGGCCGAAGTAATAGTGACGCAGGCTCAGCGATAAGTCATATGGCCACAGCTTGATGAACGAGGTATATATCGCCATGCCCAGCACCGCGATCATGAACAGGCAGATCAATGCGCAATACGCAAACATCAGGCTATCGAACAGCCGGCGTTTTTTAGGCACGAAAGCCACTGCGCGCGCCGACAGTTGCGACTGCAATTTGCGGCGGATAATGATGTCGATGATGAAGGCGACCAGCGCCGGCATCAGCAACAGCAGGCTGACTACCGCGCCCTTGTTGAAGTCCTGCTGGCCTATCACCAGCTTATAGACGTCGATAGACAAGACATTGAAATTGCCGCCGATGACTTTCGGCACGCCGAAATCGTTCACCGTATACGTAAACACGACCAGCGCCGCGCTGATCAGGCCGTATTTCGCCCCAGGCAGCGTGATCGTGAAGAAACGGCGCAGGCGGCTGGTCCCCAACGATGCCGCCACCTCGTACAGGCGGGCATCGGCCATGGTCAGCGCCGTGATGATGATCATCAGCGCGTGCGGGAACACGCCGTAGAATTCGCTCAGCACCATGCCCAGCGGGCCGTAGATCGTCATTCCGCCCAGCATCCCCTTCAGCACGCCCTGATTGCCGAACCATTGGACGAAGGAGATCGCTGCCAGCAGGGATGGCGCCAGGATGGGGATCAGCGACAGCGTGCGGAACAGGGGTTTGGCCGGCATCATGCTGCGCGTCAGGCCATAGGCGAACAGGAATGCCGCCGGGATTACCAGCACGGTCACGGTGGTCGCCATGAACAGCGTATTGAGTACCGATTGATGCAACGCCGGGGTCGACATGTAGGTGACGAACTGGTGCAGACCGACATACACTCCGTCCTTGTCCTGCACGCTCTTCACCAGGATCGTCAACACCGGCATCAGCAGGAAGGCCGCCAACCCCAGGCATACCAGCACCAGCAAACCGTGCGCGATCCTGTCATGCCAGTGGCTTTGCTGGCGGCCGCGAATGGCCGGCGTTGCTTGCTGCGACACCGGATTGGCGGCGATGACTACCGCGCTTGTATTGGCGCCGTTCATACCGCACCCGCCACGGCGCGGTCATCGAAGACGCGGATGCGTTCCGGCAGCAAACCGAAGCGCCTGCGGCTGCCGACCTGCAGGCCGAACTCCTTCAGCAGGTTGAGCGACATCGACATCGTGACCGGCTGGTCTTCCATCCCCTCCAGCGCTACCGACAGGTAGCTGAAGGCGCCCAGGAACTCTATCTTGCGCACTTCGGCCATCGCATTGTGCTCGGTGCGGCTGTCGACATCGCGTGCAACGAAATCTTCGGGTCGCAGATAAATCTTGACCGGATGCCCGGGCGGCAGATTGCCGAGCTCGGAATCGCAGCCGAACTCGAGCGAGCCGAAACGGAAACGGCCGGCACCGAGCGTGGTGCCGCGCAGCACGTTGACCTTGCCGACGAACGAAGCGACGAACGGTGAACGCGGTTGCAGATACACTTCTTGCGGCGTTCCGACTTGCTCGATCACACCGTGGTTCATGACCACGATGCGGTCGGCCATCGTCAAGGCCTCTTCCTGGTCGTGCGTGACCATGATGGTGGTGACGCCCAAGCGCTGCTGCAGCTGGCGGATTTCACTGCGCAGGCGCACCCTTTCCAGCGCATCCAGCGCCGACAGCGGCTCGTCCAGCAACAGCAGGCCGGGCGACGTCGCCAGCGCCCGCGCCAGCGCGATCCTTTGCTGCTGGCCGCCGGACAACTGGCCCGGGTATTTCTTGCCGCTGGTCGGCAAGCCGGCCAGCGTCAGCAGTTCCTGCACCCGCGCTGCAATCGCCGCCTTGGGCTGACGCCGATTGACCAGGCCGTAGGCGACGTTATCAGCTATCGTCAGATTGGGAAACAACGCATATGACTGGAACACGATGCCATAGTCGCGCTTGATGGGCGGCAACCACGACACGTCCTTGCCGCCCTGGACGATCTGGCCGCAGTCCTGGGCTTCCAGGCCGGCAATGATACGCAGCAGGGTCGTCTTGCCGCAGCCGGAAGGGCCCAGGAAACAGACGAATTCGCCCTTGGAAATATTCAAATTGATATCGCGCAGCGCACTGAAGTTGCCGAACGATTTGGTGATGCCTTTCAGGGCGAGATAATTCGCTTGCTGGTCCATATGCCGTCTCCATCTATTTTTTATATGCACATTACATTTACACAACTACAGCTGGCTGCTGTCGCCGACTGCATTAACAATTTCGGTCAAACATACTGCGATTGCCGGGAGCGGACTCCCACCGATTTCCTGGCGGAATCCACATCCCGTGAAGCCAGACTATTCGCGTTCTACTCTATTTACTTCGGTTCTGCCTTGCTGTTATAGCGCTTGCTCCACTCGTTCAGGATGCGCTCGCGGTTTTTTGCGGCCCAGCTGAAGTCGTTCTTGACCAGCAGTTTTTCGTAGCCATCGGGGATGCCTTCCATTTTTTTAGCCAGGCCCGGATAAGCGACGATCGCCCACCAGTTGGTATTGATCTGGTTGGCTTCCTTGCTCGCCATCCAGTCGGCCAGTTTTTTCGCCGCATCCAGGTTCTTGGTTCCCTTCATGATCGCGCTGGATTCGATATCCCAACCCAGTCCCTCTTTCGGGAAGATCAGTTCAATTGGGGCGCCGCTGCGCAGTACCTGGTGGGCGCGGAACTCGAAAGAAATGCCGATAGGGAACTCGCCGGCCCCGGCCTGTTTGCAAGGTTTGGAACCGGAGTGCGTGTACTGTGCAATGTTTTCATGCAGTGCATCCATATACTTCCAGCCCTCGGTGTCGCCCATGGTTTGCAGCCAGGCAGTCACGTCCAGATAGCCGGTACCGCTGGAGGCCGGGTGCGGCATCGTGATCTTGCCCTTATAGATGGGCTTGGCCAGGTCTTTCCAGCTTTCCGGCTTCGGCAAGTTCTGTTTTTTTGCTTCTACCGTGTTGAAGCAGATCGCCGCGCCCCAGACGTCCATCCCTACCCAGGTAGGCGGCCGGTTGGTATCGGAATACGCCGGATTCAATTCCTTGAAACCCTTGGGCTCATACTGCAGCAACATCCCGTCTTGGCGCAGCAGCTCCAGGCTGCTGGCGGCCACACCCAGGATCACATCGGCTTGTGGATTGGCTTTTTCGGCCAGCAATTTAGCGGTAATGACGCCGGTCGAATCGCGTACCCAGCGGATTTCAATATTCGGATTGGCTTTCTCGAAACCGTCCTTATACAGCTTCATCGCATCGGTTTCGACCGCGGTGTAGACCAGCAAGGCAGTTTTGGATTGAGCAATTGCAACACCAGTGGTCAACAGGCCGCCGGCCGCCAGCATGACTGAACCCAGGCTAAAAAATTTACAGAGTGAACGTCTCATAACAAACTCCCTCATGATTTGTAAATAAACAAAGTAGTCACAACCCTGGTTTTGTTCCCGGATACCGGGGTTTGACTTTACTAGAACTTACTTCATCCTGTTTCGATGACAGTAAGCACTGCCACACCATTTCCGGACCCAGCCGAAACGTGATTAGAATTTGTGACGAATACCAGCGTTGAACAATTTGTCGGTCGCCCCGTTCGCGCCGGCATTATAGGCAACCGCGCTATCATTCGAGGTACGCGAGAAGGAGGTGTACAAGTTAGTCCGCTTGGACAGGTTATAGGTGTAGCCGATAGCAATCTGATTGGCGTTGGCATTGGCGTTTGCCTGATCGGTGACGCGCGTGTAATCGGCCAGGATTGCCCCCAGGCCAACCGGCACCGACACACCGACTAACCAGACGCGGGTATCCAGCGCGCCCGTTCCCTTGTTGATTTCATAGGTGGCGTGCGCCTTTGCCACACCAAAATTATAGGTGGCGCCCAGCAGGGTTTTCTTGGCAGCATCATTGCCGGTCGCGTCGTTTACTTTTTCGTAAGCCAGCGATGCCAGCAGCGGGCCGGCGGAATACGAGCCGGACGCGCCGATGACACGGGAAGCGGCAGTATTACCTGCAACCTCGCCGAACGCATATTGCAGGCTGCCGATGAAGCCGCTCAGATTCGGGGTGAAATAGGTCACCGCGTTATTGTTGCGGTTAGTGGTATTGAACAAGCGGCCTGCGTCACCCGCCAGACCGATATTGAAGGGATCGAGATCATCCATGATGTCGTAAGTGACCGATTTTTGACGACCCAGATTCACCGTACCGAAATCACCTGCCAAACCGACAAAAGACTGACGGCCAAATGCTCTTCCGCCTTGAGCGGACGTTCCGGTATCGGCATTCAGGCCCATTTCCAGCACGAAGTTGGCTTTTAAACCGCCGCCGAGATCTTCGCTACCCTTGAAACCGAGGCGCGAACCGGATTGCACACCGCTGTCCAGGCTGGTCACGGAACCTTTGGGGCCGCCGTTATCTTCACGAGATATGCCGGCGTCCACGATGCCATAAACGGTTACCGATGATTGAGCGCAAGCTGCGCCGGAGAAAGCGCTTAACGACGCCAGTACGAGTGCGATTGCGGGTGTTGATTTTTTCATTGCGACGGCTCCACAGAAATAGGTTTATTTTTTAAATGGGAACAACTTTATGTCATGCAACTTATGAGATGAGCTCTTCTCGGGTTTCGATTACAGTAAGCACCTGCAACAGCATTCAGACGCTGTTGTGAAATTAATCCGGTCGGGAGACGCGATAATGCCAGGGTAATTTCGCAGCAGCTTTTCAAACAAAAAACTCAGGACAGGAAAATAATACCAGCTAATTGTGACAGTTTGATTAAATTGTTTATTGTCTTTTGTTGACAATCTACACCACCAGGGTATAAAGTGCAACCAACAGAACGGAATATTTGACATGACAAAGCAACGCGAAACCAACACTATTGCCCTCATACAACAGACCTCCCTGCCCATGCTGGTGCAGCGGGAACTGGAGCGCCTGATCCTTTCCGGCGACCTGGCATCGGGCGCCAAATTGAATGAAGCCTCGCTGGCCGAGAAGCTGGGCGTATCGCGCGGCCCGGTACGTGAAGCCTTCCGCTCGCTGGAAGAATCCGGCCTGGTGCGGCAGGAAAAAAATTGCGGCGTGTTCGTGCGCCAGGTTTCCATAGAAGAAGCCGATGAGATCTATGAAGTGCGCGCGGCGCTGGACGAACTGGTCGGGCGCAAGCTGGCCGTCTCCATTACGCCACAGCAGGTCAAGGAACTGCAGGTCCTGCTGGAAAAGATGGACAAGATGGTAGAAAAGAAAAACGTTGACGCCTATTCGGCATTGAACCTGGAATTCCACGACCTGCTGGTGCGCCATACCGGCAACCAGAAATTGCTGGTCACCTACCGCCGCCTGGTCAACGAACTGAACCTGTACCGCCGCAATGCGCTGGCGCAGCAGGGCACGCTGCCGGTATCGACCCGCGAGCACCACGAAATCATCAGCAAGATCGCCTCCGGCGACGGCGACGCTGCCGGCGCGATCATGCGGCAACACGTTATCGAAAGCCGCAACCGCATGCACCGCGCACACGCCGGGGCAAGCGTCACTCCACCCTAAGCCACTCAACGAAAGGTTTACAATGTCTGCTACCACTATTACCGTCAATGGACGCTCTTACCGCCGGATGGAACAACCAGTCGTGATCGTCTGCGTTGACGGCTGCGAACAGGAATACATCAACCAGGCGATCCAGGCCGGCGTCACGCCTTTCCTGGCAAAACTGGCGCAACAGGGCACGGTCCTGGCGGGAGACTGCGTAGTACCCAGCTTCACCAACCCAAACAATATTTCCATCGTGACCGGCGTACCGCCTTCCGTGCACGGCATTTGCGGCAATTATTTCTACGATGCCGACGCCGATGCCGAAGTCATGATGAATGACCCCAAATACCTGCGCGCCGGCACCGTGCTGGCCGCCTTTGCCGACGCCGGCGCCAAGCTGGCCGTGGTGACCGCCAAAGACAAATTGCGCAGCCTGCTCGGCCACCAGATGCGCGGCATCTGCTTCTCAGCCGAAAAAGCCGACCGGGCCACGCTAGCCGAGAATGGCATAGAAAACGTGCTCGACCTGGTCGGCATGCCGGTTCCTTCTGTATATAGCGCAGAACTGTCGGAGTTCGTCTTTGCCGCCGGCGTGAAACTGCTGGAAACGGTGCGCCCCGACCTGATGTACCTGTCCACCACCGATTATGTGCAGCACAAGTTTGCCCCCGGCACCGCCGGCGCCAATGCGTTTTACGCCATGATGGACAGCTACCTGTCCCGGCTGGATGCGCTGGGCGCGATCATCGCATTGACCGCCGACCACGGCATGAATGCGAAGACCGATGCGGTCGGCAAACCCAATGTCATCTATCTGCAGGACGAACTGGATGCGACACTGGGCGCCGGCAAAACCAGGGTCATCCTGCCTATCACCGACCCGTATGTGGTGCATCACGGCGCGCTCGGTTCGTATGCGACCGTGTATGCCGGCGCCGGCGTCAACCAGCTGGAACTGGCGCAACAGATACGCGCGATCCAGGGTGTGGAGCTGGTGCTGACGCGCAGCCAGGCCAGCGAACGCTTTGAATTGCCGAAGGACCGCATCGGCGACCTGGTCATCGTCAGCGAGCGCCTGACTGTGCTCGGCACTTGCGCCAGCCGGCACGATTTGTCCGGGCTGGAGGTGCCCCTGCGTTCGCACGGCGGCATCTCCGAGCAGCGCGTACCCATCATGCTGAACCGCAAAATTGCGGGATTGGCGAAAGAACACCGACTGCGTAACTTCGACGTCTTGCACCTGGCCCTGAATCTGGCGCAGTGAAGGAATAGTTTTGCAGGGTGTGCACGTAGTGCCCCCTACAACTCCATCCAGGGCCATAGTTGAAAATCTGATTACTTATAACAGCAGGAGACCGGACATGTCACTACTCAACGATTTGAAGGAATTAGGCCAGGGCAAGGTATTGCACCAGAAAATGCGCATCGCCGGCGAACTGGTCGGCAGCGAGCGCCGCATCGAGGTTTTCAATCCCTATAGCGGAGCCTTGCTGGGCAGCATACCCAAGGCCAGCCTGGCCGACGTGCAGCATGCGTTCCGCACTGCCAAGCAATATAAATCCAGGCTGACGCGCTTTGAGCGCAGCAAGATCATGCTGCGCGCAGCGGAAATCATGCGCGCCAACGCCGATGCGATTTCGGACCTGATCACCGCCGAAGCCGGGCTGTGCAAAAAAGATACGCTGTACGAGGTCGGCCGCGCCTGCGACGTGTTCCTGTTTGCCGCCAACCAGGCGCTGGTGGACGACGGCCAGGTATTCTCCTGCGACCTGACGCCGCACGGCAAGCAGCGCAAGGTGTATACGCTGCGCGAACCGTTGCTGGGCGCGATCTCGGCGATCACCCCGTTCAACCATCCATTGAACCAGGTTGCGCACAAAGTCGCGCCGGCCATCGCCACCAACAACCGCATGGTGCTGAAACCATCCGAAAAAACCCCTTTCTCAGCGTTGCTGCTGGCCGATATCCTGTACCAGGCCGGGCTGCCGCCGGAAATGTTTTCCGTTATTACCGGCGACCCGCGCGAGATCGCCGATGAAATGCTGACCAATAGCGATATCGACCTGGTCACCTTTACCGGCGGCGTGCAGATAGGCAAGTACATCGCCGCCAAGGCGGTGTATAAGCGCCAGGTGCTGGAACTGGGCGGCAATGATCCCATCATCGTGATGGAAGACGCCAACCTGGAAGAAGCCGCCACACTGGCGGTATCCGGCTCCTACAAAAATTCCGGCCAGCGCTGCACCGCGGTCAAACGGATGATCGTGCATGAGGCGGTGGCCGATAAATTCGTTGAGCTGTTATGCGCAAAAACCCGCGCGATCAAGTATGGCGACCCTATGGATGCGCAGAACGACATGGGCACCGTGATCGATGAAGCGGCGGCCATCGCCTTCGAGGCCAAGGTCAAGGATGCTGTGGCGCACGGCGCCAAGCTGCTGGTGGGCAATGAACGGCGCGGGGCGCTGTATGCGCCGACGGTGCTGGACCATGTGCCTTTCGATTGCAAGCTGGTGGCAGATGAAACCTTTGGCCCGGTATCGCCGGTAATCCGTTGCAAGGACATCGCCGATGCGATACGGATTTCCAATTCCACGCCTTACGGCCTGTCGTCATCGGTATGCACCAACCGCCTGGACTACATCACCCGCTTCGTGCGCGAACTGGAAGTCGGCACCGTCAATGTGCGCGAGGTACCGGGTTACCGGCTGGAGCTGACGCCCTTCGGCGGCATCAAGGATTCCGGCCTGGGCTACAAGGAAGGCGTGCTGGAAGCGATGAAGAGCTTCTGCAATACCAAGACCTATTCGCTACCTTGGGAGTGACCAGACCATGGGCCTTTCCATCAGCGACATCGTGGCCCTGTTCCAGCAAAAGGGCCACGAACAATACGAAGGCGAGCCGGTCACGCAGTTGCAGCATGCGCTGCAAACGGCCAGCTTCGCCGAAGAGGCAGGCGCCGACAGCGAATTGATCACCGCCTGCCTGCTGCACGACATCGGCCATTTGCTGCATGAACTCGGACCGACCCCGACCAATAAGGGCAAGGATGACGTGCACCAGTATCGCTGCCTGCCCTTCCTGCGGCCGCTGTTCGGCGCGGCGACGCTGGAGGCGATCAAGCTGCATGTCGATGCCAAGCGTTACCTTTGCGTCGGCGAAATCGGCTATTTCCATACCTTGTCGGCCGATTCCCGGCGTAGCCTGGTCTTGCAGGGCGGCATCTTCACCATAGAACAAGCCACCCAGTTCGCCGCCCTGCCGCACGCTACCGATGCCATTTCGCTGCGGCGCTGGGACGACCGCGCAAAAATCGCCGACTACCGCACGCCTGGCCTGCCGCATTTTGTAGCCTATATGGAAGATGCCGCGCGACAGCATGCCATGCGCTTGAAAAGCAGTACTGCTTCCACCCTGAAACACCCACGTAGCATCCATGTTATCTAGCATATCCTCACAGGAGAACTTACCATGTTGATCGGCGTACCCAAGGAAATCAAGAATCACGAATACCGCGTTGGCCTGACACCCTCCAGCGTGCATGAAATCGTCGGCCATGGCCACCAGGTGCTCGTCGAGCAACAGGCCGGCGCCGGCATAGGCGTCAGCGATGCCGACTATCAGGCCGCCGGCGCGCAAATCGTCACCAGCGCCGCTGAAGTCTTCGCCCGCGCCGAAATGGTGGTCAAGGTCAAGGAGCCGCAAGCTGCCGAACGTGCGCTGCTCAGGCCCGGGCAGATCCTGTTCACCTACCTGCATCTGGCGCCCGATCCGCAACAAACCGAAGACCTGGTGAAGAGCGGCGCCGTCTGCATCGCCTATGAAACCGTGACCAGCGACCAGGGCGGCCTACCCTTGCTGGCGCCGATGTCGGAAGTGGCGGGCCGCATGTCCATTCAATGCGGCGCCCACTGCCTGGAAAAATCCCAGGGCGGCCGCGGCATGTTGCTGGGCGGGGTGCCGGGCGTGGCGCCCGCCAAGGTAGTGATACTCGGCGGCGGCGTGGTCGGCTCCAACGCCGCGATGATGGCGATAGGCATGGGCGCCGAGGTGCTCGTGCTGGACCGCTCGCTGGAAGCGATGCGCGCACTGGTGCGCCAGTTCGGTTCGCGGCTGCAGACCGTGTATTCCACCAGCGATGCGGTCGAACAGCATGTGCTGTCGGCCGACCTGGTGATCGGCGGCGTGCTGATCCCGGGAGCGGCGGCGCCCAAGCTGGTGACCCGCAACATGATCAAGCGCATGAAAGCCGGCGCCGTGGTGGTCGATGTGGCGATCGACCAGGGCGGCTGCTTCGAGACCTCGCACGCAACGACGCACGCCGAGCCGACCTATGTGGTTGACGGCGTGGTGCATTATTGCGTGGCCAATATGCCGGGCGGCGTGCCGCGCACCTCCACCTTTGCACTCAACAATGCGACCTTGCCGTTCGTGCTGGCACTGGCGAACAAAGGCTACCGGCGCGCGATCCAGGATGACCGGCATCTGGCCAACGGACTCAACGTCTATCGCGGCGCCATTACCTGCAAGGCAGCGGCCGACGCCCTCGGATATCCGTACAAGCCGCTGGCCCAGGCCATGCCTTAGTCCGTCAACCATCATAGTCACCAAACCATCAACAGGTAAAGCCCCATGCGCCCTTTCTGGATAGAACAAGCCCTTTTCAACGACGGTGCCGACGGCATGCTGGCGCCGGCCCTGCAGGGGGAGCACAAAGCCGACGTCTGCATCGTCGGCGGCGGCTTCACCGGCCTGTGGACGGCGATCCAGTCCAAGCAGCAAAATCCGGCGCTGGACATCGCAATTATTGAAAGCGATTTGTGCGGTGCCGGCGCCAGCGGCCGCAACGGCGGCTGCCTGCTGACCTGGTCGGCCAAGTTTTTTACCTTGCGCCGCCTGTTCGGCGAGGCGGAAGCGATACGGCTGGTAAAGGCTTCCGAGGCGGCGGTGCAGCATATCCATGATTTTTGCAAGACGCACCGGATCGACGCCGAATTGCGCATGGACGGCACACTGTATACGGCCACCAATGCCGCGCAAATGGGTGCGATGGACCCGGTGATGAAAGGGCTGGAGGAATGCGGCATCACCTCTTACCATCACTTGCCGCCGGCAGAAGTGGCGCGCCGCTCCGGTTCCGCGCTCAACCTGGCGGGCGTGTTTTCACCGGTCGCCGCCACGGTACATCCCGGCAAACTGGTGCGCGGCTTGCGCCGAGTAGCGTTGCAAATGGGAATACGGATTTATGAACGCACCCCCATGCTGAATTTCACCAAAGGCAATCCGGTAACGGTACGTACGCCGGCCGGCAGCATGCAGGCGGGCAAGCTCGTGCTGGCGATGAATGCCTGGATGGCCAGCCGTTTTTCCCAGTTCGAGCGCACCATAGCCGTAGTTTCCAGCGACATGATCATCACCGAGAAATGCCCGGAACTATTGCAGGAAATAGGCCTGGCCGACGGCGTGTCGGTGCTCGACTCGCGCACTTTTGTGTATTACTACCGCAACACCGCCGATGGCCGGCTGATGCTGGGCAAGGGCGGCAATACCTTTGCCTGGCGCGGCAAGGTCGCCCCGGTTTTCGACCAGAAATCCCCTTATGAGCAGCAATTGACGGAAAGCCTGCACAGCTTCTTCCCTGCATTGCGCAAGGTGCCGATCACCGCCAGCTGGAATGGTCCGTCCGACCGTTCGGTAACCGGCTTCCCGTTTTTCGGCAAACTGGACGCTGCGCCGAATATTTTTTATGGCTTCGGCTATTCGGGCAATGGCGTCGGCCCCAGCTATATGGGCGGCCAGATCCTGTCTTCGCTGATACTCGGCCTGGACAACGAATGGACCCGCAGTCCGCTTACCAGGGGGCCGCTGGGATATTTCCCGCCGGAGCCGCTGCGCTACCTGGGCTCGCTGATGGTGCGCAATGCGATACGCCGCAAGGAACGCGCCGAAGACGAGGACCGGCAACCCTGGCTGTTCGACAAACTGCTCAGCAAGTTTGCCAATGCGGCCGGCAAGGCCGATAAGGTCTAGGTTTTTTACAATTTGATGAAAAGGGAAGCGAAATGAGCATCCTGTGCATGAAGACCGTCAATTGCCCTTCCGAAGTGGTGACCCACGGCATCGAGCAGAACCAATGTCGAAAAGCACGAATCCAGCGTAACCACTTTGTCTGCGCCATGCTGGTCTGGCTCCGACTCACCGACCTTGCCCGGAAAACCCAACAGACCGTCTATCGCATTAGACACGGAGTTCGCCATGAATCACACCAAGCAGCCGACCAAAGAGCACATCAGGCAATGGCTAATGGACCGCCAACGCAATCCCCGGCCGCTGCCAGCTATGGAGCAGATCAGATCGGAACTGGGATGGTGCTCCATTAACTTGCGCGAGGCGCATAAAGAAGCAGTTGCAAAAAACGAATTGTTTTGACGATCAAAGCTCGTAGGCAGGTCTTGCCATGATACGTCTGAAGGAACATGCAGTATGGGCATTCAGCATAAACACCAATGGACCAAAGAAGAGGTTACAACGGCTATACGCCGCAATGAATTTGTCCCTTTCTTCCAGCCCAAAATAGACCTTGTTACCGGGATTTCATCTTGCGTAGAAATGCTTGCGCGCTGGGACCACCCTGAATTGGGAATTCTGCCGCCGAGCCAGTTTATCAAGCTGATAGAAAGCGCGGGGTTGATTGACGAATTCACAGACAACCTGTTCCGGCAATCGTTAGTCAGCGCCGCCAACAACGCGATGACCGGAAAGGAAATTGGTATTGCAATCAACTTCTCTTCGCTGACGTTACAAGATCCGCAGGCACCGCGCCGCATCTGTTCGCTCTTAAAGGAGTATGGATTTCCTTTTGATCAGATCACCATTGAAGTCACGGAAAGCGCCACTCCCGAAAATTTTTCTTCGGTGATCAAGTCCCTTACTACCCTTCGTTCGCAAGGATTCAAGATTTCCATTGATGATTTTGGAACCGGATATTCATCATTGAAACTCTTGAGCAAGATGCCATTTACCGAATTAAAGATTGATCGGATGTTTGTCGCAGGTATTTCTGAGAACAAAAAGCTCACCGACATTCTTGAGTCCATCTTGTATCTGGCCGAAAAACTGAACCTGAACACCGTCGCCGAAGGCATTGAAACAAAAGCGCAACTAGATTTCATTCGAAAGTTAGGTTGCAACGTTGGCCAAGGATTTTATCTGGGTTTTCCTGCGAGGGACTTCGAAGTGATGAATGTAACGGAAGATGCTCGATTGGCCATGGCATAGTCAATCTCTTTGCAAAGTGGTAGAAGGCATTATCAATGCTGACGCATCTGGAATTAGCACATTCCGATATTGGCTATTTTATCTATCCCCTGCAAACGTAAAAATAGCACTGTAAACACACCTAATTAGCGCCATCAACCCATAAAAAATAGGTTCTACGCGTCGATACATTTTTGGGGATAGACAAAAATAGCCAAATTGCGATGAAGCATTGGCCCCTTACCGCAGCACAGTTTTTTCATTTTATGGAGGTAGGCTTTAATGTCATTCGAAAATATAAAAATCGGTCCGCGCCTGGGTATAGGCTTCGGGCTCGTGTTGCTGCTGATGACGGCATTGATCGCGATCGCACTGATCCGGCTGCGCACGATTGGCGACATCAACGAAGCAATCATCACCAAAGACTGGGTCAAGGCTGAAGCAGCCACCACGCTGGGCACCATGAACCAGGCGAATGCCAGGAGAAACATGGAATTACTTCTGGTGACGGACAAAGGGCAGGCTGTCAAGATCATTCAGCTGATTGCCGATAATAACAAGAACATCGCTGCGGCAATGGTCACACTTAAGCAGTTGGTAGCGTCACAAGAAGGTAAAACTCATCTCGGCAAGATACAGCAGGCCAGTACCGCTTACGCGGCTTCGCACATCAGACTGATCAAACAAATGGAAGACGGCCAGTTGGACGGCGCCACCCAAAGGCTGCTCAACGAAACGCTGCCGGCACTGGATGCCTTGCAAGAACACATCAAGGCCTTGAATACACACCAGACAAAAGTGCTTGAGGCTACCGGCACCAGCGCTAAACAAAGCATCGATTTCGCAAAAAACCTGATTCTCGGCCTGGGCACGAGCGCCCTGCTGCTGGGCATCGGATTTGCCTATTGGCTCACGCTCAGCATCACGCGGCCCTTGAACAAGGCCGTCAAACTGGCGCAAACAGTGGCTGCCGGCGACCTCTGTAGCCAGATCGAAGTCGGGTCCAAGGATGAAACCGGGCAATTGCTGCAAGCGCTCAAAAGCATGAACGAGAGCCTGGCTCACACGGTAGGTGAAGTCCGTGTCTCGACCGAATCGATCACCACCGCCGCCAAACAAATCGCTGCCGGCAACCTGGACCTGTCCGGTCGCACTGAAGAGCAAGCCTCCAGCCTGGAAGAAACGGCTGCCTCGATGGAGCAACTGACAGCGATCGTGCGCAACAATGCCGAGAACACCCAGCATGCGAACCAGCTGGCTGCCGGTGCCAGCGAAGCCGCGACCCAAGGTGGCAAGGTGGTCGGCCAGGCGGTGCAGACCATGGCGGCGATCAGCGATAGCTCAAAACAGGTGATCGACATCATCGGCGTGATCGAAGGAATTGCGTTCCAGACCAACATCCTGGCGCTGAATGCCGCTGTGGAAGCCGCGCGCGCCGGTGAGCAGGGGCGCGGTTTTGCGGTCGTTGCTGCGGAAGTACGCAATCTGGCACAGCGCAGCGCCGGGGCGGCCAAGGAAATCAAGGAACTGATCGGTGATTCGGTCGATAAAGTACAGAACGGCTCGCGGCTGGTGAACCAGGCCGGCAAGTCGATGGAGGAAATCGTCACGGCAATCAAGCGCGTGACCGACATCATGCGCGATATTTCCCAGGCCTCGGCGGAACAGAGTTCCGGCATAGAACAGGTCAATCAGGCAATAGTGCAGATGGATCAGGTCACGCAGCAGAACGCGGCTCTGGTGGAAGAAGCCGCTGCCGCCGCCGGCAGCCTGGATCAACAGAGCGACCGGCTGCTGCAGCTGGTGAGCGTCTTCAGGTTGCCCGATGCGCCACCAACCGCTCCACTGGTGATCGGGAGAAAAACGCGGCAGCCAGCGATCGTTGATCAGCGCGGGCAGAGTCAGGCACAAAACGTCGTACGCATTTCACGTTAACCGAGGTTTACTCCGGTCTGGAGACAGACGCATCCCTCCCTCAATTTGATGCACTCATCACATCGAGGGAGGGCTTATTCCAGACGGCCCTTGACCCAGAACGCTTGCGGCATCTGCCAACTCGAGGCTTTGCACGACTAAAGTCTGCGCTGCCTGGCCAGTGCATCAGCGTGCCGTCCACACGTCGCAACACAGCCTGAACCGGCAGATCGACCCGCGAAAAGCGTGCTGCAGCATCGCTGGCCCTGATCTGGCGGCACAGCGCTAAAGCTTTGATGTTAAATCGGCTGCAGATCGGCAACAGGCACTAGCCTTGGGGCGCCAGGAGGAATGCCGTCAACTTCGACGAGTGCGAATAATTGGGCGTTGCCGATATCGCGTAGTACATTGATCAAAATGCCAATCTGCGGTCCGTGATCATTTTCAAAGACGACTCGACCACCGATCTCGGCATTTTGGTTGTAACTTGACTTAATCACCGGATTCTCCGAGGTAAATGCCAACGCAGAGTGCACATACCGTCAGACAACCGATAGCTAGGCTAACGACAGTATTGCATCGAAAAAACAAGCGTGAGTCAAATGCAAGCAGTCACGCCCTTGGTAGAAAAATAAGTAATGCAAAAACACAGGGCAGGAACAGCGCTTCCACCATGAATGCATCTAGATTCCGCTCGGCTGGAGAGCCGCGACAAGAACCGGGACGCCCAGTGTGGACAAGCAAACCATGTTCTGACGGAAGCCTTTACGAAACGATCATAAAATCGATTTTTTTTGAGGGCAATGATTTTTACGATGTTCGATTGCTTCGGCCGCCGCCGGATGATTGTCTCCACATGAACCGGAGAACATCAAGAGTTTTTCAGTTCCAGGGCAGCGAATATGTTTTGGTGTTGGAAAAGCTTTTCATCGCTTCCAGCACGCCTTCCTTGTAACCGAGTCCCGAGTCCTTGATGCCGCCAAACGGCGTCAACTCCAGACGATAGCCTGGCACCTCCCGCACATTGACGCTGCCTACTTCCAGTTCACGGACGAAACGGGTGATGTAGTCCATGCGGTTGGTGCATACTGACGACGACAAACCATATGGCGTCGAATTGGAAATCCGGATGGCATCCGCAATATCGGTGCAGCGAATCACCGGCGATACCGGCCCGAAAGTTTCTTCGGCAACCAGCCTGCAGTCGGCGGGCACATGGTCCAGTACTGTCGGCGAGTACACTGCACCGTCGCGGATATTGCCGTATAGCAGTTTGGCGCCGTTGCGCTCGGCATCCTTCACCTTGGCTTCGAACTCCATCGCCGCACGTTCGTCGATCACTGTCCCCATATCGTTGTCAGGGTCCATCGGATCGCCAAATTTTATAGCCCGGGTCTTGGCAACAAGCTTCTCGACAAATTCATCAGCTACCGCCTGATGCACAATCATGCGCTTGATCGCTGTGCAGCGCTGGCCGGAATTCTTGTACGATCCCGACACCGCCAGGGTCGCTGCCTCTTCAATATCGGCATCTTCCATCACGATGATAGGATCATTGCCGCCCAGTTCCAGCACCTGGCGCTTGTACACCGCCTTGCTGGCGATGTATTTTCCTATCGGCACGCCACCGGTGAAGGTAACCAGATCGACATCGGCGTTAGTCAGCATTTCATCGGCGATTTCTTTCGGGTCGCCGGTGACGACTGAAAACATTTCCGGCGGCAATCCGGCTTCGTACAAAATATCGGCGAGCAGCAGGGCAGAAAACGGCGTCTTTTCGGTTGGCTTCAGTACCATCCGGTTATTCGTTGCAATCGATGGCGCCACTTTATGCGCCACCTGGTTTAACGGATGATTGAACGGAGTAATGGCCGAGATTGCGCCGAGCAGAGGCTCTTTCATTGTATACACTTTGCGCTGCTTGCCATGTGGTGTCAGGTCACAAGAGAACACCTGGCCATCATCTACCAGCGACTGATTGGCGGCAAATACGAAGACATCGCAGGCACGTCCCACTTCATACAGCGAGTCCTTCTTGCACAGTCCAGATTCGGCGGTAATCAAATCGGAAACGGCATCGGTATTGGCACGCAATATTTCCGACGCCCGCAACATGATCCTGGAGCGGTCGAAACGCGTCAACTTCGACTTGAACTGGCGCGCGATGCGAAAGGCGTCGCGGATATCGCCGACAGTCGCCTTCGGAATCGTCCCGACCAACTTGCCGTTGTAGGGATTTAGCACCTCGATCAAGCGCTCGTTACCGACCAGCTTGCCGGCAATCCGCATCTTCTGATGCAGCGGCTCGCCTTCCCTGAGTTTGTTCAATTCATTTAACATCGACATTTCATCTCCAGATTAATTAATTATTCGCATGCAAGGAGGGCCGGATGGCCTCTTTCCATATCCAGCATTGACTCCCGCATCACACGCATTTTTCCATCATTTTCATATTCCGCTGCTGACCTTCCTTCGTCTCGCCAGGTAGCGCAATACGGACATCAGACTGCATGACGTGTCCGATGAGCGCGCCTGCAACGGCCGGGTAGTCCTGCTAGCGTTTGATAAACATGGCAACAAACGCGCTAATGACACAGCTAACCGCGACAATTGGAAATATCAGTGCAGTATTGCCGGAGGTATCCAGCATTCGCCCGATCAGCGGCTCACCAAGGCCTGCAAACAGGTACGATGCAAAATTCATGATGCCTGTAGCGGTGCCGGCGCGGCGCGAGCCGACCAGGTCCGGACATAATGCCCAAAACGATGACGCGGGTCCGTACACAAAGAAACCACAAAGGAATAAGGCCATGACCCCAAGTATCGAATGGCCGGGTATCGTAAACATCCAGACACTCGTCATTGCGCCCAGTACCATGTAGAGCATGATCGCTTTATATCGCTTCGAACCGAACAATTTGTCGGATATCCAGCCATTGCTGAGCGCTCCAATGGCCATCCCTACCGGAAGAGCGACACTGATCCATTTAGGGTCAATAAACGCGTCCGGCGATTTCGCCCAATTTGACCCAAAAAAGTGAACCGGAACCCAGACAATCAGACCGTATCGGGCTGCATTTTGAAAGCCCAAGGAAAGGGCCGCCACGATCAAGCGCCAGTTTTTCAACACCGCCTTATACCGGGTCCAGGAAGACTCGTGTTGATTTTCAAGGACAGCGTGTGCTTTATCTCCCTGGTTGGCAACGCCGGTATCTAAGGCTTTGAAACCGAGATCTTCCGGCCGCTCGCGGGCAACCAAATAGAAGAATATACCGCCGCCAAGCATTAGAAGAACGGGGATCCGGAATATCCAACGCCAATCCAGATGCAATACGTCGAGAACAGCAATGGAGGTTATGTAAGAAAGCACGGAGGCGCAACCAGCGGCAAACACATAGAAGCCATACACTTTCCCCCGCTCGCCTATGCCCCACCAGTTTGACAACAAACGGCTGCCTGGCGCCCATCCCAATGCTTGAAAGTAACCGTTGACTGCCCATGGAAATATGAGGCTGCCGAATCCACTCGAAAAACTCACCACCCAATTGGCGAAACAGGAAAGAATTGCCCCCAAACTCATGATCCGGCGGCCGCCGAACTTGTCCGCGAGATTGCCGTTGATTGCTTGTCCCATCGCGTATGACCATAACATCGCACTGGATACCCAGCCCAAGGTCTCTTTGGAAAGGCCAAACTCTTTTTGGATCCCTGGAATCGCGAAGCCGAAGGTCTGCCTGCCCGTGTAAAAAAACAGATAGCAAAGCATCGCCGCTAAAAGCATACGCCATTGCGCTCTGCGAAAACTTGTATCGGTTGCTACCAGCGGAACTGGTGTTGTATATACGTAACTCATTGCATGTCTCCTTTATAGAGGATAACCGAGTTGCTGTCGCCCGGAAAACCTCACTCCTATTTGGTTGGAAAAGGTAATTGTTGTTATGGTTTAGTTAATCTAAGTTTTAAGATGCTGGTGGCTCCTTACCCCCATGGGAATATAAAATTCATCTGTTGTCATGGCTTCCTGCATGTCTTCCTTGCACCTAGTGAGTGACGGCGTCCTTGAACCACGGGTTCGTATCAGGGATAACGTTGTTCCGCTTTCCGCCACTTCTTCGAAGTATTCGCGCGACCATTGATCTGGACTCGCGCATTCATCAGGCGACTGCTGTTGATAGCAGTAAGAAATGCGCTACGGTTCAGGGCAAAGCGATGCTGGTTTGCGTACCGATAAAATTTTTCCCTCGTGCGCTCTGCATGGCGTGCTGTACCATCTCCCGCGCATCCTGCGCTGAAACACCGTAATCGGAAAATTCAGTCCGGACTTCCAGTTGGTGCAGAAAATCGCGCAGACGCCCTACCGCGGTGTTGCGATCGGTATCGAACACCCTCTGTAGAGCGGCATCCCTATCGGGGTGCTCGCCCCATGCCATGCCGAGAACCAGGGGGAGCGTGAACGAGCAGGCTATTCCATGTGGCAGCCCGTATCGCAGTGTCATCTCGTAAGAAATGGAGTGGGCAAGCGCTGTTTTGGTATTGGGTGGTGAGTTTTTCGAGTGGATTCGGCAGCCTCATATTTCCATGGGCAGTCAACGG
>JABDED010000004.1:73085-75825 GCA_013287275.1 Betaproteobacteria bacterium
AGCGAGCGCCATCGACGAGCGTAGTGCCTTGTTGTCGAGCTCCTTGGCAAGTAGCGGCAAGCAGGCCATGATCTCGTGGATTGCAGCAATTGCGAAAGCGTCGGAAATCGGGTTCGCGTTGACGTTCCAGATCGACTCCAGCGCGTGCGATAATGCGTCCAGCCCGGTGGATATGGTAATTGCCTTGGGAAGGCTAAGCATTAACTCCGGATCGACAATGGCCGCCTTGGGCCAGGTGCAATCCAGATGCAATGAATATTTCTTTTGTTTCGCTGCATCCCAAATCGTTGCCCACGGCGTTACTTCGCTTCCAGTGCCTGCGGTCGTCGGGATGGCGATCAGCGTCTTTACCCTGCTTGGCACGAAGGGTTTGCCATCTGCGAGCAGCGCCAGTAGTTCATCGAAGCTTCCGCCTTCCGTTCCAACTACCAATGCCTTGGCAGTGTCGATCGCACTCCCGCCTCCCAATGCCACAACGGTGTCGCATGCGTGTTCGTCCCGCCAGAACCGGTTATATATTTCCGCCAACTGAGAGACATCCGGATTAGGCTGGACATTTTCAATGACATAGGCTAACTGGCCGCCCAGCATATCCTCCAGTCTTTTAACCAGGCTCAGCGACCTTGCTTCGGGAAACGTCACCACTACCACCTTCGCCCCGTTGATGATACGGGGCAGCTCTTCCAGGCTGCCGGGGCCAAAATGGGTTGCGACTGGGTTAAAGAATCGTTGTGCCATCAGCGTCTCCTGTTTATTGGTTATCTGTTCTGAGTAGAGCGATTGTCGGTGCGCCAGAGCGTGAGTGCAAATCGATTATTATGCTGTTTCTATCGTTTCAACCGATAGCAGGAAGTCACCACTTATTGATGGCGTATGCGTGGCTTTGGTGAAATAATCGTGGGGAAAGCGCGTATCAGGTGCCGCATTAGTCGCCTTATTCCTCTTTGCAAAACGAGAAGACCGTACTTTGCCGCCCGGAGCGAATAACGGATATAAGCTATCGACGCAGTCGATAAAAAAACTGGCCTGCGCGGCGATGTTCTTTGCAGCGAAAGGTGAATGCAAATTGCACACCTTTGCATAGTAGCGCGGCCATGTGTCCACTGAAGAAAACGCACTCTTAAAGGGTCTTTATGTATCAGTACCATAAGTGGATTCGCTCGTTTCATGCTGTGGCCAAAACGCACAGTTTTACCGCGGCGGCGGGCTACCTTCAAATAGGGCAGCCAACTATAAGCGAGCAAGTCAAGGCATTGGAAGGCAGATTTGCTGTGGAGCTGTTTTACCGCCGCGGTCGGCATGTCGAATTAACCGACGCAGGGCGACGGCTGTATGAAATCACCGAAGGGATTTTCGGTCAGGAAGACGAAGCTATCCAGTTGTTGCAAAGCCTGCATTCGCAAAAAACAGGACTGCTACGTATTGGAGCAGTTTCGCCACCGGTTGTGATGAATCTGACCTACGACCTGATGCGCAAGCATCCTGGCATTGAATTCGCGATCTCCATCAACACGGAAAAGGAGGCGCTTGCCCGGCTGTATGACTTTACTATCGACATAGCGATTTTGGCTTTCATAGAACCTGACAAACGTTTACACGCCGTTCCTTACCGTAGCTATCCTATCGTTGCAGTCGTCAGGGACGACCATGCCTGGGCCAACAAATCATCCGTGCCTTTGGCGCGCATCTACAATGAAGCGGTCATCATGCGCGAACCCGGTTCCAAGACGCGGGCATTACTTGAAGACGCCTGCAGAAGCCAGGGCATACAGATAAATTGCGTGATGGAACTTAACAGCCGGGAAGCGATTATGCATGCCATTGCGGAAGGCATCGGCATTGGCTTCGTATCCGAGATCGAATACATGGCGATACCGGGAACGAAAGCGATCAAGCTTAGAGACGCGCCGGTGACTATTGACTATTACATGTGCTCGCTTGCTGTACGCAAAAATCGGCCGCTCATTAGAAGCGTACTTGAGCCGGGAACGTCGCCGAAGATAATTCGCAAAAAATAGCTTCGGCGACGCCCCTCCTTGGACCGGCTACACCAGACCCCTGTCGCTCAACTCAGTCTTGATATAGGCATAGAATACCGGCGCAGCCACTACCCCGAGTATACCGAACAGGCTTTCCATCACCAGGATTGCGGTCAGCAATTCCCAAGCGCGGGCATTGATATGTGCGCCGATGATTTTGGCATTCAGGAAATACTCCAGCTTGTGTATCACGATCATGAATACCAGCGACGCTATTGCGATATTCAGTGAATGCGACAAGCCGACGGTGACGATCACGCTGTTGGAAATGATATTGCCCGCCACCGGGATCAGGCCGGCCAGGAAGGTGATCGCGATCATGCTCTTGGTCAGTGGTAAATGCACGCCGGCCAGAGGCAGCACTGCCAGCAGGTATATCGCGGTGAATGCGGTATTGATCAGCGATATCTGCACCTGCGCAAACACAATTTTCTGGAAAATCCGGGCCAGCTTTGCTATGCGCTCATGCAAGGCCAGCGCAAAAGGACGGTAATTGGCCGGCGTCGTCGCATCCTGCAGCGCCACCAGGCTGCCGATGATCATCCCCAGCAACAGGTGGACTATCATGTGCCCGGCTTCCTGCCCCAGCAATTTGGCTTCGCCGGCGTGTTCACGCAGCCAGTTGGTCATCACGTCGCGCAAATCATCGACGTCGCCCAGGTTATCCGGCAAGTTGGCATGCATCCACTCAGGCATCTGAC
>JABDED010000004.1:75835-77009 GCA_013287275.1 Betaproteobacteria bacterium
TCGATGATGTCAGCCAGTTTTTGCAATAGGGTATGCAGGTTGCCGGCATCGCTGCGCAAAAAGGCAAATGCCGACCAGGCCCCGACCGTGAGCGCTGAAATGATCACCGCGGACAAGAATACGACGGCAATCACGCGCGCCTGGTAGCTGCTGAACTTGCGCTCTATCAATGGCGCCAGCAAATGGATCAGCGAATACACCAGCAAGCCGGAAAACAGGGCCACCAGCAAACCCGCCTTCAATACGGTGAACAGCGCCAGCGCGGCCAGGATATAGGAGGCCAGTACTGGCGCCGTTATCTTTTCTGATTGAGGCATAGAGTGATTCCTGTGGATGAAGCTAAATATTGACGAGGCGAGGCGGCAGCCCAGGCGGAGTTAAGCCGCCCTTGTTCAGCGTAGCAAGCCTATCGCGGTTCCCACCAGCAAACCCAGCGTCGCCGCCATCGTGATCATAAAACCGGCGCTACGCTTGCCAGGGTCGCGATAATACGCCAGTGCATACACAATGCGGCCCACGGCCCAGACCGCCCCGCCCAAGGCAGCCCAGCGATCGCTCAGCAGGTAGGCGCACATCCACAACGCCGGCAGGAACAGGATGATTTGCTCGGAGGTATTCACCTGGACCCGCATCGCCCTTAAAAAACCAGCGGGACCGTCGACAGCGGGCGCGGCCACCTTGTGCTTGCCCCTGGCCAGGGAAACATTCAAAATCGTCCACAAATAGACCAACAAAGCAGCGATCGTGGCCCAGGCTGTCCATTGAATTTGCATATAATGCCTCTATATAAGGGTAATCCGGGGGTTTGGCAGACCTTATGTAACAAGCCTGCATGTTGGGTCGACATTATGTTGCACAAGACCAAACATTTGATACAGATTTTTACATTTATTTTGTATTCCCCCAGGACATGATCAACGTTAAATATCTACTATCTAATCCAGAAAAAAATGAGGTGCAAGGTGAACTTAGCTCTAAAGAAAACCGCGATTATTTCTGCCACTGCGTCCATCTTGTGTTTGGGGGCGAGCTTTTCAGTACAAGCCGCCGACTTTGAGGATTATGCACGCGTTGTCAGCGTGACACCACAAGTCGAGCAGATCAATACCCCCCGTCAGGAATGCAATACCGCCTATGAAACGGTACAACGCCAGCCACAACCGCAGGAACGCAA
>JABDED010000005.1:0-15100 GCA_013287275.1 Betaproteobacteria bacterium
GCGGTTTTCCTGTGGCACGTTGTTTGCATGCAGGAACGGTGATACGGCAAGCTGAGCCCGTTTATTCCGGCGCCGGCTTGCTGTATAGTCGTTTTGGATGTGCCGGTTTGTAAATCTGAGGCAAAACTGTCGAATGTGCTTGTAAAAGGAGAGCCGTGGCCCGGATTGCGCTGCGCTCCATCCGGGCCACGTTCTGCGATGTTGTGCTGTATATTTGTTTTACACAATTAATTCCGAAGCTGTTGCGTGTTTTAAACATCCATCCAAGGGAGATGCAAACCGTGAACAAGGATCTATCTGGTAATAGTGGCTTGTGGAATGAAGACCTGGCGCCGACCACCGAGAGCCAGCGCACCTGGCGTTGGTTTCACTTTGCCGCGCTATGGGTAGGGATGGTGATGTGTATACCGGCCTATACGCTGGCGGCCAGCCTGGTGGAAGGCGGCATGTCGGCATGGCAGGCGGTAGCCACCGTGTTCCTGGCCAATGCGATCGTGCTGTTGCCCATGCTGCTGATAGGCCATGCGGGCACCAAATACGGCATCCCGTATGCAGTGCTGGCGCGTTCTTCCTTCGGTACCAGCGGCGCCAGGCTGCCGGCACTGATGCGCGCGATCGTCGCCTGCGGCTGGTATGGGATACAGACCTGGTTTGGCGGCTCGATGATCTACACTTTGCTGGGGGTATTGCTGGGCCATTCGCTGGAGGGCGACAAGATCGCCGGCCTCGGCATCAATGCGGCGCAGCTGATCTGCTTCCTGGTATTCTGGGCGATACAGTTCTGGGACATCTTCCATGGCATGGATTCCATCCGCAAGCTGGAAACCTATACCGCGCCGCTGAAAATCGTCATCTGTTTCGTGCTGCTGGGCTGGGTGTATAACAAGGCGGGCGGCTTCGGCCCCATCCTGGACCAGCCCTCGCAATTTGTCGAGGGCGGTAAGAAAGCCGGCCAGTTCTGGACTGCGTTCTGGCCTTCGCTGACGGCGATGGTGGGCTTCTGGGCCACGCTGGCATTGAACATCCCCGACTTCACCCGCTTTGCCAAGTCCCAGCGCGACCAGGTATTGGGCCAGAGCATAGGCTTGCCGGTTCCCATGGGCTTGCTGGCGATGCTGGCGGTGATCGTCACCTCGGCGACGATGGTGCTGTACGGCAAGGCGATCTGGGATCCGGTGGACCTGGCCAGCCGCATGACCGGCGTAGCGGTGCTGATCGCGCTGATCATCTTGCTGATAGATACCGTCAGCGTTAACCTGGCGGCCAATCTGGTTGGCCCGGCCTACGATTTTTCTGCGCTCAGCCCCAAGCTGATTTCCTACAAAACCGGCGGCTATATCACCGCCTTCATCGCGATCGCGATGATGCCGTGGAAAATACTGGAATCCACGCAAGGCTATATCTTTACCTGGCTGATAGGCTACTCGGCCTTGCTGGGCCCGATTGCCGGTATCCTGATCATCGATTATTACTTCATCCGCAATACCCATCTGGATGTTGCCCAGCTATATAAGGATGACGGCAAATATTCTTATGGCAACGGCTGGAACATGGTGGCCATCATCGCCTTTGTGGTCGGCGTGGCGCCGAATATCCCGGGTTTCCTGAACGCGGCTTTCCCGGCTTCTTTTCCGGCCACAGCGGATATTTTCAAAACCATCTATACCTATGCATGGTTCATCGGCATGGCTATTTCGGCCGTCGTATATGGCGTCATGATGAGCGGCAAGAAGGAAGCAGTACCGGTAGTTGCCAACGCTTCATAGATAGAGATGTGCGTGGCGATAAAAAGTCATTAGGGAGGCAGTATGAGTATTTTGATCCGTGGCGGAACAGTGGTCAACGCAGACCGCGAGTTCCGCGCCGATGTCTTGTGTGAGGGCGGGAAGATCGTCGCCATCGGCGACAAGCTGCAAGCCGCCAATGCGACCGAAGTGATAGATGCCGGCGGCCAGTATGTGATGCCGGGCGGCATCGATCCGCATACGCATATGAACCTGCCCTTCATGGGCACGGTGACCGCCGACGATTTCTATACCGGCACCGCTGCGGGCCTGGCCGGCGGCACCACGATGATCATAGACTTCGTGATCCCCGATCCAAAGCAGCGCCTGATGGAAGCCTACAAGACCTGGCGCGGCTGGGCTGAAAAAGCCGCCGGCGACTACAGCTTCCACGTTGCGGTGACCTGGTGGGACGACAGCGTGCATGCCGACATGGGCACCCTGGTACGCGAGCATGGGGTGAACAGCTTCAAGCACTTCATGGCCTACAAGAATGCGATCATGGCCGATGACGAGGTGCTGGTGAAAAGCTTCTCCCGCGCGCTGGAGCTGGGCGCGATGCCGACCGTGCATGCAGAAAACGGCGAGCTGGTGTTCCAGCTGCAGCAAGCCTTGCTGAAAAAAGGCATGACAGGGCCGGAAGCGCATCCCTTGTCGCGCCCGCCCATGGTGGAAGCAGAAGCCGCCAATCGCGCGATTTCGATAGCGAATGTATTGAATACTCCGCTGTACATCGTCCACGTCTCCTGTGCCGAATCGCTGGAGGCGATTACCCGCGCCCGCAGCAAGGGCCAGCGCGTATTCGGCGAAGTCTTGGCCGGCCACCTGACGATAGACGACAGCGTGTACCGCCACCCTGATTTCGACGTGGCTTCCGGCCATGTAATGAGTCCGCCTTTCCGCTCCAAAGAACACCAGGCCGCGCTATGGCAGGGCCTGCAAGGAGGCAACCTGCACACCACGGCGACCGACCACTGCACCTTTTGCGCAGAGCAAAAAGGCGCCGGCCGCAATGATTTCACCAAGATACCCAACGGCTGCGGTGGCGTGGAAGATCGCATGGCGGTGATTTGGGATGCAGGCGTGAACACCGGCAGGCTGACCCCGTCCGAATTCGTCAAGGTGACTTCCACCAATGCCGCGCAGATCTTCAATATCTATCCGCGCAAAGGCGCGGTCGCCGTGGGCGCAGACGCCGACCTGGTCGTCTGGGACCCGCAAGGCAGCAGGACTATTTCAGCCAAGACGCAGTTCGCCAAAGGCGGCTTCAATGTGTTCGAAGGGCGCATCGTCAAGGGCATCCCCAGCCATACCGTCAGCGGCGGCAAGCTGGTATTCAAGCAAGGCGAACTGCGCGCAGTACAGGGCGCCGGCCGCCATGTAGATCGCCCGGCATTTTCACCGATGTTTGATGCGCTGGGAAGATCAGGCAAGCTGGCGGAGCCGGTTGCCGTAGAACGATAGACGGCAACTACAAGCGTACATGTAGGGCACAAGCGAAAGTATAGGAAGCACAACCATGAATCTCGATAACCTCAAAATCAATGGCGACCGCCTGTGGCAGTCGCTGATGGAACTCGCCCAAATCGGCGCCACCCAAAAAGGCGGCGTCAAACGCCTGGCCCTGACCGACCTCGACAAGCAAGGCCGTGACCTGGTCACCGGCTGGGCCAGAGAAGCCGGCCTGACCGTTACCGTAGACCAGATCGGCAACGTCTTCATGCGCCGCGAAGGCAAAAACAATGCGCTGCCGCCGATAGTCTCCGGCAGCCACATCGACACCCAGCCCACCGGCGGCAAGTTCGACGGCAACTACGGCGTGCTGGCGGCGCTGGAGGTGGTGCGCACGCTGAATGACCATCAGATACAGACCGAAGCGCCGATAGAAGTCGCATTCTGGACCAATGAAGAAGGCTCGCGCTTCGTGCCGGTGATGATGGGCTCGGGCGTCTTTTGCGGCGCGTTCACGCTGGAGCATGCATATGCCGCCAAGGACGTGGAAGGAAAATCGGTACAGGATGAGCTGACCCGCATAGGCTATCTGGGCGAGCAGGTGCCGGGCCAGCATCCTATAGGGGCCTACTTTGAAACCCATATAGAACAGGGCCCGGTGCTGGAAGACGCCGACAAGGTGATCGGCGTGGTGCCGGCGGTGATGGGTTTGTCGTGGTATGACTGCATCGTCACCGGCATGGAAGCGCACGCCGGCCCCACGCCCATGCACCTGCGCAAGGATGCCTTGCAGGTTGCCACCAGGATCATGCAGGAAGTAGTGAACATCGGCAACCGCTACCCGCCATATGGACGCGGCACGGTGGGCATGGTGCAGGTGTTCCCCAACAGCCGCAACGTGATTCCGGGCGAGGTCAAGTTCAGCATAGATCTGCGCAATGTGAACGACGAGCTGTTGAACAAGATGCACGAAGAGATCCTGGCCTTTGTCGACCAGACCAGCAAGGCCACCGGCTTGGGGATTACCGTGGAGCGCGTATCCTACTATCCTCCATGCCCTTTCCATCCGGAGTGTGTCGATGCGGTCAGGAGCGCGACTGCCAAGCTCGGCTATTCAACGATGGACGTCGTCTCTGGCGCCGGCCACGATGCGATCTATGCCGCGCGGCTGGCGCCGGCCGGCATGATCTTCGTACCGTGCAAGGATGGCATCAGCCACAATGAGATCGAGGACGCGAAGTCGGAACACCTGGAGGCGGGCTGCAATGTGTTGTTGCATGCGATGCTGGATAGGGCCGGGATCGTTTCCTAGCGAGGGAGGCTGTCGAGAAGCTACCCTGGCGTTGTTGCGCCTCCTAGCCGGTGGAGCAGTTATCTGGATAGCGTAGCTATCCACCTGCGTAACGGCATTGCCTTGCAAGGCAATGCCCCTTCCCTACAGGGATGCAGGGGCTAAAGCACTGTCTTCGTCGGCGACGCTTAGCCAGGCTAGCTTCTCGACAGCCTTCAAATTTTTAAGGAATACGAATTGACCGACCTGATCATCCGTAACGCCACGCTGCAGGACGGCAGCAAATCCATAGACATCGCAATCGCCGGCGGCCTCATCACTGCGGTCGGCCCGCATTTGCCGCTTACCGCAGCGCAGGAAATAGACGCCGCCGGCAAGCTGGTGACGCCGCCTTTTGTCGACGCCCACTTCCATATGGACGCCACGCTCAGCTATGGCCTGCCGCGGGTGAACCAGTCCGGCACCCTGCTGGAAGGTATAGCGCTGTGGGGCGAGTTGAAACCCTTGCTGACGCAGGAAGCGCTGGTGCAGCGCGCGCTGCAGTATTGCGACTGGGCAGTGGCGCGCGGCTTGCTGGCGATACGCTCGCATGTCGATATCTGCGATGACAGCCTGCTGGCGGTGGAAGCGCTGCTGCATGTGAAAAAACAGGTCGCGCCTTATCTGGACCTGCAACTGGTGGCCTTTCCGCAAGACGGCATCTTGCGCAGCACAAGCGCGATGGCCAATCTGAAACGGGCGATTGCGATGGGTGTCGACGTGGTCGGGGGTATCCCGCATTTTGAACGGACCATGGCGGACGGCGCCGAGTCAGTCAGGCTATTGTGCGAATATGCGGCAGAACAAGGCCTGCGGGTGGACATGCACTGCGACGAATCGGACGATCCGCTATCGCGTCATATAGAGACGCTGGCCTACCACACGCACAGGCTGGGCATGCAGGGCAGGGTGACCGGCTCGCACCTGACGTCCATGCATTCTATGGACAATTACTATGTCAGCAAATTGCTGCCGCTGATGCGCGAGGCCGGCGTCGCGGCGATTGCCAATCCGCTCATCAATATTACCTTGCAAGGCCGACACGACACCTACCCCAAGCGGCGTGGTATGACGCGCGTGCCGGAAATGCTGGCCGCCGGTATCCCGGTCGCCTTCGGCCAGGATTGCACGATGGACCCCTGGTATAGCCTGGGTTCCGGCGACATGCTGGAGGTCGCACACATGGGCCTGCATGTGGCGCAGATGACGGGGCAGGAGGCGATGCGCGCCTGCTTCAAGGCTGTGACCGAGACGCCGGCGCAGATACTGGGCTTGCAAGGCTATGGGCTGGAGGTCGGCTGCAACGCCGATATGGTGATACTCGATGCGCAGGATGCGATAGAGGCGATACGTTTGCGCGCGACGAGGCTATTCGTGATTCGGCGCGGCAAGATTATCAGCCGCACGCCGGCGCCGCACGCGCAGTTGGATTTGCCCGGCAGGCCGGCCTCCGTCGATTTTCGCCTGGACCGCTAGCTCGCCCCAGCGGCCGTGCGGTATGCGGCGGCGAATACCTCAGGCAACTGCATCCAAAATATTTTCCTTCACTGCGAATCCTTTCCGCTCATTTTCTCCTCTTGTCTAGTAATGCATAGACATCGTCAATTTGCATCGCTTACTCAACATGTCTTGAAAGGAAGAAGAATGAGCGGATATCAAGCACCGGAAGACCTGGAATACGCACAAGCGCTGGTCAAGCTGGCACCCAGGGAGGCGCAAGCCTTTCTGGGCCTGAAAAAAGCGGCGGAGCGTGCGGACGGACTTATCCCGCCCAAATATCGCGAACTGATGTCGATGGCGGTGGCGCTGACCACGCAATGCGCCTATTGCATCGATGTGCACAGCAGGAATGCACTCAAGGAGGGCGCCACACGCGAAGAAATGGCTGAAACCGTGTTCATCGCGGCCGCTTTGCGTGCCGGTGCGGCGGTAGGGCATGGGTTGCTGGCGATGCGCCTGTTTGATGAAGCTGTCAGCGCACAGGCCGGGGAAAGTTAAACTCCCTGCTAGAAGCCGGCCCCTCCAGCTTTGCGCATTGGCGATGGTTTCTTTTGGGCTACCCAGGACGACAGCCAATTCCAGGCCGTCCGGCATGGCTTGCAGTAGGCGTAAAATTATCAAATCTGCCGTCGTTCTCGCCGGCAAATTTACTGCTAAGCAGCGCAAGCATGAGGAGGTCTACATGAAATGGCGCAATCTCACACTATGGATGTCTGCAGCCGCCTGCCTTTGCGCGGCCGCATTGGCGCAAGCGGCGGTGGAGGTGCAGACTTATGCTGTGCCGCGCGGTGCCGGCCCGCATGACGTGGCGCCGGGGGCGGACGGGGTTGTCTGGTATACCGCGCAGGCGCAGGGCGCGCTGGGGCGGCTTGATCCGGCTAGCGGCGCGGTCAGGCAGATACCACTCGGCACAGGTTCCGCGCCGCACGGCCTGGTAGTGGGGCCGGACCAGGCAGTATGGATCACCGACGGTGGCTTGAACGCCATCGTCCGCTATGATCCGGCCAGCGGCGGCATTAAGCGCTATCCCTTGCCTGCCGAACGCGCCAACGCCAATCTGAACACTCCGGTATTTGACCACGCCGGCATCCTATGGTTTACCGGCCAAAACGGCATCTATGGCCGGCTTGATACTAAGACTGGGGCCATGCAAGTCTATGATGCGCCGCGCGGCGCCGGGCCTTACGGCATTGCCGTCGGGCGCGACGGCGCGGTCTACTATGCTTCGCTGGCGGGCAACCACATTGCGCGCATCGACCCTGTCGACGGCAGCTCCACTGTGATAGAACCACCTACGCCGAGGCAGGGGGCACGCCGTATCTGGGGCGACAGCGGCGGTCGCTTGTGGGTGAGCGAGTGGAACGCCGGCCAAGTAAGCCGCTACGATCCCGCCACGCGCAACTGGCGCAGCTGGAAGCTGCCGGGCAAGGGTGCGCAGGCATATGCAGTCTATGTCGATGCGCAGGATATCGTATGGCTGACCGACTTTGCCGCCAACGCGGTGCTGCGTTTTGATCCGAAGAGCGAGACATTTACCGCGTTTCCGGAACCGAAGACAGGAGGGCGCATCCGCCAGTTGGCCGGGCGCGAGCGTGAGGTCTGGGGGGCGGAGTCTGGCACCGATCACTTGATGGTATTGCGCACTCGCTGAGTCTGCAGGGGCACTTGTATCGCCGCTGAATTGAGCGCAAGAGCCTAATACTAAGGCGTGGGCACAGAGGCGTGCCCACCCTACTGGCTTTTAAGCTTCCGGCTTCAGATAAAACGCATCCGGCAACTGCTTGGCGGCAGTAGTCAGCTTGATGTCGCCCTTCAGGTTAGTCAGTATCACTTCCAGTTCCGGCCCGCCCAGTTCTATGATCACCTGGCGGCAGGCGCCGCAGGGAGCGATCGGGTCTTCGGTGTCGCCGACCACTGCGATCGCACTGAAGTCGCCAGGCTTATAGCCGGACGCGACTGCGCTGAAGAAGGCGGTGCGCTCGGCGCAATTGCACAGGCCGTAGGAGGCGTTCTCTACGTTGCAGCCGTGGAACACCCTGCCGTCCTTGCCCAGCAGGGCTGCGCCGACCTTGAATTTGGAGTAGGGCGTGTATGCGGACAGGCGGGCGGTGATGGCTTCCTGGATTAGCTGTTCTTGTTTCATGGAATTCTTTCGGGATTCTGGTGAGGCGGGTACTTCAAGTCTGGATGTCCGGCGATGGAAGTGAAATGCGGCCAATCGGCCGCATTTCATATTTACCCGATTACTGCTTCGGTTTTTTTGCGCCCAGTTCGATCAGGCGCTCTTCCAGGTATTCTCCCGCTGTGTAGCGATCCGACAAGACCACGTCCAGGCGCGGGTGCAGGAATAGCGGCAGCGACACGCGGGATTTTTTTGCCTCCTCGCCGGTCGGGTTCAGCACGCGGTGGCTGGTGGACGGGTAATAGCCTTCCGATGCTTCGTCCAGCATGTCGCCGATATTCACGATCAGCATGCCGAAGTCGCAGGGCACGTCAAACCATTTGTCGTCCTTGCCCTGCACTTGCAGGCCCGCCTGGGTGGCCGCCGGCAAGATGGTCAGCAGGTTGATGTCTTCATGCGCGGCAGCGCGCACCGAGCCCGCTTCTTCGTCGCCGGTCAGCGGCGGGTAATGCAGCACGCGCAGCAAGGTCTGTTCGCTGCCGGTGATCATGTCGGACAAGGGCATAGAGTATTTGGCCTTGATGTCGGCCGGCGTATTGTCCTCTACCCACTGCAGCAATTCCGCCGCCAGCCTGGCGCCGTCGTCATAGTATTTGCGCGCCGCATCCGATACTTCGGCCGGGTAACGGCCCCAGGGATAGATATGGTAGAACTCTTTCAGGTCGCGCTTGGTATTGCCCTTGGCGGTTTCCGATACTTTCGGCGAGAAATAGCCGTCCATCTTTTCTGGATGGAAAGCGTACTGGCTCTTCGCGTCGCTCTGGAAAAAGTCGTACCATTCCTTGTAGATGGTTTCCAGCACCGCTTGCGACAGTGGATGGTTCTTCAGTACGCCAAAGCCGGTGCGGTGCAGGCTCTCGGTAAATTTTTGCGCAGCGTCCGGCGCCAGATAGTCAACAGGTTCGATATGCATAATAAGCCCCCTTGCTTATTTGGTCAGTGCTGGCAGCAACCAGCCGCTGCTCAGGGTTTGATCGATCAGGTTTTCGCAGGCCTTGGCATCCACTTCCATGCAGACGCGGGTTTCCGGTTTGTCCTTTTCCCAGCCCGCCTGTGGATACGGAATCGTGCCTATCTTGTCCATCATGGTCTGGCCGTTGGCGATGCCGTCCATTGCCACGCGCACGCGGCCTGATTTGGTCTTGAACATTTCCGGCGCCACCAGCCAGACGAAGGCCAGTACGTCATGGCCGAAGCAGCCGTGGCCCATGTTGGGACGTATGCTGCTGTAGAAATCGCTGTAGAAGTTCACCGCATGGGACAGGGTGTCCATCGCCACGTGCTTGTGCTGTTCCGCCAGTCGTTTGAAGAAGCTGGACATCAGCACCACGCGGTGGGTCACGTCCAGGCCTACCATCGTCAGGTCCCAGCCTGCGGTAAACACCAGGTCGGCCGCATCCGGGTCGTTCCAGACATTGGCTTCGGCCACCGGCGAGACATTGCCCGGCTCATCGACGGTACCCGCCATCAATACCACCTGTTTCAATAGTTTAGGCAGCTTCGGTTCCAGTTTCAATGCCAGGCCGAGGTTGCCCAGCGGGCCTACCGCGACCAGCGTGATTTCGCCCGGATGCTTGCGCGCCATGTCGACGATGAATTCGGCAGCACTGCGTTCTTCCGCCTTGCCTTCCACCGTCACGCGGCTGGGCAGGTTGCCCAGGCCGTCGGCGCCGTGGATGAAGGCCGGCGGTACGCCGGGTGCTTTGGCGAAAGGCACGGGCACGCCCTGCGCGACAGGGATCTGGCGGCCGGCGATGCGGGTCAGGTAGATGGCGTTGATGGTTGCCTGCTCTACCGTGACATTGCCGAAGGTGGTGGTGATGCCTATCAGGTCGATGTCCGGGTGAGCCAGGGCAAAGTACAGCGCCATTGCGTCATCCACACCAGGGTCGGTATCAAAGATGACTTTATGTTTTGCCGTTGCGTTTTGCATATTCATTCTCCAAACTATTCTGGTATTAGCCATGTTACTGAACCTAATACCAGGGCTTGTCTTAAATGGACCCGGTTCAAGGAGGCCGTATGAATTCTGTGCTGCCTATCTTACCT
This sequence comes from Betaproteobacteria bacterium, assembly GCA_013287275.1. Classification (GTDB taxonomy): domain Bacteria; phylum Pseudomonadota; class Gammaproteobacteria; order Burkholderiales; family Burkholderiaceae_D; genus Undibacterium. The sequence goes on from JABDED010000005.1 coordinate 10,298, forward strand.
ATCTTGCTTATTCTTCTTAGCGTGATTTCACGAAAGGGATGCCTATCGCTCTCGGCGCCACCGACTTGGCCATGAAGCCTGCCAGCACGATCACGGTGACCACATAGGGGATCATTTGTATCAACGAGCCGGGGATCTTGCCTATGCCGGGCAATTCCACGCCTTCCATCTGGATCTGCAGCGCGCCGAAGAAGCCGAACATCAGGCAACCCATCGCCGTATAGAGCGGACGCCAGTTGCCGAATACCAGCGCCGTCAATGCCAGGAAACCATTACCTGCCGACATGTCGCGCAAGAAGAAGCCGCTTTGCACGATAGCCAGGTAAGCGCCGGAGAACGAGCACAATACGCCGGCGCACAGCATCGCCAGGAAACGGGTGCGCTCCACATGGACGCCGGCGGCGTCGGCCGCGTGCGGATTTTCGCCGACCGCGCGCAGGCGCAGGCCGAAACGGCTGTGGTAGATCACCCAGTGCACCAGCGGCACCAGCGCAAACGCCAGGTACACCAGCGCCGTATGGCCGCCTATCAGCTTGCCGTAGAACCAGCCGATGAAGGGGATGTTGGCGACCGCGTCCGTACCGGGCAGGATGATGTCGAACAGGCGCGCCTGGCCCAGGTCGGGCGTGCGGCCGCCCTGGCCGAAGAAGAATTGCGCGAGCACAAAGGACAGGCCGCTGACCGCGATATTGATCGCGATGCCGGCCACCAACTGGTTACCTTTTTGCGTGATGCTGACATAACCCTGCAGCAGCGCGATGACAACAGAAATGCCGACGCCGGCGGCGATGCCCAGCCACGGGTTTTGCGTGACATAGGCGACCGACGCCGAGACAAAGGCGCTAGCCAGCATCTTGCCCTCCAGCGCCAGGTCCACCACGCCGCTGCGCTCGGCGAACAGGCCGGCCATTGCCGCGAAGATCAGCACCGGCGCATTGCGTATGGTGGAAACCAGGATGCTGGCTAAATGAAAGTCTTCAAACATGGCTGTCACCTGGCTCGTGAAGGTAGTCGTTTAATCAGGGCGGCGATGGCCGGCGCATAGAAGTTTTCCATCGCACCGCAAAACAGGATGATCAGGCCCTGGATGAAAATAAAGGTTTCCGGCGGGATATTCGATTTTTCCAGCGACAGGTCAAAGCCGCCCTGTATCAGCGCGCCGAACAGGATGGAAGACAACAGGATGCCGACCGGATGCTGCCTGCCCATCAGCGCAATCGCGATACCGATGAAACCGGCGCCGGCAGGGAAATTCAGCGCCAGGTAATGCGTCGAGCCCATCAGTGCATTGACCGAAGCCAGGCCGGCCAGTGCGCCGGAGATCAGCATCGCCACTACGATCATCTTGGTGATGGACACGCCGGCATAGTGCGCCGCGTGCTTGTTCAGGCCGGTGGCGCGCAACTGGTAACCCCAGGAAGAGCGCCATACAGTAACGCCATAAATCACCAGCGCCAGCAAGGCCAGCAGGAAGCTGATATTCAGCGGCGTATCGCCGAGTATGGGGAACCAGCCGCTCAGTCTGGGCAGCCACGCAGTTTCAGCAAACAGGCGGCTGGCCGGGTTTTGCTGGCCGGACGGAATCAGGTAGGTGACGATGATGAAATTCATCAGGCTGGCGGCGATGAAGTTGAACATGATCGTCGTTACGACGATATGGCTGCCGCGCCTGGCCTGCAGGTAGGCCGGCAGCCAGGCCCAGGCGGCGCCGAATAGTGCGCTGCCCAGCATCGCCAGCGGGATGATGGCCCAGCCCGGCAGGCTGGAATCCAGCGCCAGGATCACCGTAGTCAGTCCCAGGCCGCCCAGGTACATCTGGCCTTCGGAGCCGATATTGAACAAGCCGGCCTGCATCGCTATCGATACCGACAGGCCGGTGAAGATGAAGGTGCTGGCGTAGAACAGCGTATAACCCAGGCCTTCCGGGTTCATCACCGCGCTGTTGACCAGGATGCCTAGCGATTCCAGCGGATTTTCGCCCAGCAGGTAGATCACCAGTGCAGCCACCAGCAAGGCGGACAACAGGTTCAGTACCGGCAAGACGACAGCAGTAGCCCAGCGTGGGAGATCGTTCGTACTCATTTATGCAGGCCCCCCATCATCAAGCCTATTTTAGTTGCGTCAAATTCGTCGGCGTTCAGCTGGCCGGTGATGCGTCCGCCGCACATGACCAGGATGCGGTCAGCCAGGGATTTCACTTCTTCCAGCTCCACCGATACCAGCAGGATGGCGACGCCGGCGTCGCGCATCTTCAGCAGTTGCGCATGGATGCTCTCTATCGTGCCTATGTCCACGCCGCGGGTAGGCTGGCCGACCAGCATCAGCTTGGGCGCGGCTTCCATTTCACGCGCGATGACGACTTTTTGCTGGTTGCCGCCGGACAGCAGCGCGATACGCAGGTTGGGATTGGCCGGGCGCACGTCGAACATTTTCAGCAGTTCGGCGCAGCGCCGCATCACCGATTTGAAATCGATCAGGCCGAAGCCCTTGCTGGCCTTGCGCTGGTAGCCCAGCATCAAATTCATCATCACCGAAAAATCCTTGACGACGCCGTCGCGCAACCGGTCTTCCGGGATATGCGAGATGCCGAGCCGGCGGAATTTCGCCGGCAGGCCGTCCGCATGGTGGCCAAACGGCAGCAGCTTGTCGAGGAAACTGACCTTGCCCGTGCTGGGCAGGCGCATGCCGCTCAGGATTTCCAGCAATTCGCTCTGGCCGTTGCCGGAAACGCCGGCAATCGCGACGATCTCGCCGGCGCGGATATTGAAATTGATATTGTCCAGCAAGCTGACGTTCTGGCCGTTTTTCAGGTTCAGGCCCTCTACTTTCAGTACCGTGGCGCCGGGATTGTACGGCGCGCGCGGCAACTGGGTTTCGATAGGGCGGCCGACCATCATATTGGCCAGCTCTTCCTTGTTGGTATTGGCGGTCTGTACTGCGCCGACCACGCGACCGGCGCGCATCACCGTCACATTGTCGGTAATCGCCAGGATCTCTTGCAGCTTGTGCGTGATCAGCACGATGGTCTTGCCCTGTTCCTTGAACAGGCGCAGCACTTCAAACAGCGACTCGGTTTCCTGCACGGTCAGCACGGCGGTCGGTTCGTCCAGGATCAGGATGCTGGCGCTGCGGTAGATCTGCTTCAGGATTTCCACCCTTTGCTGCGCGCCTACCGACAGGTCCTGAATTTTCGCCAGCGGATCGATGTCCAGCGAATAGCGTTTGCAGATATCCCTCAGCTCGGCTTCAATCCCGGTGCGGTGCGCCTTCAGGCGCACGCCGCCTTCGGCGCCCAGCATCACATTGTCCAGCACCGTCATGTTTTCCACCAGCATGAAATGCTGGTGCACCATGCCTATGCCCAGCCGTATCGCTTCCTGGCTGTTGCGGATATGGCGCTCTTCGCCGTTCAGCAGTATTTGTCCGCTGTCGGCCCTGTAGTAGCCGTACAGGATACTCATCAGTGTCGACTTGCCTGCGCCGTTCTCGCCGATCACGCCGTGGATCGATCCTTGCGCAATGGAGAAGCTCACATCGGCATTCGCCTGCACTGCTCCGAAGCGTTTGGAAATATGTCGAAATTCTACTGCTGGCTGCATGCTGATCACTAGGTGGGTTCAGGAAAAGGCTGGCGGAAGCGGCAAGGCGGGTAGTGCCTTGCCGATGGCCCTGTATCTTTCTCTATCAGATGGGGCACTTGTTGTTTTCGCGGTAGTCGACCACCTTGACTTTGCCGCTGACGATGTCCTGCTTGGCTGCATTGATGCGTTTTTCCATGTCGGCGCTGATCAGGCTGCGATTATCCTTGTCCAGTGCCCAGTCCACGCCGGCTTCTTTCAGGCCCTTGTTGGTAGTGCCGGCTGTCCAGGTGCCGTTCTTGACTTGCATGAAACTGTCGTACACGGCATTGTCGACCCGCTTCGTCATCGAAGTCAGCATCGTGCCCGGATGCAGGTAATTCTGGTTGGAGTCGACGCCGATGGCCAGCTTGCCTTTTTCCTTGGCTGCCTGCATCGTACCCATGCCGCTGCCGCCGGCTGCTGCAAACACCACGTCCACGCCGCGTTCAAATTGCGCGCGCGCCAGTTCGCTGCCCTTGGCCGGATCGTTCCATGCGGTCGGCGTAGTGCCGACCATGTTCTGCGTGACGTCTATCTTGGCATCCACCGATTTCGCGCCCTGTGCATAACCGCAGGCGAAAGCGCGTATCAGGGGGATGTCCATGCCGCCGACAAAGCCGACCTTCTTGGTCTTGCTGGCCAGTGCGGCCGCTACGCCTACCAGGTAGGAGCCTTCCTGTTCCTTGAACAGCACCGAGTTCACATTGGCGCCGGCGGCAACGCTGTCGACCACGACGAATTTTACTTTCGGGAATTCCTTGGCGACGGTCTGTACCGCCTGGCCTTGTGAGAAGCCGATGGCGACGATCAGGTCCATATTCTTGCGGGCCAGGTTGCGCAATACCTGTTCGGTTTGCGTATCGCTGCCAACCTGGACTTCCAGGAAATTGATCTTGGTTTCCTGCTTGAAGCGGTTTGCCCCTTCTGCAGCCGACTGGTTGAAAGACTTGTCGAACTTGCCGCCCGCATCATAGACTATCGCCAGTTTGGGATCTGCCGCGTAGGCATTGACTGCGCCGGCCGTGCCAAGCAGGGCGGCGACGGCGAAACAGATACGATTGAGTTTTACGCAGTTCAATTTCATGTGTAATCCTGATCTCGATAGGTGATGGAGTTTGTCGGCCCGGGGCCAAACCTGCCCGTACTACATTTATCAAAAAAATCCTGTGCGGCAGCTCATGAT
>JABDED010000005.1:15110-66018 GCA_013287275.1 Betaproteobacteria bacterium
CCCGCCATCAACGCAGAGCCGACATCATTGCAAGCTAGCATAAAGTCTGCCGGAAAAGTGTGCCGGCAAGGCTTTGTTAGCCATTAGTTCATCTTTACTCCGGCAAGCGCGGCCAGGGGCAAATTACGCATGCCTGTCGTGGCCGGCACCAACAGGCTTGCCAAACAGGCATCAAGCTCGGCTGACGCCGCTTGCAGGCGGAGTCGCTGCGGTTCGCATTATAAAAGATTGCCGGGCCGGACGTGCCGCCGGACCAGCCTGCAAGTTTTACAACGCTGCGCGGCTGCGCATAAACTGCTCTACTTCGCTACGCTGCGGGATCGAGGTTTGCGCGCCCAGCTTGGTCACGGCCAGCGCCGCAGTGTATTGCGCCTCGGTGCTGGCCGTCTTGATATCCAGGCCCTTGGCGATGCCGACCGCAAAGGCGCCGACAAAGGTATCGCCGGCGGCGGTCGTGTCCACGACATCCACTTTGATCGCATCGATAAAGCTGCTGCCGCCTGCTTCGGTAATGCATACGCCATGTTCGCCCATGGTCAGCAGCACAACCGCCGCGCCACGCTGCAATAATTTTTCCGATGCGCGTTGCGCACTTTCCTGGTTACTGACCTGGATGCCGCTTAACTGGGCAGCCTCGGTTTCATTGACGACCAGATAGTCCACTTGCGCCAGCAATTCATCGCTGAGCGCTTGTACCGGGGCTGGATTCAGGATGACCTTGACCTGATGCTGCCTGGCGAGCTGGATTGCGCGAGTGACTGTCGGGAGCGGGGTTTCCAGCTGGCATACCAGTATCTGGGCGGACGAGATTGCCGATTGCGCGGCCTCCACATTTTCTGCCGACAGGGCGGCATTGGCGCCGGCAGCCAGCACTATGCTGTTGTCACCCTGATCGGTGACGATGATGCCGGCTACGCCGGTGGCAATATCGGCGACTGCTGAAAGATAGCTGACGTCGATGCCGTCGTCGGCCAGGCAGCGCAACGAGTATTGTCCAAAGACGTCGTCGCCTACGCGCCCGATGAAGGCCACGTCGGCGCCCTGGCGCGCTGCGGCGACAGCCTGGTTGGCGCCTTTGCCGCCGGGTATCTGGCGGAATTCATGGCCGCTTAAAGTTTCACCGACAGCCGGCATGCGCGGCGTACGAAACACCAGATCCATGTTGACGCTACCAACAACAGTGATGCGTGGCTTCATTTAAATTCTCGCAAAAAAGGCAAAGCCAGTGGGCCGGCCAAAAAAACAGGTAGAAATTTGGCAGAATTAGCGAAAATCGGGTCATTTTTAACGATGAACGGGATTTCGCATTTCTGCTAAAAGGCAAAAAAATAGGCCGCGCAATCGTTTGCGTAGCCGATTCTCTATTTAACTATGGCGCAGCAAAGCAAGTCAAGAATTAATTCCAAGGGTAATACTTTTTAGCGGTATTCGCCAAAACAATTGCGCAATTTGCATCATGTTGGTGAAATACCGTCCGATTTGACTCGTATGAAACAATTGTTTATAATTTAAAACAAATGTTTGTTAGATGTTGTTCATCTTGTCTAATTCCTTGCAGTTCATTCTTCATATTTATAGTGGGTCGATGCCGTGACAGAGTTTTCCAAAAAGGACCAGCTATATCAGCTGATACAGGCGAATCCCTTCATCTCGCAACAAGAGCTTGCGGGGCAGTTGCAGCTGTCGCGCTCGGCGGTGGCGGGCCATATCGCCGGCCTGATCCGCGAGCGCAGGATATTGGGGCGCGCCTATGTATTGCCTGAAGAGCGCGCGATCGTCTGCATAGGCGGCGCCAATATGGACCGCAAGGTGTGCACCTTGCAGCCTTTGCAAATGGGCACATCCAACCCGGTATCGCAACATGAGAGCCTGGGCGGTGTCGCCCGCAATATTGCAGAAAACCTGGCGCGCCTGGGCGCCGCCGTCAGCCTGCTCAGTGCGCTGGGCGACGATGCCGCCGCCAAGGCCATGCTGGCACAGGCGGAAACGGTAGGAATGGACATGCGCGGCAGCTTGCAGCTTGCGGCAACCGCGAGCGGCAGCTATACGGCGGTGTTGGACGATAGCGGCGAGATGCTGCTGGCTTTGTCCCATATGCAGCTATGCGACCAGTTGACACCGGAATTCTTGGCCTTGCGCCAGCCGCAACGCGCCGCTGCGGCAATGACCGTCGCCGACCTGAACTTGCCGCAAGCCAGCATCCGGCTGCTGCTGCAGGAGGCGATACGGGATAGTGTCCCGCTGGTGCTGGTGGCTGTCTCGCAGCCTAAGATGGCGCGTTTGCCGGCCGACCTGCATGGCCTGCGCCTGTTGATATTGAACCAGGGCGAGCTGGAAAGCCGCATAGGCAGGTCGCTGGAGGATACCGAGCAAATGGCGCTGGCTTGCCGCACGGTGCAGCAGCAGGGCGTGCAAGACCTTATCGTTACCTTCGGCGGCGACGGCGTACTGTATACGTCGCCCACCGGCGTGGTCAGGCTGGCGGCTCCGCAGGTGGCGGTGCGCGACGTCACCGGCGCCGGCGACGCCTTTTCGGCGGCAGTATGCTGGTCGCTGAACCGCGAGCCGGACGATCTTGCATTGGCCTGCCGCCGCGGCCTGACGCTGGCGGCGCTGACCATACAAAGTAGCGCCACTGTCTGTACCGACCTGACGCCGGCCACGCTGGATACGCTGCTGGCCTGATATCAAGACTGATTAAATTTTATTAAAGGATAGAAAAATGCAGAATTACCTGGTGTATTCAGAGGAAGTGAAACAAGCGCGCGCGGCCGGCAAGGCCATCGTGGCGCTGGAATCGACGATCATCTCGCATGGCATGCCTTATCCGCAGAATGTGCAGACTGCGCGCGAAGTGGAGCAGATCATCCGCGACGCCGGCGCAGTGCCTGCCACTATCGCAATCATGGGCGGCAAGATCCTGGTCGGCCTGTCGCCGCAGGAACTGGAGCTGCTGGGCACCACGCCAAACGTGATGAAAGTCAGCCGGCGCGACCTGCCCTACGTGCTGGCGGCCGGACAGTTCGGCGCCACGACGGTGGCGGCGACGATGATTTGCGCGGAGCTGGCCGGCATACAGGTGTTTGTCACCGGCGGCATAGGCGGTGTGCACAGGGGCGCTGAAACCAGTTTCGATATTTCTGCAGACTTGCAGGAACTGGCGCAGACTTCGGTAGCGGTAGTCTGTGCCGGCGCCAAGTCGATACTGGACCTGGGCCTGACCCTGGAGTACCTGGAAACGCATGGCGTGCCGGTGGTCAGTGTAGGCCAAAAACAATTTCCGGCCTTCTTCACTCGCGACAGCGGCTTCAATGCCGATTTCCAGCTGGACACGGCAAAGCAACAGGCTGATTTTATCCGCACCAAATGGCAACTGGGCTTGCGCGGCGGCGTAGTGATCGCCAATCCTGTGCCGGAAACCGATGCGATGCCGAAAGCAGAGATCGATGCGATTACCCAGCGGGCTTTGCAGGAAGCGCAGGGCCAGGGCATCGCAGGCAAGGCCGTCACGCCCTTCCTGCTGGACCGTATCAAGCAATTGACCGCGGGCCGCAGCCTGGCGACCAATATCGCGCTGGTGAAGAATAACGCCCGGGTAGGGACGGAGCTGGCGATCGCTTTGCTTGGTTAGAAAAAGCCCGGTCTGCTAGGGATAGAACAGCCACACGTGATACCCGGCGGCCTTGATCTTTTCCAGCTCAAAATACAATTTGACCGGCTGCTCGGAGCTGCCGGCGAAGCCCTTGACCAGGTCGCCCTTGTTGGCCAGGTATTCGGCAGGGGTGAATACCTTGCGCAATACCGGCTGTTCCTTGTCATTGTCCAGCGTCAGTTCCAGCATCGGCCAGGCCTGCGTGGTGCTGCCCTTGTTGCGCAGCAAAAGAGTCAGGGAAAAGACATTCTTGTCCGGCGCCATCGCCTGCAGTTCGTTGGATTCTATGGAAACTGCATCGATCTGGGCCAGCAGGCTGATCTGGCAATTCAGCGGCTTGCAGGCGTCGGCCAGCATAGGCCTGGCCTGCGGGAACCAGGCGGCTAGCTGGTTGCGCATCGTATAGGTCAGCTGCGCCAGCACACCCAGGAATAGCACGACCGACAATATCGCCATGGTGATGCGGGCAGCCTTGCTGCGCGCCTGCTTGCGCTGGGCTTGCACGACGAAGTCCGGCGCCTCTTCCGGCTCCGACAGGCTGGACGCCTGCTCATCCATCAATTCAGCATGTATGGATGCGGCTTCCAGCGCTTGCTCGGCATCGCCGTCCAGCGTTTCCAGCTCTGTGACTTCATCGATATGGCCGGCTTCGGCCGGGTGGGCCTCCGGCGGCAGTTCGTCCGGCAGATCTTGCCCAGAGCCGGCTTCCGCTACCTCGGCATCATCTGGGGTGGCTGTCTCAGGCTCTGCCAGCGATACGGATCGCTCATCATCCTGCGCGGTATCGGTCTTCAGTTCTTTTTCAAAGACAGCCTCAAACTCAGACAGGAAGTCGGCTGCGAACTCCGGCTCGAAGCGGGATTCCGCCTCCATTGCAGATGCAAGCGCGGACTCGGATACCAGTCCCGCCTGGGTTGCTGCTTGAAAGTCTTCGGCATCGGGCGCCAGCGGAGTGTCTTCCGGCGGCTCTTCCACTGCGACATTGATACCGTCATCGGAAACCGACCAGTCTGCCTCGGCCGCGGCGAGCAAGGCCATGCGCTGCTGCAATTCTGCATCCTCGCCGGCGTCGGCCGACGGCTCAGCGGCGAGTGCAAGGCCAGGTTCTTGTCTGGTTTCCGCCGCGCTGAAAGTTTTCCCGGCAGGCGGCGCGTGGTCGAAGATTCCCAGGTCGAAATCTAGCTCGTCGGCGGTAACCGGAGCCGCTTCGGTTTTTTCTGCAGGCGCCAGGGCCGGTTCTGCTTTGAGTGGGGCTTGTTCCGCCTCGGGCTTTGCCGCCGGTACAACAGCTACGGCAGGGGCGGCGCCGGGCGCGACCAGATGTTCTATGCCGTTAAAGATCTGCTGGCAAGAGCCGCAGCGGACTATGCCTGCATGCAGCTTTAACTGGTCATTGGCAACCCGGAAGGTCGTATGACAATGGGGACATTGGGTGGCAAGGGCCATCGCTGTCGTCTGCGCGCCGCGGCGTTACGCCGATTCGGCCAGCTTGCCGGACAGCGCAACCCAGCCTTCGTGTTCGGCCCAGACCGACAACTTTATGTACGGCGCGTAGGCTGCCGCGACTTCCTCTGCCTGCCGGGACAAAACGCCGGACAATACCAGCGAACCGCCCGGTACGACCCGGCCGGACAGCATGGGCGCCATCAACTTCAACGGGCTGGACAGGATGTTGGCAACCACCACATCAAACTTGTGGCTGGCGGGGTGGCTGACGGAGAAATCTTCCGGCAGCGCGTAGTGGATGTCGCAATGGTTGCGTTCGGCGTTATAGCGCGCCGATTCTATTGCTTGCGGATCGATGTCGACACCGATCACGTCCTGGGCGCCGAGCTTCTTGGCGACCATGGCCAGGATGCCGGAGCCGCAGCCGTAATCGAGCACGCTCGCGCCTGTCGGCGCATTGGCCTCCAGCCATTCCATGCACAGGCGCGTGGTGGGATGGCTGCCGGTGCCGAAAGCCAATCCGGGATCGAGTTCCAGTATCAAGGCATTGGCATCAGGGGCATCGTGCCAGCTAGGCACGACCCAGATATTCTTGCCTATGTGAATAGGTTCGAACTGCGATTGGGTCAGGCGCACCCAATCCTGTTCTTCGACCGAACGGGTGGTATAGGCTGGCGTCGCCGCCAGTGAAATTGCAGCGGCTGCCTCGGCCACAATCGCAGCATGGTCGCTGTCGACATCGGCCAGCGCCACCACGCGGCTGCGGTCCCAGGCGGTTTCATCCGGCTCCATGCCGGGTTCGCCGAACAGGGGATTTTCCGCCTCCGTGCCTTCGTCGGCATCTTCTACCGATACCGACAAGGCGCCCGCTTCCATCAATGCATCGGAAAGCGGTTCTGCGTGTTCGCGTGCAACTTCAATAACAATTTCTATCCAGCCCATATTCCCATCCAGTTTTCTTGACTACTTCTTGCCGGCTTTTCCGTCTTTCGGCAAATCCGGCTTGTCCGCGAGCTTTTGTTCCAGGTAGTGGATGTTGGTGCCGCCTTCTATGAAGCGGGCATCGATCATCAGTTCGCGGTGCAGCGGGATATTGGTCTGTATGCCTTCCACGACCATTTCGGACAGTGCGATCTGCATGCGCTTGATCGCCTGCTCGCGGGTGGCGCCGTAAGAAATCACCTTGCCTATCATGGAGTCATAGTTGGGCGGTACGAAATAACCCGCATAAGCATGCGAATCCACGCGTATGCCCGGACCACCCGGCGCGTGCCAGGAGACGATGCGGCCTGGCGAAGGCGTGAACTTGAACGGGTCTTCGGCATTGATGCGGCACTCTATCGAGTGGCCTTTCAATTCTATGTCTGCCTGGCGGTAGCGCAGTTTTTCGCCGAAAGCGATGCGAATCTGTTCCTGCACGATGTCGACGCCGGTAATCATTTCCGTGACCGGATGTTCAACCTGAACGCGAGTGTTCATTTCTATGAAATAGAACTCTTCGTTTTCATACAGGAATTCAAAGGTGCCAGCGCCGCGGTAGCCGAGCTTGCGGCAGGCTTCCGCACAGCGGTTGCCGATTTTTTTCTATGATCTTGCGCGGGATGCCGGGAGCCGGAGCTTCCTCTATTACCTTCTGGTGGCGGCGCTGCATGGAGCAATCGCGTTCGCCGAGCCAGATGGCGTTTTTATGTTCGTCCGCCAGGATCTGGATTTCCACGTGACGCGGATTTTCCAGGAATTTCTCCATATACACTTCCGGATTGCCGAACGCGGCCCCGGCCTCCGCCTTGGTCATCGTTACGGCATTCAGCAGCGCGGCTTCGGTATGCACGACGCGCATGCCGCGTCCGCCGCCGCCGCCGGCCGCCTTGATGATGACCGGATAGCCAACCTTGCGCGCAATCTGCACGATGGCTTTAGGATCATCCGGCAACGCACCTTCGGAACCCGGTACGCAAGGCACGCCAGCCTTGATCATCGCATGCTTGGCCGACACCTTGTCGCCCATCATGCGTATGGATTCTGCGCGAGGGCCGATAAATACAAAGCCGGATTGCTCCACACGCTCTGCAAAATCGGCATTTTCGGACAGGAAACCGTAGCCCGGGTGGATCGCCTGCGCATCGGTCACTTCCGCTGCGCTGATGATGGCCGGCATGTTCAGGTAACTCAATGCGGAAGGGGCTGGACCTATGCAGACGGATTCGTCTGCCAGCTTGACGTACTTGGCTTCGCGATCAGCTTCAGAGTGAACGACCACGGTTTTAATGCCCATCTCGCGGCATGCGCGCTGAATGCGGAGCGCAATTTCACCACGGTTGGCGATAAGAATTTTTTCAAACATAGTATTAATCTGTAGTGATTGCAGCGCTTGATTGCGGTGCAGTGATAATGCTGCTGAACAACGCCATACCTAAAAGCAGACCGCGGATCGCGGCTGCCGGCGTTTAGCCAATCACAAACAAAGCTTGACCATATTCGACCGGTTGGCCATTTTCTACCAGGATTTGCTTGACCACGCCGGTAGCGTCGCTTTCGATTTCGTTCAACAGCTTCATCGCTTCGATGATGCACAGCGTATCGCCGGATTTGACGCTGGCGCCAATCTCAACGAAAGCCGGAGCGCCGGGAGCGGAAGAGCGATAGAAAGTACCGACCATAGGCGACTTGACGATATGGCCTTCCGGAACGGCAGCGACCGGCGCTGCGACAGCAACAGGGGCAGCGGCTGCAGCGGCAGGCATGGCTTGCTGCATGGCTTGCGGTTGCATCATCACGACCTGGTTCTGGGGTATTGCAGAGGTCTTGACAATGCGAACCTTGCCTTCGCCTTCGGTGACTTCGAGTTCCGCAATATCAGACTCGGCAACGAGGTCGATCAAGGTTTTTAGTTTTCTTAAATCCATGTGGAATTCCCCTGGGAATAATGGTTTTTAAATTATTGGATACACAATCGACAATTGGCAATCGTAGGGCGCGATTATAAGCCAATATATGCAAATTGCGTGAAGATGGACGAATTTAAAGACTTTTTAATGCAAAGTCAATCGCCAGTCGGTAACCGTCCGTGCCCAGGCCGCAGATTACGCCTTTGGCTATTGCAGACAGATAAGAGTGGTGGCGGAACGCCTCCCTCTGATGCACGTTGGAAATGTGCACTTCAATAAATGGTATGGCCACACCGGCAAGCGCATCTCTCAATGCCACGCTGGTATGGGTCAGGCCACCCGGATTGATGATGATGGCATCCACCTTTTCATCGCGCGCGGCATGGATACGATCTATCAGCATGCCCTCATGATTGCTCTGAAAAGCCTGCAGCCTGGCATGGGCAGCTTCTGCCTGTTGCCGGGCTGCGTACTCCACGTCTGCCAAGGTGACATGACCGTATACTGCAGGCTCTCTGGTGCCGAGCAGGTTCAGGTTGGGTCCGTTTAGCAGCAGGATGTTACTTGCCATAATACCAATTGGTTCGTCGACGATAGGCGCATTTTGCCGCCAATTGCCCCCGATTGGCAAGGAAAACTCGATTTATTACATAGTCAGTTTTGTTATATCGGCACGTAATTCATCCATTTTCAGGCGGCCTAAATAACTTTTTGCCAAGCTTCCATCCGGTGCGATCAGTACGGTAAACGGCAGTCCGCCGGCTTGGTTGCCCAGTTGGCGCGACAGTTCCGTGCCTTCCATGCCGGCCGCAAACAGGGGGTAGGTAATTTTATATTTGCTTGCGAATTCAGCAATATTGCTCGGGCTGTCTATTCCTAGTCCGAGCAACTGGATGTTTTTTGCCGCCAGCTCATTTTGTAATGCTGATAATTCCGGCATTTCCTGCACGCAGGGCGCGCACCAGGTGGCCCAGAAATTCACTACCAGGAATTTTCCTTGCCATTGCGATAATTTCTGCGGCTGGCCTTTGCTATCAGGCAGAGTCATTGCCAGCATTTGCTGGATCGCCGGCGACGGCGGTTTGGCGATGGGGCTATGTTTATTGCCGAAATAGATGCCTATGCCGGCAAACAGGATGGCAACCACGGCGGCGCTGGCGATAAAACTTTTTTTCATTCTATGGTGCTTTCTTCTATCAGGCTGCGTACTGCAGCAATATTGGCGCGTTCGGTACGTCCGCCGCTGCGCAGGTCATCCAGGTTATACAGGGCCAGATGCACGCCCTCCTGCTGATGCAAGAAGCTCAGCGTCTCTATGGGCTCGTTGCGGCTGCTGACGGTTTCCGATACCTCAAAACGCACATCCTTGTTCAGCAGGAAGATGGCGATATCCTTGGTATTGTCGGCAAACAATTGCAAATGGATATCGCTATGCTCGCCCGCGGTGCCGTTCAGCACCGCGCCGGTCAGGTAGGGATTGAATTTCTCCAGCTCCAGCATCAGGCCGAGCGCAATTTGCCGCAACAGCAGCAGGCGCTGGGGTTGGGTGTCGCCAAAAAACAGCGCATTGTATTCCCTGACTTCCTGCTCGATCTGGCTATTGTCGGGCAACACGTCGCCTTTGAGCTTCTTGTTGCCCAGGATTTGTTTGGCCGCCTTGCGCTTGGCGGAGCCGTAGTCGGCGCCGTCTTCGGCAATCATGCGGGCGGCCAGCATAGCGATCTCGCTACGCAGCGTTTCGGCGTCACCAGGGTAGTTGAGCATTGCTTGAGTCAATATATTTGTCGTACCTGGATCATATCCCAGTCTCCTAAAGTCTGCCTCTGCCTATCCCGCTCAGGTAGAATTGCGGGATTCTGGAATTTGGCCCACCATTCTTGGAATCCGGGACAAGATAAAAGTTTCAGGCAGCACGCTGATCAAGATTTCCTTATCAATTAAATATGCATATTCACATACTAGGTATTTGCGGTACTTTCATGGGCGGTCTGGCGGTGCTGGCGAAGGAAGCCGGACATAAGGTAAGCGGTTGCGACGCCAATGTTTACCCGCCGATGAGCACGCAGTTGCAGGCGCAGGGCATAGAGCTGACGGAGGGCTACGGTCCCGAGCAAATCCATCTGCAACCGGACCTGTTCGTGATCGGCAATGTGATTTCCCGCGGCAATCCGCTGATGGAAGAGATACTGAATCGCGGCCTGCCCTATATCTCCGGCCCGCAGTGGATGGGCGACCATATACTGAGGGACAGATGGGTGCTGGCGGTCGCCGGCACGCACGGCAAGACCACGACCTCGGCCATGCTGGCCTGGATACTGGAGGCGGCGGGCTATGCCCCCGGCTTCCTGATCGGCGGCGTTCCGCTGAATTTCGGCATTTCGGCGCGCCTGAGCGGCGCCGGCCAGCAATCCGATTTCTTTGTGATAGAGGCGGACGAATACGATACCGCCTTCTTCGACAAACGCAGCAAGTTCGTGCATTACCACTCGAAAACCACGGTATTGAACAACCTGGAATTCGACCACGCGGATATCTTTGCCGACGTGGCAGCGATAGAAACCCAGTTCCATCACCTGGTCAGGACTGTGCCCGGCGTTGGCCGCCTGATCGTCAATGCGCAGGAGCCGTCGCTGCAAAATGTGCTGAAGCGCGGCTGCTGGAGTGAAAAAGAGTTTTTCGGCAGCGACGTGCAGCAGGGCTGGAGCCTGAAATTGCAGGATGGCGAAGACTTTGACGTGTATTTCGACGGCGCCCTGCAAGGCACGGTGCACTGGCAGTTGAATGGCACGCATAACCGCCTGAACGCGCTGGCTGCAATTGCCGCAGCCAGGCATGTAGGCGTCGCACCGGCGCTGGCGATAGAAGCGCTGGCGCAGTTTGTCAACGTCAAGCGCCGCATGGAAGTGCGCGGTGTGGTCAACAATATTACCGTGGTGGATGATTTTGCCCATCACCCGACCGCAGTAGCGACCACGGTAGAGGGTTTGCGCAGGAAGATAGGCCATGCCAGGATACTGGCCGTGCTGGAGCCGCGTTCGAATACGATGAAGCTGGGCACGATGAAGCAGGCGCTCCCGGGCAGCTTGGCGCAGGCCGACCTGGTGTTCGGCTACGGCGCCAGCGCCGGCAAGGACGCGTTGGGCTGGGACTTGGGCGAGGCACTGGGCCCGTTGGGCGCCAAGGCCAGCACGTATAGCGACATCCCGACGCTGGTAGGCGCCATCGTCAACGCGGCGCAGCCGGGCGACCATATCCTGGTGATGAGCAATGGCGGTTTTGGCGGAGTGCACCAGAAATTGCTGGATGCGCTGGCAGCACAGAAATGATTTTGTACCTGCACGGCTTCCGCTCTTCGCCGCAATCTTTCAAGGCCCGCATGATAGGGCAATACCTGCAGCAACACGGCCGTGGCGATGAATACCTGTGCCCGCAACTGTCGGCCTCGCCATTGCTGGCCATACGCCAGGCCGAGCAGTTGCTGAGCCTGCATGGAGCCGAAAATGTGGCGCTGATAGGTTCGTCGCTGGGCGGCTATTACGCGACCTGGCTGGCGGAAAAGCACGGCTGCAAGGCGGCCTTGCTGAATCCGGCGGTAAAGCCGCCGCGCGAGCTGGAAAAATATGTCGGGGTCACGACCGCCTACCATAGCGATGAGGTGTTCGAATTCAAACAGGAATACGTCGCCGAGTTGCGGGCCTATGAGGTAGCTGCCATCACGCGGCCTGAACGTTATTTCCTGCTGGCGGCGACCGGCGATGAAGTGCTGGACTGGCGCGAGATGGTTGCACACTATCCTGCGGCGCGGCAGCAAGTGATTCAAGGCAGCGATCACGGTATTTCGGATTTTGCGCATTACCTGGATCAGGTGATGGCTTTTTGTGATGGCAGGTAGCGTATTGCAGCATAGGACAAGTTTTGCCCGCTGGCATGCCGACGTGAATGGAGTGCAGGCTGCAGCCGGCATGATCCACTGGCTGACCGACAGGGCTTCGCTGACGGCCAAGCTGGTGGCGCGTTGCGCACAGTTCAGGGTGCAGCGGCTGAGCCAGCAGCAGGCGATCTGCCTGGCGGACGAATATAGGGAACTGGGGCTGGCGAGGCGTCTGCGGGTGCACGAGCGGCAGGTGCTGTTGTGCTGCGACGGCTTGCCCATGGTGTATGCGCATACGGTAGTGCCGCTGACGGCGACCGCGTCCGAATGGCCTCTGTTCCACAGCCTGGGAGAAAAATCGCTGGGCACGACGCTGTTTAATGACCCGCAGGTGCAGCGTGGCACTTTGTCTTATGCCAGGCTGCATGCAAGGCATCCGCTGATACGCAGGATGCAGGCGCTGGGGCTGGCTGGAAAAGAACAGCAGGCATGGTTCGCCCGCCGCTCGGTTTTCAGGCGCAAAGGCGGCTGCCTGCTGGTGACTGAGGTGTTTTTACCGCAGGTAATGGAATTGAAGTTGCCCGCCAGCCGGGCTGCAAAATAAAGCATAGAGAGCATAGAGAATATAGGGCAATGAGGGTTTTTGGATATACTCCAAAAATTGAGAGATTAATATGATCTGGCGATATCAGGCCGACAGTGCCGATAGTGTCGATACGCGATGACCAGTGATATTTGTATAGAAAAGATGTGTTGAATGAATTTATTTTTTGAAGAATCGGGCGATTTCAAGGCGGGATCGGTCTTGTCGCAAGCGGGCGAAGCCTATCAGGTGGAAATGGCCAGCGGCAAACGCAGCAAGGTCAAAGCCAAGGATGTGCTGCTGCAATTTACCTCGCCTGACCCGGTCAGCCTGATGGAGCAGGCCAAGTCCGCCGCCGCCGACATAGACCTGGAATTTTTATGGGAAGTCGCCGGCCAGGAAGAGTTTGGCTTTGCTGAGCTGGGTGCAGAGTATTTCGGCCACGCACCCAAGCCCGAAGAAGCTGCCGGCCTGATCCTGGCGCTGCACACCTCGCCCATCTATTTCTATAAAAAGGGCAGGGGCCGCTACAAGGCTGCGCCGGAAGCTTCGCTGAAAGCCGCGCTGGCAGGCATAGAAAAGAAAAAACAGCAGGCGATCATCCAGGCTGCGTATGTGGAAGAATTGAAACAACAGCAATTGCCGGCGGCACTGAAACCGCTGGTGCTGCAATTGCTGTTCAAGCCGGACAAGAACAGCATTGAATACAAGGCGATGGCCGAGGCTTGCGACGCCTTGCAGACCTCGCCGCCGCGCCTGATGCTGGACAATGGCGGGCTGGCCTCGGCCAAGGACTACCATCTGTCCAAATTCCTGTTCGACAGTTTCCCGAAGGGCACCGCTTTTCCTGCTGCTCCAATTCCTGCACTGCCGGACAACCTGCCGGTGGCCGATGTGCAGGCGTTTTCCATCGATGACGTTACCACCACCGAGATCGACGACGCGTTTTCTGTCGCCAGACTGGCGGACGGCAAGCTGCGGGTAGGCATCCATATTGCGGCGCCGGCACTGGGCATCAAGCGCGACGACGCGCTGGACCATATCGCCAGGGCGCGCATGTCCACCGTATATATGCCCGGCGACAAGATCACGATGCTGCCGGACGAGCTGGTGGAAACTTATACGCTGGGCGCCGGCCAGACCCGCCCGGCACTGTCGCTGTATGTGACCCTGGATACCCAGGACTGGGTTGTGCTGTCCACCGAGACCAAGGTGGAAGCGATACCTATGGCGTCCAATCTGCGGCATAACGACCTGGATGCGCTGGTCACCGAAGACAACCTGGCCAATGATGCCGGCGAGTATCCGCATAAGGCGGATATTGCCGTGCTGTGGCAATGGGCGCAGGTGCTGGAAAAAGGCCGCATGGCAAAACGCGAGGGTTTCGGGCTGAAGCCGGAACAAACCAATCGCGTCGATTTCAATTTCTACGTGGAAGACGATGTGGTCTCCATCGTGCGCCGCAAGCGCGGCGCGCCGCTGGACAAGATCGTGGCCGAGCTGATGATCTTCGCCAATAGCAGCTGGGGCAAGCTGATGCACGAGCACGGCATCCCGGGCATCTACCGCAGCCAGGGCGGCGGCAGCGGCGGGTGGGCCGCCAAGATGCAGGTGCGGATGGTCACGCATGCGGCGCCGCATCAGGGTCTGGGAGTGGACCAGTATGCATGGAGCACGTCGCCGTTGCGCCGGTATACCGACCTGGTCAATCAGTGGCAGATCATTGCCTGCGTCGAGCACGGCGTGACCGCGCCGCTGGTGGCGACCTTCAAGCCCAAGGATGCCGACCTGTTTGCGATTGTCTCCGGTTTCGACGCAGCCTATTCTGCCTACGGCGATTTCCAGACCAATATGGAACGCTACTGGTGCCTGCGCTGGCTGGCGCAGGAAAATGCGCGCCAGGTCGACGCTGTGGTATTAAAAGACGAAGTCTTGCGTTTGGTGGACATTCCATTGATCATACGCCTGCCCGGCATGCCGCAGATGGCGCGCGGCGCCCAGGTCAAGCTGGATCTGCTGCGCTGGGACGAGCTGGGCCTGAGCGTGGAGGCGCGTCTGCTGGAGGTGCTGTCGACCGTCGCTGAAGAAAACCTGGGCGACGTTGAAGACGACGCGGTACCGGATGAAGTGGTGCTGGACGACACTGCCCTGGGTGAGGAAGCAGCCGATGCGGTGGAAGTAATCGCGGAACAGTCTTCCGCAATCGCCGAGGAAGAAAAAAATGGCGAGACCGGGGCACCGCTGGCTGAATAGCGAATCACAAACACTGAATCAATAAAAAAACTCATCCAAATTATTTGTGGACGCTCTCTTAAAAAATCTGATCCTGACATCGGCCATCGTGATCTCGCTGGTGGTACACGGCGTGGCGCTGCTATTGCATTTCAGCCAGCCCGCGCCGGACAAGTCGCAGCCGGACGATCCCGGCCTGGAAATCATCCTGGTCAATGCCAAGCATGACACCAAGCCGCTGAAGGCGCAGGCACTGGCCCAGGCCAACCTCGACGGTGGCGGTGCCAATGATGCCGGGCGTTCCAAATCGCCGTTGCCGGACATGAAAAATATCCAGAATGGCGACACGCTGCTGGTGACCAAGAAACGGATAGAAGAGCTGGAAGACCGGCAGCAAAAAATGCTGGACCAGGCGGCCCGCAAGACGGACCTGAAATCGCCGCAACTGAGCGACAAGATCAAGACTGAGGAAAACAAGCCGGATCCCGTCGCCCGCGACCTGGTCGAGAGCAGCAAGGCGCTGGCCAGGCGGGTGGCGGAAATTTCCGAGACCATAGAAGACCAGAACAAGCGACCGCGCAAGACTTACCTGGGGCCCAGCACGCAAGGCGTCGGGTACGCGATCTACTATAAAGAGATGCAGAAGCGCATAGAAAATATCGGCACGCTGAACTTTCCGGTACATGACGGCAAGAAGCTGTACGGCGAGCTGATCGTCTATATTCCGATATCGCGCAACGGACAGCTATACAAGAAAGAGGGCGGTCCCAGCATTGCGAAATCATCCGGCAATGCGGCGCTGGATGCCGCTACCCTGCGCATCATCGAACGCTCGGCGCCGTTTGGCATCTTCCCGCGCGATTTGCTGGAAGACGACAAAGACCATGTTTGGATATTTTCCACCAAGTTTAAATTCACCCGGGAGCAGTTGCTGCAAACCGAGGTGAGGGGAGGGGATAATTGAGCACCACAGACCGCACTCCTGCTTCCGTCCCCGGACTCGATCGTTACGTAGTGATAGGCAATCCTGTCGCACATAGCAAATCGCCCTTCATCCATGGGCGCTTTGCCGGCCAGACTGTGCAGCAGATGGACTATCAGCATCTGCTGGCGCCGCTGGACGGATTTTTCGATGCGGTGCAGGACTTCAGGCAAGGCGGCGGCAAAGGCGCCAATGTGACCGTGCCCTTCAAGCTGGAGGCCTTCGCGCTGGCGACCGAACTGACGCCGCGCGCGCAGGCTGCCGGCGCCGTGAATACGCTGAAATTTGACGGCGATCGCATCCTGGGCGACAACACCGACGGCATAGGCCTGGTGGCGGACATCGCGCGCAACGCGGGAGTGAGTTTTGCCGGCAAGCGGGTATTGCTGCTGGGCGCAGGCGGCGCGGCGCGCGGGGTCCTGTTGCCGATACTGGCGGAGTTGCCGGCGCAACTGGTGATCGCCAACCGCACCTTGTCCAGGGCAGAGCAACTGGCAGCGCAGGCGGGCGCGCAAGCCGGGGTGGCGGCATTGGAATTTTCGTCGCTGTCCGGCCAGTTTGACGTGATCATCAATGCGACGTCGGCCAGCATCAATGATGAGGTGCCGCCTATCCCCGCCGGCCTGTTTGCCGCCGGCAGCCTGGCCTACGACATGATGTACGGCAGCCGGCCGACCGCTTTCCTGAACTTTGCGGCGCAGCACGGCGCCACCGCCAGGGACGGCCTGGGCATGCTGGTGGAGCAGGCCGCCGAAGCCTTTCATCTGTGGCGCGGAGTGCGCCCTGATACGCAATCGGTATTTGCGGATTTGCGCAAGGCGCTGGAGCAGCAATGAAAATTTTGCGTCGCCTGCTGTTCTGGCTGGTATTCACGCCATTGCTGGTTTTTATCCTGGTGCAGGCTTATTTTTTTGCACAGATCTGCTGGTGGATCAATCATAATCCTTCATCTACCAGTTTCATGCGGCATCAGCTGGAAGTCTTGCAGGAAAAAAATCCCGATGCGAAGCTGCAGCACAAATGGGTGCCGTATGCGCGCATTTCGAATAATCTGAAGCGCGCGGTCATCGCTTCCGAGGACGACACTTTTTCCGAGCATGACGGGGTGGACTGGGAGGCGATGCAAAAGGCCTATCAAAAAAACCAGAAGAAAGGCAAGGTCGTATCCGGCGGCTCCACCATCACGCAGCAACTGGCAAAGAACCTGTTCTTGTCCGGCGAGCGCAGCTACCTGCGCAAGGGCGAGGAACTGATCATTACCTATATGCTGGAAATGTGCATGGACAAGGAAAGGATACTGGAGATCTACCTGAACGTGGTTGAATGGGGTGTGGGTATCTTCGGCGCGGAAGCCGCAGCCCAGCACTATTATGGTGTCAGCGCGGCGGCGCTGGGAGCTGCCCAGTCTGCGAAGCTGGCGGTGATGCTGCCCAAACCGCGTTTCTTCGATAAGAATACCGGTTCCGCCTATCTGCAAAGGCGCACGGATATCATCATGAGACGCATGAATGCGGCGGAGCTGCCTTGAACGGACTTAGGCCAGGCTCCCGCCAAGCCGGTGCCGTCGGTCTGCTGTTTACCGCCGTTTTGATGGCCTTGGTCAGCCTGGCGGCACTGTCTTTTTTGTATTCGTTGCGCTACGGCCGCTGGCCTATGCAGGAGGCTTGGGCCAGCTGGAGCAAGTCGGACAAGGTCAACCAGATACAGCAGGAAATCAAGAGTGCCGCCGGGCAGGCAGCGGCGCCTGCAGGCGCCGAAGTGCGGCGCTGCATGATAGCCGGCAAGCCGACTTATTCCAATGTTGAGTGCAAGGCCGCCGGCAGCCTTGCCGTGAAACTGCACGACAGCCGCGGCATAGAGGCGCCCAGGCAGCCGGCGCCGGCAGAGCAGCAAATCGGCGGCGATGGCCAGCTGAAAGAGAAAATGCTGGAAAAAGCCATTTCCACGAATAAATAACACGGGATGGACCAGAGCACATGATCAATGTATTTGTGTTGCAGAACGGGCGCCTGAGCCAGATCAATATCGAGAATCGTGCCGATCTCGAAAATGTCGCCCCTGTCTGGGTGGACCTGACCGATCCCAATGAGGATGAGCGGGACTGGGTCAGGAGCATCTATGGCGTGACCCTGCCCGGCGAAGACGAAGTCAAGGACATCGAGGCTTCCGCCCGTTGTTACGAAGCCGATAACGGCGACCTGCACCTGCGTACCGATTTCCTAATCGACGACGACGACGAGCCGGCCAGGATAGTCACGGTCGCCTTTATCCTGGCGCGCGACATCCTGTTTTCGGTGCATACGCTGGACTTGCCGGTATTCCGGCTGGTGCGCATGCGCGCGCGTTCCCGCCCCGGTTCCATCGCCGACTACAAGGATGTGTTGCTGGACCTGTATGCAACCGATGCCGAATATTCGGCCGATGCGCTGGAGGGTGTCTACCAGAACCTGGAAGACGTCAGCCGCAGTGTATTGAAAAAAAACTTTTCCGACCAGGACGCCGCCGCTGCGCTGAACTCGATCGCGCAGGAAGAAGATTTGAACGGCCGTATCCGCCGCAACATGATGGACACCCGCCGTGCCGTCAGCTTCCTGATGCGCGGCCGCCTGTTGAATGCAGACCAGTTTGAAGAAGCGCGCCAGATCTTGCGCGACATCGAGTCGCTGGACGGCCATACCTCGTTCCTGTTCGACAAGATCAACTTCCTGATGGACGCCACCGTCGGCTTCATCAACATCAACCAGAACAAGATCATCAAGATCTTCTCGGTGGCTTCGGTCGCCTTCCTGCCGCCTACCCTGATCGCCAGCATCTACGGCATGAACTTCAGGATATTCCCGGAGCTGCAGTGGGATCTGGGGTATCCGTTTGCGCTGGCGCTGATGCTGGCTTCGGCGATGACGCCGTTTTGGTATTTTAAGCGGAGAGGGTGGCTGAAGTGACCGGGCCTTTGCTGGCTTCGGAATCCGGCATACTGCTATTTCTAGTTTGATTGATCACTGTGTTTTTATGATCGCAGGCGGGAGTGGCCCGGTGGCCACTTACCTTTTCTGGCTCACTTTATTTTGGCGGAGCAAAATAAAGTGAGTGGCTGTCGGGCCCCCGACGTGCATCCACGAAGAGGGAAGTATTTGTTAAACGCTAAGCCTGGATCATGGCGTAGCCTACGCAGGACTACCCGTTAATTCTAACCAGCGTAGACTTCCCAAACAAACTCTCAATCAAATCCACCGCCAACACCGCAGTCTGGTTCCGTATGTCCAGCGCCGGATTCAATTCCACTACGTCCAGCGAACCCAGCAAGCCGGTATCGGCGACCATCTCCATGCACAATTGCGCTTCGCGGTAGGTCGGGCCGCCTAGTACCGCGGTGCCGACGCCGGGGGCGATTGCCGGGTCCAGGCAGTCCATGTCGAAGCTGACGTGCAGGTGGGTGTTTTCATCCACGCCTTCCAGCGCGGCGTTCATTGCGGCGCGCATGCCGTATTCGTCGATGTAGCGCATGTCGTAGACTTGCATGCCCATTTCGTGGATGAAGCGCTTTTCGCCTTCGTCCACGCTGCGGATGCCGATCAGGCGGATTTCGTCCGGCTTTACGGCCGGGGTATGGCCCGCATAGTGGATCAGCTGGTCGGGACCGTGACCCATCAGGCAGGCTACCGGCATACCGTGGATATTGCCGGTTGGACTGATGGTGGACAGGTTGCTGTCGGCGTGGGCGTCAAACCACAGCACGCGCAGTTTCTTGCCGACTTTCTTGCAATGCTTGGCGACTGCACTGATGGAGCCTATCGCCAGGCAGTGGTCGCCGCCCATCATCATCGGCATGTGGCCCTGGCTCAGCGCGCTGTCTACCGCATCGAACAGGCCCTGGTTCCAGGCGACCGCTTCTTCCAGGTGGCGCAGGCCGTTCACCGGCTCTTGCCAGGGATTGGCCGGGCCGTGCAGATTGCCATGGTCGATCACCCGCAACTGGCGCGCCTGCAAGGCTTCCACCAGTCCGGCAACGCGCAAGGCATCCGGGCCCATGCCCGCGCCTCTGACACTAGCCCCTACGTCGGTAGGTGCGCCAATCAAGGAAATTGTTTTCATTCGTGGTTTAATCAGTCTGTTTCAAACATTAATAGGAACGGCATAGGACGCGCTGTCGCGCACTCCCGGTGTTTGGGTGCTCGATGGAACTCCGGCGCCGACGCCCATGCCGAACAGGTCTTTAGGGTTCAGCAATTCCGGAATCAGGTCCAGGATGCGGGAATCTTTTTGCACGACGTATTTCTCCAGGTAGCGCATCGCCGAAAAATCTTCCAGCGCAAAACCGACCGAGTCGAATACCGTTACTTGCTGCGGGTTCGCGCGGCCTGCAACTTTGCCTTCCAGTACTTGCCAGAATTCGGTGACCGGAAAGTCGGCCGGCATCTGCTGTAATTCGCCCTCTATCCTGGATTGCGGCTCATATTCTACGACGACATGCGCGTTTTCCAATATTGCAGCGTGTAACTCGGTTTTGCCGGGGCAGTCGCCGCCTACTGCATTGATGTGCATGCCGGCTTCTATCATTTCCGGCAGCAGGATCAAGGCATTGGTCTTGTCTGCGGTGACGGTCGTGATGATATCCGCACCCTTGACTGCATCGGCGGTGGAGTTGGCCCTGACGATGCGCAGTTTTGGATAGGCGCGCAAATTGCGGATCAGCTTGTCGGTCGCGGCAGGGTCGACATCATACACACGTAATTCCTCTATGCCCAGCAGGCAGTGGAAGGCAATCGCCTGGAACTCGCTCTGGGCGCCATTGCCTATCAGGGCCATGCGGCGGCTGTCCGGCCTTGCCATGTATTGCGCTACCAGCACGGACGTGGCGGCGGTGCGCAGCGCGGTGGTCAGTGTCAGTTCCGACAACAGGCGCGGGTAACCGGTATGGACGTCGGACAACACACCGAAAGCGGTCACGGTCAGCAAGCCGGCCTGGGTATTCTTGGGATGGCCGTTGACATATTTGAAAGAGTACTGCCTGCCGTCGGAGATCGGCATCAGTTCTATCACGCCTACGTCCGAATGGCTGGCGACCCGCGCGCATTTATCAAAATGCGACCAGCGCAGGTAGTCGTCCTTGATCATGCCCGACAGGCGTGCAATAGCGTCTTCCAGCCTGGTTTTTCTTAAATGCGCTTGCATTTCTTGTGTGCCAATGAAGGTCACCATGATGTTCTCCGAAATTATTATGGGATAACGGTGCAGGCGCCATCAATGGGGGTTTCTATAAATCTACTGTGCCTGGGCCCGTGTAGCGGGAATGCAGCGATTTGTAGAAAACTCCAACAGGGTGGTGCATGCCGTCGATGTGCTACCGGTTCATTGTATCCAGTATGGTTGGAAATTAGATTGCCAAATATCAGCGATATCGGTTAATTTATGAAATTAAGTTACTTTAAATATTGAAATATGTATTTAAATTTCTATTTTAGATTAATTTATAAAATATATGATATTTGGCAACAGGAGCTTGATATGGCTGAAATGGATAATTACGACCGCAGTATATTGATACACTTGCAAGATGACGGTCGCATGACGAACCTGCAATTGGCGGAGCGCATACATCTGTCTGCTCCGCAAACCTTGCGCCGGGTGCGCACGCTGGAAGAGAAAAAAATTATCCGCGGTTACGTGGCGCAGGTATCCGCTGAAGCGATAGGCCTGGGTGTCACCGCGTTCGTGAATCTGTCGCTGGATCGTGAACAATTCCGCAATGTGCGCGAAGTGGAGCGCAATATCATGGCCTTCCCCGACATCATAGAGTGCCACACCATTTCGGGCGATTTTGACTACATCTTGAAAGTGGTGGCACCGGACTTGAAGAGCCTGTCGCAATTTTTGACTGACAGGCTGATGCAGGTGCCCGGCGTGGCTTCTCTGCGCTCAATGATATGCATGGAAGAGATCAAGCCGGTCAGCAGCTTGCCCATAGGCTGATACCTTTGGTGCGATCCGGGTTTGTAGTATTTTCGGCTATTACCCTATAGGTCTCTGATTGTTAATAGACAGAAACTGCGAAGAGCCCTTAGAATGAATTACCCTCTGGAAGCTTTCATTTTTTATCTTCTCATTGAATAAATTGATAGCCCTGACAGCAATATCGATAGCGGGCTACCTTGGCAGCCAATGCCAAAGTCTGTTCAGCTTGGTTCCACGTCTGAGAATGTTGCTGCGGTGGCGGTCGCGACCAGCACGGGTTAAAGCACATCTGCTGCTGCCGCTGCTTGTGTCGGGGTTGCTGCCGTTTTCCGTATTTGCCGCGCCTGTCGACATGCAGGGGAGCTGGTACCAGGCCCCCTCCGACTGGAAATACCAGGGCCAGAGTCAGCTGGCGGATGCCGGCCTGGCCAAGGTGGCGCAACTGAGCGCCACCGGCGGCCGCTTCTGGTACCAGGCGGATTTCAAGCTTGGTGAAGCCGGGACCTATGTGCTGGATTTCAAGAGTTCCAGCACCGTGGGCCGTTTCCAGCACTATGTCTATGACATGCAGGGGCATTTGCTGGCCCACCTGGAAGGCGGTATCCAGAGCACAGTCGTCAATCCTTTTTTCTTGCGGCATGGGCGCGAACTGATGCTGGCAGCCGGCGACTACCGGCTGATCTCTGAACTCGATTCGCCATTCTTCCTGGCGCAGCCGCAACCCTATCTGGATACGCTCGGCGACTACCGGGCCTCGATCAAGGCCGGCAACGCGCTGGTGCTGGTATGCCTGGGCGTATTCCTGGGGCTGGGATTTTATTATGCTGCGCTGGCGATGGTCAGGCGGCGCACGGCAGAGCGCATGTACGCCATTTTCATCCTCGGCAATCTGCTCTACAACGGCACCGCCTTGCTGGTCTATCCGGACCTGTTCGGCATGCACTGGTTTTACATGGTCAGCGTGCCGGTGCTGTTTTCCAATTGCGCCTACATCGTTTTCGTGATGGCGCTGCTGGAGATCAGGCCCGGCGGCCATCCGCGCCTGTACCGGGCCGGCATAGTCTTGCTGGGGCTATTCATGAGCTTCATCGTGCTGGCCGGCTTTTTCCCTAACTGGTCGCTAGAGCTGGATCGCTACGGGGTAGGCCTGTTCATGAGCTATGGGCTGGTCGCCGGCATTGCGCGTTCGCGCCAGGGCAATGCTTCGGCCCGCCTGTACCTGGTCGCCATCGCCGCTTTCTTTGTGCTGGGGCTGACTTCCATTTCGCTCAGCCATATGGACGCGCATACCTTGTACGTGGAACATATAGGTTTGCTGGCGGTCGCGGTGGAAGTGTTTTTGCTGGCGCTGGTATTGTCTTACCAGTTCGCACTGCTGAACAAGGAGCGGCAGGTAGCCATCGACGATGCCAAGCGCAGCATACTGATCGCCCACACCGATGCGCTGACCGGTTTGCCGAACCGCTTCAATCTGGAAATTGAAATCGTGCAATTGCCGGAAACTGGCAGCCTGACTATCATCGACCTGGATGGCCTGAAACACTACAACGATACCTATGGCCACTTGCGTGGCGATGAGTTGCTGTGCAGCTTTTCGTATCACCTGAAGAGGCACCTTGGCAACCGTGCCATCCTGCACCGCATGGGCGGGGATGAATTTGCGATCACCTGCCGCACTGGCGATACCGCCTACATAGAGGAGATGTTGACGGCGGCGATGGATGCGCTGCGCAAGGATAATTTCGGCATCGCCGGCGCCAGCTTCGGATCCGCTCTGGTCAGGGAAGATCCCGACAAGAAGTCATTGAAGCAAATGGCGGATGCGCGCATGTACCAGCAAAAGCAAATGCGCCGGAGGCGCGCTTCAGATCAACTGGTCAGCCCCGGCATCACGGATATCGCAAATATTGCAGAATAAGATTGCAGCTTCACTGACGGTTGTTACTTACCTGGAGAAACTATGCGTCGTACCCTGGGATTACTCTGGCCTATGCTGGCCAGCCTGCTGCTGCCTCTTGCCGTAGCCTGGTTCGTCTATCCGGCTACCCACCTGCCGCCCGGCTTTGGCGTTTTCCCGCCGGAATTTGTCGCCGCCGCGCCGCCGTTCTGGCTGCTGGCCTTTATCATAGTGGGGCTGATTGAAATCGTGATCGCCGCATTCTTGATCAAGCCGACCTGGTTCGGCTTCCAGCCGGTCGTTCCCAAACCGCCTCTGCCCTTGACAAAACTGCCTTACTGGTTCTGGATAGGCCTGGTACTCACGGTGTTCTTCTGGTGGCTGATGTGGTCGCGGGTGACCGTTTTCGGCAACCTGGTGTACTACGCGTTCACGCCTTTATGGTGGGGCTTCATCCTGGTGCTGGACGGCCTGGTTTACCGTCGCAATGGCGGCCAGTCCTTGCTGTCCGGTCGCTCTACCACGCTGTTCATTTCGTCGCTGGTGTCGATCGCGGGCTGGGGGGTATTTGAATATTTCGACTACTTTGCACTGGGGAACTGGTACTACCCGAATGGAAACATGCCTGAGCTCAGCCACGGCATGATCGTCTTCCTGTTCATCATTGCATACACCACGGTGTGGCCGGCCGTGTTTGAATGGTACACCTTGCTGAATACCTTTCCGGTGATGGCGGCCCGTTATTCGCGGGGCCCCAAGCTGGCATTGCCGGGCTCGCCCCTGCTGTGGCTGGGCCTGATCCTGATTTCGGTGATGGTAGTGTTTCCCTATCCCTTGTTCTGGGTATTGTGGATAGGGCCGCTGATCGTCCTCAGCGGCCAATTGATACGCAAGGGCGTATGGACGCCGTTTACGGCGATGGCGCAGGGCAACTGGGGGCCGATGGTATTGATGGCGCTCAGTTCGCTGTTCAACGGTTTTTTTTGGGAGCTGTGGAATTTCGGCAGCGCCAATCCGAACCCTGCACCGCAAACCAATCCCAACTATTGGATATACGATATTCCGTATGTGAACGTGATCCATATTTTTGCCGAGATGCCGCTGGAGGGTTACGCCGGTTACCTGCCGTTCGGCATCCTGGTATGGATAGTGTTTATCTGGGCCGGCGAGGTATTCGGTTTTAGTACCGACCTGGGCGTGCAGACGGGGGCTGGCGCTAGCAACACGGCAAGCGCGGATAATCCCGCCGCATCTGATATACCAGGCTTGGTTCCTGGCCCGGCACATCGTCTATAGTGCCATCTCTTTGCATGCCTATGCGCTCCAGCACCGTAATGGAGGCCAGGTTGGCGGGCCTGACCTTGGCATGCACAATTGAAAAAGCCAGGCGCTGGAAGGCCAGTTCCAGCGCCTGGCTTGCCATCTCGGTGGCATAGCCCTTGCCCCAGGCCGTAGTCGCGAAACGGAAACCCAGGTTGATGCGCGGCTGGTCCAGGTAGTTCAATACGGCCAGCCCGCCGAAACCCAGCACTTCGCCAGGATCCTCCTTACGGGAGATCGCCCATTGGCCAAAGCCGCGCTGCTCCCAATGCGACATCCAGGCCGCCATCACCGCTTCGGCTTTCTGGATATCCGGATATGGGCCTGCCGGGTTATACAGATTGGTTTGCGGATCGCCGCAAATGTTGAACAGCCGCGCCGTATCGGCAACACCCGGCCGGCGCAGTATCAGGCGCGGGGTTTCCGCAATGTCGGGCAAAGCGGCATGGGGTTCGTTTGCGTACGAGGAGTTCAGCAAGTTTTTGCTCTTTACGGGTGCCTGTGCTTGCGCAGGACGCGGTAGCGCTCCGCCCGGGTAGATATCGCTGCGATCAGGGTTTCGGGGTCTATGGGTTTTACCAGGAAGTCATCTGCGCCGGCTTCAATCGCGGAGACCTGGCGTTCGGTATTGGTCTCGCCGGACAGGAAAACGATGGGTATGTCCAGATACTGGTTATTTTGCCGTATCAACTTGGACAGCTCGATTCCCGTGCAAACGGGCATGTGAAGATCCGTCAGGATCAGCTCGGGCTTGAATTTTTTCATCACGTCCAGTACTTCGGCCGGGCTATTGATCGCCTTCACATGCATGCCGGCGCTGCTAAGTATGGCGTCATAGAACGCGGCCTGGCTTTCTTCGTCTTCGATGATGAGTACACGGTAGGCGTGCACTTCGTTTTTGGCAATTTTCTCGTCTATCCTGGCGCTTAGCGCCTCTACATCCAGGGGTTTGATGAAATAGCCGTCCGCGCCTTCCCGGACGGCCGTCAGCCTTTGCTGGAAACTGTCTTCACAGGAAGTGAAAATGACCGGGAAAACAGTCGCTATTCTGGCGCCGAAGGCTTTCTTGGCCAGCTTGCCGTCTTCGGAGTCGATGTCGACGATGGCGGCATGCGGCGTGCGTATAAATATGGCCGAGCGAAATTCTTCCAGATTGCTGAAGGCAATTGTCTCGTGACTGTACATTTCCAGCGCATAGGCCAGATGCCGGGCCTTGTCCTCGTTGGAGTCGAACACATATACCAGCGTCTGGTAGGAATACGGCTCGTTGTCGCCGGCCGCAGCGTCCTGCATCGGGAGTTGCTGCCACCCGGATGGTCCTTGCGGCTCCGGAGCGGTGTGGTCGTCGTTGTTCATGTTTTTTCCCGAAGATGATAGAGATATATCAGATTGTAGTCAGCGTGATTTGTAGTCAGCGTGATATACCGGGGAATTAATTATAGAAGAAACAAGAATAATTTGCTTTATTATAAGCTGGCTTAGAGGTTGGCGATTACAGGCTGGCGATGTCGCCCCAAAGGTGACGCATTGTAAAACGTATCATCACTTGGTCCCGGTGCAAGACTTCACGGATCGCATGCAGCGGCTTGCCGGTGTCGCGCCTGATAGGCATGGACAGCGCCGCGCCGCGCGGGCCTATCATCGCATGCACGATAGGTGTGGTGGTGGTCAGCCCCTTGCCGGTGACGACGCCCAGTTCGCCGTTTTCCAGCCGCACAAAAGTGCCGATAGGATAGGTGCCGAGCTCCCGGATAAACAAGGTCACCAGCATCTGGTCGACCTTGCTTTTGCCCTCGATCAGGATGTCGCGCAAGGCGGCATTGGGCAGCATCGATTTGCGATAGCTCCTGGCGCAAACCCGCGCACAATAGCGGTCGGCCAGCGAGATGATCTTGGCATTCTGCGGAATATCGGCGCCGGCCATTGCCGTCGGATAGCCGCTGCCGTCTTCGTTTTCATGGTGCAGCAAAACCCATGACAGCCAATCGGCATCCTCGATGCCGGCGGCGCGCAACAGTTCCACGCCGGCCTCGGGATGCTGGCGTATCAATTCCTGCTCCGTTGCGGACAGCGCATCGCTTTTTTCTTGCAGGCGCTCCTGCTGACGCAGCATGCCCACGTTCATGGTCAGTGCGGCCGCCGCAAGCATGATGATTTCTTCGGGAGGTTTTTTCAGCGCGCGCGCCACCAGCACCGATACCAGCGCAGTGTCAGTGCAGTGCTTGATCACGTACGGGCTGTCCTGCTGGTTCAGCAGGATGCAGCCCAGCGCCACATCGGGTTGCATGAAAGCGGCTGTGGCTACCTGCTTGGCCAGCGCCAGCAACTGGCCGCGGACGTCGGTTTCGCTCTGCATCCCGTACAACAGGCGCCGCAACTCCCGGTGCGCAGCATTAATCATTCTCAACACGGATGGAAGCTCTACCTGCCTGGCTGCCTGCGCGCGTGCGGCATCCATCGCGCTTATCTCGGCAAACAGGCCGCGCTCTATCAAGGCGCTGACCTGGCTGGGGCTGGTGACGACATAGCCCCTGCGCAATAGCAAACTGCCATCGTCGCCATAGACGTCCCAAGCCAGGGGCTGGCCCATGACTATATCTGAAGTGCTGATACGCCTTGTTGTCATGCAACCCTCAGTTTTATATTTTATGAAATTTTGGGGGCGGTTAAAATGGGCAGAGCCAGCTTGCCACCATAGCAGCGGCGCAGCGATTGTGAGGCAAATGAATTAGTGCGTCTCCTCGGAAGCAATTTCATGCTGTCATGAAATGTATCCCAATTACACTTTATAGCAAGAAATGCCTAAAGTCTGCAGCAGCTTATTTCAGCAAGCCCTGGCCTTGCAGGCTTGCTTTCAACTGCTGGAAACCGTTGACACAGAATGCAGACATGCCGATTTGCCGTGCGGCGATGACGTTGGAAAGGCTGTCGTCAAAAAAACAGATATGTTGCGGTTTTACATCAAGTTGTCGGATAACGTTGCGGTATATGTCCTGATCCGGTTTGATTTGCTGCAGCAGATGGGAGGAAAACGCGATGTCAAATAGGCCACTGAAGCCATTGAATTTTTTCCAGTGCAATTCATTGCTGTTACTAAGGCAACATATTCGATAGTTTTCGCGCAAGCCGGCCAGCAGGCAGGCGGCGCCTTCATAAAAGGCTTTCGGCCAGCCGTAGAATTCTTCCAGAAATCGATCTTCACTGAGATTGATACGCCATTCGGCGATAAAGCGCCGGGCGAAAACGGAGGGGGAAATCCGTCCCAGTTCAAACTCGCGCACGGCTGCGGACCTCAGCCATTTTTCCCTGATCGCAGCATCGGACAGCGCTTGCGGAAGCAAGGCATTCAGAGCGTCATAGCCGGTGTTTTCTACCAGCACCCCGCCTATGTCGAACAACAGCACGGAAATTTTTTCCATTTTCCCTGTAGGGCAGAAGTGGCGCTGGCGACGCCGCTCTTGCTTATCTCGAACCAAACATCATTTGTTCGGCCAGCATTTTTTTTGCCGGCCTGATCAGGTCCAGTGCCCCCAGTCCGGCTCCCAGCAGCGACTGCAACAAGGAGCCGTCCGCTGAGCTGGCGAATATCCGCGCCATGCTGTCGGTCAGGCGTATCGTGTTGCTGCGGTCGCTGTCGCGCTGTATCAGGAACTGTTGCAAGACCTCGGCAGGGGTTGCCGCCGCCGTGGCGGACGGAAAATATTCCGCCAGCAGCCTGGCCAGTACCGCGGCGTCGCGCAGACCCAGGTTCAGGCCCTGGCCGGCGACTGGATGCAGGGTTTGCGCTGCATTGCCTATGGTGACGGTGCGCGCGGTGGCTTGCGCCTGCGCGTTCAATCCCAGCGGATAGGTGAAACGTTTGCTCGTGGTCAGGATATGCCCAAGGCGGTCACCGAAGGCGCTTTGCAGTGTGTGCCTGAACGCGCTATCGCTGAGCTCCTGCAAATGCGCGGCGGTATCCGGACGTACGCACCATACCAGTGCGTAACCGTCTTCCTGCGGCAGCAGGGCCAATGGTCCCTGTTCTGTAAAACGCTCAAACGCGCGTTGTGGCAACGGTGCGCTGGTCGTGATATGGGAGATGACTGCGGTTTGCCGGTAATCGCGATGGCGGGATTTTTCGGCCTGGTCACCGAAGCTGCCGCCTTCGGCTTGCACCACGATGCCGGCGGTGATGGTCGTGGTGTCCGCCAGGTTCAGCGTGACCGTTTCCTTGCTTTCATTGATGGCGGTGACCTGCATCGGCCGCTTGACGACCACGCTGGTAGCTTGCAGTGCCGCATGCAGCGGAGCAACCAGCTTGCCGTAACGCGCCACGTAACCGAGGGCCGGCAAGCCGTATTCTGTGCAGTCGATCAGGGTGCGGCCGAAATGGCCGCGGCGCGACACATGGATCTGGTAGATTTCTGTCGCACTGATGGGCCATGCTCCTGCGCTCGCTAGCAATTGCCCGCTGCCGAACGACAATGCAATCGAGCGGGCGTCCAGCATTGCCTGGTCTATGCTCTTAGCGTCGATCAGGGCGATGCGGCGGCCATCCATGCCGCGCTTTACCAGCAGCAGCGCCAGGGCCTGGCCGACCGGGCCTGCGCCGCAAATTGCGACATCAAAATGCTCTTCCATGTCCGTCGTTGTTTCGCTCATGCTTGCAGCCTCATCCATTGCGCTCATCGCCTGTTGTGCCTGGTTATGCCAATTTGTACCTATTCTACCTATTGCTGCATTTCTGCTTCAATGTCCGCCACCGTCTTCGGCGTATCGCGGCTCAGGTTCAGGTGCCCATCGGCGGTAATCAGCACATCATCCTCTATGCGTATGCCTATATTCCAGTATTCCTCGGGCACGTCTTGTGCGGGGCGGACATAGATGCCGGGCTCTATCGTGAGCACCATGCCGGCTTCCAGCTTGCGCCAGGGTTTTTCATCGCCGTTTTTTTCCGCTTCACGGTAGCTGCCGGCATCATGCACGTCCAGGCCCAGCCAGTGCCCGGTGCCGTGCATATAGAACTGGCGGAAAGCGCCGCTGGCAATCGCATCGTCGACATTGCCGACCTTGTCCTTACTCAGCAAGCCGGTGTCCAGCATGCCCTGCGTCAGCACCCGCACTGCGGCATTGTGGCCGTCCATATAGCGTGAACCGGGATGCGCGCAATCCAGGGCCGCCTGTTGCCCCGCCAGCACCAGCTCATACAGGGTTTTTTGCGGCCCGCTGAATTTGCCATTGGCCGGGAAGGTGCGGGTGATATCGGACGCATAGCTATCCAGCTCGCAGCCGGCATCGATCAGGACCAGGTCGCCATCCTTGATTTGTGCGTTATTGGCTTGATAGTGGAGGACGCAGGCATTGGCGCCAGCCGCCACGATGGAGCTGTAGGCGGGTGCCTGCGAACCGCGGCGGCGGAATTCATGCAGCAGTTCCGCTTCCAGTTCGTACTCATATCGTCCCGGCTGCGTAAAGCGCATTGCGCGCGCGTGGGCGGCGCCGGAGATGATTGCGGCATGTTGCAACAGCGTGATTTCTCTATCGTCCTTGAAGACGCGCATCTCATCCAGCAGGCAGCGCACATTCAGGGTCTTTTCCGGCGCGGTGACGCCGCTGCGCGATTTGCTGCGCACGGCCTGCAGCCAGTTCTGCATTTGCGCGTCCAGGTTATTGTCGGCGCCGGTGCTGTAGAACAAGGTGTTCACATCTTCCAGGTAGCACGGCATTTCCGTGTCCAGCGCATCGCATGCATGGGCGGCGTCGAAACCGAACTGCTCGCTTGCCGCTTCCGGGCCGAAACGATAGCCGTCCCAGATTTCACGCTCCAGGTTTTTTTCGCGGCAAAATAAGATGCTGCGGTTGCCGCTCCGGCCGGCGATCAGCACGATGACGGCTTCCGGCTCGCTAAAGCCGGACAGGTAATAGAAGTAACTGTCGTGCCGGAAAGGAAAGTGGTTATCGCTATTGCGCGTCATTTCACGCGCAGTGGGTATCACGGCGACGCCGCCGCCCTGTTCCTGCATCAGCGCCAGCAGCTTGTTGCGCCGGGAAATAAAAGACTCGATGTTCATGCCGGTTTTCCTGTTTTTAATCCTGGATGGACGCTACGGCTAGCCCAGTGCCGGGGGTGCCAGCGGTGCATTCAGTTCCGCCAATTGTTCGGGTGTGCCGATGTTGTACCAGAGGCCGTTGTACATTTCGCCGCCCAACTGGCCGCGGTCGGCGTACTTGCGCAGTAAATCGCCCAGCCGCGCATGCTCGCCGGGCGTGATGGCATGGAACATCTCGGGGCGATAGACGCCGATATTGGCAAAGGTATATTTCGGCCCGCCCTGGTTCGATATGCCCATCAGGCTCAGCGCAAAATCCCCTTCAGGATGGTAAGCAGGATTTTTGACCATATACACCCAGGCGATATCGCG
This sequence comes from Betaproteobacteria bacterium, assembly GCA_013287275.1. Taxonomy (GTDB): domain Bacteria; phylum Pseudomonadota; class Gammaproteobacteria; order Burkholderiales; family Burkholderiaceae_D; genus Undibacterium. Next base: position 46,338 of record JABDED010000005.1, read on the forward strand.
CTTGTCGGCCGGATGCGGATTGCCCCACATATCATTGTCTTCCAGCGTATTCCTGCAGTCGTTAAAATTGAAATACGGTATGTAGATATCGGCCGACACGACGATGAAAGGCTCGTCGCCCAGCAGGTGCAGGGCATTGGCGATGCCGCCTGCGGTTTCCAGCGCCGTCTTTTCCGGCGAATATGCCAGCCTGGCGCCAAATTGCGAACCGTCGCCTAGCGCTTCTTCTATCATATGCCCGAGGTGGGCATGGTTGATCACGATGTCGGTAATGCCGGCCCGCACCAGGTTCAGGATGTGCCAGACGATCAATGGGCGGCCGCGTACTTTTAGCAGAGGCTTGGGGCAGGCGTCGGTCAGTGGGCGCATTCTTTCGCCGCGGCCGGCTGCGAGTAACATGGCTTTCATTTTATGTGATCTTTACGGTGTCAATTTTTTGGTGCGGCCTGGTCGCCGCCAGGGGCCGGAGCGCAAACTGCAGGGAATATGTACGAGCTACGCAAATCTGCACATGCCGGAAGCGCAAGCCTCCGGCATGTGCGCGGCCAGGGCTTTTAGAATGTATATCCGACCTTAGGCGTATTGTTTTCCAGCACGTCCAGCAGGCGCAGCAGCGGTATCAGGATATTGTATCTTTGCGCCGTCTTGCGCACATATTCCATCACCAGCGGCATGTCGTTCAGATAGGCATCCTTGCCGTCGCGGTGATACAGGCGCGCGAAAATGCCGAGTATTTTCAAATGGCGCTGCAGGCCCATGAATTCGAAGTCGCGGTAAAAACTGTCGACGTCCGGATTCACCGGCAAGCCCGCCCGCTTGGCTTTTTCCCAATAGCGTATCGCCCAGTCCAGCACCATTTCTTCATCCCATTGCACATAGGCGTCGCGCAGCAGCGCCACCAGATCATAGGTGATGGGGCCGTAGACCGCATCCTGGAAATCGATGACGCCAGGATTGCCCTTGTCCAGCAGCATCAGGTTGCGCGAGTGGTAGTCCCGGTGCACATACACTTGCGGCTGCGCCAGGTTGTTCGCGAGCAGTGCTTCGAATACCTTGTTCAGCGTGGCTGTCTGTTCATCGGTTAAAGTGACACCCAGATGCTTGCCTATATACCACTCCGGGAAAATCATCAGTTCCTTCAGCAGCAGCGCGCGGTCGTACTCCGGCAATACATCCGGCTGGCTCTGGGTTTGCAATAAGATCAGCGAGTCGATTGCATCTGTATACAGCTTGTGGGCGCTATCATTGTTCAGCACATGGAAGTAGGTGGTATTGCCCAGGTCGGTCAGCAGCAGGAAGCCCTGCTCGTCGTTTTCGGCCAGCACCTGCGGCACCGACAGGCCGATCTTGCGAAAGATGCCCGCCACCTTCGCAAAACGCTGTACGCTTTCCATAGGCGGCGGCGCGTCCATGACGATGTAGCTCAAGCCGTCTACGGCATCGACCCGGTAATAGCGCCGAAAGCTGGCGTCTGCCGACGCGCGGCGCAGGCTTTCCGGTTTCAGGGATGGGGTGCTGATGCCGGCCAGCCAGCTGTGGATAGCGGCCAAGCGCTCATTTTCTGTTGATTGTGTAGATGACATGACCCGAAGTTCTGTTTGTGTTCTGTTACTTATGGAAACGGCAACTTGCCCGTGTTTCCGCCAAGTTCACCTATAATAGGCGATTAATTTAAAATCAAGCGCCGATGCTGGCGATTAAGTCCCACCTTACATCTACCTTAAACGTCATACATGCGCTGGAAACCCGTATTATCTCATTCACAGCAGTTGTTTCCTACTTTCTCTGCGATAGTCGTCGCCGCGATCGTTCCCGCCATTCCGGCACAGGCCCAGACCGCGATCGCGGAACCGCCGGCGCCTGCAGTGTCTTCCCCCTTGCCTGTCGCCGTAAAAGCGACCGATGCCGTGATTCCGGAGGTGAAGCTGGTCGGGAGCAATAAAGCCGACGACAAGGCTAGCGATAAAGACGCGCCGACCGTCATCCAGTCCGATAGCATGAACGGCCGGCCGGAGCGTATTGTCAATTTCGATAACAATGTCGAGATCGTGAAAGGCGGCATGACGATGAACGCCGATCACGCGACCTACCGCAATCTGGAAGATGAGGTGGAGGCGTGGGGCCATCTGCGCTTGCAGCGCTACGGCGATTGTTACAGCGGCGATTCGACGCGCATGCAGATGGACACCGGCATAGGCTATATCGAGAATCCCATCTATAAGCTGGTAAAGAACAATGCGCAGGGGCACGCCACGCGCATCGACTTTAAAAGCGAAGAGCATTCCATCATCAATAACGGCACATATAGCACCTGCGAGGGACTCAATCCGGACTGGTACCTGAAAGCCGAAACCCTGAACCTGGATACCGGCCTGGACAGTGCGGTGGCCAAGAAAGCCACCGTCTACTTCAAGGATGTGCCGATACTGGTAGCGCCCAGCCTGAGTTTCCCTTTGTCGGGCGCCAGGCAATCCGGGTTGTTGCCGCCTACGTTTGGCGCTTCATCGACCGGTGGCGTGGAATTCGGCTTGCCTTATTATTACAATATCGCGCCGAATCGCGATTTGACACTCTATCCCAAGCTGATCGCGCGCCGCGGCCTGCAGCTGGGGGCAGAAGGCCGGTATCTGGGAGAAACCTATTCCGGCGAAACCAGTGTCGAGGGTTTGCTGAACGACCAGCAGACCAAGACCAACCGCTGGTCGATAGCCTCGGTCCACAAGCAAAAGCTATTGCCCAATGTGGATTTTACTTGGGATATCAACGCGGCGTCGGATGACAATTACCCCAGCGACTTCTCGCGCTCGATCACCAAGACTGCGCAGCGCCTGTTATTGCGTGAAGCCGACCTGGTCTATTACGGTTCCATCTGGAGCCTGGGCCTGAGGCTATCCAATTACCAAGTGCTGCAAGACCCTGCGGCGCCGATTACCCGGCCGTATGACCGTTTGCCGCAACTGAATTTCCATGCAGAGCAGCGCGACCTGATGGGACTGGACTGGGTAGTGGATTCGTCGCTGACCCGGTTCTGGCATCCCACCATGGTGCGAGGCAGCCGCGCGGTGTTCAATCCTCAACTGTCTTATCCGATTATCAATCCGGGCTGGTTCATTACGCCCAAGATATCGTTGCACGCGACCAGCTATCAACTGAACAATCCGGACCCAGGCCAGCCCAGCGACCTCAGCCGCGTTTTGCCTACGGTTTCTATCGATAGCGGCATGGTGTTTGAGCGCAAAGCCAATTTCTTTGGGGAAAATATCACCCAGACCCTGGAGCCGCGCCTGTTCTATGTAAGGACGCCCTACAAGGATCAGAGCCTGTTCCCGAATTTCGACAGTGCGACCGCCGACTTCAATTTTGCGCAGATTTTCAGCGAAAACCGGTTTACCGGCAGCGACCGCATAGGCGATTCCAACCAGATTACTGCGGCACTGATTTCCAGGTATATCGAAGCCTCCGGCGAAGAGCGTTTGCGTCTTGCTATTGGACAACGTTTTTATTTCAATACCCAGCGGGTTGCCTTGCCGGATGCAGTGGCGACGCAAAGCCGTTCAGACTTGTTGCTGTCGGCGGATGGCAAGATCTCGAAAACCCTGAGTGCCGATGCGGCACTGCAGCTCAGCCAGAGCGACAGGCAGTCAGTAAGGGCTAACTACGGCGTGCGCTGGCAGCCTGAGGCAGGCAAGGCCCTGAACGCCGAGTACCGTTTCCAGCGCGATACGCTGGAGCAACTGGATATCTCCGGCCAATGGCCGATTGCCAGGCGCTGGTATGCGGTTGCCAGGAGTAATTATTCGCTATTGGATAAAAGACTGGTCGAGGGTGTGGCCGGCTTTGAATACCGGGCCGATTGCTGGTCATTCAGGGTCATCGCTCAACGTTTTGCTACGGCAACATTGCAATCCACCAGCGCCTTCTCTTTCCAACTGGAGTTGAACGGTTTAGGCCGTTTCGGATTGGGATCTAATCCTATCGACGTCCTGAAAAAGAATATTTCGGGTTATCAGTCTTCGGATTAGCGTGTATATTTCAGCTTTTGCTGAGAATGCGTGGCGGCCAGGCGGAGAACTCCGGCTTGAAAAAGCAGTCAGATAACAGTAGTCAACAGCAGGCCGCGGCGCTGAAAAGCGTATTACCGCTGCTTTAATATGAATTTGGATCACTATGCGAAACATCTTGCACATGAATCAACGTAATTTCTTTTCCGCCCTCGCAATATCGGCATCCCTGGTGTTGAGTAACTCCGCATGGTCGCAAGTCAACTTTGCCAAGGGTGCCGCAACCGCGCCTTTCGCTGCCCCCATCGCCGCTGCTGCTCCGGCTGCGACGCCATCGCCCGCGCCATCCGTAACGGGCAAAGCCAAGCCGCAGCAAGTCAACAGCATAGTCGTGGTCGTCAATGACGAAGTCATCACCAAGCAGGAGCTGGATGAGCGCATCAAGACGGTAGAGCGGCGACTGGTTGCGCAGGGAACCCCCTTGCCTAGCAAGGCCGAGCTGCAAAAGCAATTGCTGGAACGCATGATCGTTGACCGCGCGCAGATACAGTTGGCAAAAGAGAACGGCTTTCGCGTTGACGACGTCAACCTGGACCGTTCCATCTTGCGGATGGCAGAACAAAATAAAATGTCTTTGCAAGATTTCCGCAACCAGATCGAACGCGAAGGCACACCTTATGCCAAGTTCCGCGAAGAAATACGCGATGAGATCATGATGCAGCGCATCCGTGAACGCGAGGTCGACAACAAGATCCAGGTCACGGAATCGGAAATCGACAATTATCTTGCTGCCGTCAGCACGCCGACCAACAACTCGCAAGAATTGAATCTGGCGCAGATATTGATCAGGATCCCGGAAAACGCTTCCGCAGAGCAAATTGCGCTGCGCCGCACACGTGCCGAAGAAGTGATGCAGAAAGTGAAAGTGGGCGGTGATTTTTCCAAGCTGGCGGTGACGTATTCGGATTCCAGCGAAGCGTTGAAAGGCGGCGACCTCGGATGGCGTGAGCAGGATCGCCTGCCGCAACTGTTTGTGGATGCGGTTGCCAAATTAAAAGAAGGCGAAGTATCGGAAATCATCAAGAGCCCGAACGGCTTCCATATCCTGAAGTTGGTCGGCAAGCGCGCCATAGACGGCGCCAAGACAGCAGCGGCCACGTCCGTGCAACAGACGCACGCACGCCATATCCTGATCAAGGTCAGCTCGGTGGTGACTGCCGCAGAGGCCAAGCGCAAGCTGCTGGAGATCAAGGAGCGCCTGGATAATAATGCCGCCAAATTTGAAGACCTGGCAAAGACTTTCTCCAATGACTTGTCGGCGTCCAAGGGCGGCGACCTGGGATGGATTTATCCAGGCGACACCGTGCCCGAGTTTGAACAGGCGATGAACAAGCTGAAGCCCAATGAAGTCAGCGAACCGGTGGAAACCCAGTTCGGCTACCACCTGATCCAGGTACTGGAACGCAAGAACGATGACATGTCAAAAGACCGTCAGCGCGCTGCCGCCCGCCAGGCCGTGCGCGACCGCAAGGCTGACGAAGCGCTGCAGGACTGGTTGCGCCAGTTGCGCGACCGCGCCTATGTAGAATTCCGTACAGAAGACAAATAATGAAACTTCCGGTCATTGCGCTGACCGTTGGCGAACCAGCGGGCATAGGACCGGAAATCTCCATCAGGGCCGCATGGCAGTTGCGGCATGAAATACGGCCGGTGCTGATCGGCGATGCCGCCTTCCTTTCCATGCTGGCGGCGGAAATCTCGGACGACATCAGCCTGATGGGCGTTTCGCTGGAAGCACTGCGCAACGACGGCTTGCCCAATTGCAGCGACAGGCAAATCACCGTCATCGATTGCCCGCTGGCTGCGCATGTCGTACCGGGCCAACTGGATGCCAGGAACGGACGTTCGGTATTGCACACGCTGGATGTGGCGATAGAAAGCGTCTCGCCAGGCGCCGCCTGGTGCGACGCGATCGTCACTGCGCCGCTGCAAAAAAGCACGATCAACGATGCCGGTGTCGCTTTCAGCGGCCATACCGAATACCTGGCGGAAAAGACCGGCACTGCGCAAGTGGTGATGATGCTGGCCTGCGAAGCCTCGGCAAGCTTGCCGCAGCCGCTAAGGGTGGCGCTGGCGACCACCCACCTGCCTTTGAAGGACGTGTCCGCGGCCATCACTTTTGATGGCTTGCTGAAGACACTGCAGATTGTTGATGCCGATTTGCGGCAAAAGTTCGGCCTGGCGCAGCCGCGCATCCTGGTCACCGGCCTGAACCCGCATGCGGGCGAAAACGGCTACCTGGGTCGGGAAGAGATAGACGTGATCACGCCGGTGCTGCAGCATGCGCAGTCCCTGGGAATTTCCGCCACGGGACCGTATCCTGCCGATACCTTGTTCCAGCAAAAATACCTGGAGCAGGCGGATTGCGTGCTGGCTATGTATCACGACCAGGGTTTGCCGGTCTTGAAGCATGCAAGTTTTGGGAATGGCGTGAATATTACGCTGGGCCTGCCTTTGATACGCACGTCTGTGGATCATGGGACGGCGCTGGATTTGGCGGCGCAGGGTTTGGGGCTGGCGGACGTGGGGAGCATGGTGGTGGCGATTCGGGTTGCTGCTGGAATGGTGCGTTCTCGCTCGGAGGCTCTTGCCTAGGATGTGGTTGCTTTGAGATTGCTGGCCGGGGGTAGCCCGGCGGCTACTTACTTTCTTTGCTTCGCCAAAGAAGAGTAAGCAAAGAAAGGCGACCGCAAGCCTCGCCCCTACGGGGTGCCCGATTATGCGGCACAAAAAATGGGAAACGGGCGAAACTCGCTGCGCTCAAACACACCCGTTTCTGATCCATTTTCTGTACCGCACAATCGGCGAGGCTCCAAGCGGTTGAAGGTCAAAAACAACGGCAACCAGATGCTCCAATTTTGACCGTAACCTGTTACTTAAAATCTGGTTGATTTGATTTGATTTGATTTGATTTGGGTGTTGGGGTTGTTGTTGAAGTTGCCGTTGACGTACCCCCGCTCGGGACGCAGCATTTTGTGCTTTACAGAAAATGGATCAGAAATGAACGTTGTCTGAGCGTAGCGAGTTTCGTTCATTTCCCATTTTTTGTAATGCATAAAATGTGATGGGGCTTAGCCCCATCACCCGAAGGGCAAGTCTGCGGTCGCCTTTTTTTGGCTTACCTTTTTTTGGCGAAGCAAAAAAATGTAAGTGGCTGCCGGGCCACCCCCGGCCTGTACCCACGAAGTACACCATAATTATCTAAAGTTAGCCAAGCAGGATGGGCGCAGGTGCCCATCCTGCAATAGAAATAGAAAAACATATGAAACACATCGCACGTAAACGTTTTGGCCAGAACTTCCTGACGGACCAGATCGTCCTCAGCAATATCATTCGCTCCATCGATCCCAAGCCGGACCAGGCCATGGTAGAGATAGGACCGGGCCTGGCGGCGATGACCAAGTTGTTGCTGGATTCGTTGACTACGCTGCATGTGGTGGAACTGGACCGCGACCTGGTCGCCCGGCTGAAAAAGAATTTTGACCAGACCAAGCTGATCGTGCATGAAGGCGATGCCTTGCAGTTTGATTTTGCTTCGATTCCGGTGGCCGCCGGCCAGAAGCTGCGCGTGGTCGGCAACTTGCCTTACAACATCTCCAGCCCCTTGCTGTTTCATCTGGCGGACTATGTGGACCAGGTGGAAGACCAGCACTTCATGCTGCAAAAAGAAGTGGTGGAACGCATGGTGGCGGATCCGGGCAGCAAGGCTTACGGGCGGCTGTCGGTGATGCTGCAATGGCGCTACCACATGGAGCTGTGTTTCGTGGTGCCGCCTACCGCCTTCGATCCTCCGCCCAGGGTGGATTCTGCCATCGTCAGGATGATACCCAAGGCAGAACGACTGGCTTGCGATGTGAAGAAACTGGAAGAGGTCGTGACCAAGGCGTTTTCCCAGCGCCGCAAGGTGGTGCGCAATTGCGTCGCCGGCATGTTCACCGAACAGGAATTGATCGCCGCCGGCGTCGATCCGCAGGCCCGCCCTGAGACTATTCCGCTGGAACAGTATGTAGCGCTGGCGGTCCTGCTTGCTACCCGCTAGGCAGGCTTTATAAGCCGCTGCCTGCCGGGTCCTCCGGCAGGATGTCCATCCCCTGTATTCCCGACCCGGCGCTACACCGGGCGCACCCGATTGTTGGCGATTTGCAAATCAGCCTGTTGATTACAGGCTGAAGTTTCGACAATGACAAACTTTCCCCTATAATCGAAGCGGCGATTTCCTTTGGAACTTGCCCGCCTTGTTGCCGGATTCTCCAGGAATATGATGAATATAACGAACACCCCTGAATGGCAGGCCTTGCTGGCCCATAAAGACAGATTGGAGCATATCCACCTGCGCGACCTGTTCGCCGCGGATGCGGATCGCTTTGCCAATTTTTCCGCAGAGCTCGATGATTTGCTGGTGGATTACTCGAAGCAGAGGATAGATGCCGCAACGCTGGACAGCCTGGTGCAGCTGGCCCGCACTACGGATGTCGGCGGCTGGCGCGACCGTATGTTTGCCGGTGAAAAAATCAATGTCAGCGAAGACCGTTCGGTGCTGCATACGGCGCTGCGCCACCTGGATTTCACGCCGTTTCCGAGCGCAGACAACGACGTGATGCCGCAGGTGAGGGCAGTGCGCAAGCAGATGCGGGATATCGTGGAGAGGGTGCGCAGCGGCCTGTGGCGCGGTTTCAAGGGCGATGCGATACAGAATATCGTCAATATAGGCATAGGCGGCTCCGACCTCGGCCCCAAGCTGGCCACACGCGCCTTGTCAGCGCTGCAGCATCCGGGCCTGACTTTTTACTATGTGTCCAACCTGGACAGCGCGCATCTGGCGCCCTTGCTGGAGCAACTGGATCCGCGCACGACCTTGTTCATCGTGGCTTCCAAAACCTTTACTACGCAAGAAACCTCGATCAATGCGCAAACGGCGCGCAATTGGCTGCTGGCGGCGGCAATGGAAGAATGGGCCATCGGCAAGCACTTCATTGCGGTAACATCCAGCCCGGCCAAGGCGCATGAGTTCGGCATTCCCGACAGCAATATCCTGCAGATCTGGGATTGGGTAGGCGGCCGTTATTCCCTGTGGTCGGCGGTTGGGCTGTCGGTCGCACTGGCGATAGGCATGAACGGTTTCGAGCGCCTGTTGAAAGGCGCAGAAACCATGGACCGCCATTTCCAGCAAGTGCCGCTGGAAAAAAACCTGCCGGTATTGCTGGCGCTGATCTCGATCTGGAACACCAACTTCCTGGGTGCCGAAACCACCGCGATCCTGCCATATAACGAATCGATACGTCACTTGCCGGCCTTCCTGCAGCAACTGGAAATGGAATCGAACGGCAAGACCGTCAACCGCGATGGCGAGCCCCTGAACTGCCGCGCCAATCCCATCGTCTGGGGTGAGATCGGGGTCAACGGCCAGCATGCCTTCTTCCAGCTGCTGCACCAGGGCGGCTGGCTGATTCCCTGCGACTTCGTGGTGGCGGCATCCAGCGATTATCCGCTACCGGGCCACCAGGCGCCTTTGCTGGCGAACTGCCTGGCGCAAAGTTCGGCGCTGGCTTTCGGCAAAACCGAAGCGCAGGCGCGCGAAGAATTGTCCGCCTCGGGCCTGGGCGATACGCATATCGCCAAGCTGTTGCCGCACAAGGTCTTCGCCGGCAACCAGCCGTCGACGACCATCCTGATGCCCAGCCTGGATCCTTTCCAGCTCGGCATGCTGCTGGCGCTGTATGAACACAAGGTATTCGTGCAAGGCGTGATCTGGGGCATCAACTCCTTCGACCAATGGGGCGTGGAGCTGGGTAAACAGCTGGCCAACCGCCTGTTGCCGGCGATTACCGGCGACCAGGCTTATGACGTGAACCTGGATACGTCGACCAGCGGCCTGATTGCCTATTTCCGGCGGCACGGGCATGTCTGAGTCTTTGTAGCAGTATGGCAGGCCGAAAAAAAGGAGATATTGCAAAAAGCAATATCTCCTTTTTTACACGGGCCGATGGTGCTGACGCTTAGCGCAAACCTACGCCGCCAGTCTCGTTCTTGCGTTCTATCAATTCTATCTTATAGCCGTCGGGATCTTGCACGAACGCGATCACCGTGGTGCCGCCTTTGACCGGTCCCGCTTCGCGCGTGATGTTGCCGCCCTTGGCTTTCACCGCCTCGCAGGCGGCGTGGGCGTCCGGCACCGCCAGCGCGATATGTCCATAGGCGGTGCCTATATCGTACTGCTCCACTCCGTAGTTATAAGTCAGTTCCAGTTCTGCGTGGTCGGGGTTGTTGCCGTAACCGACAAAGGCCAGCGTATATTTGTATTCAGGGTTGTCGGACTGGCGCAGTAATTTCATACCCAGCACCTGGGTGTAAAAATCGATAGAGCGTTGCAGGTTGCCGACGCGTAGCATGGTGTGCAGGATGCGCATGGTGTAACTCCGGATGGTACAGGTTGATCAATATTAAATTCTTGGACTAAAGTGCGCAGCTCCGCAGCTGCATGGTCGAGCACGGCTGATCCGGGCAAAGCCGGAAAGACGGATTGCGCTGCCGGAATCGGGAACTCTAGTTCGTCGCGAGTTCGTCGCATTTCAGACGAAATAGCTAAAGCATGAGCGCATAGTATATCAGCGTCGTCGCCAGTCGATACCCACCCCGCTCTTCGCATTCAGGTATCGCAATGCGTACCGTGCGCCTGGCCCCAGACGAATGCTGCAAGTTTCAAATATATCTTGCGCGAAAGAAAGCGAGGTCGGGGACTCAAGTCATTGTAACGTCTTGTATGAGTACACTTTCCTATTGGCCGTAGTTGTTCCACTCCCAGGATATCCAAAACATGTCTATCCCTGCAAAAAAAGCCTGCCTGCATCCAATATAGCGCATTGATGCGCAACTTCGCGCATATGCCTGGCCGTCTTTTTCGGTAAAGAAGCAGCTATGAGGCAATGCCTCAATTGGCAAATGTGCGTTGGCGAACGGAAAACCTTGGCTTCCCGGCGTTAGTCTTTCAGAGGCGCCATATTTGACAGGTTAGCCTACTCAAGGAGAGAGAAAATGAAGCTGGGCATGATAGGGCTGGGGCGCATGGGGGCCAATATGGTGAAGCGCCTGACCAAGGGCGGCCATGAATGCGTAGCGTATGATGTCCGGCAGGATTCGGTGAAGGCGCTCCTGCATCCCGGCGTGATAGGGGCATCGAGTTTGGCGGATTTCGTGGAAAAGCTCCCCAAGCCGGCCGTCATCTGGCTGATGGTGCCGGCCGCGGTTGTGGATGAGAATCTTGCCCTGTTGCTGCCATTGCTCAGCGCCGGCGATATCATCATTGACGGCGGTAATTCTTACTATCACGACGATGTCAGGCGCGGCATTGAATTACAAGCGCATCAAATCCATTATCTGGATGTCGGAACCAGCGGAGGCGTTGCCGGATACGATCGCGGATATTGTCTGATGATAGGCGGCGAACGACAAGTCGTTGAATATCTCGGCCCGATCTTTTCCACGCTCGCTCCAGGTCTTGCCGCATCCCCGCCAACGGCCGGCCGGAGTGCCGGCGGCAGTACCGCCGAACTGGGCTATCTGCACTGCGGTCCGCAAGGCGCCGGCCATTTCGTCAAAATGATACATAACGGCATCGAGTACGGCCTCATGGGCGCCTATGCCGAAGGCCTGAACATCTTGCGCAATGCCAACGTCGGGAAACTGAAAAGCGATGTAGACGCCGAGACGACACCATTGCGTCGACCGGAATATTATCAATACGAATTCGATCTCGCCGACATTAGCGAGCTGTGGCGGCGCGGCAGCGTGATCGGCTCCTGGTTGCTGGACCTGACTGCCGGCGCCCTCCTGAGCGATCCGACTTTAGAAAAATACCAGGGGCGGGTATCGGATTCCGGCGAGGGGCGCTGGACCATCAATGCGGCAATCGACGAAGGGGTGCCAGTGCCTGTCCTGAGCGCCGCGCTGTATGCGCGCTTCAATTCACGCGGCAATGCCGGCTTTGCCGACAAGCTATTGTCGGCCATGCGGCATGGATTCGGCGGCCATGTCGAAAAAGAGTCGAAGCCCGGGGGAGAATAGGGATGGATGCAGTTCAATCCGATGAGCTGCTTGTCTTTGGAGCTGCCGGGGACTGCATTGGCGATTTGATTCACTACGACTTGCCGGCCCTGTTGAGCGCCGGGAACACAAGCCATCAAGAAACGAGGACATCATGAGCCCGAACGACCATCTGCATGCACTGGGCCAGAGCTTATGGCTGGACAATATTACCCGGGGCATGCTGGAAGACGGAACATTGAGCCGCTACATGCGCGAGTTCGCCGTCACCGGCCTGACTTCCAATCCCACCATATTTTATCAGACGATAAAGAATAGCCATTTTTACGACGAAGCAATCAAGGCCAAGGCAGGCAAGGGTAAGTCCGGCGAAAGCCTGTTTATGGAACTGGCGCTGGAAGACCTGGTTCGGGCGGCGGACCTGTTCCGGCAGGTGCATGACGAGACCGCGGGCATGGACGGCTGGGTATCATTGGAGGTATCGCCCTTGCTGGCGAACGATACCGCGGGCACGGTGCAGCAGGCGATACAACTGCATGCAAGGGCGCAAAGGCCGAATTTATTTGTCAAGATTCCCGGCACGGCCGCAGGTATTCCGGCGATAGAGGAAGCCATTTTCGCCGGCGTGCCGATCAATGTCACCTTGCTATTTTCCCGCGAACAATATCTGGCCGCAGCCGAAGCCTATTTGCGCGGAATAGAAAGACGCAGCGCTGCCGGACTGGATATCAAGGTGGGCTCGGTGGCGTCCCTGTTCATCAGCCGCTGGGATGTTGCGGTCAAGGGAAAGGTGCCGATTGTGCTGGAGAACCGCCTCGGCATCGCCATCGCCCAGCGCAGCTACCATGCATATCGGGAACTGCTGGCTTCGCAACGCTGGAGAAAACTGGCCGAAGCCGGAGCACAGCCGCAACGCCTGCTGTGGGCGAGTACCGGCACTAAAGACCCCGCTGCACCCGACATCTTGTATGCAGAGGCTCTCGCTGCGCCGAATACCATCAATACCATGCCGGAAAAGACTTTGCTGGCGTTCGCCGACCACGGCAAGGTCAACGGAAGCATGCCGGCGGAAGGCGGCGACGCAGAAAAAACACTGGCCGAGTTTGCTCAAGCAGGTGTCGACGAAGCGGCTCTTGCCGCGCAGCTGCAACGTGAAGGCGCGGAGTCTTTCAGCAAATCCTGGAATGACCTGATGGAACTCATCGCCGGCAAGAACAAGACGCTGACAGAAGACCAAGCTGTCGCGGACAAACAGTCATGAATGGCAGTGCGGCCCCACCCCGCGCGCAACTGACCGCGCTGCCGGCCTGGCAAGCCCTGGCCGAACATTATGGCCGGGTGGGCAAGCTGCATTTGCGGCAGATATTTGCCGAAGATCCGCAGCGGGGAGAGCGCCTGGTTGCCGAAGCCGGCGGGCTTTATCTTGATTATTCCAAAAATCGCGTCACCGATGAGACCCTCAGGCTGCTATTGCAGTTGGCGAAAGAGTGCGGCCTGGCCGAAAGCATAGCCGCGATGTTCGGCGGCCAGAAGATCAATGCCAGCGAGCAGCGGCCTGCCCTGCACATCGCACTCAACGCGCGGCAAGATGAACATTTCCTGGTCGATGGTATAGACGTCGTCCCGGAGGTCCATGCAGTCTTGCAGCATATGGCGGTGTTTTCAGAAGATATCCGCAGCGGTCGCTGGCTGGGGTATACCGGCAAGGCCATACGCAATATCGTCAATATAGGCATAGGCGGCTCCGACCTGGGGCCGGTGATGGCCTATGAGGCCTTACGCTATTACAGCCGACGCGACATGAACTTCCGTTTCCTGTCCAATATAGACGGCACGGATTTTGTAGAAGTCACGCGCGACCTGGATCCGGAAGAAACCCTGTTCATTATCGTGTCCAAGACCTTTGCGACATTGGAAACCCTGACCAACGCCTGCACGGCCCGTGACTGGAGTTTGCGCAAACTCAAGGACAAAAGCGCGATTCAGAAGCATTTCGTCGCCGTGTCCACCAATGCCGAAGGAGTTGCGGAATTTGGCATAGACACAGCCAATATGTTCGGCTTCTGGGATTGGGTGGGCGGCCGCTATTCTATGGATTCGGCGGTCGGCCTGTCTACCATGATCGCTATCGGAGCAAGGAATTTTCGTGACATGCTGTCCGGCTTCCATGCGATGGACGAGCATTTTCGAAGTACGCCATTTGAAAGAAATCTGCCGGTGCTGATGGGCCTGCTGGCTATCTGGAATAATAATTTCCTGGGTGCCGGGACAGTGGCTGTTTTACCGTATGAACATTACCTGAAGCGTTTTCCGGCCTACCTGCAGCAACTGGCGATGGAAAGCAACGGCAAGCATGTCACGCTGGACGGTGACCGGGTAGCAGTGCCTACCGGGCCGGTTTACTGGGGCGAGCCGGGAACCAACGGCCAGCATTCTTTTTACCAGCTCATCCATCAGGGAACGCAGATTGTACCCTGTGATTTCATCGGTTTTTGCCAGCCACTGAACCCGGTAGGCCGTCATCACGCGTTATTGCTGGCCAACCTGTTTGCACAGGCCGAGGCGCTGGCGTTTGGCAAGACCGCAGACCAGGTCAGGGCGGAAGGCAAGCCTGCCTGGCTCGTGCCCCACCTTGTCTGCGACGGCAACCGTCCTACCAACACCATCCTGGCCCCATGCCTGACCCCACAGACCCTGGGACAGTTGGTGGCGCTGTATGAACATAGCGTGTTTACCCAGGGCATCATCTGGAACATCGATTCTTTCGACCAGTGGGGAGTAGAGTTGGGCAAGCTGCTGGCGCAACGCATCATTCCCGAACTTGAAAGCGTGGAGGAGCCTGAACTTAAGCACGATAGCTCGACCAATGCATTAATCTGGCGCTACCGCCGGCTTCGGAAGGAGGAATCATGAAACCAGGCTATACCACACCGCTATACCTGTTGCCGTTCGATCACCGGCAATCCTATCTGAGCGGCATGTTCCATTTCAAACCGCCACTGACACAGGAGCAGCACGACCTGGTCGCCAGCAGCAAGAGGTTGATTTATGACGGCTTCCGGGAGGCGGTCAGCGGCGGCGTTCCGGCCGCCTACGCCGGCATCCTGGTGGATGAAGAATTCGGCGCGGACATATTGAGAGATGCGACAAATAGCGCTTATGTGGTTGCCGTCTCCGTGGAGAGGAGCGGCGCGCAGGAATTCGAATTTGAATACGGCGATGCATTTGCGGCGCACATAGACGCCATCCAGCCGACCTTTGCAAAGGTGCTGGTGAATTACAATCCCGAAGGCGACGCAGAATTGAATCGGCGCCAGGCCGCCCGCCTGAAGCAGGTTTCTGACTATTGCCGGGCCGCCGGCCAACGCTTCATGTTTGAATTGCTGGTGCCGGCGACAGAAGAGCAGTTGCAGCATCTTCATGGCGATAAAAAAGCCTACGACAGCCAGCTTCGGCCCCCACTGATGCGCCGCGCCATCCGCAATCTGCAGGATGCCGGCGTGGAAGCCGACGTATGGAAAATAGAGGGCCTGGATAGCCGCGAAGATTGCGAAATGGTGGTCGACGCGGTGCGGCGCGATGGCCGGCAGGACGTGAGCTGCATAGTGCTGGGGCGCGGCGCCGACGAAGAAAAAGTGGCGGGATGGCTGGAAGTCGCCGCGGCCGTGCCCGGGTTCATCGGTTTTGCGGTCGGCCGCACCAGTTTCTGGGATGCGGTGGCAGGCTATCAGGCGAACAGGATTACCAGGGAAGAAGCGGTATCCCAGATCGCCGGGCGCTACCGCAAATGGGTCAGTATTTTCGAGCAGGCGCGTGAAGGTATAGCGCCGGCAACGGCATCGAAGACACAGCCATGAAAATCAGCCCTCTTGCCGGAAAGCCTGCGCCGGCGGCATTACTGGTCAACGTAGCTGCACTGGTGACGGCCTACTATACAGGGGTACCGGATCCTTCGGTACCGGCACAGCGGGTCGCCTTTGGCACATCGGGCCATCGGGGCTCCTCTTTTGAACTCGGCTTTAATGAATGGCATGTGCTCGCCATCAGCCAGGCAATATGCGAATACCGCTTGCAGCAGGGCATCGGCGGCCCCTTGTTTCTCGGTATCGATACCCATGCACTGTCGGTGCCTGCCTGTGCCAGCGCGCTGGAAGTGCTGGCAGCCAACGGCGTGGAGGTGATGCTGGCGGAAAATGATGAATACACGCCTACGCCGGCCATATCGCTGGCGATACTCATGCATAACCGCGATAAGCATGGGCATGCATCCGGGCTGGCGGACGGCATCGTTATCACGCCTTCCCACAATCCGCCGGATAACGGCGGATTCAAATACAACCCGCCTAACGGCGGCCCGGCCAATACCGATATCACCGCCTGGATAGAAGCGAGAGCCAATGCGCTGCTGAAAGACGGCCTGCGGGGTGTCAAGAGGATGTCTTCCGCAAAGGCCAGGAGCGCCGCAACCACGCACCGCTATGACTACCTGGGGGCCTACGTCGAGCAGCTCGACAAAATCATCGCGATGGACGTGATTTCTGGCGCGGACATCCGCCTCGGCGTCGACCCGCTGGGCGGCGCCGGCGTTCATTACTGGGAAAGGATAGGCGAGCGCTACAAGTTGAACCTGAGCGTGGTCAACGCCGAGGTCGATCCGACTTTCCGCTTCATGACGGTAGACTGGGATGGCCGCATCCGTATGGACCCGTCATCATCGTATGCGATGCAGCGCCTGATCCAGCGCAAGGATAGCTACGATATTGCCTTCGCATGCGATACCGATCACGACCGGCATGGGATCGTCACCCGTCATGCGGGGCTGCTGTCACCAAACCAGTATTTCGTTGTCGCCATCGATTACCTGTTCCGGCATCGCCCGAACTGGTCGCCAGGAGCCGGGGTCGGCAAAACCCTGGTCAGCAGCCGGATGATCGATCTGGTCTGTTCCAGGCTGGGGCGCAAACTGCTGGAAGTGCCGGTCGGCTTCAAATGGTTCACTGACGGCCTGTGCGATGGTTCGCTCGGTTTTTGCGGAGAAGAGAGCGCAGGGGCCTCTTTCCTGCGCCTCGATGGCTCCGTGTGGACCACGGATAAAGACGGCCTGGCGCCGGCGCTGCTGTCGGCGGAAATTACCGCCCGCACCGGATGCGACCTGGGCGACATCTACCGCAAGCTTGCCAGCGAAATGGGCGACCCGGTGTCGGACCGGGTGGAGGCAGTGGCCACACCGGCGCAAAAGAAAAAACTGCTGCAGCTATCGCCGCAGCAGGTGGAATCCACTGAGCTTGCCGGAGAAAAAATCCAGGAAATACTGACCAAAGCCCCAGGTAATGGCGCCGACATAGGCGGCTTGAAAGTGATCACTGAGAGCGGCTGGTTTGCTGCGCGCCCTTCAGGTACCGAAGATATCTACAAAATCTATGCGGAGAGTTTCCAGGGGGAACAGCATCTGCAGCGCATCCTTAAGGATGCGCAGGCTATTGTTGACGCTGCGCTTGCGTAATGCGCTGGGGCGATGCATTGGGAGGCAGCACCCCAGGCTTCATTGCAGGCCAGCCTAGCTGGATTTCGGGTTAAGTAAAGCGAGCGCCCGCTTGCAGACGTTCTCGACGGTAAAGCCATACTCCCGCATTACTACGTCACCGGGAGCCGATGCGCCGTAACGGTCAACCGCAAGTACATCCCCGTGTTGGCCGACAAAGCGATGCCAGCCTTGCGACACTCCCGCCTCCACCGCCAGCCTGGTGCGCATCGTCGGCGGCAAGACGGAATCGCGATATTCCTGCGGCTGGGCGTCAAACAGTTCCCAACTGGGCATGGAGACCAGGCGTGCCCGGATATTTTGCGTCAGCAACTGCTGCTGGGCCGCCACGATCAGTGCCACTTCCGAACCGCTGGCGATCAAGATCAGCTCGGGTTTGCGATCCGCAGGGTCGGCCAGCACATACGCGCCTTGCGTCAATCCTGCCGCGGCAGAGAAGTGCAGCCGGTCAAGCGTGGGAACACTTTGCCGTGTCAATACCAGCGCGACCGGGCAGTTGTTCATCCTGACCGCAAGCCGCCACGCGGCGGCTGTTTCATTCGCGTCCGCGGGGCGGATGACGACGAGACCGGGAATGGCGCGTAAACTGGCCAATTGCTCTACCGCCTGATGCGTGGCACCGTCTTCACCCAGTGCCAGGCTGTCGTGTGTGAATACATAGATTACATGTAAGCCCATCAGTGCGGCAAGGCGGATGGCCGGGCGCATATAGTCGGAAAAAACCAGGAAGGTCGCGCCGAACGGCAAGGCGCCGCCATGTGCCGCCATGCCGTTCATGATGGCGCCCATTGCATGCTCGCGTACGCCAAAATGCAGGTTGCGGCCGGCAAAACTCCAGCCGCCGCCGTCGGAGCCCTGCATGTCGTTTCCGCTGATGCCGGGCGGCTCAAAATCGCCGGCACCTTTCAATGCGGTATAGGTAGACGGGTCCAGGTCTGCCGAACCGCCGATCAGGGCCGGTAAATGCGGGACAATCGCGTTCATTACTTTGCCGGATGCAACCCGCGTTGCGATGCCCTTGGCGTCTGCCGGAAAGTCGGGAATGCCGGCATCCCAGCCGGAGGGCGAGGCGCCATGTTCGCCGCTGATCAGCTGTTGCAGCTCGGCGGCAGCTTCCGGGTGGGCAGCTGCATAGCTAGAAAATTTCTCCTGCCATTCGGCTTCGCTTTGCGCCCCTTTTTCAGTCGCTTGCCAATAGTGTTTCTGCACTGCTTCGGGAATATGGAAAGACGACTCCTCGGGCCAGCCGAGGTTGAGCTTGGTCAAGCGTGTTTCTTCCGCGCCCAACGGGGAGCCATGCGCTTCGAAGCTATCCTGCTTATTGGGCGAAACATACCCCAGATGGGTACGCACCAGTATCAGCGAGGGCCGTTTCGTTTCTGCGCGCGCTTCCGACAGCGCTTGTTCTATCGCAGACAGGTCATTGCCGTCTTGCACCAGCTGGGTATGCCAGCCATAGGCATCGAAGCGTTGCGCCCGGTTTTCCGTGAATGTGATATCGGTGCCTGCAGATAGCGTGACCGTATTGTCGTCGTACAGGTAAATCAGCTTGCCTAGCTGCAGATGGCCGGCCAATGATGCCGCTTCCGAAGCTATCCCTTCCATCAGGTCGCCATCGCTGACGATCCCGTAGGTGAAATGACTGATGATTTCAAAACCGTCGCGGTTGTAGCGTGCGGCCAGGTTTGCTTCCGCCATCGCCATGCCGATCCCATTCGCGAAGCCTTGCCCCAACGGGCCGGTGGTCACTTCCACGCCCGGCGTCATGCCGCGTTCCGGATGGCCGGGCGTGATGCTGCCCCACTGGCGGAATTGCCGCAGTTGTTCTAGCGGCAGGGCGTAGCCGGCAAGATGCAAAAGGCTGTACAGCAATGCCGAGCCGTGTCCCGCTGACAGTATGAAGCGGTCGCGGTCAAACCAGAGCGGATGGGCCGGATGATATTTCATGAAACGCGTCCACAATACATATGCCATGGGCGCCGCTCCTAGCGGCAGCCCGGGATGGCCGCTATTGGCTTTTTGGACGGCATCCACCGCC